>NZ_JAWLID010000002.1:0-389026 GCF_033042495.1 Vibrio sp. EA2 | reverse complement strand
CGGTAGCGTTACGTCGATAGTTTCAGCGGCTAGTTTCGCTTCTAGCTCGGCGCGTTGCAGTGCGTCTTTACGAGCTGCGATTGCTTGCTGAACGGCACCTTTCGCTTTGTTGATCTCTTGACCAGCTTCACGGCGCTCTTCTGGTGGTAGTTTGCCTAGGCTTTGAAGCTGAGCAGTTAGCTCACCTTTCTTACCTAGATACTGAACACGCACTTCATCAAGTGCGACTAGCGATTCGGCAGCTTCAATTGCAGTGCTCGCGCTAGCAATGATCTCTTCTAGATGTTGCATCGTTTCCTCATCTACCTGTTGGTAGTGTCCATAAGGGAGTGATTGGTTTTTTGATAGCTGTACATAGTAGCCAAACCAGACACCAATGCCAAATTGAATTACTAAAAGAAGAGGTTATTGAATAAAAAGAACACAAAAACTCAAAAAAAGCACTGTTGTGATGAATTTGAGCCTGATTGAACTGAGTTATTTACCGAAAACAAAACCGCTACAAGCAGTGATTTTGAAAACGAGAAAACACACGTGGCGTGTTGTCGTGATGAACAGCAAGATACCGCTACGATTTCAAACCAATGTGTAGATTAGACAGACAATGGTTAAAAAAATAGTAGCGATACCAACCAGAAAATAATGAATGGAAGCTAGATTGATAAGCTCGGCTTTTCACCGGCAGCAGCAATGGCATAGCGAATATCATCAATAAAGTGCGCGTTTGTCTCAGTAATGCCATCAGAGAATGTGACAGGCTGATGCGGGCCAGCTAACACGACAATGTTGGTGAAATCCGAGACGTCATAGTTCTCAGCGACAACATTCTTTGAATGGAAATCAAGCACTGTCTTGGCAACGATATCTTCAAGCTGTAAAAGCTGCTCTTCTGTAATCTTCATCCTTGCCAAAGCGACACGGACACAGTTCTCAGCGGCAATGGCCTGCTTTTTAATGATATCTGTGTATTTATCGTTAAGCTTCGAGTTTGCAGCATAGCTGTAGAAAAGCGGTCCATGAAGCGTGATGTTGTTCTCTTCATCGACATAGACAAGATCCAATAGCTCCAGTGCTTTTAGGTAATCGGACATGCTCTGTTTAGACAGTTCATACTTTTTCTTTAAGATTGAGTAGCCATCTTTACCACGTAGCATCCGTAACTCACGATAAAAGTCGTAAAGATTTGGATACTGGAAGAAGACTTCATCCTGGGTGCGGCTAAAGTAGTCTTCATCTTCACCTTGAAGCTGGTCGGCTAATTTTTGCAGTTCATCTAGTGTGCAATCAATGGCTCGGCAGTATTCGAGTAATTTATCTAAAGCCAGGTTAGTACTGGTTAAATGTCGTTTAAAAGTGGACAACGGCATGCCCATTTTTTCAGATAGCTCTCGATATGTTAGCCCTTTTGTCTTAATCGCTTGTCTTAAAGCGGCTAACAAATACTCGGGAGTCAAATCTCTCATCTACGATTCCTTTTGGCAAAGTTACAGCTGTACAAAATTTGTAACAACTTAGAATCACTCAGCTAGTGAATAGTTCATATTTTTATCATAAAAATATGAATTAATATACTACCCCTTACATTCGCATGACAATTGACACCTTGGAAAATGCTGTTGATTTCATTATTCCCACCAAGTCTTATTGATAATAAAAACAAGTAAATTCAACATTTATTTAGACACTTACAACATTAACATCAAAAAAATCGGAATGTTACACCATAGAAATCGCACTAAGTCAGAATGTTACACTTTACCAATTCAAAACATTAAATGCATATTAATTCACCTTACGTGCGGTAAAATACAATTTATCAAACCAAGAGAAATCGATCGCAGCCCCTCCCCCTATACGACATTAAAACCGTGGACTTTGGTAAAAACTCATCATCATATTGGATTAACCTTCTTTGACAAGCGCAGAGCTTAGCAGTTGGATTAAGCTTATTGGCTTTTACCTGAAGCTTGCCGACACTGGGAAGTGAAAATATGGGTGCTGGAGAGACGATAAGAGCAGTGGAGATGAAGGCATCGAGGGAAATATGGGGGAATGGCTTTTAGAAGCAATAAAAAAGGAGAGCGAATGCTCTCCTTTTCTTAAACCTAAACTGCTAATTAAAGAGCAGCTTTCGCTTTTTCAACTAGAACTGCGAATGCAGCTTTGTCGAATACTGCGATGTCCGCAAGGATCTTACGGTCGATCTCGATAGATGCTTTCTTAAGACCGTTGATGAAACGGCTGTAAGATAGACCATTTTGACGAGATGCCGCATTGATACGTGCAATCCAAAGTTGACGGAATTGACGTTTCTTAGCGCGACGGTCACGGTAAGCGTATTGACCAGCTTTAGTAACTGCTTGGAAAGCTACGCGGTAAACACGTGAACGCGCACCGTAGTAACCTTTAGCTTGTTTTAGAACTTTCTTATGACGTGCACGAGCTTGTACACCACGTTTTACGCGAGGCATTATGCTTCTCCTAAACTAAACGATTGATAACTATAAAGAATTAAGCGTATGGCAACATACGAATTACTGCAGCCACTTCACAACGAGGAAGGATTGCATTTGGACGTAGTTGACGCTTGTTCTTAGTAGTACGCTTAGTCAGGATGTGACGTTTTGTAGCGTGCTTGTACTTAATACCACCAGCAGTTTTCTTGAAACGCTTAGCAGCACCTTTGTTGGTTTTCATCTTAGGCATGATGAATAACTCCGCATTGTAGTAGTTTAATAAACAATGTAATTAGGGCGAACAAAACCCAACCGCGAACCTTCTATTCAAAGGGAATCGGCTAGGTTTTAATTACTTTATGAGCCGTTAATTACTTCTTTTTAGGGGCTAGCACCATGATCATCTGACGACCTTCAATACGGCTAGGGAAAGATTCAACTACAGCAAGTTCTGCAGTATCTTCTTTCAAGCGGTTTAGAACGTCGACACCGATGTCTTGGTGTGCCATCTCACGGCCACGGAAGCGAATTGTTACCTTCACCTTGTTGCCTTCTTCTAGGAAACGCACCAGGTTGCGTAGTTTTACCTGGTAGTCTCCAATATCAGTTCCAGGTCGGAATTTTACTTCCTTGATCTGAATCTGCTTTTGCTTCTTCTTCTGCTCTTTCGCAGCCTTGCTCTTCTCAAAGAGGAATTTACCGTAGTCCATCACACGACAAACTGGCGGCTCAGCGTTAGGACTAATCTCAACAAGATCCATACCTGCTTCTTCAGCAGCAGCAATCGCTTCTTGGATCGATACAACACCAACTGATTCACCGTCAGCGCCTGTTAGTCGAACTTCACGAACGCCACGAATTTCACCGTTTAAACGGTGTGGGTTTTGTTTTACCGGCTGTTGGCCGCGTCTTCCGCCTTTAATAGCTTATTCCTCCAGATTGAGCTTACGGCTTGAAATCTCGTCTTGGATGTAAGAGATAAAATCATCCACCTTAAATTTACCGAGATCTTTACCTTTACGAGTACGCACTGCAATTTCGCCAGCTTCCATTTCTTGGTCACCAACGACAAGCATATACGGTACACGCTTCAAAGTGTGTTCGCGGATTTTAAAGCCAATCTTCTCATTTCTCAAGTCCGCTTTAGCTCTAATTCCACTTTTTTGTAATTTTTGTACTACTTCTTGAACATAATCTGACTGTTTATCAGTAATATTCATAAGAACAGCCTGTTCTGGTGCCAACCAAGTTGGGAAGAAACCAGCGTATTCTTCGATAAGGATACCGATGAAACGTTCTAGTGAACCTAGAATTGCGCGGTGAATCATTACCGGAACTAGACGTTCGTTGTTTTCACCTACATAAGTTGCGCCTAAGCGACCAGGTAGGTTGAAGTCTAACTGAACAGTACCACACTGCCATGCACGATCTAGACAGTCGTATAGCGTGAACTCAATCTTAGGACCGTAGAATGCACCCTCGCCTTCTTGAATCTCGTATGGAATTTCCATTGATTCTAGAGACAGTTTCAATGCTTCTTCAGATTGATCCCAGATTTCATCCGAACCAACACGCTGTTCTGGACGAGTAGACAGCTTAACGACGATGTTATCGAAGCCAAATGTTTGGTACGTATCATACACCATCTTAATACAGCTGGTGACTTCTTCTTGGATTTGGCTCTCAGTACAGAAAATGTGAGCATCATCCTGAGTAAAGCCACGTACACGCATAATACCGTGTAGTGCGCCTGATGGTTCGTTACGGTGACATGAGCCGAACTCTGCCATACGTAACGGTAGATCACGGTACGATTTTAGACCTTGGTTAAAGATCTGCACGTGACCCGGACAGTTCATAGGCTTAATTGCGTATTCACGGTTTTCAGAAGAGGTCGTGAACATCGCATCTGCGTATTTGTCCCAGTGACCAGAGCGTTCCCAAAGAACACGGTCCATCATTAAAGGACCTTTCACTTCCTGGTAGTCGTACTCGGTCAGTTTATCACGAACAAAGACTTCCAGATCACGGAAGATAGACCAACCATTGTGATGCCAGAACACCATACCCGGTGCTTCTTGCTGCATGTGGAATAGGTCTAGTTGCTTACCGATTTTACGGTGGTCACGTTTCGCTGCTTCTTCAAGGCGAGTCAAGTGAGCTTTAAGTGCTTTCTTATCGTGGAAAGCCGTACCGTAAATACGCTGAAGCATTTTATTGTCGCTGTTACCACGCCAGTAAGCACCTGCAACATTCAATAGAGTGAAATGTTGACAGAAACTCATGTTAGGAACGTGAGGGCCACGACACATGTCGATGTATTCTTCATGGTGGTAAAGACCTGGACGATCATCACGAGATACGTTTTCATCCAGGATTTCCACTTTATATGGTTCGCCACGTGATTCAAAGGTATCACGCGCTTCCTGCCAGCTTACTTTTTTCTTAACTACTTCGTACTTGGTTTTCGCTAGCTCTTTCATACGCTTTTCAATCTTATCAAGATCTTCTTGCGTTAGAGACTCGTCTAAGTCGATGTCGTAGTAGAAGCCGCTATCGATGGTTGGACCGATCGCCATTTTTGCTTGTGGGTAAAGCTGTTTCAGAGCGTGACCAAGAAGGTGAGCGCATGAGTGACGAACGATTTCCAGACCGTCTACTTCATCTTTTGCAGTGATGATTTCAAGGCTTGCGTCTTCTTCGATTAGATCACACGCATCAACACGATTACCGTTAACACGACCAGCGATAGTTGCTTTAGCAAGACCAGGACCGATCGATTGCGCAACTTCCATAGTAGATACTGGGTTATCAAATTGACGTTGACTGCCGTCAGGAAGAGTAATAATAGGCATACTATGTCCTTTACAGTGGTGTTGCATACCAAGCAACACATGTTATTCAAATTTAGAAGCTATTTGTTGGAAAATAGTTGAGAGTCGATGAAGGTCTCTCGGTAATACGAATACCGGACCGTTATCGGAACAGCAGATTGTACCTAGCTCACAATTAGAATGCAAAGAGCGATTTACTCTGTCATTTAATCTTCACCCATGAATTGCTCAACAAGTGAAAAAACAGCTAACACAAAGAAAAGAAAATAAAAATGGGGACCAAAAAATTAGATTAACACTATATTTACATTAATGAGTCATTTCCGTTTAGGTATTCATTATGATCAAAATGAGATGGCATCCTACCCTATTTTGCTATGTCGTATGTTTTTCAACCCCTGCATTGGCCGCCAATGACATTTATGGCCCGCTCCGCGCCTACGCTCAATCACCGATACAATCGGTTAGTCATACTAATTACTTACGCTCAGGATTTAGTTTGCCTTCAGATTACATTGAAGGTTATGCATCGGCCACAATAGCCAGTGTCTGGGCTCATACGGATGAGTACGCTTTAGATTATTACCATAATCAGGTCGAGGTTGGTGGAAAATGGCAAATCAGCAGCCGCTGGCAGTGGGAGCTCAACTATCGCTGGGTATTTGAAGCCGATAACCATCTGGATGGTCTTACGAGAAAATTCCATGATTTATTTAGTATCGATCAAAATGGACGAGATGAAGTTGGCAAAGGCCGATCTTACATATCAATGCCCCAATACGGCGTTTTTGAGGACGACTTTAGCAGAGAAACCATCGCCAATAATATTTCCACTTACGTCCAATACCAGATATTTCAAAGCAAACAGCATGGCCTGTCGCTTGGTGGCAGCCTTTATTACGACAAGGTTACTCACGGCACCTTTAAAGGAAGCAGTTTTGAACAAGGTTTTCAGGTCAACTATAGCTATCTGAATAGCGACCATGCCATTTATTCAATGATAGGAATGACCTTTCGTACTGACGACCGTGCAATGCTCAACTTACCCTATCGAAAGAACACGGCTGCAATTTCAGCAGGCTATCGTTACTCCCTTGCCGAAAATCACCATATGATCATTGAGTAACACTGGTACCAAGGTTCAGCTGAAGGCCCGGACGAATTTGCCGATGCCGCCAAAGAGATTAAAGTTGGCTATCGCTACCTAATGCAAAACTCTGCTTTGGAGCTCATCGCTATAGAGAATGTGGGAAACATGGACAACAGTACCGATATCGCATTTACGATTGGCTATCGGTACTTATTTAGGCCGGGATCAGGCAGCTAATCAATTATAAACTTAAAGTTGGAGCAATCGCTGCGGCGACTTGAGCATCTGTCGCACTGATTGGTAAAGTAAATGAACGATACTGGTCGCCAGACAAGCTGAGCGAACGGTCGATTTCTGCTAAACAGTGGATGACTTGCCCGTCTAAAATGAAGGAAAGTTCAATTTCTTTCGAAGAGATGAAACCGTTGTTACGGAACTCCAATTCCTGATAGATTCCTGAGCGAGAAGAGAAAGAACCGCCGCGCAAGAAACCTTTTTCAACATCCGCTTTCACCATCGTAAAGCCCGCTTGTTCAATTGCCTGAATCACTCGCGAGACCACTGGTAACGGCTTCACTTCAATGTAGTCGCGGTCACGTGGGTCCATCGCGAAATCAATGTCTAGTGTGGTTTCTAGCCAGACGTGACACTGATTTTTTAATGCGTAGACCAATGTGATTGGTGCTTCATCATGTAACTTCAACTGAAACGGAACTTGCTTTTCTTCATTGGCTTGAATCACAAAAGGCTCAACAGCTTTCAACTGATCAAGCGTAAACGTCTCGTATCTGACGCTGTCATCCACTTCTACTTTCATTTCCGTATTCAGTTTGATGGTGATTGCATCGATTCGCTGTTCAACATCGCCACCAATAATGTGGACATGCCCCGTAAGCGTTGAACCTTGGTAAACACTCATCTCATCCAAAATGGTATCCACTTTTGCCGAACCAATTCCTAATGATGCTTTTAACTTTTTAAACATTTCTTCCCTTACTTCTTTATCATTTTTATTTTGATGTCCACCTGTTTACACAATTGCTTGGTGCGCTTCAAGCTATAGACAACAAGAATACGGGCTATTTCCCTTATCCCGTGAAAATAGCCGCACAGTGCCCACATGAGACATCACTTCAGAGGTCGAAAAGTTGCTGCAAAAGCAGCCTTTTCGACGCAAGTTCCCGAGAATGATTTGCTATTTTCACTGAAATTGAGCACTATTTGTATAGTCAATTAAAGGAAAGCCATGATGTCTGCACCACTCTACATGCAAATTAAACAATTTATTCTCGATAAAATTGAATCGGGAGAGTGGTCGACAGGACAACGTATCGCAACTGAGTTCGAGTTAACCGAACAATTTGAAGTCAGTCGGATGACCGTGAACAAGGCGATTCGAGATCTCGTTAACGAAGGCAGGCTTCAACGTCGCCCGCGGCTTGGCACATTTGTCTGTGATCCGGTTGAAAAATCAGAGTCGCCGCTGTTGGACATCCGCAATATTGCTCAGGAAGTCAGTGAACGCGGCCGTGAGTATCGCAGCAAGGTTCTAAAACAGGTCGCGATTAAAGCCGATGCGACCATCGCAACAAAACTTGGCGTGATGCTGGGCACCACCGTATTCTACAGTGAAATTATCCACTACGAAGACAGCACGCCAATTCAGTTGGAACTGCGCTGGGTCAACAGCCAATATGCGCCAAGCTACCTGGACCAAGACTTCACGAATATCACGCCAAACCAGTTTTTGTCCGATAACTGCCCGCTTAGTGCCATCGAACATACCGTTGAAGCTATCGTTCCGGATGGCCGCATCAAGCTTGATCTAAAAATGCAGGCTAATGAGCCTTGTCTTCTCCTAAACCGAAGAACCTGGAGCCAAGATAAATTGGTCAGCACCGCCTTGCTCTACCATCCAGGCAACAAGTACAAGTTGAGTTCCAAAGTGCTGATTTAAACGTGTGAGAATAACAATCCCCCTACTCTTCGATCACACCTTTACAACATCAATCTTGTCATCGATACTTTCTTATTATACATATTTGTATATACATTTAATGCTACCAACCAAATAGGATACAAAAATGGATTTGCTGATTGAAAATGCGCGTCTGGTCACTATGACGCAAGGGGAAGCAGGATATCTGCCTACATCACCTGCGCGTGTCGGTATTCAATCGGGGAAAATCGTCGCCATCAGTACTTGTTCGCATGGTGAAGACGACCCTCAAATCGAGTCACAGCTAGATCCTCAAAATTACCCGCAAAGTCTCGATCTACAAGGCAAGTTAATGATTCCGGGCCTGATCGATTGTCATACTCACCTTGTCTATGCCGGTAATCGTGCCAATGAGTTCGAGATGCGTTTAAACGGTGTGCCGTATCAGGAGATCGCTCAACAAGGTGGTGGTATTCTCTCTACCGTAAAAGCAACACGAGCAGCGACCGAAGAGCAGTTAGTCGAACTCGCACTGCCACGTTTAGACGGCTTGCTAGCCAGTGGTGTCACTTCGGTTGAAGTGAAATCCGGCTATGGGCTCACGCTCAATGACGAACTGAAAATGCTACGTGCCGCAAAAGCATTAGAGCAAGAACGAAAGGTAAAAGTCACTACAACGTTACTTGCTGCGCATGCGTTACCTCCTGAGTTTGCAGGTCGCGCCGATGACTATATTGAACATATTTGTCAGGACATCATCCCACTTGTTGCAGAAGAGAGGCTGGCCACCAGCGTCGATGTTTTTTGCGAATCTATCGGCTTCAATTTAGCGCAAACAGAAAAGGTGTTTACCACTGCAAAACAACACGGCCTAAAAGTAAAGGGCCACACAGAGCAGCTCTCTAACCTCGGTGGTACCGCACTTACCGCACGATACAACGGCCTTTCTGCCGATCATATTGAATTTCTTGATGAAGAAGGCGTTATCGCGCTTTCCAAATCAAACACCGTCGCCACCTTGCTTCCAGGCGCGTTTTACTTTTTGCGTGAAACGCAACTGCCACCGATTGAGTTACTGAGAAAACATCACGTACCGATGGCGATCGCAACTGATGTTAACCCAGGCACGTCGCCATTTTCCGATATGACCCTAATGATGAATATGGCGTGTACCCTATTTCGTCTGACACCGCAGGAAGCGCTGCGAGGCGCAACTCAATATGCAGCACAAGCATTGGGGAACGACGGTTCACGAGGAGTGATAAAAGTGGGTTTTGATGCTGACTTCTCTGTTTGGGATATCGACCATCCGGCCGATCTGAGCTATCAAGTCGGTGCAAAACGTCTGGTAGGTCGTATAGTAAATGGTGAGTACATTGCACATGGAGGCCTTTAATATGTCTCAGTCAGACCTACATAACCCACTATTTCATTGGCAAGGCCGTCATGATGCTGAAGACGGAAAGATTGGCCAACGTATCCACCATATTGTCCAACATCAGTCAGCTCACGAGCTGGATAAACAACCAAAAGGTGTATCAATATTAGGCTTCGCAACGGATGCTGGTGTAGCAAGGAACAAAGGTCGCGTAGGAGCGAGGAAATCGCCAGACTTAATCCGTCGTGCTCTGGCAAATCTCGCGTGGCACAAAGATGCGCCCATTTATGATCTTGGTACCGTAGTGTGTGAAGACGATTTATTGGAAGAAAGCCAGGCGCGTTGTGCCAGTGCAATTTCTCAAGCACTGCCCCACACCCCAGTTATTGTACTGGGTGGCGGACATGAAATCGCATGGGCGTCGTTCTCGGGAATTGCGGAGTACTTTAAGTCAAATCATCCGGATAAAAAGCCGAAAATTGGCATTATTAATTTTGATGCACACTTCGATTTGCGTGCTTTTGAAAGCCCAATGGCTGACGTGAAGCCAAGCTCTGGTACGCCATTCAACCAAATTAATCACTTTTGCCAACACAATGATTGGGCATTCCATTATGCCTGCTTAGGTGTCAGTCGCAGCAGCAACACTCAGGCTTTATTTCAGAAAGCCGATGAATTGAATGTGTGGTACGTCGAAGATCATCAGCTGAGTTACCTGAACCACAGCTATCATCTGACACAACTGCAACACTTTATCGACGATTGTGACTATCTATATCTCACCATAGATCTAGACGTGTTTCCTGCAGCAACCGCGCCGGGAGTCAGCGCACCAGCGGCACGTGGAGTGAGCTACGACACCATCGCCCCGTTTCTAGAACGAATTCTGCATTATAAAAACAAGTTGATTCTGGCTGATATTGCCGAATACAACCCAAATTATGATGTTGATAGCCAGACCGCACGCTTGGCGGCTCGCTTGTGTTGGGATATCGCCAACGCCATGGCAGACGAGCCATAATGTAATCTTCTGCTCTAAAAGCAGTATTAGAAGGCTCCGTGTAAATGTGGAGCTTTTTTATGTCTATACTTTTACCTATAGCACTTCGTACCTAAGTAACGTCGTAACATTACATGGTAGGATGAGGTTGATAGGTATAAAAAGTGAATCAAGTGTGCGTATTTAACCATTTGTCTTTCGATGACTAGAGGACTACATGGTTGTTAAGATAGGTTAAATCTCACTGGATGGACCATTGCCCGTCAGTGTTTCGCATATAATCCCTTACAGTTTTGGTTACTACGTAAAAATTATGTTTCTAACACCTTATTTTTCTAACAATGAGCACCAGTTTCAGTTCACTCGCGAGCAGGCAAGTCACTTTGCGAAGCGCGTAGCTGGCGATTACAACCCGATTCATGATGAAGACAACAAACGCTTTTGTGTTCCAGGCGATCTACTGTTTGCCGTACTACTGAGCAAAGAAGGCATTAGCCAAAAGATGCGTTTTAGCTTCTCTGGTATGGTGAATGATGGCGTTGCGCTTCATATCGAGAATAAGTGTGAGAAAGAAAGTGCTGTGGTTGATGAGGCAGGCAAGGAATATTTGCATATGTCTCGTGAAGGTGAGACCAATCACGATGCGGCTTTCATTGAGCACGTAGTGACAAATTATGTTCAGTTTTCTGGCAAGAACTTCCCGCACATCATGGTTCCTCTGATGGAAGAGCAACAAATGATGATCAACTGCCAACGTCCATTAGTGATTTACGAAAGTATGGAAGTTGAGTTTGCTCGTCTCGACCTGACGCATCCGGAAGTAGAATTTACCGGTGCCACGTTCGACGTAGAAGGCAAACGTGGCGTTGTGACGCTGAACTTTGCTTTCAAAGAAGATGGTGAAGTTGTCGGCAACGGCATCAAGCGCATGGTTGCAAGTGGTTTAAAACCTTACGACCAAGAAGCGGTCGATGATCTGGTTCAGCGTTTCCACGCTCGTAAGGATGCATTCTTAGCAAAGTTCATTGAGGCAGCCTAACCACTGCCTCAAGCTCCCAAGCAAACATTGTTAGCGGTAACGACCTACAAGGCGTTGCCGCTATTTTATTTGACCTTCTTGTCATCTTTATTGATTCGCGTTTCTCGCTGACTGAATCATTGCCTCAATATGGGCAGGCCCTGTTGGACGGATTCCCGCTGGATTCAATTCTTTGATCGAATAATAACCCGCTGTAATGTGATCGATACTTACCGTCTCTACCACGCCCGGGAGATTGAGTATGCGTTCCATGTAAGCGGAAAGATTCGGATAGGCCGCAATTTGCTTACGATTGGTTTTGAATAGCCCATGATACGCCGCGTCAAAACGAATCAGCGTAACAAACGTACGGATATCGGTTTCCGTTAAACGGTTCCCAATAAGGTAGTCTTGTCCTTCCAAACGTAGCTCAAGTTCATCAAGCATCGCAAAAACTTCATTTACCGCTTCTTCATAAGAAGATTGGGATTGAGTAAAGCCTGCCTTGTAGACCCCATTATTGAGGTCGTTATAGATACGTGGGTTGAGTTCTTCAATCTCTGCAGAAAGCTCTTCAGGGTACAATCTGACGTCTGATGGCACTATCTCTTCAAAAGCCGTATCCAGCATGCGAAGAATGTCAGCACTCTCGTTATTCACCAATACATTTTGCTTCATATCCCACAGTACAGGTACAGTGGCACGCCCAGTATAAGTCGGGTTCGCTCGTGTATATATTTCATGCATGTATTGCGATTCAAACAGCGGATCGGTATCAGCACCATCATAACCACCAAATGCCCAACCTTGCGAAGTCATTTGCGGGTTAACCACCGTTACCGGAATAATATCTTCCAGCCCTTTCAGTTTACGCGCGATGAGTGTACGCGACGCCCAAGGACAAATTAAGGCGACATAGAGTCGGTAACGTCCGGGCTCAGCTTTAAAGCCACCTGTCCCTGTTGGGCCTGCGCTGCCGTCCGGAGTGATCCAGTTTCGGAACTCGGAGACCTGACGTACAAAACGTCCTTTATCATCCGCTTTTTGCAACGCTTTCCAGTTTTCTGTCCATTTTCCATCTACTAACATACTCTGATCCTCCAAAAAATTAAGCGCCGTTGAAAACGAATGAACGCATTGAGATAGAACCTAACTCAACCCCTTCTGAGGTATAAACAAGTTCATCTTTCAAGTTTGATGCGCCCGCGATTGTTAGTGCAGGCGCATAATGTTCTAGTGTTGGATTCGCCATACGCATTAGGTTACCCATAGCGGCGACATCGGCTAACGATTTAAAATCACGGTTATTCAACTGCTCAGCAACAAACTGATCAAATTCAATCGCCCAGTCGTGTGGTTGTCCATCAAACTGTAAGGCTCTTAAGTTGTGAACAATATTGCCCGAACCAAGAATCAACACACCTCGGTCACGTAACTCAGATAGCTTTTTGCCTATGCTTAAGTGCCAGTTCATGTCTTTGGTTATATCAATAGATAATTGAAATACCGGTACATCAGCCGCCGGAAACAACGAATTCAGTACTGACCATGCACCATGATCCAGTCCCCAGGTATCATCCGTGTGAACATGATGATCCGATAATAAAGCCGCGACTTCATTCGCTAGCTGTGGATGCCCTTTTGCCGGGTATTGCTTCTCATATAACGCATCAGGAAAACCGTAAAAGTCATGAATGGTACGAGGTAGTGCGGAAACATCGACCAGCGTACTACCCTGTGTCATCCAGTGAGCAGAAACCACCAGTATCGCCTGAGGTCTTGGCAGTGTACGTCCAAGTTCCACCCAACTACGTGTGAATTCATTATCCTCAATGACGTTCATTGGGGAACCATGACCAAGAAATACCACTGGCATTCTTGGTGACGCTTTAAATCTGTTTTTCAGCTTTTGAAGTGAGGACATAACGCTCATCGCTTTTCCCTTATTTTTGAGTGCCACAATATGGCGTGCTTAACTTGGTATGAAGAAATTATGTACCCAGCACACTTTCAATACAATGACGATTATGTAGAATGATATTCAACAATTTGTTCCTAATATGGGTAGTAATAAAATGGACTTGGTTGATGGGTTAAAAGCGTTTGTGGCGACCGCACAGACAGGATCTTTTACAGAAGCAGCACAAAGGCTCGGTGTATCTAACCGGATCACTTCTAAATATGTCGCTCAGTTGGAGGAAAAAATTGGCGCACAGTTATTACAGAGAACCACTCGCAAGGTTGGTCTTACTCCCACAGGTCAGGAATTACTGGCTCGAGCCCCCACCCTGTTAGACGAGTTAGATGATTTGCTGGGTGCTATATCAGAAGAATCAAAAGGATTAACGGGCGTCCTGCGTGTGTCCGCACCATTGACGTTCGGAGAAATCTACATCACAGGTTTACTGAGCCGCTTTTCATCTCTTCATCCTCAACTCTCCATCGATCTTCGCTTAAGCGACTCTTATGTGGACTTAGCCAAAGAGGGCATTGATTTAGCATTTCGTATTGGGATGCCAGACACGGCAACACTGAAAGTAAGGAAACTTGGCGAAATCACCAGTTGTGTCGTCGCCTCACCCGAATACCTGAAACTGCGAGGAACACCAAACACACCTCAAGCGCTCAAGGAACATTTCTGTATTATTGACACCAACCGAAGAGGTCACAACAAATGGCTATTCTACCAGGGAGAAGAAGAGACCTCTGTGGCTCCAGAAAGGAATCTCATGGTGAACAGTGCTCGCATCGCAAAAGATTGGGCGATAGATGGACGTGGGATAGCGATTTGTCCGGACTTTGTTTTACAAAACGATCTCGAGAGCGGAAGACTGGTCAAACTCCTTGATGACTACAGTATGAATACACACCCGATTAACGCGGTCTATTTGGAGGGCAACGTCATACCGCGTAAAGTCAGAGCACTGATTGATTTCGTGGTCGAAGATTTTGCTCAAAGACCCCCGGGGACGATGTAAGCCAAATTAAAATCATCATCTCGTCTGAAGCAACGCAAAAAAGCAACGCAAACAGAAGCTCAAAACTCTGGGGCTATAGCCAGCGACGCACCCGGTTTTTGTATTTCAGGTAGTCTTCACCAAACAGCCTTTCTAACACGTGCTCTTCTGGTTTTATTTGGTAGCGATTCATATAAGAGATAAATAGAGCGCCACAAAGAATGACACTTAGGTGCTGCCACCATAACCCTAACGCAATAATAAGCAGCAACAGCGCTACATACATTGGATTACGCGTATAAGCGAAGACGCCAGTACTCACTACCGATGTGGCAGCCTCGGGTTTAACCGGATTGACGGTCGTCTTTTCTTTGCGAAATTCATATACGCCAGCAATGCCAATAACGCCCGATAACAGCGTTAGAATAGCAACAACAAATTCGACAAAAGGGACAGTGATCATAAAGTCTGGCGTGAGCCCTTTCAGCCAGTACATCAGTAAAATCACCAACAAGAATACCGCAACAGGTGGGACTCTAAGTTCAAGTTTTCTCAAGGTTCAATCCTTTGAATTCTTAAGGGGTGAATCGATAAAAAGCCCAGCATAACGACTGGGCTTAATCTTATTAGAAGTGCTTTAAATAAGCGTCAGCAAAGCCTGAACCGGGTGCTTCGGCTTAGTTCCTTCGAAGCGTTTAACCTGGCTTCGACAAGAGTAACCCGTTATGAGGCATCGCTCATTGTCCAACTTATCTAAGTTTGCTTTCCAGCTGAGGTTGTAAATATCTCTCGACATCTCCAACTTATCCACTTCGTGACCAAAGGTACCCGCCATGCCACAACAGCCAACCGGGACGGTATTCAACACTGCGCCAAAGTGAGCAAATATCGCGCCCCACTCTTTTTCAGCATTTGGCATTTTGGTCTTCTCTGTGCAGTGTGCGAACAGATACCAAGGTTCTTGTTGCGCAGATTCTACCGCAGCGAATTTGTCCAGTCTTGGATATAGCCACTCATGAGCAGTCAGGACATCAAATTCACCGCGCTTGCTGCCCAGCACTTCGTTGTATTCGTCTCGGTAACAAAGCACTAATGCAGGGTCAACACCCACCATTGGAATGCCAAGATCGGCAACCAAAGATAAAAACTTCGCGGTATCCGTTGCCGTTTCAGAGAACTGGCGTAAAAAGCCTTTGATATGCTGCGCTTTGCCGTTGGGTTTAAATGGCAGCAGAACCGGGTTCATGCCCAGCTTTCTGGTCAGCTTAACAAAATCTTCTACCACTTCGGCATCGTAATAACTTGTAAACGGGTCTTGTACAATCAGAACGTGCTTGCTCTTCTCTTCCGAAGACAGTCGCGACAACGCAGTAAGGTCATAATCGGTGGTCAGCGATTCAATACGTTTTTGCAAAGTCGGTACAGACAGCAAAGGCGCATCCACGTAGCCCACTGTCGATGCAGTTAAGCTTTTCACCCAAGATTGCTTGATAACACTATTTACAACGCTAGGAGCTTTCGCCATCAGCGGTAACATGGTTTCAATATTCGCCACCAGGTAATCTTTTGCCGGACGTTGGTAACGAGAGTGATAGATGTTTAAGAAGCGGGAACGGAAGCTCGGTACATCCACTTTAATCGGACACTGGCTGGCACACGCTTTACACGCCAGACAGCCATTCATCGCCTCATAAACCTCATGAGAGAAATCGTATTCATGACGACGGTTAATGGAATGGCGAACGCGATCGATCATAGTTTTGATCGACGATTTGTTTTCCAATGCTTGTTTTTCAAGGTCGAGAATATCGATACCTTGCTCTGTCAACTGACGCAACCACTCACGGACTAATCCTGCACGGCCTTTTGGCGAATGGCGACGATCAGCCGTCACTTTCATCGATGGACACATTGGTGAGCTGGTGTCGTAGTTAAAGCACAAGCCATTACCGTTACATTCCACCGCTTGCTTAAAGCTGTCACGAACCTGAACATCAATCTGACGGTCATAGTAACCACGTTTGGTGTCGGTCACTTTCACCAACTCTGCATCACTGTTTAACGGCGTACAGATTTTGCCCGGGTTCATCTTGTTGTGTGGGTCAAATGCCGCTTTCACACGTCGAAGCTCGGTAAACAGTTCTTCACCAAAGAATTCCGGCCCGTACTCAGAGCGGAAACCTTTACCGTGTTCACCCCACATCAAACCGCCGTATTTCGCGACCAGCTTAACCACTTCATCTGACAGCTCATGCATTAGTGCTTCTTGATGAGGATCGCACAGATCCAGAGCAGGACGAACGTGTAATACACCCGCATCAACGTGGCCAAACATACCGTAATTCAGAGATTTCCCGTCCAGAAGTTCACGGAACTCGGCAATAAAGTCCGCTAAGTTTTCTGGTGGAACACAGGTATCTTCTGCAAACGGCACAGGCTTAGCGCGTCCTTTTGCCGCACCAAGCAGACCTACTGCTTTTTTACGCATGTTGTAGATACGGCCGATACTCGCCAAATCATCACAGACTTGATAGCCGATAATGCCCGCTTCTTCTGTTTCGAGCATGGTATCGAGCTTGGCAGTTAACGCCGCAACTTGTGACGCGATCTCCTCAGCGTCCTCGCCCGCGTATTCCACCATGTTGATGCCAAGCATCTCTTTGTCTGGTACATCCGTGATGAGATCGCTGACCGTATGCCAAACAATATCTTGTTTCGCGAGGTTAAGCACTTTTGAGTCAACCGTTTCAACCGACATTGCATTCGCTTGCACCATCAGTGGGGCATTACGCAAGGCCGAATCAAACGTGTTGTATTTAACGTTGACCAAAGTACGCACTTTAGGAATGCGAGTCAGGTTTAATTTCGCTTCTGTGATGAAGGCAAGTGAGCCCTCTGCACCACACAATACGCGAGTGATATCAAAGCGATCATCCGCTTCGTTAAGTGCATTTTTTAGATCGTATCCGGTTAAGAAACGGTTTAGAGGCGGGAATTTATCATTAATTTGCTGACGTTTTTCACGACACACTGATTCGGTAACACTCAGCGCGGTTGCGGCAAACTCGCCCTCTTCTGGATAACCATGAGACAAGTCTGACTCTAAAATCGAGCCATCGGCAAACACAGCTTGTAACGAGAGGACGTGATCAGACGTTTTTCCGTATTTCAGCGATCCCTGACCGGAGGCGTCCGTGTTGACCATACCACCAATAGTGGCGCGATTACTGGTGGATAAATCGGGAGAGAAAAAGTAGCCATATGGGCGAACGGCGTCATTTAACTGGTCCTTAATGACACCAGTTTGCACACGTACCCAGCCTTCTTCTTCATTAATTTCAAGTACTTTGTTCATGTGGCGAGACAAATCAACCACAATACCTTTCGTCAGGGACTGCCCATTAGTACCAGTGCCGCCACCGCGAGGTGAAAACGTGATTCGCTCGTACTTTTCTTTATTGCTCAGTTTACCAATAAGCGCAACATCTTGCGTTGTTCGAGGATGAACAACCGCCTGAGGTAACTGCTGGTACACACTGTTATCAGTGGAAACCGCGAGTCGGCTTGAATATTGGCTTTCTATATCACCAGTGAATCCAGCTTGTTCAAGCTCTTTTAAAAAAATCAGAACAAGAGGGTCGACGTCAGTTTGCGAGTGTAATCTTGGTAACATTTGCTTCCTGCCCCTACGACGCTGATCCTATCAGCTGCGGGTTATCTAATTATATTACTCAATCCTCAAGCTGCTTTTCGATGAAGTCTCGAGCAAGGCAGTCGAGTCAGAGTGGAGTGATTTTATTCGGGTTTCATCACTTTACAACATTTGAAAAAGCGATTAAATCAGAATCTCAATACAATATTGAAACTTATGCTTTATTTCTTGACTATTAATGCCTTACATTGAGAAAGAAATAGCCTATCTCAATGAGCTTTCAGAATGAAAAAGAATAAAGTAGTAACCACAGAAGATATCCTTCTAAAACTTTGCCAGTCGGTTTCTGGCGTGCTTACCTCGGCGACTTGTTCTCAAGTAAACTATTCCGCCATGGTGCAAAAGATCAACAAAACCAGCCTTAAGCCAGATTTCGGTTGTTTTGTCTTGTTTGATGGTGGATTCACCGGCTTAGTTGTTATTAACTTTACTGCTAAAGCCGCACTCGAAATTTACACCAATTACATGCGCAATATGGGGATGCCCGAAGAAGAGCTGGCCATCTCACATACCTCCGATGAAGTTGCGGATGTGCTTGGCGAACTGATGAACCAATTAGTGGGTGATTTTACCAATAAAATTCGCAAAGAGTTGCAAACAAACATCACGCAAAATCAACCCAAAATGCTGTCATTGAATAAACAGGTGATATTGCAGGTAGACACCAATCTTGATCGCCCACAGGCGCGCCGTGTGACTTTCTCGACCACAAATAACAACATTTTTTATCTCGAACTGGCAATGGATAAAACCGAATTCATTCAGCTTGAAGAATTTGAAATCGCTGAAGACGAAAACCCGGATGATATTCTGGAAGCGACTCGCAAAAAGATGGCAGAAAAGGAAACTCAGAAATCACTTGCAACAGATGAAGCCAATGACTTGTTAAACCAGCTGGGCTTGTAACCGCGTACAACATCGTTGTCCCTTCATGTCAGAGAAATCTGACCTTCTCAATAGAATGCAGGAATACCACGCTCCGGCTCGCAACGGGGCGTTTTCCTTCTTTAGCCGTCGCATTGTATTTCGTTTTTATGTCAAAAAAGGTAATATATCTGACTTCATAAATTTTCTGCTTTCGTAATTGGTTGTCGATGGATAAACAAAAAGCCCTGAAAAAAATCGCCAAGTGTTTAGAACTGGGTAACTCTGCCAACGTCAATGAGGCTGCTAACGCCATCAAGATGGCACATCGCCTGATGATGAAGTATGGTCTGGACAAAGATGATATTGAGTTCATCAAAATGGGAAAAACACAGTCTTCCCACCTGCTACCCGCAAACATAAGTTCTACTATTTTGCGTGTGATTCGTGGCATCAACACCAAGTTTGGCGTTGAGGCAGTTCTGCTGAATCACAAAGGGCTTAAACGCGTGGAGTTTATTGGCGAAGCCGACCGTGCGATTTTTGCCGCCTTCGCTTTCGATATTATCTATCGCGAAATGAACGAAAGTACTGGTCAGTTCCGAAATAGTTTTGCGGGTAGTGGCACTTCTTCCATGGAAGTAACCCGCCGGGTAAACTCATTTGTTTCTGGTTGGGTTGAAGGTGCAATTGAAAAGCTACCAGTGATCTCCCCTGACGAAGAGTCAGCCAATAAAATAAATGACTACATCGACAAAGAATTCAAAAACATTGATCGCGAAACCTTTAAGAAACAACTTAAAGAAGCGATGAAAAACCTAACCGCAGATTATGAAGTTGGTTTGAAGAAAGGTCGAAAAGTGTCTGTGAACCGCGGTGTGGGCGGTGAGCAAGCAAGAAAAATGCTGGATAATCACTCGGACTAACCTCCTCAACTCCTCAAAAAGGCCAAATAGTTTTAACTGCGTAGCAAATACGTAGACGTTATTTGGCCAGAGTAGGACAATTCTTACAATTTTCTGCTTCCATCTTACCTTCAGCTAACAAAGATCGATAACGACTGATTAATAATTTAAGTCTAATTTTATAAAGCAGCGTTTCGCCTCAATTTTTATATGGAGATTTTCCCTTGAAAAAGCTGTCTATCGCACTTGCCCTAGTGCTTGCTCTTACAGGCTGTCAAGCCACTCAACGTCAAAACGCCACTACAGGTGAATACGAAACTAACTCCACGACTATCGGTGCCATCACAGGTGCGGTCGCTGGTGCTGCAATCGGGTTAGCGACGGGTGATAATGCTAAAGAGCGTCGTCAACGTGCCTTAATTGGCGCAGCTGCAGGTGGTGCAACTGGTGCGGGTGCCGGTTACTACTTCGACCAGCAAGAAGCGGCACTACGCAAAGAGTTAATGAATTCTGGTGTACAAGTACAACGTGTTGGTGAAAACCAGCTTCTGCTTCGTATGGAAAACGGCATCGGTTTTGCTACCGATTCTTACCAACTTGATTACGGTATCCACAACACGCTTCGTGGTGTCGCACGTATCCTAGTTGAGTACCCAGATACCAGCCTTGTGATTGATGGTTACACTGACAGCACTGGTAGTGATTCGTACAACCAGTCACTATCGGAAAATCGCGCAGAATCTGTGCGTCAGTTCCTAGTACAACAAAATGTTGCTCCTGGTCGTGCAATTGCGCGCGGTTATGGTGAACGTAACCCACTTTGCTCCAACCAAACGACAGAAGGCCGCGCGTGTAACCGCCGTGTCGAAATTCAAATCTTGCCTCTGAAGTAATTGGATTACATTACAAGGTAATTAACAATAATTACCGGCACAGGCCTAGAAACACATCTAGGCCTGACATATCAACCTCTCTCAAACCCCTTATTTTTGCTTTACCTTAAGCACTTGTTTTTCAGGCAGAGTTCAAACACCTCAATCAGACTTCTAGAATAATTACACAAAATGTTACAAAACCGTAAAAACTAGAAAGTAGTTAGAAGCCACAACTCTTCAGGCCCTATAAACAGTTCGTTGCAATCGATTTCCCTCTCAAAACCATTAACAGATATTTAACTTAACCCACTTACTTGTGTCATAATGCGCTGCGAAAAATAACACCTAAAGACTCTAATTTTTCTAGGTGGGGAGAAAAATCAATGTTCACTGAAGAAGGCACCTGTGATTGGTGTAAAAAACCAGCTCTTATCACGCGACATGACTATTTAGATGGTAAACATCATCACTCATGTAAATCTTGTTACGATATGGCAAAAATCGATGTACGCCTATTTAACCAAGGTGAAATGCAGATGCGTGAGCGCAATACTCAACGTGCGAGCTGAGATAACTCAAATCAACAGAACTGATTTCTAAAGGCGCCTCCAAGGCGCTTTTTTGCTATCTACCCTTCTCCATAGCCTTTGACACCCAACGTCCCCCCTAAAAGCACTGTATAAAACTGACCACGTTCACTGTATATACAGTAGTTTTTTACCTCAATACAAAGCTAGTACTGTTATTCACTTCACACTTTACAAGCCGTATCAAACATATCAACAAAATAATTAAACCAACAAATTCATATAGTTAATAACAAAACTAGACAAACACCCGAAAATAACTTGCCACTATAAGCATAAAAATCAGTTGATCAGTTCCATAAAACAAACTACTGTATACACATACAGCATGTATAAAGGAACAGTAAGATGCAGTTACACGGTCAAAATCAAACATACTCTCGTTACAATGTACTGGCACAAGCTACTCAGCCTATGGACGTTTCTGATCAGCTTCTTTCTAAATTGGCTGTTCTGTCTCAGCAGAAACAATGGATCTTATTTACTTCCGAGTGTCCTCGTCCCAACTTTGATCAGCTCACTGCTTCCAATATTTGTTGTAAAAACGTAATTCAAATGAAGCCATCCCAACAACTTTCTGAAGTTGAAATTGTGGTTAAAGCAATTCGTTCAGGTAACGCGAGTGCGGTTGTTGCCTCAACTGACATAGCACCTATGAATCAATCCATGTTGCGAGACATTGGCCAGCGTTATCAGTGTGAAGTCTTTTTCGTCGAAGGCAGAGTAAACCAGTATCACTAACAAGATCGACGTTATCCATCCTGCATCTCGCCTCCTTTATAGGGGGCATTTTTTTACCTTCGACTTAGAGAATTAATAAATCAGGCAAACGTTTGCTTTTTCTCTGGCGAGTTAAAATAGTTCTGGTATGATGCCCACATTCGATTTATTCAGCGACTTACGTTAGCTGAATATCTTCTCTTTATGACGTTTGATTAAGATGATAGGAATGTCGCAATGAGCCTTGCTAATCAAGTACTTGCCGTCAATGACGACCTGCCAATTCGCACCCAAAAACCCGTTCACAGCGGTAAAGTTCGTTCAGTTTACTGGTTAACTGAAGAAGACAGCGCCCGCCTGATCAAAGAAAAAGGATACGATGTTGCTCCAGACGCGCCTCTGGCGATCATGGTGATCAGCGACCGTATTTCTGCTTTTGATTGCATTTGGCACGGTGAAGGCGGTCTGAAAGGTGTGCCTGGCAAAGGCGCCGCGTTAAACGCCATCTCGAACCAATGGTTCAAGCTATTTAAAGACAATGGCCTGGCTGACAGCCACATCCTAGATATTCCTCACCCGTTCGTTTGGATCGTACAGAAAGCGAAACCGGTTAAAATTGAAGCGATTTGCCGTAAGTACATCACAGGTTCTATGTGGCGAGCATACGCAAATGGTGAACGCGAGTTCTGTGGCATTCAGCTTCCTGAAGGTTTGGAAAAAGACAAAGCGCTTCCTGAGTTATTGATGACACCTTCTACAAAAGGCATTTTAACCGGCATCCCTGGCGTACCAGAAGCGGATGACGTTAACATCACTCGCCAGAATATCGTCGATAACTTTGAAGCATTTAACTTCTCTAGCGCAGAAGACATCGCGCTTTACGAAAAGTTACTTAAAGAAGGCTTTAACGTTATCAGTAACGCGCTGGAAGCGATTGATCAAATCTTCGTCGATACCAAGTTTGAATTCGGTTACGTCCACGACGCCGCTGGTAACGAAAAACTGATCTACATGGATGAAGTGGGCACACCAGACTCTTCTCGCATTTGGGATGCAAAAGAGTACCAGGCAGGCAACATTGTTGAAAACTCAAAAGAAGGCTTCCGTCAGTTCCTTTTGAACCACTTCCCTGACCCAGATATCTTGCTAAACAAAGAGCGTATGCCTGAGCGTGAAGCGCTGGCTCGTGACAATGAACTGCCGGTTGAGTCATTGCTTGATATTTCGAAGACTTACATTGGAATTGCAGAAAAAATTACTGGTAAACCAATCACGTTAAGCGAAAACCCTAAAGCCGAAATCATTGACGTTCTTGCCAAAGAGTATGGGTTAATCGACTAAAACGTTCGATAACCAACTGAAGTGTATTAATACAGAAAGTCCGCATTAATGCGGACTTTTTTCGATCTACTTTCAAACCAAACTAACTTATATCTAACGTCACACCATCGGTTGTCGAGGCTGATTTCATCGTTACCTGATACTCCATCTCTTTAACAGTAGAAACAAAATACCAGGTAGATTCCGCTTTATCGGGTGTAAAGGTGACACGCATGAACCCTCGCAGTTTCAGATCTGCCCATTGCAACTCTGATACTAACTGTGGCAAAGCCACTTCCATCTGAGCTATCACCGCTGCGTCCAGGCCTAACAGCTCTTCGATACCAGGAGAACTTACCGAGCCAGCCGCAAATTCCACACCGACTGGATTACTAGCTACATCCTTCAACTCACTCGCCCATGAGTTATGAGTGTCGCCAGCTAAACACACGAACTTACCTGAACTCGCATTCAACAATGCATAGACTTTCTCTCGGTCCACATAGTAACCGTCCCAAGCATCAAGGTTATAAGGTAAAAGTACCGGATCTGAACTAGGATCCGAAAGGTAATTGATGATGGCTGAATTGACCGCAAGCAGCGCTGCGGCTTTTTGTTCCTCTGTCGCCACAAACAACTGAAACATTGCCAGCATCACTGAGCTGGGCAGTTCCATACGAGACATCAACACTTGCTGCCCCAAAACATTCCACGTTGCGTTTTGCGTGTTCAGTTCGTTCATCATCCAGGCCAGCTGCTCATCGCCTAATAATTCTCTATCAGCACTTCGAGACTCTGCGACCAAGCCCGCAATAGATTCCATACTGAAGTCACTGAGTGATAAATAGTCCAAAGGTTCATCTCGGCCCACTAATCGAGTATCGAGCATCATCAAATTCACTAAGTTACCAAATGAGAATTGTCGATAAATCAGCATGCTGGAGAAGCTATTCTCTCTAACCGGCAGCCACTCTGTCCATGCGGCCGCTGCGGCTGCTCTTCGGTCATAAAAACTGCCTTCGTCATCTTGATGGTTTTCAGCGCCATCTTTCCAGGCATTATTTGCAAGCTCGTGGTCATCCCAAACAGCAATCATTGGCAGCTTTGCATGCAACGCTTGAAGATCAGGGTCCTGTCGGTACTGTGCATAACGCTTTCGGTAGTCATCTAAAGTAATACACTCGGTGCCTTTACTTGATTCTCTGTCTAATTCTTCCGCGTCTTCACTGGCATATCCACCAGCACCATATTCATAGATGTAGTCTCCTAAATGCAGCACAGCATCAAATGCACTCTCTTGATGCTGATTTAAAATTTCACGATAGACATTGAAATACCCGGCCGGGTAATTCGCGCATGAAACAACCGCCATAGATGCCTGCTCTATGCTCTCATCCGGTAAGGTTTTGGTCTCTCCGATCCCACTTACCGCCTCACCAACCATAAAGCGATAATAATAATGCGAATTCGCACTGAGGTTTTGTACGTCGACTTTTACGGTAAAATCCCGGCTTGTATCGGTAGTAAACACGCCACTTTGCACCACATCTGAAAAGCCTTCATCTGATGCAACTTGCCATGTAACATCGACATAATCGGCTTCCGTGGTAACACGTGTCCAGATGATGACTTGAGTTTGAGTCGGATCGCCACTGGCAACACCATAATCAAAGGTAACCACTACCAATTCAGAACTATCACTGCCACAGCCGATCAGACCGGTAGCCACGGCAGTTGAAGAGACGGCTTTCATAAAATCTCGACGAGAAAAAGACATAATCACTTCCTTTTTGATTGCTTATTGCTTTTTATCTAACTGACCATAGCGGATGAACATTTGCTTACCTGAGATTCATCAAAGATAAGTGACTAACTCATACCACCGACAATCTGGTCTAATCAGTTGCCTAAAAACAATAAGTTAGAAGCTAGTTATGACAATTAGATTGCTGCGCCTAAAGAACATGTTAAATATAGTGCATATAGGTTCTATCGGTGACGTTGATAATTTGAATCGCCATGACAGAGACAGGCAGTTTTACGCGAAGGAAAAGAAGTAGCGGTGATTGAGGGTAATGCTAGAACGACCCTGCTAGAGATCACTCTAACCATCTAAAGGAGAAATAACTTATAATTTGATGCTTAGAATATCTTGTTCTTGCGTATCAACTTTCAGATGACCACGAGATTCAATGTACTCAATTTGTTTTGGTTCTAACGAATAAGGCATGACAATACGCAGTTCATTAATCCCCTCACCTTTTGCCAGGCGGGTTAACTCTACCAGGTTCGACTCGTCACTATGACGTGAAGACATTGAGTTTAGTGCTGCGTCCCATAAACGGTCTTCAGGTTTACTATGCTCAGCAAGGTTCTTTTTCCACATCAAACCAAAAATGGGGGCGATAGTGGCAAACGCATCCAGAAAGGTCCACCGCTTACTGGCAGTGACCCCTAAAAAACTGGTGTAGTCGAATTCAATGCACGTTTTTTTATGTTGATCCACTTTATGCTCCGACACTCGAAATGAGATATACCAACTATCGTCCAACTATTTTGATATAGCAATGGGATATAAGAGGATAGTCTTTTATGCCCTAATTTATGGTCAAAAAGAAATATTAAAACCAGCCTTGTAACAAGTAATGTACAGCTTTTCTATATACGCAACCAATTGATTAATATTTCAATTTAAAAAAGAAATAACTCTGAATATATTCGCAATACAGATGATTAATTAACATTAATTCATATGATAAATAACAGCAGGTATCGAAGATAGCAAATCGTTATCACTTCACATCAACGACGCGGCTGGCTTTTTTATATTGTATTTTCCAACCTGACCAACGAGGCAGTTCCCAACGCTTTGGATCACCCTTTCGGCTTCCTTCACTGTAAACAACATGGACCAGTTTACGACTGGCAAAGTACTCCACATCAAGCTTGAGTTCTGCAAGCAATAATTTCAGCGGGAATTTCTGAGCAAAGTCCGCGTATTCCCATTCTGGAACGCCTTCAAAAGGCAAATCATCAGCATCGAAGAGTTCCATATCTTCAACTGACTCAATCCCCAGGGTTTGAAGTTGCTCAGTAAGCCAGCCAGAAAACGTTAGTGATTCCATTGCCTCAATATCAATCGTTTGTTGATTGAGTCCCAGTGCGTTATACAACTTCCAATGCAGGATCTGCTGTTTTCTTATTGGGGCAAAACCCGGTAATAAGGTTTCATTTTCAATCATCTCCACAATAGACTGAATGGCGACTTCCCCTTGCAGCGACTGATATTCCGTTACGACGGTACGACCTGCATACACCAGGCTCATGGTTGCTCGTGGCGTCTCTTCTTCGTAGTTTGTTTCACCTTGTTGCCATTCACCCAAGCTAAGATCTTTAATGATGGATAACGGAATTGGCATCATCACCGAAGCAAGATTGAGCGTCTGCTTAACACCTCTGCCTGGCACACTATGGCTATCCAACACTAACGCCGCTTCTTCATTGTCAGGAAAACGGCTATTGCGTCCTGTCACCATCTCCATCATACCGTTACCCAGAGCATCACGGCGGCGCGCTCTGCGTACGAACACCAATTCAGGGTGCAGTTCTGCGATTGCATGACAGAGTGAATCGCGTCTGTATCTCGAAGCGACTTCTAGCTGCGGTAACTCAAACAGCTCGCGCATTTGTTTCGCCAGTCCTTGTGCTTCTTCCAGCACATTTGCATCTACTGAGATCCCCGGTAAGTTATCTCCGCGAACTAAACGAATCATCAGAGAAGCATCACATCCCGCAGGCTCTTCTCGCGCCAACGCTTCAGCGGCTTCACCACCTTGAAATTGATATAGCTGAGCAGGAACCGATAGCGCGGCAGCTAAATCAATCATGGCTTCTTTTTCTGCTCTGGTTCGAATCCGAGTGACTAAGTCAGCAAACAAGGCGTCAATCGGCAAGGGATACACTTTTCGGCCATGATCAGTGACCTCACCTTGGTCATTAATCGCTTCCATCGCTTTCAAGGTGTCAAACGCCAGGCTTAGTGATTTATCTGGGATCCTATCGAGAAATGGCAATTCTGCCAGACGGTACCCACAACAAGCGGCCGCCAGCATAGGCTCGACTAATTCTTCTCGATGAAGTTCAGGTGGCGTTATTAACTCTAAAGGCGCATGTTCTCCATAGAGTCTGATGCACGTCCCCTCGGCCACACGACCTGCTCGTCCCATACGCTGCGCTGCGCTGGCCTTGGAAATGTTGCTTAGCGTTAATGCGGTGCGGCCGTTTCGCTGTACGGTTCGTCGCTCCAAACCACTATCAATCACGACTCGAATATTGGGGATAGTCAGTGACGTTTCAGCCACATTTGTCGAGAGTACGATTTTTCGTTGATTTTGAACGGTCAAGGCTCGATGGCGTTCTTCATCACTAACCGACGCATGCAGCTTGACCACTAACACATCTTCCAGGCTTTGCAGCATCTGGGCACATTGAGTAATTTCTTTACGACCTGGAAGGAATACCAGAATGTCGCCTTCTTCATCCTCCAAGGCTTCTTTTACTGTACGAACAACATCATTCTCACAGCCTTTCTTGCTTGGAAGATAACGGCTATCAGGGCTTCGATATGTGACTGAAACAGGGAAACAACGGCCTTCAGAACGAAGACGTTTAGCCTGTAAATATTGAGCCAGCTTCTCTCCTTCCAAGGTAGCGGAAGTGACGATAAGCCGATGGTTATTTTCCTGTTTCAACAGCGCGGTAAGCAGATCAATGTCCCAACGGCGTTCATGAAATTCATCAACCATCACGATATCGAAGTTTGCCAGCTTATCTTCTGCGAACCAACGCAACGCCACACCCGGAGTAACAAATACGACGTCCGTCTTCTCATCAAAGTAGGCATGTAGCTTAATCGCATAGCCGACTTTTCCACCAACGGGCTCGCCCGATTGCTGAGCAAGAAACTCGGCTAATGACGTGCACGCAATTCGGCGTGGCTCAATCACTAAAACACGACCATGGCCGGCTGCCCACAAGGGTAAGCGTGTTGATTTACCCGATCCGGTTTCCGCTTCGACAACAAGATGGTGGTGTCGCAGGTTATGATCAAATTCGGCTTTTAGGCTATCGATAGGCAGTAGAGACATAAGATGAGGGACTTGTTCTGAGAATGAAGAGCATTATACCTAAATAATAATGAGATACATGGCTGTGCAAAAAATCATGTTTAGCTGCAACCGATATACTGAACTCTTTTGCGTATATATTTCCATCAAACGTGAATTATTTTGCAACATTGCCTTGATGTGTATCAACGAATGTTTACAACTAAAGATGGAAACCGTTAAAATTTAGCGCGCATCCTTTAACCCTACATAAGGCACCTAATGAACAACGACAAACGCCCGCTATATATTCCATATGCGGGACCAGCTCTTATGGCAACCCCTCTTTTGAACAAAGGCAGTGCTTTTTCTGCTGAAGAACGCAGTTCATTTAACTTAGAGGGCTTGCTACCTGAAGCCACTGAAACCATACAAGAACAAGTAGAACGTGCTTACCAACAATACAAAGGTTTCGAAAGTGACATGGATAAGCATATTTATCTACGTAACATTCAAGATACCAACGAAACTCTGTTCTACCGCTTAGTACAAAACCACGTTTCAGAGATGATGCCAATCATCTATACGCCAACCGTTGGCGCAGCCTGTGAAAACTTCTCTAATATTTACCGTCGTGGCCGTGGTCTTTTCATTTCTTACCCTAATCGTGACCGCATTGATGATCTGCTGAATAACGCAGCAAACCATAACGTAAAAGTGATTGTTGTTACCGACGGTGAACGCATCCTGGGCTTGGGCGACCAAGGTATCGGTGGTATGGGCATTCCTATCGGTAAACTTGCTCTTTACACCGCTTGTGGTGGTATTAGTCCAGCTTACACACTCCCAATCGTACTGGATGTCGGCACGAACAACCCTCAGCGTTTGGCTGATCCAATGTACATGGGTTGGCGCCACCCTCGTATCACAGGAGCAGAGTACGACGCGTTTGTTGAAGAGTTCATGCAAGCGGTACAACGCCGCTGGCCTGATGCTTTAATCCAGTTCGAAGACTTTGCTCAAAAGAATGCAATGCCTTTACTTGAGCGTTACAAAGACCGTATTTGTTGTTTTAACGACGACATTCAAGGTACAGCCGCAGTCACTGTTGGTTCCCTGCTTGCAGCATGTAAGGCAGCTGGCACTAAACTGTCTCAACAACGTATTACCTTCTTGGGTGCAGGTTCTGCTGGTTGTGGTATCGCAGAAGCCATCATCGCGCAAATGGTTTCTGAAGGTATTTCTGACCAACAGGCTCGCTCTCAGGTTTACATGGTTGATCGCTGGGGCTTGTTACAAGAAGGCATGCCTAACCTTCTTGATTTCCAACAGCGCTTGGTACAGAAACATGACAACACCAAAGAGTGGGAAAATGAAGGTACGGGTTACTCACTACTAGACGTGATGCGTAACGCGAAACCGACCGTTCTTGTCGGTGTATCTGGTGCTCCGGGCCTATTCAGCCAAGAAGTCATTGAAGAGATGCACAAACACTGTAAGCGTCCTATCGTGTTCCCGCTATCAAACCCAACCAGCCGTGTAGAAGCAACACCAAACGACATCATTCGTTGGACAAATGGTGAAGCATTGGTGGCAACGGGTAGCCCATTCGATCCGGTTGTGCATGAAGGTAAAACTTACCCGATAGCTCAGTGTAACAACAGCTACATTTTCCCTGGCATCGGTCTGGGTGTTCTTGCAGTGAATGCAAAACGTGTGACTGATGAAATGCTAATGGAATCGAGCCGCGCGCTAGCGACATGTTCTCCTTTGGCAATTAACGGCCACGGTGCACTTCTTCCGCCATTGGAAGAAATTCACCTGGTATCGAAGAAAATCGCTTTTGCTGTCGCGAAAAAAGCGATTGAGCAGGGTGTTGCTCTAGAAATCACCGACGAAGCACTTAGTGTCGCGATTGACCAATCCTTCTGGCAACCGGTTTACCGCCGTTACAAGCGAACATCGTTCTAACTGTACGGCAAAAGAACAACTCGACTAATAATTAGCCCCTACTCCATAGGGGCTTTTGTTTTTTAAGCGTTTTTTTATCATCCTAACCGTATTTTGGCACAAATAGACTTCTCTCTTTTTGTGTGTATCAGATATGATGAGACATACACTTTCATTTAAGGATAAAAAACGTTTTGTTGTTTTCTCGTATAAGGTCAAAGTGGATGCTTAAATTTACATGGAAGCGACTTGCTTTGATTTTGTCGATCGCGGTACTTGGCCTGCTGATCTCCGTCATCGCCATCGATAGATGGGTGGTATTGCAGGCGAAAGAGAACATTTTTACTGATTACGAAGAGATACCTCAACATGAGGTAGCCGTCGTGCTCGGTACGAGTAAATACATCGGAAAGATCCTCAATACTTACTATACCCATCGCATCAACGCCGCGATTGAGCTTTACAATCAAGGTAAAGTGAAACAGTTTTTGCTAAGTGGGGACAACGCCCATCGCTCTTACAATGAACCATGGACGATGAAACGCGACCTGCTTAAAGCGGGCGTACCAGAAGAATTCATTCATCTCGACTACGCTGGTTTTCGTACACTTGATTCGATAGTACGTGCGAAAAAAATATTCGCTTCTGAACGCTTTCTGATTGTGACCCAACGCTTCCACTGTGAACGCGCACTATTCATCGCCAATGCTTACCATATCGACGCACAATGCCTTGCCGTCGCAGGGCCTGATACAAACAAACAGAAAGCATCGATGCGCATGCGAGAACTGCTGGCCCGTGTAAAGGCGTTTCTCGATCTTTACGTGATAAATACACAGCCAAAATTCCTCGGCCCTCAAGAGCCAATTTTCGCTGTCAAAGAACCTATCGAGCCAAGACAAGTTCCTGTCGAATAGTCAACAAAGCTGACTTATGGCTCTAATAATACTTCTATAAAAAGAATGGGTAGAATGCTACCCATTTCTAATTCTCGACGTCACATTTTCATCTTCGCTCTACGATTCAAGCCAAACTGCACTTCTCATTCAATGTAACATTTGGGCAATAAATAAATACAAGTCAGTTACCTTGCCATAAAAAACCGACAAAAAGGCAATGAATAAGGAGCACACCCCATGACCGCACTCGCTGTGACATTGAAGAACTGGTTCTTCACTCGCAACAGCATGATATTGAACGCAAATATCCTGCTATTCATTATCTTGTTTAATACCCTACCCTTTGAACCACAAGTCGTAACCGGCATTAGCATCTTAGTTTTTGTTGCTATTTTGTGGCTAACGGAAGCTATCCACGTAAGTATTACCGCATTGCTGATACCGTTACTTGCTGTGTTCTTGGGCGTGTTTAATACACAAACTGCACTCAACAACTTTTCTAACTCAATCATCTTCTTGTTCTTGGGTGGTTTTGCCTTAGCTGCAGCCCTGCACAAACAGAAGTTAGACCAAGCGATTGCCGATAAGGTGCTGCTAATAGCACAAGGAAAAATGTCGGTGGCCGTCTTCATGCTGTTTGGTGTGAGTGCAGGCTTGTCGATGTGGATTTCGAACACCGCGACCACAGCAATGATGCTTCCACTGGTCCTTGGTGTAATGACTAAACTGGATGGCGACAAAAACCATCGTACGTTTTTATTCGTTCTGCTTGGTATCGCGTACAGCGCATCAATCGGCGGTATTGCCACGCTAGTTGGTAGCCCTCCTAACGCGATTGCTGCAGCCGAAGTTGGACTGAACTTTACCGAGTGGATGAAGCTTGGTCTGCCAATCTCACTATTGTTGATGCCAGTTGCGGTACTGATTCTTTACATCATGACCAAGCCTGACTTAAGCCATAAGTTTGAGCTTGACCACACGCCTGTCGAGTGGACAAATGGCAAAAAGGTCACTTTGGCGATTTTCCTGCTGACGGTTACGCTTTGGATTTTCAGCAAGCCAATCAACGCCATGTTAGGTGGCTTTGCGAAATTTGACACGCTAGTCGCTATTGGCGCGATCCTTCTGCTGGGGGCATCTCGAGCGGTTGAATGGAAAGACATCGAAAAAACAACCGATTGGGGTGTATTAATTCTGTTCGGCGGTGGTATTTGTTTAAGTAATGTCCTAAAAGAAACGGGCACCAGTGTATTCTTGGCACACAGCTTGTCAGGCTTCCTGGAACAGGCCGGCGTTCTGCTGACAATTCTTGCCGTGGTTGCCTTCGTCGTGTTCTTAACTGAATTTGCCAGTAACACCGCAAGCGCAGCATTGCTAGTACCTGTTTTTGCCACCATTGCTGAAGCTCTAGGCATGTCACCTGTGATTCTTTCGGCACTGATTGCTGTCGCCGCTTCGTGTGCCTTTATGTTACCAGTGGCAACACCACCAAACGCGATTGTATTTGGTACGGGCCACATCAAACAAAAAGAGATGATGCGTATCGGTCTTGTTCTTAACATTGCGTGTATCGGTGCTCTGACACTGTTCGCTTGGCTTTTCTGGTAAGCCTGAGAATTTAGTTAGCACTACACTGCTGTACCTCATCGTTCATTTCCCCCTAAATGATGTACGGCAGTTTCCCGACTGGTGGCCACTTGGCCACCTTTTTTATTTGAGCTCCACAACCTGAAGCGGTGATGTCCTGTCATTCACTTCACTACGATTTAGGCCATCACGGTTTAACGGTATAGTGAATGAACTTTAGCGATAGAAATGTAACCAAAAGGTTTCTAAATCCGCTCAACACACTCTTCCCCCCTGCCCCTCACTTAGCATTCGGTATATACTGTGCAAAAACACAATACTGAGTAATGTTATGTCATTAATTGCAACTGGTACGCTGAACAAAATGCGTGCTTCTCTGGATGGTGCAGTAAGTTACCGTCTTCCCGTCGGTGATGAAGAAATTGACCTTTCTCCATTCCTTGGTCAAACCTTAACGCTTACCCACACTGGCAATATTTTCTGCTGTTCTTGCGGCAAGAAAACCAAAAAGAGCTACTCACAGGGTCACTGTTTTGTTTGTATGAGAAAACTGGCAAGTTGCGATATGTGCATCATGAAGCCAGAAACGTGTCACTACGACCAAGGCACTTGTCGAGAGCCACAATGGGGCGAAGAAAACTGCATGGTGGATCACTTCGTGTATCTGTCTAACACGTCCAGCCTGAAAGTCGGTATCACACGTCACACGCAAATCCCGACTCGCTGGATTGATCAGGGTGCGACTCAAGGTTTGCCTATCTTTAAAGTAAAAACCCGCCACATATCTGGTTTGATTGAAGTTGAGCTGGCCAAACATATTGCCGATAAAACCAACTGGCGCACCTTGCTGAAAGGTGATGGAGAGCCTATTGAACTGCAGGACCGATTTGCAGAACTCCTACCGTTGGTTGAAGACAAAATCGCCGAGATCAAGCAGCAATTCGGTGAGGATGCGATCGAAGTATTAAGTGAAAGCATCACGGATCTTAGCTATCCAGTGCAGCAGCACCCTACTAAGATTACTTCACATAACTTTGACAAGAACCCTGTTGTAACAGGCACGCTGCAAGGTATTAAAGGCCAATATCTGATCTTCGATACCGGTGTGATCAACGTACGTAAGTTTACGTCTTATGAAGTTGAAGTCAGTGCATAAAAACTAACAACTTTTGATACAAAAAAGCTCGAGCTAAATGCTCGAGCTTTTTGTTTTCTATTTGGATTCACTAAGCATCAAGAATGCTTTCAATCACATCAAACAACATATCCACTTCTTCAAGCGTGTTGTAATGCATACAACCGATCCGAACAACACCGCCGGTTTCTTCCAGTCCAAGCTGACGAACTAAACCAAGTGCGTAAAAGTGCCCGTTCCAGACACAAATATTGTGTTCACCCAAGGTTTTCGCAATAAACTCTGGCGAATATTTATCGAAAGTCAGTGCGAACGTTGGCGTACGAATCTGGCTGTACTCTTTATCGATTCCGTACAGCTTAACACCTTCCAACGCATCCAAACGTTGCAGAAAGCGCTCGCTCAAACGCTGTTCATGTTGATTGTAAAGCGCATAGCTCTGTTCAAGCCTTTGGCGAAGTGGTAAACCCTCGTCACCGAACTGCGCTAAGTATTCAACTGCGGCTGTGATCCCCGCCAAGCCTTCGAAGCTCTGCGTGCCAGTCTCAAACCGGCCTGGACCGATATTAGTCGCGGGCTCTACTTTATATGGACGGATGCTGTGTAGCCATTGGTCTGCAACGTAAGCGATTCCTACGTGTGGCCCGAAAAACTTGTACGCAGAACACGCAAGGAAATCACAACCTAACGCCTGAACATCAACTAAATGGTGTGGTGCGTAATGAACGGCATCAACATAAACCTGAGCACCAGTTTGATGTGCCATTTCCACGACTCGTTCAATGTCGACGATAGACCCTGTGGTATTTGAAGCATAGGTAACGGCAACCAAACGCGTTTTATTCGACAACAAACTTTGAAGATGTTCGATATCCAGCGTACAGTCATCTTCATTGATACGAACCTGATGAACGATGACGCCTTTGTCTTCAGCGGCCTGCTGCCAACTCGACACGTTTGAGTAGTGATCTAAGGCAGAGACAATAATTTCATCGCCCTCTTGCCACTCTCGGCTTATCGCTCGACTTAATTGAAAAGTCAGCGACGTCATGTTCGCACCAAACACAATGTTGCCAGACGATGGCGCATTCAAAAGAGCTTGAGCCGACTCGCGTGCACTTTGCATCACATCAACGGAGGTTTGGCTGGAAAAATAGTGTCCGCCTAAATTCGAGTTGTAGTAACCAAGGTAAGCCACCATTGCGTCGAGTACCGACTGCGGTACTTGCGAACCGCCAGGGCCATCAAAAAACGTTACTGGCTTGTCGTTATGGTATTGCGCTAACGCAGGAAACTGCTGCCTGATTTGATTAAGATTGAAGTTCATTACGCTTGTCCGTCGCCGTAAGTACAAATACATCCATATGGCCAGCTTTATCGTCAATCACTGAGCGGATTGGACAGGCGTTGTGCCAAAGTTTGCTGTCTGCCAACACGGCGACTTCACCATTTTCTAACACTTTACGGAAGAATGGCGCTTGGTTGTGGCTGCTGTATAGCATGATATCACCACCAATGATGTTGTGACGACCAACACCTACCATTGCGATGTGATCAAAACCATCCTGGTGTACGCCTTCTGGTGCTACTTGAGTCTCATCTTCAAAGGCGGTGATGCGGATTTGGTGAATTTCGATTTCTTGTCCATTCACTAGATGGTTGGCGTTGACAAACAACTCACACATTTCTCTAAAGCCTTCGCTATCCAGAATATTCTTTTCGATAGGCTCAAACTGACGCACAACATCACCTTGGAAACGATTGATATCTGAAGACTGCACAAAGCTATTTTTATTTAGATCGACGACCTGTCCATTTTCAAAACGCACGACAGAATAACGTCTTAGTCGGTACTGACCATCGGCATGCTCTGTATGCGGAAGCGTTTCGAATGATGGTGAAAGTTGCTCAATTGCTGCCATGCTGAGCTGGGTTAAATGCAGAGTATTCTCGCGTGAATGTAACATCATTCTCTCCTTTAATGAGGTACATTTGGTTAACATTTAATTTACACAATAGATTACGCAAATATTCTGCAATTACCAGCTTTTGACGTTGATAGCTTCAACAAACATAAAAAAACACGATAAACATCCACCATAAATAGACAGGTTAGTTCTATGTTCTATTTTTTAAGTTTAACAGCATTTGAAACTAGACAACTCTACTAGTAACAGAGTTTTATGCTAAAGAGTAAATATTCGACGGCTTTTGAGTAAGTTCTAATCTATAACCAATTATTCGATCTCTATCTTTCTTTATGCTTTTAAAGCTATAAGAATTTCCATACAATCGAAGAAAATGTTCCGCCCTTTTTGGAGCCATAATGAGCGACGTAAAACATTGTAAACTATTAATTCTCGGTTCTGGTCCTGCGGGTTACACAGCGGCAGTATACGCTGCACGTGCCAATCTAAACCCAGTGCTGGTAACGGGTATGCAACAAGGTGGTCAGTTGACCACAACAACAGAAGTCGAAAACTGGCCTGGTGACGCAGAAGGCTTAACTGGCCCAGCGCTAATGGAACGCATGAAAGAACATGCTGAGCGCTTTGAAACAGAAATCGTCTTTGACCACATCAACGAAGTTGAATTATCTCAGCGTCCTTTCCGTCTGAAAGGCGATTCTGGTGAGTACACTTGTGATGCATTGATCATCTCAACAGGTGCATCAGCAAAATACTTAGGCCTTGACTCTGAAGAAGCCTTCAAAGGTCGTGGCGTTTCCGCTTGTGCTACTTGTGACGGTTTCTTCTACCGTAACCAGAAAGTGGCTGTAGTTGGTGGTGGTAACACCGCTGTTGAAGAAGCGCTATACCTATCAAACATCGCATCTGAAGTTCACCTGATTCACCGCCGTGATTCTTTCCGCGCGGAAAAGATTCTAGTGAACCGCCTGATGGATAAAGTCGAAAACGGCAACATTATTCTTCATACCGATCGTACCCTTGATGAAGTACTTGGGGACGATATGGGTGTGACTGGTGTTCGTATTAAAGATGTCAACACAGGCGCTACTGAAGATGTCGATGTAATGGGTGCCTTTATTGCGATCGGCCACCAGCCAAACACGCAAATTTTTGCAGACCAGCTTGAAATGAAAGATGGTTACATCATCGTGAAGTCAGGTCTGGAAGGCAACGCTACCCAAGCGAGTATCGAAGGTGTATTTGCCGCGGGCGATGTGATGGACCACAACTACCGTCAAGCTATCACGTCAGCGGGTACAGGCTGTATGGCGGCACTGGATGCGGAACGCTTCCTTGACGCACTGAATGACAAATAACTTTTCGTATTTGTGCCATATCCTTAAAACCCAGCGGTATTCCCGCTGGGTTTTCTTTTGTATACTACCGCCTCATTAAAACAATTATTATTAAGCCTTTACAATGGATAAGAAAAAGCATAGCAGCTTGAACAAGTGGCTTAAGCAACAAAGTAAGTTAGCCAAGCGCTGGCTTATGATTGCGATCGGCCTGGGCGTACTTTCAAGCGTGTTTTTATTGGCTCAAGCAGCCCTGCTCGCCTCTATTCTTCATCAATTGATCATCGAACAAGTCGACAAAAGTGAGCTCATTTGGCACTTTGTCGGACTGGGTGGAACCGTTATTGGTCGTGCAGCCTGTACCTGGGGCCGCGAAATCGCCGGTTATCGTTGCGGTGAGCAAATCAGAGTGTATATTCGCCAACTTATCTTAGATAAAGTCCATAAGTTGGGGCCCGCTTATATCAAAGGAAAACCTGCAGGTAGCTGGGCAACGCTGATCTTAGAGCAAGTCGAAGACATGCAAGATTTCTTCTCGCGCTACCTTCCTCAAATGTCGTTGTCGGTACTGATTCCTTTCATCATTCTGATTGTCGTTTTCCCAGTAAACTGGGCAGCCGGTTTAATCTTCTTAGTCACCGCCCCGCTGGTTCCAATTTTTATGGCGCTAGTCGGCAAAAAGGCGGCAGAAGCAAACCGTAAAAACTTCAAAGCGATGCAACGCTTGTCTGGTCACTTTTACGACCGCTTACAAGCCATGACGACCATTCGTCTGTTTGACAGAACAAAATCTGAGACAGAAACGCTGAAAGGTGCATCAGAGGTTTTCCGTACCCGAACGATGGATGTGTTAAAAATCGCATTCCTGTCTTCCGCCGTATTAGAGTTTTTCACTTCGATTTCTATCGCTATTACTGCCGTTTACTTCGGTTTCAGCTACATTGGTGAGCTAAACTTTGGCTACTATGGTGCGGGCGTTACTCTGTTCGCAGGTCTGTTTATTCTTATCTTAGCTCCTGAGTTCTATCAGCCGCTGCGTGATTTAGGCACTTACTACCACGCGAAACAACAAGCGGTTGGCGCGGCAGAAAGTATTGTCGAGTTTTTGCAGCTTGAGGTCGACCACGCAAAAGACGGTAGTCAGACTCTAGACCAAGACACACCCATCGAGATTGAAGCCAATGACCTCGTCATTTTTAGCCCAGAAGGTAAACAGCTGGCAGGGCCTCTATCTTTCTCACTAGAAGCGAATCAAAGCACAGCACTGGTTGGCCCAAGTGGTGCAGGTAAAACCAGCCTTGTGAATACCATTCTTGGCTTTATGCCCTACCAAGGCAGCCTAAAAATCAATGGTTGTGAGTTGTCACAACTCGATCTTGCTACATGGCGTAAAACCATTAGCTGGATTGGTCAAAACCCAATGTTGCTTCATGGCAGTATTCGTGACAACGTCACCCTGGGTAAACACAATGTCCAAGACGACGCCGTCAATGCGGTGCTGAAGGACTCACACGCTGCAGAGTTTGTTGAAATGCACGGCCTGGATTACCCAATTTCAGATCGTTCTGGTGGTCTGTCGGTCGGTCAGGCACAACGCCTGGCGCTCTCTCGTGCCATGCTACAAAACGGACAATTTTGGCTGCTGGATGAACCAACCGCGAGCTTAGATGCACGTAGTGAAAGACTGGTGATGGAAGGTATTGGTAAATACACCCAGTCGACCACGAATTTGATGATCACCCACCAGCTCGCCCCTTTGAAGAACGTCGCACAAATTCTAGTGATGCAAGAGGGTCAGATTGTACAACGTGGTGACTACTCGGCTCTCTCATCAGAGGACGGGTTATTCAAAGAAATGTTAGCGGCTAATTTAGCACAACAAGAATCAGACAAGGGGAACTTGGATGCGTGATTTACTCCCTTATCTAAAACTGTATAAAAAGCACTGGTTTGGTTTGTCATTGGGCATGTTGCTGGCTTTCCTGACACTGGCTGCCTCTATCGGACTGTTAACGCTGTCCGGATGGTTTATTTCCGCAGCATCAGTCGCAGGTCTAACCATCGCTCGTGAAACCTTCAACTACATGTTACCCGGTGCGGGTGTTCGTGGTGCAGCCATGGCACGGACTGCTGGCCGTTGGGGTGAGCGAGTGGTTAGCCACAATGCGACCTTTAAACTGCTGACCGATCTGCGCATCTTCTTCTTCGAGAAGCTGACTCCGCTGATGCCGGGTCGAGTTTCTGCCATGCGCGATGCCGATGTGCTCAACCGCTTGGTTGCTGACGTGGATGCGATGGATCACGTCTATCTACGCCTGATCAGCCCGGTAATCATTGGTATATTTGGTATTCTCAGCTTAACGGCAGTATTAGCTTTCTTTGACTGGCACCTGGCACTGTTACTGGGGTCGGTTCTCACCGTTATGCTGCTGGTATGGCCGGTACTGTTTTATAAACTCGGCAAAAAGAATGGTGCGCATCTGACTCACCGCAAAGCCGAGCTACGCGTAGCAACACTCGACTGGCTACAAGGCTACAGTGAGCTTAGTATTTTCGGTGCGGAAGAGCGTTACCGCAACTTAATATTAGACAAGCAACAGCAGCTTCTTTCTAATCAGTTTGTTAACGCGAACCTCACTGGCATGGCATCGGGATTACTTATGTTGGCGAACGGCCTAACGCTGGTAATGATGCTATGGTTTGCTGCAGATGGTGTTGGTGGTCGTACCCCGGACCCATGGATTGCCCTGTTTGCTTTCGCAACCATGGCAAGCTTCGAAATACTCATGCCTATCGCAGGTGCGTTCCAATATTTAGGCCAAACGCTAACGTCGGCTCGTCGCTTGAATGAAGTGATTCTAGCCAAGCCGGATGTGGTTTTTCCTGAGCAATCAAAACGTGAAGATAAGCCGTTAGATATCGAGTTTGACAACATTAGCTTTGCCTATCCCGATGGCCAACAAAAAGTACTACAGGATTTATCGCTATCACTACCTCTGGGTTCAAAAACTGCGGTGGTAGGCCAAACAGGTTCAGGTAAGTCTACCCTCATCCAACTGCTGTGCCGCTACTGGGACGTCAATCAAGGTCAAGTTCGCATTGGTGATGCAGCACTACAAGACTGGAGCGAATCTGATCTGCGCGCAGCCATTACTGTGGTAAGCCAGCGAGTGGATGTTCTAAACGGGACACTGCGCGATAACCTACTTATGGCAGCACCGGATGCAACCGATGAGCAACTTGCTGAGATCCTCAACAAAGTGGAACTTGGCACTTTGCTTGAAGAGCCTGGATTAAGTGCTTGGTTGGGCGATGGTGGCCGTCAGCTTTCTGGTGGCGAAAAACGCCGTATTGGTATTGCACGAGCACTGTTGCGTGATGCCCCTATCCTGCTGTTAGATGAGCCTACCGAGGGCCTCGATAAACGCACAGAGCAGAAAGTGATGGCGTTGTTCAATCAGCATTTTGCCAACAAGACCGTCGTGTTCATCACTCACCGACTGATCGAGTTAGGTAACATGGATAACATCTGTCTGATGGAGCAAGGTGAGATCATTGAGCAAGGCGACCACCAAGCGTTGCTCGCTCAAAAAGGTCGTTACTATCAGTTGTTGCAGTCTCTATAGAGATAAAAGAGATACAAAGGGCGCATCATTTGATGGGCCCTTTTTTATTGGCAAGTATTTTATTGGCAAGTAAACAAAAAGCGCCGCAATTGCGACGCTTTTGTTGTTTAGTCTTTTACAGACTACGCGTATTTTGCTTCGAACTCTTTCATAAAGTCTACAAGCGCCTGAACACCTTCTAGTGTCATCGCATTGTAGATAGACGCTCGCATACCACCTACAGCACGGTGACCTTTCAGAGACTTCAGACCTTTTGCATCGGCTAGCTCTAAGAAAGTACTGTCTAGTTCTGGCTTCGCTAGCTGAAACGGTACGTTCATTAGAGAGCGGTTAGCAGAGTGAATGCCGTTACGGTAGAAATCTGACTGATCAATGTAATCGTAAAGTAGTGCCGCTTTTGCACGGTTCACTTTCTCGATAGCCTTAACGCCGCCTTCTGCTTTTAGCCATTTGAAGACTAAGCCAGATAGGTACCAAGCAAACGTTGGAGGCGTGTTGAACATCGACTCTTTTTCTGCCAGTACGGTGTAATCCAAAATGCTTGGCAATACTTGTTTCGCCATACCCAGTAGATCATCGCGAACGATCACGATAGAGATACCAGATGGACCAATGTTTTTCTGAGCACCGGCGTAGATAACGCCGTATTGAGAAACATCGATTTCACGTGAAAGAATCGTAGAAGACATGTCCGCGACAATTGGTTTGTCAGTCACAGGTAGATCGTTGATTTCAACACCATCGATCGTTTCGTTTGGACAAAAATGGACATAAGCCGCGTCTGGGGCAATTTCCCACTCAGTTGCCGGTTTAACTGCCAGTTTTCCATCAATTTCCGTTTTTGCATCAAAAACGTCCGGTTCACAGTATTTTTTCGCTTCTGCAACGGCACTTTCTGCCCAGTAACCGCCATCAATGTAAGTTGCTGTTTTTGCTTCACCTAGAAGGTTAAGAGGAACTGCAGCAAACTGAGCGCGAGCGCCACCTTGGCAAAATAGGACTTTGTAATTCTCTGGAATGTTTAAAAGGTCACGCAGGTCTTGCTCAGCTTCTTCTGCAACTTTAATGAACTCTTTACTACGGTGACTGATTTCCATCACTGAAGTACCCAGACCTTGCCAGTCTAATAGTTCTTTTTGTGCTTGTTGCATAACTGCTTTTGGCAGACCAGCTGGTCCTGCGCTGAAGTTAAATACGTTGTCCGTATTTTGTTCCATGATGCTCATCGCTCCTGCTAAGTAAATATGTCGAAATTAATGTACTTAAATAATCTCGAGATGTGTGGCTCAGAAAAGCTTTTTTAGTAATCAGCGCAGACACTATTTATCGAGCGCAAACCCTCTAAAAAAGTTCCGATGCCTTCATCTTGATATATGTTGGGTATATCACGTTTTTGCGGTGATAAAAACAAGAAAAGAGGTCCTACGACCTCTTTTTAAATTGAAAACGCCATATGAGCGTAATTAACTAACCTAGCTGCCTACTTTTGCATCAAAGCTGGCATCAATAGTGCGATCAACGGAAATTCGTGGCCATTTTCGAATTTTAATTTCCCGTCACCAATTTGAGCCTTAAGCTGGTAACCACCGTCGACTTTGTCTATCAACTCCATTATTAACAGCTCATCTATCCCTTCTTCGATAAACGGGTAATGCTCTACTAATTCATCGGAGAAGTAAGTACTCAAAGCTCCGTTAGTGACATTCACCAACTTCATCGGATTCTGAGTGATTTTCTCGGTGCCTTGTGGGACAGACAACTCCCATTCGTTGTGGAATTTACCTTCACCAAACGCGAGCGACAGCTCGTTAACAGAAAGGTTAAACCCTTTGTTAAACAAAGTATCGATGTGAGGTAACAGGCTGTTAATTTCTTGCTCACTCAACACGGCTGAGTTCTGATAAATCGCCATAATCTTATCGAACGATTGGCTATCTACATCTGCAATGGAAAAATCGAGCTTAAAGTTGTCAACATCCGTACCATCTGTCAAACGCATGGTTTGCGCTGCAAGATTAAACTGGCTATTCAGCTTCTCCCCCGCCTCATCCGTCGCAGTGTTTCCACTGTAGTTCGCATTTTCAATTAAAAATACTGGGGTCATGGCAGCGTCAACCACATCCAGCTTCTCTAAAGAAAAGGCCTGCTCGCCTAACCAGTAGCCTTTAACTTGCTTACCTTTGCCCTGCCCGGTTAAACCGTTCAAATGCAGTTCATCACCATTGACGAAATCAACCTGAACATAAGGGACAGAAACCTGGTAATTGAGATCGCCCAAAACCGTCACGTTACCGGATACTTTCGCCGGACTCGTCGAGATCGAAAGATCTTCGGCTTCATTTCGATAATGCCAACTATCTAAGTTGAGTGTAAATGCGGTATTACCATTGAGCTGAGTCTGACTACGTAAAGTAAGCGGCACAAAGTCGCTCTCTACTAATTTTGAATCCGCAGTAAGACTTGTCAGCCCATGACTCACATCGCTGGTTACGTCAAAGGTTGTTGGCACGTTGTCACGAATTAGTTGTGTCTTTAACTCAGGGTCAACCACCGTATATCGGGTTAACACAACCGAAGACAGGTACCCGCGTTGGTACTCAATCACTTCTCCTTTGATCATTTCATCGTTCATATTAGCGATACCATCTTCAATGATGGACTGACCAATTTGACCAACTGCAAGTGGCCAACAGAGCGCGAGTGAAATTGCACCGCCAATGGCGCCAAGTTTTTTCAGATTTTGCATAACGTCACTTTCTAGGTATTTGTATTCAGTCTAACCCAAACCCTTGGTGGATAAAACATTGAGATAAATCAGACTATTGATGCTTATTCTAGACCATTAATCAGGAATCATACTCAGCTCGCACTCATTCAATAGTTTTATTGATAAGGTTTTCTCGGAGAAGTTTTAATCGGAGCTCAAATACCTGTGAATCGCTACGCTGTATTGTGTCTCGACAACAACCCAATCAGTGCTGAACAGTTTCGATTGGAGCTGTCTGCTTTCGCGAGCAAATTTGATATTTTTTCTGTTGAATCCATTGAAGAAGCACAAAGTGCACTTGAATATCTCGAACAACAGAATCAGACGGTCGCACTCGTCATTGCCAGCCACCATGCTCATTTTAACGGCGTGGATTTTCTGATTGGCCTTGACCGGGCACCACATACCGAGAGCGCGCGAAAAATCCTCATCAGCTGCTCCTCAGATATCCAAGCGATCCTGACTGCCGTCAATGAAGGTCGACTAGACCACTGTCTAACCAAGCCCCTCCCAGATAAGGTTTTATTTAATACCGTTCAAAAGGAGCTAACGCAGTTTATTTTACGCTACTGTCATGAGGACTTGCTTGGCTATAGTCAGGTACTGGATCAGCATAAATTGCTTCGAGCCCACATTGAAAATCAGATGCAGAAATATCAAGCGGGATTTCTGCATGACGACTACCATGAAATGCCAGATGAAGAGCTTGCAGAGCAGGTCATTTCTGCCTTACAGCAGTTTTTCAAACACAGTGACGATACCCACGCTTGCCGAACCTACTCACCAGAGCATCTATTGACCGTTGAAGGTGAACCCAATAACTTTCTCTGGTTTATTACCAACGGAGACGTTGCGCTATATAAGAAAGACGAGCAAGGCGTTCAACGAGAAGTCGTTCGCTATACAAAAGGTAATATTGTCGGCAGTATGTCATTCGTAACGGGTGAAAACTCCTTTTCTACTGCCCTGACATTATCCAAGACGGAAGTGATCAAACTCGACCGGAAGGTATTCCACAGTGTCATGCAGAGTGATTCTAATCTACTGCCGCTATTCACCAATTTGCTACTTCGCCACTTTAATCGACGTTTGCAACGCAGTATTAATACCAAGCTGCAACTGCAAAAAACGCTTGAATCGTTAGAATCGGCGCATCAGCAATTAATAGAGCGAGAGAAAATGGCGATGCTTGGTCAGTTGGTTGCGGGTGTTGCCCATGAGCTCAATAATCCTATTGCAGCGATTTTAAGAGGGGTAGAAAACCTCACTCACACCCTCGAACATTTACTCACCGAACTTCCGGCTCACGATGTACAGAGCAAGGGCATACAACTGCTGTCTCAAGCACAAAACGCTAAGCCTGCCTCTACCGCGGAATTAAGAGCACGAGTGAAACAACTCAGCCCTACCCTGCCCGATCGCACATTAGCCAAAAAAATCGTGAACTTGGGCTTAGAGTCAGAAAGAGAGTTACTGACCCAGTTAGCGAAAAAACAAGCGAGTGCTTGTCAAATACTGGGCACGCTGGAGCAATATCATAAAGCAGGTGCTTCACTACGTTCCATCAACGTATGCGCAGCTCGCATCGCCGACATGGTAAAGAGCTTAAAGGGTTATGCGCGCGCCGACGATGAAAGCATGCATTACGCTGATATACACGAAGGGATTGAGGACACTCTTGTTATCTTTGAAAACAAGTTAAAAGTTCACCAAGTCGCAACCGACTACGAAAAGTTACCTCATATTCTTTGCCAGCCTATCGCTTTGCAGCAGGTTTGGACTAACCTGGTTTCGAACGCGATTGACGCTTTTCCAGATAAAGGCGTGTTAAAAATCCAGACAAGGCTGGTAGAAAAGGATAACAAGCGATATGCCGTTATTTCATTCGAAGATAATGGATGCGGCATTCCAGAATCACAAAAGACGTCGATTTTTGAACTCAACTTTACGACCAAAAAAGAAGGCAATTTTGGCTTGGGGATCGGGCTATCTATCTGCCAACAAATCGTCACCGCTCACCACGGGTGGATTGAAGTTGAATCAGAACTCAACAAGTACACTCGTATGACAGTCTGGCTGCCAGTCATCGAAGAAGGAGATGAAATATGACAAAGTATCTGATTTTATGTGTCGATGACGAAAGAGAAGTCTTGGATAGTGTGTTGCAAGATTTGGCTCCCTTCGAAGAACACTTCACTTTAGAAGGCGCAGAATCCGTCACTGAAGCAAGACAAGTTATCGAAGACATGGCGGAAGAAGAGGTAAAGCTCGCGCTCATCTTATGTGATCATATTATGCCGGAGCAAACCGGGATCAGCTTTTTAATCGAGCTGAGCCAGAATGCCGACGCCAAAAGTGCGCGCAAAGTATTACTAACCGGTCAGGCTGGGCTGGAAGACACCGTTGAAGCCATCAATCATGATAGCTTGGATTATTACATTGCCAAACCTTGGAAAGGAGATGAACTCAGACAGGTCATTTTGTCCCAACTGACTGCATTCGTGATTGAAAATGATGAAGATTTATTGTCTTGGACGACCATTCTCGACTCAGAAGCCATTCTCAATGCAATGGCAGAGCGTAGAGCCAGTTTTGGCGAGTAAATATAAGTAACCAGAGAGCGCCACACGAAAGACATGGCGCATTTTTTGCTTAAACCAAACAGCAATGAGTTAATTGACAAAACATCGACACATTTATGTTGGTCGTAGACCTTTCTTTTGATTATGATGTCGGACAAATTAGATTACGGTTCAAGTGCTTGCTTGAATTCATGGAAAAATAAACAAGGTTTATCGTTAGTTATGCGTAAGACACTATTAGCCACAGCCCTATTGTTAGCATCAAGCCACGCCCTAGCTGCAAACGGCAATACGCCAGCAACTATGAGCAACTTTAGCTACGACTACTTCGAAGCTCGTATTGGCGCAAGCCCGGTGACATTTGGTGCTGGCGTTAGCAAATCAATTCACCCAAATGCACACGTCGTGGCTCGAATCGATTCTGAGTTTGAAAGCGACTTTGATTCTGCTGCGGGTTTTGGTTTTCATTCACCGCTTAATAACTGGGCAGACCTAACTGGCGAAATGCTAATGCGTGTTGTCCAACCATCTCACTCAAGCAGCACTGATGTGGGTATGGAACTAAACCTAGGCGTTCGTCAATGGTTGGGACCTCAATTAGAAGTGGGTGGTAAAGTTGGCTACGTTTCTATTGATGATAACGACGACTGGATGGGCGCGGCCTATGCACGTTTCCACTCAACTGAGTTGTTCTCTCTAGGTGCAGAAGCGCGTATTAACGACTTCTACGGCGATCAAGTGATGTTCACTACACGCTTCAAGTTCTAATAAGCACAAGCGAAAAACAAAAACCGAGGCATTAGCCTCGGTTTTTTATTTGGTAGAAATAACTCACTCTAATAAAGTGCTCAAAAGTATCAACACCCCTTTTCTACTTTTGACGCTTACTTTTACGAATCGCTAACGCCAAACAAAAGTCAATCACTGCGCGGATCCGTCACCTTAATCACACAGTTCCAATAACTGCTTTTTTCGTGGCTCTTGAATAAGCTTCCAGTGTACTCCATCAGTAGCACCAGCAAACTTCCACAGCAGTTTAACATCGACATCGTTGCCGTAAGCCTGTCTTACTTTATTGAACACTTCTACAGGTCCGAGTTCCAAAAATGCTTCAACATCATCAACGCCGGCCTTTTTCACCATGCGTTCAAGCGTAAGTTGCATATTAGGCAGATCTCTCAGCCGTCTACTCGCGGACGATTTTTGGTATTTGCGTTCCTTAACTGACTTCTCAATTGACTTTTGCAACAGTTCATCCAATCCAGAGAAACCGGATTCGAATAGTTCTGTTACATCGTAATAATTAACGGTTGCCGTCGTTTGTCTTTTGACGTGCTTATATTTTTCACAATTTAGTTGTATCAGCGCTTCGTCTAGCCCATTACCACCGCGTAAATAGCAGCAGTCATTGCTAACAAGAGCGAACATAGCGTCATCGCAAAATAAACCGATGCCACCAAACATGGAACGTTTCTGATATTGACTAAAATTGCGTACGTATTTAAAAAAAGCTTGGTCTGTCATGTCCATTGACCTCTTTAATCTGAATAAATTACCCCGATTAGCGATGTCACCAGATGAACAGCAGCTTGTAGCGAATTATAAAATGTCGATTTGTTGGCGATATATTTGTGAGTTGTGCTTACCAACTCACCCAATCATACTTAACGCAGAAAAATAAGTTAGGACTTAAGTCACATATAAAAAAGTATAAATCCCTCATACGTGATTGATTTCACAGTTATCTCTCTTTTAGTGGTATTTTTTTGACACCTTTCTGCCGCAAGTACTATTTCATCATGATACATACGGCAATTATGAAGACAGAGTACGCATTTCATTGATAATCCGCGTAATGTAAAGGTACACTGTACCAAAGATTATAAGTACAACGTCATAATGGAACACCTATCATTTTTTTGGCTACCAAATAATAAAGATAAGCTTTTAAAAGCACTAGAATCCGAATTCGCCCAATTGGTAGAGCAATCGATCACTATCGGTAAAATTTCATTACCTCCGATACCTGATGCCGTGCTCAAAATTCAGCAGTTGTGCCAAGAAGAAAGCACAACTATCGCTGATGTTGCCCACTGTTTATTAGAAGACCCAGGATTAGCCGCGGTTGTGGTTCGGGTCGCAAATTCGGTGATTTTCAATCGTAGAAACATTACCTGCAACGATCTAACCACTGCGGTCTCACGTTTAGGCATTCTTCGAGTACGTGACATTGTTACTGCTCAGGCAATTGAGCAAATGAAACACTCACTAAACCTAACCAAAGAATGTAACCAGATAATGGTGAAAAGTGCAGCGGTATCCCGTGAGCTTGGTGCCGTGATGGTGTTAATTGTACAAGAGTTCCGCAAGCACGATCCCGTGACTTATGGCCACCTTGAACAAGAGAAAGCGTTGTTAGTCGGCTTGCTAGCAGATATTGGTCTGTTTTGCCTTATTAATGAATACAATATGTACATCGAAAGAGGCAATTACTTAGACCAAGATATCGCATTACAAATCTTCCAAACTCGATGCTCTGCGACCAGTAAAATGGTGTTAGAACGCTGGGGATTCGATGACGATTACAAAGAAGTTTCATCGAACGAAAAATTCGTAACATCACGCCCAGATGTCAGTTATTTAGACATTGCCAGAATTGCACATCACTTATTGATGTTTCGGAGTCAAGATGAGCGAATTAACGAACATGAAGTGGAATTCAATCTGACGGGTGCAGAAATCCTATATGACCTCAGTAATATGAGTGACCAGGACTTCCATCAGGAAATGAGCACGGTTTTGACAGCCAGCGGCTTGTAGACCTGTTTTTTTATATTAAATGTCATTCACAGTTATGGTGTCACTCAAGGTTGGGTGAACGGTTATCTGTGGCAAATTTTAGGCTTACCTCACTAAGGAATAATGGAGTTTTATGTTCTCAGGGATGCTTTTCATTTTTGCCCCACTCGTTGTCGGGTACTTAATTCCTATTTCTCGCGACACTTTACTCGAGAAGATTAACAAATCTACGTCTTACCTTATTTACGTCATCCTGTCGTTGATGGGGTTAAGCTTGGCAGCGCTGGATAACCTGGGCAGCAATTTACAAAGCATTCTGCTTTATGCGAGCACTTTCTTCATCTGTTTAAGCGTGTGTAACCTTTTAGCATTGCCTCTTGTCGATAAGATAATTCCTCTCAAAACCGATCAAAGCCACAGTAAGTTACCTCTTTCTTCTATGGCTTTGGAGTCAGCAAAACTGATCCTGGTCGTCGGCGGTGGCTTAGTCGCCGGTTTAATTCTTCCGATTGATCTGTCCTGGGTAGACACAGCAAGCGAGTGGATACTGTTCCTCTTACTGTTCTTTATTGGTATTCAATTACGCAACAGTGGCCTTACACTCAGACAGATTTTGTTAAACAAGCAAGGTATGGCCATCGCTGCCGTTATCATTGTTACTTGTATGCTTGGTGGCGTAATCGCTTCATTTGTCCTGGATCTTCCCCTATACAAAGCGTTGGCCATGGCATCTGGATTTGGTTGGTACTCATTGGCAGGTATTTTGATGGGAGACGCGTTTGGTCCAGTATTTGGCGGTGCCTCTTTCCTGCTCGAACTAACGCGCGAATTGGTAGCCTTAGTTGCCATCCCACTCTTTATCCGCCGTTACCCATGTACCGCTATTGGCTATGCTGGCGCAACAGCAATGGACTTCACTTTGCCAGTCATCCAGACAACGGGGGGCGTACGCTGTGTACCCGTTGCCATTGTTAGTGGCTTTATCTTAAGCTTGCTCGTACCAGTGATGATGCTTTTCTTTGTATCACTTGCTAGCTAGATCGCAGGTTTTGTCTTTAACATCCATTACAATACGGCAAAAATTTAAAAACCTAATTAACGTTGCAGTCGTCGATATACAAACGACACCTTAATTCGCAATTTGAATCAACAGCCCAAGATGCTTTTTGCACAATACAAATTAAGGCTCATTCATTACTGGTGAGATTCAACGTTAATTAAAGAATAACGATTAGAAGGAAGAAGAATGAAACGCTTTGTCGTTGCAGCGCTCCTCGCTACAAGCTCAACTTTTACGTTTGCCGCTGACCAACAATGTCTGGCCAATAAGTACGATGGCTATGTCGATGCTTCTCTACAGTGGTATCAAGATCTCGTTGACCTGACCGTTGCTCAGTACCCTGAACTTGATGATGTAAGTCAGTGGTTCCTAGATGGTCGTAAGCACCACTTTGAGCTCAACCGTGAAGCGGTACACTATTTTCTTAAGAATGACCCTAGCCGCGTAGCAACCGAGCAACCTATCGAAGCATGGTTAAAGCTCGAGCAGCACGACGTCAAACAACTGGCTAGTCGCAGTGACAAGCTGGGTGAAGCAGCACAAAAAACATTTAGTGACCGCCAATCAACCAATCATGAGAAGAACTACGACCTTCGTTCTGCTTTCGCAGATCTTCTAAGCCACCCTCAGAAAATTGACTCAGCGCTTAATAAGTACAATCAGTCAATTGAGAAGCTCGAAAAACAACAATGTGAATAATTGTCTATTTGCGAATAATCCGACAGTATCGGTTCCAAGGCTTGGCCTCAGAGCACTAGAAATCTGAGACAAGCCTTAAAGTGTTGCATCGAGTTAGGTCTCCTTCATAAATGGTCAAAAATGACCTATAACAGGCTATTACTAACATGCGACTATTAAGAGACCTGGCTGCTTAAGGATATTTGCCTATGACCAAACTTTCATTTCATCAACATGGTCTTGCATAATTAAAACGGGACTTTGAAGCCGTTTTGGTTTAGATTGTGCCGCTCGCATTACCCAAATTACTACAAATGATTCTTTGCTATGGTTAAGGAACAAAAAACCGCTGACGTTAGTTTTGAGAGCTTGCTGAAGATCTTCACTGTCCCTGAAGGTCCGGACTCGACGTTAACAAAAATTGAAGAGGGGCTCTCTCGAAACCTGAATCAATTTCTTCGTGAACACATCGTGGCAGAAGAAAAGCCTTTACGTGAAATAGAGAAAGACTTTTCTTCTGCTCAGATTCCTGAGCAACCCGAGTTTGTGTCAGACCATACCGAGCACTTGCTAGACACGTTGGTGGCGCACTCGGTTCATACTTCAGCACCAAGCTTCATCGGTCATATGACATCGGCACTGCCTTACTTTTTAATGCCGTTGTCTAAGATAATGATTGCGCTTAACCAAAACTTGGTGAAAATCGAAACGTCGAAAGCGTTTACACCACTAGAGCGACAAGTGCTAGGCATGCTGCACCGCTTAATCTACGCTCAGTCGAATCGGTTTTATGACCAATGGATGCACAGTGCCAACCATTCTCTTGGCGCGTTTTGTTCTGGTGGCACAATCGCTAACATCACTGCCCTTTGGGTTGCCCGAAATAAGGCACTAAAGGCGAACGGTGACTTTAACGGCGTAGAGAAAGAAGGCCTATTCAAAGCCATGAAACATTACGGCTATGAAGGTTTAGCTATCTTGGTTTCTGAACGTGGCCACTACTCACTTAAGAAATCGGCAGATGTATTGGGATTGGGTCAGGAAGGCCTGGTCGCAGTAAAAACAGACGCAAATAACCGAATCGTTGTCGATGATCTCAAAGAAAAAATCGTCGAACTGGAAAAGCAAAATATTAAGCCAATAGCTGTCGTTGGCGTGGCAGGTACGACCGAAACTGGTAATGTTGATCCGCTAACTCAGATAGCTGAAGTTTGTCAGCAGCACGATTGTCATTTCCATGTCGATGCAGCTTGGGGTGGTGCCACATTAATGTCTAATCATCACCGACATCTACTGAATGGTGTTGAGCTTGCTGACTCAGTGACGATTGACGCACATAAGCAGCTTTATATCCCTATGGGTGCGGGCATGGTTCTGTTTAAAGATCCGGATGCTATGCGATCCATCGAGCACCACGCTCAGTATATCTTGCGTAAAGGTTCTAAAGATTTAGGTAGCCATACCCTAGAAGGCTCTCGCTCGGGTATGGCGATGTTAGTGTATGCGGCAATGCACATTATTAGTCGACCAGGCTATGAGCTGTTAATCGATCAAAGTATAGAGAAAGCACGCTACTTCGCGGATTTAATTAACAAACAGGACGATTTTGAACTGGTTTCTGAGCCGGAGCTATGCTTACTCACCTACCGCTACTTACCACCACACATCCGTGAGGCGCTAGAGCAAGCACAAGGTACGCAGAAAGAGCAATTGAATGAATTAATCAACCAGCTCACTCAGTTTATTCAAAAGCGTCAACGCGAAACCGGTAAGTCATTTGTTTCTCGTACCACGCTTAACCCGGAACAATGGGATCGCCTGAGCACTATCGTCTTCCGGGTAGTTCTGGCAAACCCGCTGACCTCGACCGACATCTTTGATGCTGTTTTGGACGAGCAAAGAGTTATTGCGCAACAAGCACCAAATTTAAACGCGAAAATCCAAGAATTAGTTTCTAAGATTTTGGCTTCTTGACGATAATAACGGGTTACATGAACTTGAAAATTTCTTTCTTTTTAATGTAACTCACTAATCATTATTGACTAACCAGAGTTACAAATCTCAAATTCCCCATTCATTTCTGTAGTTTTCAGAAAATTTTGTTTGAGGTTTGTCAAATTCTCACTAAATAGTAACCGTAATTGGTTTAGTCGAATTAAGGATAAGGTTTATACTGAATCTATGGCGCTGGTAGCTTTCGTTAACGCCCCTCACTACCGAGAAACCCATGGGTTTCTATCCGTTAACAGAGCCAGCGAGTTGTTCTCTATACCCTCGTGAACACTATGAATACATTAGAAAAAATTCAAAAAAATCTGGAGAATTTCAGTAAATCTGAGCGCAAAGTTGCAGAAGTAATTATGGCGTCTCCACAAACTGCTATTCACTCGAGTATTGCCACGTTAGCTAAAATGGCCGACGTAAGTGAACCCACTGTAAACCGCTTCTGTCGTCGACTGGATACAAAAGGCTTTCCAGATTTTAAACTTCACTTGGCACAGAGCTTGGCTAACGGTACTCCGTATGTAAACCGTAACGTCGAAGAAGACGATGGTCCTGATGCGTACACGCATAAGATTTTCGAATCTACGATGGCTTGCCTGGATGTAGCGAAAAACAGCCTGGATGCGATGCAAATTAATCGTGCTGTCGATTTGCTGACTCAAGCGAAGCGTATTTCTTTCTTTGGCTTAGGTGCATCCTCTGCGGTTGCCCGAGACGCACAAAACAAATTTATTCGCTTTAATATTCCAATCACTTGCTTTGAAGATATCGTCATGCAACGCATGAGCTGTATTAATTGCAGTGATAATGATGTGATTGTTTTGATCTCTCATACTGGCCGTACTAAAAGCCAGGTCGAAATTGCGAACCTTGCTCGTGAAAATGGCGCTACGGTGATTGCGATTACAGCGAAAGACTCGCCGTTAGAAAAGGCAAGTTCTTTGGCGATTACGCTCGATATTCCTGAAGATACGGACGTATACATGCCAATGGCTAGCCGCGTTGTACAGATGACGGTGATCGATGTATTGGCAACAGGCTTTACGCTTCGTCGAGGTACGGGCTTCCGTGAAAACCTCAAACGAGTGAAAGACGCACTAAAAGACAGTCGCTACGATAAACTCAGTCAGTACTAATTATGGTTATAAGGGGAGCAATTCAGCTCCCTTTATTATTCCCTGTTCCCTAATATTCATAAACGCTTTATTCATCTACGCTTGTCAGATCCGTTCTTGATTCCAGCACCTCGACAGAGCCAGCTTGCGGAACACCTTTCACATCAACGTTGTCACTGCAATCACATACTTGTTTAAGAATGTAGACAAGACGCTCCTGATTCAGAGGTAATGGATTCCCCTTAATCGCAACAGACTTAAGTGCATCACTCGCTACCTGCTCAAACGAAGTCTGACACACGCCAAATTGTCCAAGAGAAGGTAATTCTAACTTATCAAGTACCATTTTCACCCAAAGCACGCCATCATGTTCATGCGCATTTGTACGACCTGTAACAAGCTGGGCAAGCTTTCTATACCGGTTAATCACGTCGGTTCTGCCCGCTGTTTTCGCGACGTTGATATTCTCTTGCATCACATGTGGCGCTAAACGCGCGGTTATCACGCTATGAGGTGCGTTAAGCTTTCCACCGAGTGCCGAAGCCAGGCCATGCGCAGCACCAAGTTTTGCATTAGTGATAGCCATACCACCGAGCAAAGCCGCAAAGGACAAATCAGATCGTGCTTTATGGTCGTTATGTTTACACCCTGCGATGACTGAGCGACTTAACCGGCGCAAGCCTTCTTCACACACCATATCTGTTAACGGGTTTGGCTCACCACACACATAGGCTTCCATTAAATGGGTAAACGCGTCCATTGCACCACGCCCAGAGGTGTATGGATCCGTGTCATAAGTTAACGTCGGGTCGACAATCGCAACGTCCGCGAGCATATCCGGGCTTCTAAGGCTGACTTTCACTTTATCTTGCCCAGATTTTAATACCGCATTTCGAGTCACTTCAGACCCCGTACTTGCGGTAGTTGGAATCGCGATAAAATGCAGAGGTTTTGCCTTTAGCGGTACATTTCTGCCAACGACTTCAACATAGTCATAAACATTGCCATGGTTAGGAATAATAGCCGCTAGCGCTTTCCCCATATCAAGCACGCTACCTCCACCAATAGCAATAACCATATCAGGCTTAAATTTTCGGCCCAGTACCGCGGTCTCCTCCACCATGGTGATATTTGGCTCACCAGTAATCGCGACATGCTGATATCGCATACTCTGTGCTTTGAGGTAATTAAGAATCGGCATTGCCCTTTGCTTGTCCTGGCCTGTGACCAACAATACGCTGTAGCCGAATTGGTTGATGATGGATAACGAAGACTGTAAAGCACCTTCACCGAAAATAATCCTGGTTGCAGTCATGAACTGAAACATACACTTCCTCCTACAAACAATAACTGCCAATAGATTGCTACGATTTACAGTAAAAAAAGTTGACCAATTCCACCTTGCCATCAATAACCCTATAAAACATATGCTTTTATGCGGTAGTTCACATAGTGAATATAAGAAGATTTTTTGTTCAATAGTTTTAGCCTATGAAACCAAGAGGCAATTGCTACTTTATTTCCGTATTTGGATCGGGCATAGTTAGCCAAGTGAAAGAGAGCCACTTAACCAACGCGTTTTTGTCTGCTTTCAAAAAAGAATAGATTTAGGAGAAATTAAAATTATGTTCGTTGTTATCTTCGGTCGCCCAGCATGTCCTTACTGTGTTCGTGCAAAAGAGCATGCAGAAACGCTAAAAGCAAAACGTGATGACTTTAACTACCGTTACGTTGATATTCACGCTGAAGGCATCTCTAAAGCAGACCTTGAGAAAACAGTAGGCAAACCAGTTGCAACTGTTCCTCAAATCTTCATCGACCAAGAGCACATTGGTGGTTGTGATGAGTTTGAAGCTTACGCGAAAGAGCACCTAGGTCTATTCGACGTAGCGTAATAACAAACTAGAATTTCTTAAAAGCCGCTTCATATTGCGGCTTTTTTATTAGTTTTCATAGAGTTATTTCCCTAAGTCAACTAATGGAAAAACATAAAAAAATTCACTTATCTTTTTGCTATATTTAGTTACAATTCCCCACTCTAATCTTTCTTGGCACACACTATACCGAGCCACACAGTGAACATAGACGTCGTATATCTTCTCGAACAAAACCCTATCCTTCTAATCTTCGTCGTATTAGCCATCGGCCTTGCCTTCGGAAAAATCCGATTTGGTAAATTACAACTAGGTAACTCCATCGGAGTTCTCATCACTTCACTTATCATGGGCCACTTGGGCTTCTCTTTTAATGCTGAAGCGTTAACTATTGGATTTATGCTATTTATCTACTGCGTAGGTATTGAAGCAGGTCCCAACTTCTTTGGTATCTTTTTTAGAGATGGTAAGCATTACTTTATTCTCAGCATGACCGTTCTAGTTACCGCGGTCTGTTTAACTTATGGATTAAGCCACTATTTTGGGCTCGATTTCGGGCTTTCAGCAGGTATGATGGCGGGCGCATTAACCGCAACCCCTGTACTTGTGGGTGCACAAGATGCACTTAACTCAGGTTTGGCAACGATACCACGCAACATGGACTTTTCTCTGGTATTAGAAAATTTATCCGTTGGTTACGCAATGGCTTATCTGATCGGCTTGATCAGCATGATCATGTTCGCCAAGCTGTTGCCAAGGCTGCAGAAACAAAACCTGTCTGACTCAGCACAACAAATCGCTCAAGAGCGTGGTCTGGGTAATTCAGGGCAACGAAAAGTCTACCTGCCGATCATTCGTGCGTATAGAGTGGGGCCAGAATTGGTCGACTGGACTGACGGTAAAAACCTCCGTGAACTGGGCATCTACCGCCAAACAGGCTGTTACATTGAGCGAATTCGCCGTAATGGTATTCTCGCCCACCCTGATGGTGACGCCATCCTCCAAGAAGGCGATGAAATTGCACTGGTTGGTTTCCCGGATAGCCACGCTCGACTGGATTCCAGTTTCCGCAACGGCAAAGAAGTCTTTGATCGCAACTTGCTGGACTTGCGCATTGTTGAAGAAGAAATCGTGGTAAAAAGTGACGCGATAGCTGGTAAACGTCTATCCGATCTTAACTTGTCTGAGTTTGGCTGTTTCCTGAACCGAGTCGTACGCGCGCAGATTGAAATGCCAATGGATTTAGACATCGTGCTTGCTAAAGGTGACGTCCTTCAGGTCAGTGGGGAAAAGAGTCGAGTGCATGGTCTTGCGGAGAAAATCGGTTTCATATCGATCCATAGTCAAATGGCCGATCTACTGGCATTTTGTAGCTTCTTCATTCTTGGCATTATGTTTGGCCTGGTCACAATGACCTTTGGCCAGGTGTCATTCAGCTTGGGTAATGCGGTAGGCTTACTGCTTTCCGGTATTACCTTGGGATTCTTGCGTGCCAACCACCCTACTTTCGGTTATGTACCACAAGGAGCGCTGAACATGGTTAAAGACCTTGGTTTAATGTTCTTTATGGTAGGTATTGGTCTAAGCGCCGGTGGAAAAATGTTCGAGCATCTGACGCAGGTAGGTCCGAAAGTCATTGGCTTAGCCTTTATTGTCAGTGTGGTTCCTGTGGCACTGGCGTATGTAGTTGGCGCTTACGTCCTCAAAATGAACCGAGCATTGCTTTTCGGTGCCATTATTGGTGCTCGCACGTGTGCGCCAGCCATGGATGTGGTTAACGACTATGCGAAGTCGACCATTCCGGCACTTGGTTACGCAGGTACATACGCAATTGCGAACATCTTAATGACATTAGCGGGTACGATTCTCATCATATTGAGTTAATTAGGCAAACATCAAACATAAAAAAGGCGCTCAATGAGCGCCTTTTTTACTATATAAATTTTAGAAACGACCTAAACAATAGCCATTAGATTTGGATGAAATCTGCTTCTACTGCTGGGTTTACGTCTGCTTCGTAATCCACACCGTCAACACCAAAGCCGAATAGCTTCAGGAACTCTTCTTTATACTCGACGTAGTCCGTTAGCTCTTTTAGGTTTTCAGATGTAATTTGTGGCCATAGGTCACGACAGTGTTGCTGGATGTCTTCACGAAGTTCCCAGTCGTCCAGACGAAGACGGTTCATGTCGTCCACCTCTGCCGCAGAGCCATCTTCTTTGTAAAGACGTTGGCTGAACATACGGTAGATCTGTTCCATACAACCTTCGTGTACGCCCTCTTCGCGCATCTTCTTGAATACCATTGCAATGTACAGTGGCATTACAGGAATGGCAGAACTTGCCTGAGTCACAACAGATTTAAGAACTGCAACGTTCGCGCTGCCGCCGTTTTCTGCTAGTTTCTCATTTAGCGCTGTTGCAGCACGATCCAGATCCATTTTCGCTTTACCTAGCGCGCCATCCCAGTAGATTGGCCAAGTTAGCTCAGTACCGATGTAGCTGTATGCAACTGTTTTACAACCATCAGCCAGTACACCCGCTTCAGAAAGTGCGTTGATCCAAAGTTCCCAGTCTTCACCGCCCATTACGGTTACTGTGTCTTTGATCTCTTCTTCTGTTGCAGGCTCAACACTCGCTTCGATGATCACGTCTTTGTTGGTATCAACCGCGGTAGAAGTGTAAGTTTCACCGATTGGTTTTAGAGATGAACGAATTAGTTCACCCGTTTCTGGTAATTTACGTACTGGAGAAGCCAGTGAGTAAACCACCATATCAACCTGACCCAAGTCTTCTTTGATCAGCTCGATTGTTTTCTCTTTTGCTTCGTTTGAGAAAGCATCGCCGTTCAGGCTTTTCGCGTACAGACCTTCTTCACGTGCCAACTTTTCGAAAGCAGCAGCGTTGTAGAAACCTGCAGTGCCTGGCTTCTTCTCTGTGCCTTCTTTTTCAAAGAACACACCGATAGTTGACGCACCGCCACCAAATGCCGCAGCGATACGAGAAGATAGACCGTAGCCACTTGAAGCACCCACAACAAGAACGCGCTTTGGTGCGTTTTCAATTGGGCCTTGCGCTTTCGTGTAAGCAATTTGTTCTTTTACATTTGCTTCACAACCAACAGGGTGCGTTGTAGTACAGATAAATCCACGAATTCTAGGTTTGATGATCATATTCAACTTCCTTTAAAAAACCTTGTAAGGATAAAAGTTTCGCTCGGCGTTCGCATCTAATTTCTGTAAAAATGCTTCGAAAATGCAAGTGGTTGGAGCACTCTACTCTCATTTTTGAACGAGCTAAACAAAAAAGCACCTCAAAGAGGTGCTTTCATCGATAACTCAATTCGCTCGTTAAGCGGCTGAATTAAGATGTGACTTTTTTGGCGCATCCGTACGAAGTTCCGAAAAGTCGTGGCTAAAGTGGTCGACTTGAATCGCCTTGTAGCGTAATTTGTCTGCAGCTTTAATCTTATCAACTTCTTCCTGAGTTAAAACGTCAGCTTCTAGCGCTTGTTGTAAACGATCATTCAGCAGACCTTTACGAGCAACCTTACCATCTTTAACGCCCTTGATAAGCTTACGCTCTAAAGGTTTGATATCGTACATCGCTAGGAAAGCTTTCTCCATCAAACCGATATTGTCATCTTCTGCTTTACCTACATAGCATAGATGTGTCAAGCGATCACGCTGTGCACCAGGCGTCATCATCGCCTCTGCAATGCGCATGCTCAGCTCATCGCTAGGCTTGTTGAAGTGGTTGCCCAATGGGAATAGCAGCCCCTTAAGTACTCCACCAACGTATTTCACTGGGAAGTTAGTATAAGCTTCGTTTAGTGACTTAGCCGCATTGTACAAACAGTGCTGAACTGCGTAGTGGACGAAGTCTAGATCGCCTTGCTGACGGCCTTCATCTTCGTATTTCTTAAGTGCTGCTGATGCCATGTATAGGAAACTCAGACCATCACCTAAACGAGCCGAGATCATCTCTTTACGCTTCAGATCGCCACCTAGTGTCAACATAGCGAAGTCTGCACTTACAGCTAGATCTCGGCTTAGACGCGTGATGTCTTTGTAGTACTTCTTCGTTGGACCGCTCATTTCCGCTTTGATAAAGCGAGAACCTGTTAGTGCAGCACCCAATGCGCCAAATGTATTTCCGGTTGCATGCTTGATGTGTTTGAACAACAAGTCATCAAATTCTTTTGCGCCCTGCTCTGTATCTGGGTTTGCTGCGGCTTCCATCTCTTTTAGGACGTATGGATGACAACGCGTCGCACCTTGACCAAAGATCATTAGGTTACGAGTCAGGATGTTTGCCCCTTCTACAGTAATCGCAACTGGGATACCAACGTAGTGTTTCGCCAAGTAGTTCATTGGGCCATCTTGGATAGCGCGACCTGCGTGAATATCAAATGAGTCATTTAGAAGTGTACGTGCCATCTCAGTCATATGATATTTAGCAATAGCGGTTACGATACCCGGCTTCTCTTTCATGTCTAACGATGTGGTTGTCAGTGTACGTGTCGCTTCAAGCAGGTAGGTTAAGCCACCGATACGACCCATCGCTTCTGCCACACCTTCGAATTTGCCGATAGACATGCCAAACTGTTTACGCACGTATGCATAGGCACCTGTCGTTCTTGTCGTCAAGTGTCCAATAGCCGCGCCAAGTGCTGGCAATGAGATACCTCGACCCGCAGACAGACACTCAACCAGCATGCGCCAGCCTTTACCTGCGTAATCAGCACCACCAATCAACCAGTCCATAGGGATAAAGACATCTTCACCACGCGTTGGACCATTCATGAACGCTGAACCTAGTGGGTCGTGACGTTCACCAATTTCAACACCTTCGTGATCGGCAGGAATCAGCGCACAAGTAATGCCAACATCTTTCTTGTCGCCAAGCAAGCCGTCAGGATCCTGTAGTTTAAATGCCAAACCAAGAACCGTAGCAACCGGTGCTAGAGTAATGTAGCGTTTGTTCCAGCTAAGGCGAACACCAAGGACTTCTTCACCTTTGTGGTTGCCGTAACAAACGACACCCTGATCGGGAATGCCGCCCGCATCAGAACCTGCTTCCGGGCCAGTAAGCGCGAAACATGGAATATCAGTACCGTCAGCAAGACGAGGCAACCAGTAATCTTTTTGCTCTTGTGTACCATAGTGAGATAGAAGCTCACCTGGACCCAATGAGTTTGGTACCATTACCGATACAGCCGCACTGATGCTTCGGGTCGCAATGCTCGAAACAATCGTCGAGTTAGCAAGTGATGAAAACTCACGACCGCCATATTCCTTAGAAATAATCAGAGACAAAAAACGCTCTTTACGCAAAAACTCCCATACTTCTGGAGATAAATCTCGATCATCTTTAACGATCTTTTGATCATCAAGCATTTCAAGTAGCGTTTCGAGTTCATTATCCATAAAGGCTTGCTCTTCTGCTGTTAGCGTCGGAGTTGGATAATGGTGTAGGGTTTCAAAATTTGGTTTGCCGGAAAATAGCTCTGCGTCCCACCATACGCTACCTGCTTCCATTGCTTCTTTTTCCGTGCTGGACAGCGGAGGTAGTACTTTTTTAAACATCTTAAATGCTGGGTCACTAATCCATTTTCTTCGTAGAGAGCACATTGTTCAGATCCTTTTGTTCACGTCACCGTTTACGGCATTAATTTATTATTGGTTTAACTGTAAGCTTACTTGGTCTGGTCTATTACTTCGCTGACATACCTGCTGACAAGTAAGGAATTAACAAGTCGACGACCGACTTAATATCGGCTTCTTGACCGAATTTACTTTCCGCAAGCTCTGATAGTGCTTGACTGGATGCCATCGTGAAAACACACGTTCCCAGCGTGAAATGTAATCGCCAGAACAGTAGCTCTTCCGTTAGCTCTGGGTTTGCTTTCATGATAGAGGCAGTAAATAATTTCAATACTTCTTCGTAACGAGTGGTGATGAACCAACGCAAATGCCCTTGCACGTCCGTATAGCCTCGACCTAGTAACAGCATAAATAACGCGGTGCCATTTGGTCTGACTTCATTAAGTGTACTTAGTGGCAATCTTAGCGATTCAAACACTTCTTCCATTGTGTAGCTATCGCGTGTATTCAGCTCGATAAGAGAGGTTTTGATACTCGGCATCAACGCTTCTAAGTATCGGTCTAAAACTGCTCTAACCAGCGTCTTCTTATCGCCAAAGTGGTAATTTACCGATGCAAGGTTTACATTCGCTCTGCCAGTAATGGTTCTCAGTGATGTATCATTGAACCCATACTCTGCAAACAACCCTTCTGCGACATTGAGTATTTTTTCTTTTGTTGAAGTTCTCGGGGCCATTTTAATCACTCGTATTAAACAACTGTTTAAAATATACCTCCAAACAGTCAGGTTAACAAATGATTAACATCACATTTTCAAAATATATTCTTTCACTGACATTACCTAACGCTTTAAAAGCATAACTGTCGAACAAGGTTGTTCCCGTATGCACACGTTAAACACCAGGAGCGGAGATAATTCGGTGGCGTGCAGGAAACAACGGCAGGTGATACTCCCCAGAAATACAATAACTTAAATAGTCACCTCAAAATACTTGACCCGTCAGGAAAATAATTTTCAAAAAAATGGAACTGTTCGGTAAAAGCCAGGTCTGAATATATGTAACAACTAGGGCATTATAAGTTTCACTGGCCGTCAAACTTTTCCATCTGATTGTTACGTTGCTGCTTTTTTCTTATTAACTCCTATGTTTGTATCCGCCCAGTCAACATTTCGACTGGGCTTTTTTTCGTCTGTCACTTTTCTTCAGTACTTCGCTTTTCTGGCTTACAGACATAAAAAAACCTCCCATTTGGGAGGTTTTTCATTTACTTACGCGCTGCTTACGCTTGTGCCTTTTTTGGCAAAGATAGGTGCAGTAACACGTAGCCAAGTATTGCAGCTGTCGTTGACCCCATCAAAATACCCAACCTTGCGTAGGTATCGAACTCTGGACTCACATTTCCGAATGCGAGTGACGAGATAAAGATAGACATCGTAAAGCCAATACCACAAAGCACAGAAACCGCAAAGATATGTTTGAAACTGATACCTTCCGGTAGTTTCGCCACGCCAAGTTTCACTGCTGCCCAACTGAAGCTAAAAATACCCAGAGGCTTACCAAGCAGTAGACCAAGCGCGATACCCAATGGCAGCATTGAAGTTAGGCCAGATAGAGACACGCCTTCTAACGAAATACCTGCGTTTGCAAATGCAAACAGCGGAAGAATACCAAACGCCACGTATGGATGAAGTGCATGCTCCATATGTTTAAGCGGAGAATGTTCCCCCGGCTTACCTTGCAGCGGGATAGCAAAACCGATTACGACACCGGCAAGCGTCGCGTGAACACCTGACTTAAGTACGGCAAACCAAAGGATCGCACCGACAATCATATATGGTGTTAGTTTTGTCACCTTCTTGGCGTTTAATACGAACAGAACACCGGTCATGACGAAGCCAACTAACAATGCCATTGTCGATAGATCGCCTGTATAAAACAGAGCAATGATGACAACAACCCCTAAGTCATCGATGATCGCCAAAGCGAGCAGGAATACTTTGAGACTAACCGGGACCCTTTTACCCAGAAGTGCCATGATACCTAACGCAAATGCGATATCGGTTGCCGCTGGAATTGCCCAGCCAGAGACCGCTTCCGCGTCACTCGCATTAAATGCAACGTAAATAAGCGCAGGAGCCAGCATGCCACCTACCGCTGCAATTGCTGGGAAGATAGCTGTTTCTTTTGATTTCAACGCACCTTCAAGTAACTCGCGTTTAACTTCAAGACCGATTAATAGGAAAAATACCGCCATCAGGCCGTCATTGATCCAGTGAGACACTGACATGCCTAAAACATAAGTATGCAGAATAGATTGATAAGATTCGCCCAGAGGTGTGTTCGCAATGGTCATCGCAATCGCCGCTGCAATTACGAGAAGAATGCCTCCTGCGGATTCCATTTTGAAAAAGTCACGAATGACATCGTTCATACATTAACCCTTATATTTATTATCTTAATAAACGATAGACAAAGAATGATATGAGTTTATAGCCGTCAGATACTTTAGAATAATCGCTTGTGCAGAGTATAAACTTCGTTATTTCCGATGTTTAATTTGCAACACATCGTATTTTCCAATAGTAACTTTATGGTCATTACGTCTAATTGCATATCGCTTCTTTGCTATTTATTAATCAGTATTACTCACAATCCAGCATAACATGATTAAAACACTTATGATAAACGTCTGGAAACATCAAAGCTGAATACCAAACTATAGGCGTAAAAAAGCCACCTATATGGTGGCTGCATAAATAAAAACGCATTGTCGATAACTGAACGCTAATAGCCAGTCAATTGCATAAATCCCCACGCCTCATTAGAGCCAGATGCTGTGGTAGGGCCTTCCCAATAAGGAATGACAAACGGCAACCACATGCTGGTGTTAACAACACGTGTCGTCAGGTTAATATCGTATTCTGGTACGTTAATGAGCCATTGTAATGGGAGTCGTTTACCGTTCGATAAACTGGTCACTTGTATTGGTTGAATCACAACCTCTTTCTCTGTCAGGTTAATCACTTGACCAGAGCGTGTAGATAAGGTGCCAAATATGTGGGGCATTTGACCATGGTGACGATAGCGGCTGACCGTTAACGCTCTGCCATCATCTAAATTGAACGTAAACCAGTCCCAACCTTGTTGCCCGGCTCCGATTAACCCACTACCCCACTCTTTTTGTGTCCAGGCAGAGCCCGAAACGGGAATCCGTTGGCCATCAATATTCAAATGGCCTTTTACATTAAGAAAAGGCGCACTAAAACTAAATGAGGCAACCGACTGCAAAGCGTGTTTAACCTGGAAACCTCTATCACCGTTAACAACAAAAGGTCCGTTCGTCTGCGTATTAAGGTCAACGCTGAATTCATCTGTCGCGACGACGAGCTTGCCAGGAAAAGGGGTCGAGCCAAGTGAGCGCCAGTTCCAGTTGTCTATCCATAAACTAAATGGACGATTTTGCATCCCAGCCTGACCTATGCCACCTCGCGCAACACGCTGCTCCTTCCATACCTGGGTTCCATGACTGATAACGATATGTGAGATATACAACTGCGGATTTTGCCAGCCTCTTGTTTCACGTTCATCTGTCGCGACTCGAAAGTAGCTCCACTGAACGTTATAAACTCCACCATTCTTACCTTGCAGCTTGGCAAAGTAATTCCACCATTCGTGCTGGTAGTCTGGGTGAAACTTAAAATCTTCTGGCAGTGAGACATGTTTATCAGGTAAAACCGGTTCGAAGATAGTGTTGTTATCTCTGACCAGGATCGAGTTAGTTTCAGTTTCCTGAGTGACGGTTTCTTCTGGCCAAAATGGCGAGTAAACAAAGCCTATCAACAGAGTCACTGCAGCAATAAACAAACCCGTGGCTAAGAAGCGCTTTTTGGAACTCTTTTTTACCACTACAACGCATCCCTTAATGACTTCATCGGTGTACTTTTAATCATTCGAATTACAGGCAAAGCACCTGCTGCCATGATGGCCAGCATTGCCCATGCAATCGTCTTAGCGTATTCCCACGGGATTGTTTGTAATTCCAGTGACCAGCCAAAAGATTGCCTGATAATAATATCCACAATCACATGAGCTAATGCCCAACCAAGAGGCACTGCGATCAACGCCGATATCGCCCCGAACGCGAAGAGCTGTAAGCCGCCAAGTAAAACAAGTTCTTTACCTGACACGCCCATACATCTCAGTAGGGAGAAGTGGCGCTGCCTAGAAAGCTCACCTGCCAAGGTCGCAAAGAAGAGACCGAAAACCGCGATGATAAGAGTAATGTTACCCAGAGTACCTGCGATAGCAAACGTATGATCAAAAACACGCATTGCTTGGCTATAAATATTACTGTCATCAAAAATGCGGTCCTGAGATAAGCGGAACACATTTTCTAACCGGTTTTTCAGTCCTTCACCATTGACGTCATCTTCAAGAACGACGCCAAGCCCCACGTTCCCCGTACCTGCAAAAGCATACAGCCAGTTTCGGTGAGACATCATTACTTGGTTATAGGGGTTGCCGTAATCATAATAGACACCCGCAACTTGCCAGCCTTCACCAAGTGGCGCATGAAGATCAATAACATCACCGGGCCGAATATCAAGCTTCAATGCCATGGATTCGCTAACCATAATACTTTTGCCATGATGTAACTGATACCAGTAACTAGGCACACCCAGCTTAACCGTTAGGGAATCGAGTTCCCCTTCAGAAGCACCAGTGCTCACAACCTGCAGAACGCCCTTATCTGTAGGTAGATCTTTTTCCCAGCGCCACCACACAGAGTTCACTTCAGGCTGCTGTTGTAGCCAACCACTCATACGTGCCGCATTATTATTGTTCGGGTAAACATAGATGTCCGCCGCCAAACGTTGGTTCAGCCATTTGTCGGTCGTATCTCTGAAACTTCCTACCATGGTTTCAACACCGATGTTCGCTGCGAGTGCAAGCATAAAAGCCATGCTCGCAACCCCACGGTAACTCATACTAGCTGCAGCATCAGCGAAGAACCACCGGACACGTACCCAACGTAGCGAGTAGGAAAAACTTTGAAATAGATGCCACATGATAAATGGCATCAGGAGCGCAACACTTAACATCATCAGAGCGACGATGGTAAAGCCAATCTCCTGAGTTTTCGGCGCTTGGTATACGGCGACCGCGGCAACACAGAAAGCACACGCAGCCAATGCCTGCCAAGAGAACTCACGGCCAGCAAAACGCATCAGAGAAAGACGAGAGGATAAGCGAATTGGTTGTGATTTAAGTAGCCTTATCAGCGGCCACAAACACGAAATTAGCGCCCCCATCGCTGACATAATTAAGCTGTATATGCTTGACTTCCATGACCAACCGATAGATAAACCGACGTTAGCGTCATACAAATCGCTTAAACTTGCCGATACTGTTGGAATGAGTTCATTTGCGAGTATGACACCCAAAAAGTTGCCACATGCCCAAGCGACCGTCACGAGAATAGACAGTTCAAGTAATAAAGCTTGCGCAAGTTGAGTTCCGCTTACCCCCGCTTGACGTAATATCCCTACTAAACGTTGTCGCTGAATCAGCGACAAAGACATGGCTTGATAAAAGATAAACAGTCCAACTAAAAACGATAGCATTCCCATCGCCGTTAAGTTCATATGGAATGCTTTCGTCAGAGATTCTAGTTCGTTGCGGGTATTGTGAGTCAGTGTCATACCGTTTGGCAGCATCTTTTTCAATGCGGACAGCTTCTCTTCGGACATATCACCGCATAAGATAGAAGACAAACCAGCGCTGCGCTTCAACATGCGCAGTAAAGAGATATCCGTGATCAACCTCGTGCCTGAAAGCAGACTGTTTTGATCAACTTGAAGCGGCCCTAGACGGCCACCATCGTTCATCTCAATAAAGTCACCATCTTGCCAATTCATGTAAGAAGCCAAGTCTTGACTGATCAAGATAGGATAAGGAGGCTTCATAATTGACAGAATCGGCATGTCCCCTAATGACTTTCCTTGCTGGAGGGGGATCATAGCTACCGGGTCAATACCAACCAGCATCAGATTCATCTCTGACCTAGCGTCTAAATGGATCACATCAAACGGGGCACATTGATTGAAGCCTGCGCGTCGCAGCTGGATATAGAAACCCTGAGGAACTTTATTAGCGGAGTGCTTGGTACTGATTCGATAAGGTAACGGATTAGAGAAAAGTCTCTCACCCGTTGTATAGCTCTGTTTTGCATGCTGGTTAATCGAGGTAACGCCAACCAGAAGAGATACGCCTAAAGTTAAACCTAACCAGACGAGAATAATTTGCAGTGGGTAACGACGGTAATGACCGAGTAGTGCCTTAACTACGGGCCATAACATGCAGTTGTCCCCCTTGAAGTCGGATTTTACCTTCCATATGGTCAGCCACCTTCTCACTATGGGTTACCAGCAACAATGTGCAATTCAGTTGGCGAGCAAGCGTGGTTAATAAACGCATCACCGCTTCGGCATTTCGTTCATCCAAACTTCCGGTTGGCTCATCCGCCAACAAAATTTGCGGTTCCATGTAGAGAGCTCGTGCAATCGCCGCACGCTGTTGCTGACCACCAGACACTTCTTCGGGATAACGTCCAAGAAGAGGCATTAAGTCCAGTGCAGAAAGTATCTGACGCCACAAACCTTGATCTTCAGGTAAGCCTTTTAACTGGCGGCAAAAACGAATGTTATCCGCAATGTTAAGGGTTGGAAGCAGGTTGAATTGCTGGAAGATATTGCCGATATTGTTTCTACGATAGAGCGTTCTTAAATGCTCGGGAGCATCATGCATCGCAAAACCGACAAATTGGATTTCTCCAGAATCTACCGTATCAAGGCCAGCAATCAAATTGAGTAAGGTACTTTTGCCTGAACCACTCTCCCCCATGAGAGCGACTTGCTCACCACGTTGTAATGTTAATTCTGCCCCTTGTAAAACTGGGTGAAACTCTCCCCCATCTACATAGCCTTTACATAGGTCTGACAGTCTTAACATTAATATAGCCGCTCAACAGGTATTTAAAATCGGGGTATGAATCTACACTAAAATCGGACCAGTAGGAAGTATTTTGAATACTAGGTCACATTATCACATCGCAAATGCAACTCGATTCAAGTTATCAAACTATTTTTATTGAAATCAAAAGAAAATTCGTCTCACAAACCAGCCCTTTTTACTTTGGTGTACTTAACTCCCAATCAGGTTTTTCATCCACTTTTTACTTCTCATTCGTGGTAAGGAAATCGTCCACTTCACGACTTCCTCCGTTAAAAAGAGTAAATACACCCATTGCGGTTCCCAACCAAGGTAGATGGCCGCAAAGGCTGCGAGAGGGATACCAATCACCCACTGCGCCAGCACATCCTGATACAGGCAGAACTTAACATCGCCCCCCGCACGCAAAACACCAACAATAACCATCATAGGGATGGAGCGTAGGACAACACCAATCGCCAGAATCATCATAAATTGCTCAGACAAATGGCGTGTTTCTGGCGTCAAAGCGCTGAATGCATTCAATATCCACTGGTTTGAAACCAGTAAAATTAGGGCAACCATCACTGCGATCAACAGATTCAAGATCACCGTTGCCCAAGCCTGATAATAAACGGGATCAAAATTCTTTGCGCCTAACTGGTTACCTACCAAAACTGCAGCTGCATTCGATAAACCTATCATCATAGCCAAGGCTATCGATTCAACGGGGGTCATGACTGAGAGAGCCGCTAAACCTTGCACACCTGCTTGCCCCATAATGGCGTGATAAACAAACAACCCACCAGCCCAAGCCAGAAAATTAAACGTCGTTGGTAAAGACAAGCTGAGAAAACGCGTGATTTTTTCTAACACTAATCCCGCGCGGATGTCATTCCACCCAAATGCAAGAATGTGTTTCTTTGCCCATAAATATCCGAATAGACAGCTCACTTCGATCGCACCGCTGATCACAGTTGCAATAGCCGCCCCGGTAATGCCAAGGGCAGGAAAACCAAGGTGACCGAAAATTAACACCCAGTTCAACAATACGTTCGATACAATTCCAATACCGCTGAAGAAGGTACTTAAGCCCGGTTGGTGCATCGCTCGTAAGCCAACAGCCATACTGGCAACACAAGCCACAGCGAACATACTTGCGGATGAAACCACTAAATAGTTTGCCCCGAGATCAATCACCTGCTGAGAATCTGTGGTTAGGCTCATGATGGGATCAGGAAAGATCACGAATAGTAAAACCGCCATCGCTGCAAACACCATTGCTATTACCCACGTCAGGGATGTACTTTCCCTTACGCCCGCTTTGTCTCCGGCTCCCCAGTATTGAGCGGTTAACAATGCACCACCCGTCGTGACGCCGACTAACATAATGGTGGTGACAAATGTGGCACGAGCAGCCACTCCAACGGCGGCAATTTCAGCCTCACCAAGCTGCCCAAGCATTAATACGTCAACCAGACTACGACTGGAAAACATGATGCTCTGCAGAGTGATAGGAAGTGCTATCGCGAACAAACGGCGTAAGAACGCCTTATCAGCGTGAATTGAGAGTTGAGAAAAAAACGACACGAGCACTCCAGCGACAACTTATTGATAGAATGGGGAAAGTGTCTCATGATTATACCTAGTGACGATTATTCCACCAGCAATAAAAGGATAAAGAATGAAAAAGGTGTTGGTACTGGGCGCGTCTGGCTATATTGGCTCCCAACTTCTTCCCCGCTTGCTCGACAAGGGTTACAGTGTCACTGCAGCAGCGCGACATATTGATTATCTGGAGTCACGAGCCCGACCTCACCCTAACCTCACTCTAAAATATCTGGATTTGGCCGACGCTGAAGCAACGTTATCGGTTGTGAATGATTTTGATTTGGTGTTTTTTCTGGTTCACGGAATGGCTCAGGGCGATGACTTTGTCGAATACGAGCTTAATCTTGCCCTGAACTTCAAACTCGCCTTAGAAAGAAGCACGGTCAAACACGTCATTTATCTGAGTGCCATTCAGCCGCAAACCGGTAACTCTCGTCATCTAGCCGCGCGAAAAGCAACCGGGAAAATCATTCGCCAGTCTGGCGTGCCAGTCACGGAATTGCGTGCCGGCGTGATTATTGGCCCAGGCTCTGCCGCGTTTGAGATAATGCGTGACTTCGTTTATAACCTGCCCGTTTTAATCACTCCTAAATGGGTCGACTCCAAAGCTAACCCGATAGCCCTTGCGAACCTCAATCATTACTTACTCTCGCTTGCAGCAGAGCGACCACCGAAAGAAAGCCAAATTTACGAAGTTGGAGGACCAGACACCCTTAGCTATCGAGAACAATTTCAAGTGATTTGCCAGGCGACCAATAAGCCATACCGATTGTGGTCAACTCCTCTACTCACCCCAAGAATGGCATCTTACTGGCTGGGACTCATCACTTCCGTTCCATCGAGTATTGGTAAGGCATTGCTTGCTGGATTAGAGCACGATTACATTGCAGATTCCGCGGCTATTGAAGCGAGATTTCCGCAAGAGATGATCAGTTACGAACAAGCGGTCACAGAGGCTATTGAGCACGAGGGTACGTTTGTTCGCAGTAATGTATGGGGTTTCGAACCCGCGGCGTTAAAACGTTGGCAACCCGGATATGGTTATTTTCCCAAGCAGGCCGGAGCCAACATTAGAACCAAAGCGTCTGCAGAATCTTTATGGAAAGTTGCCCAGAAAATAGGTAGCCAGGAGAAAGGGTACTACTTTGCGAATATTCTATGGCGCACTCGTGAATGGCTGGATATCTTTTTTGGCGGCGGAAAACCCGTTCGAGTCTCACCTCCCGGACCAGATCTTAACGTTGGTGATTTTATTGATTCGTGGAAAGTCATCCGGTGTGAAGAAAACCAGTTTTTATCTCTGTTTTTCGGAATGAAAGGGCCTGGACTCGGACGGTTAGAAATTAGTATCAAGGACGAAGGCGAAGAACGGGAGCTGGACATTACCGCGTGGTGGCACCCACAAGGCTTTCTGGGGCTGCTTTACTGGTTTGCCATGATGCCTGCGCATCTGTTCATTTTTAATGGCATGGTGAAAGCGATGGCTAGCCAAGCGGAGAAAGACCAGGGCCGCTAGGCTACCATATTTTATATGTGTCACAAGCGATGAAGAAAAATCAGCGAAGCATAGCAGTCGTTTCCACTGCTTCTTCTTCCGTTTCTTCCGGCTCATCTTCTGGTAACTTGTGTGCTATTCCGGCGTGACAATCTATGCACGATTGTTCGCGGGACTCCATCATTTGATGTCGACGAGCCGTCGTACGGCCTTGTGCTTCAAAATCCATTCGGTCGACTTGATGACAGTATTTGCACTGCTTAGACTTATTGGCGACGAACTCCTCGGTCACTCTCGCCGCCAGTCTAGGCCGGTGCTCTGACTCAAAGTTTTCCAGCGTGATGTCTCCTTTCAATTTATGGAAGATATCCGCCGTCGCGGTGATTTTAACCATCATTTTCGGAATAAACTCTCTCGGAACATGACAGTCACTGCATGTTGCGGCGATCACACCCTTTGAGTTTTTGTAGTGTATCGACTCTTGGTATTCCTCCACAATCGTATCCATCCCAATGTGGCATCCAAAACAAAAGTCGTTGGTATTTGAATAATTCATAACGCCATGGTAAGCACCTAGCGCACCCACGCCCAAAATAAACGCGACTACACCACCGAGAGGGATGCCGAGCATCCACTTTTTGTTAGGTCGACTCCACCATCCCATATCGTTTGCCCCACTTGTCAGTTATTGGAAACTCGCGTAGTACTCAGACAGTGCAACCAAATCGTCTTCACTTAACGCCTGGACAGCACTATCCATTTTTTTATCCACTGAGCGTGCTCCACTATGGAACTGCTTGAGCGTAGTCAACAGGTAGCCTTTTTGCTGACCAGCCAGAATAGAGGTTTCGTCTAATGGATCGCTCCCACCATCAATATGGCAACTGTCACAGTTTTTCTCGTGAATCATTTTTCCTTTATCAGCCAGTGACTGATCGAAATCTTGCTTCGCGCGCACAAACGAAAGTTGCGAGTAGTGGGCAGCTAACTGTTCCACCTCCTCTTCAGAAAGCGCTTTGACAATTGTCGCCATATCACCGCTTTTGCTCGTGTCACCATAAACGTGCTTGACCGTTGCAGCAGGCCTTCCTTCTCCGTATTGCAACATTTGATCAATAAAATTAAATTCCGGCAAGCCGGCGATAGAAGGAATATTGGTATTTGTCGATACTCCACCCGGTCCATGACATGCCTCACATTCCAAACGCTCAATTAACTCTGGAGCCGAAGCTTGTACTGCAGAAACTAGGAGAAAGTTTGTTGTAATCAACGTCAACGCTTGGGTTATTTTTGTCAAAGAAGAACACATAGGCTGCGATTCCTAAACTTAAATATTTATTGAAAGACCATGAGACCTAGGCGGCTGTTTCTGAGGTTTGCTAGAAAGAAAACGGAATAACCACGACGATTTTCACGTACGCTAACGACTAAACCACTGCTTCTTTATAAACAATTCCGATATCAACCAGTCCAAAATAACATCTCATTCACATACAACATACATATTAGACCACGCTCTTATAATTTGCTGATCTTAGAACTGCAAATATTAACCTTATTTTTTATAAGTCATTGTTATGCATAATAAAACAACAAAATCCATAGCATTCAATACCTTGAGTAACATCACAACATGCAAAAAATCGGTTTAGAAAGCGGTGAAGCACGGAATTATGTCTATACTGATAACAGTCAGTGGTAGAGTGGAATGTTAATTTTGTCCTGTCGTTGTCCACCCTCCCCAAAAGATAACTAACAAGAATAAAGCAACCCACTTTATTTATTCTCGTTATATCAAGAGCCAAAAATTCAATAAGTTGTATCTAACTCAGTCCTACTTTTATTGATATCTATTAGGTGAAAGCGAGAGGGAAAATGAACAATATAAAATCACTTTTCATCACAACCCTTGCCATGTTAATGGCCGCATGTGGTCCAGGCGGTAGCAATGATCAAAATACCCCTCCGCCAGATGTCAGCTCATTCAGCGTCGACATTGAGACACCGATGCTTGTGCCCTCCGACAGTGGTACCGAAACAAAGTTGGTGGTTGACTTTAACGTTTTAGACGGTGCCGGGCGTGACTACACGTTCGACACAGATAAAGACTTTAGAATCGCGGTATTGAAAGCGATGCCAGCCCGCAGTGATGTGGAAGACATTAACGACCCTGCATATGACTATAACGGACGCAACGGCAATACTTTTTGGAAGAGTTTCCATCACTCTAGCAGCGATTTGACTAACCGAGCTTCAATGGAAAATGTTTGGGACGGTCAACTAGAACAAACCGACAACGGCTATCGCTATACCTTTGCAATTCCTGATATTTTGAAAGTCGCTGATCCATATCCTGCTGACTCTGCGGATAATGATGGATATATAAGTTGGGATGAGAATAAATTACACCGAATCGTTTTCGCTTATGGCGATCAGGAGATCGGTTTTACTCATGTCTATGAATGGGTGCCAGGAACTAGTTCCGAGGACACCGTTTCGAGAAATGTCATTGAAGATGGTACCTGTGCAAATTGTCATATGAACGAGCCGCTTCATCACGGACCGGGTTATCGCTCAATTGACAATAACATCGCGGTATGTACTTCTTGTCACAACGACAGTAACCCTGGCGCAGCACCAGCTCGCCGACCTCTCGCCGCTGTCGTACACCAATATCACGGTAACGTGTTTAAACTTGGTAGTAACAGAAGTGACCTTACGACTTATAAACAGCCAGTGGATGACGCAGATCAGTTAGTTACCGATATAGACGGCTTAGTCGTTGAAGGCAGCCCTTTCCCACAAGATGCGCGCAACTGTACTACGTGCCACTCTTCTGACACAGCTAAAGCATCTGACGCAAACAACTGGTTTGAACACCCAACTCAGGTCGCGTGTGAAACCTGTCACTTGTTCCGTGATCGCGGAGCTCATGCAAATCAAGTGGGTACGGCTTGGATTCGAGACGGTTCTCCACAAAATACCTGTACAGGATGCCACCGCCCTTATGAGCGTGATGAAAATGGTGATCCAATCATTGGTGAAGACGCAAGCCGTAGCGCTAAAACGGTTCATATGATGCGTTTAGCGAACCTTTCAACCGCAAGAGAAACGTTAGATATCGAGATTGAACAGGCTCGTTTTATTGATGACAGCTTTGAAGTTCAAGTTCGCATTATGAAAGACGGCGTGGGTATAAGCACGATGGCCGACGTTAATCCATACATTAATAATGACGACCACTTCTACCTTCTAATTAACTGGGATAATGGCGACGGCCCTATATTGTCGTATACAAGCCCGTTAACGTTCTCGTCACCATCGCCGCTGCCAACCGTTGCTCTGGACATGAATGGAGACGGATCGATTGGTGATGGCTGTGTTGCTGAAGGCAACGGTATGTTCACTTGTCAGAAAGACTTGAGCAGTTCTGATGTCAAACCAACCAGCACCTCGAAACTGACTGTCAGCATTGCAGAGGTGCCTCTATGTGCAGACAGAAGAGAAGGCGTACTCAGTGAGTGTGTCAACTTTACTGGTATTGATCTAATCAAGAGCCCATTCATGATTGCAGCAAATAACACGTCAGCAGCGTTTGACATCGGTGGTGTAGAAATTGCTCATGACCTTCCTGTGGGCGCAGATATTGAGAGCTGTAACGGTTGTCATGAAGACTTGGCAATCCACAAAACCTCTCATGCGGCGACTGATTTCCAGCAATGTAAAAATTGCCATAACTCAGAACGTCCATCTTTCTATACTGGCATACCAGCAGATCTGAAATACCACGTACACTCCTATCATGCGTTTGGCTCTCATCGCAATGGCGAAGTGGTCTTCCCGGGAGCAATTAACAATTGTGAAGCTTGCCATACATCGTCTCAATTTAACCTGCCAAGTCAGGAGAATACACGACCGTCATTGGCGATGAATACAGCAGGAGACACTAAATATTACAGTCCAGCTCTCGTGGCCTGTGGTGCATGTCACCTTGAATCAGCGCTCGCTGACGCCGATCCTGAAACTGTCGCAGGTGACGCAATCCTGAGTCACATGCTGAATAACGGCGCGGTCTTTGGTGCTGATACTGCACAAGAAGCCATGGGATCTGAGCAATGTTCGACATGTCACGCTATCGGGCAATCTCAGGGCGTAGATAAGGTTCACAAGGTATATGACTACCGTTGAAAACGTCATTGATCTTAAGTAATTGACGATTAAGGATGAAAAAAGGAATTGTTATGAAAGCAATCATTCAGCGGTGGTTAGTGGTACTCATACTCGGGTTTGGAGTGATCTCTTCGGTAAACTCAGAAGACGTCACCGAGCCCGAGGCGGAGCCGGAAACAGCAACCTTATCGAGAGAAGAGATACAGACCATACTGGATACGAAATTTTCAGAAGGAAAGTACTCACGTCGTGGTCCGGATGGCTGTTTACGATGCCATGATGATACGTCCGATAAGCCTGCATCCGGTATTTTCGATAACGTTCATGGTAAGTCGGCCAACATTCACGGGCCAATGAACGACAAACAGTGTGAAGCGTGTCATGGCCCAGCCAACAACCATGAGCGTAATCCACGTAAAGGGCAAGTTCGGGAACCAATGATCACCTTTGGCCCTAACTCCCCTGTTCCAGTCGAAAAACAAAATAGTGTCTGCTTATCTTGTCACCAAGACGCTAAGCGCTCGACATGGCACAGTAGTGAGCACGCTTTTGAAGGCCTGTCCTGTTCAAGTTGTCACCAGTTGCACCAAAAGGACGACCCTATGATGGTGGCTGAGTTGCAAGCGGATAAATGTACCGATTGTCACATCAAAGCCAAATCGGACATTCACAAGCGTAGCAGTCACCCTGTACTTAATGGCGTGATGACCTGTTCGAACTGTCACAACCCACATCAGACAGCCAACGAAGCAAGTCTCAACTGGTCATCTATCAATGACACTTGTTTCGAGTGTCACGCGGAAAAACGCGGTCCAAACCTATGGGAGCATGAACCTGTTACGGAAGATTGTACAGCCTGTCACTCTCCTCACGGTTCGGTCAATAAAGCTATGTTAAATAAACGTCTGCCAATGTTATGTCAGGATTGTCACCGCGTTCCCCACGCTAACGTTGCGATGCCTGAAAACGACTTGAAGGTTCGTGGTGGTAGCTGTATGAACTGCCATACTCAAGTGCACGGTTCTAATCACCCACGCGGTCAGACGCTAAGATACTAAGGAGGGTGGCATGAAACTTTCAAAAATCTGTATTGCTATATCCCTTGCTTTATCTCTACAAGTACACGCAGAGGATTACTCACTGCAAAATTCTCAAGAGGCGGATACTCGCCGCTGGAATTGTACTGACTGCAGTAGCGACGGAACCTGGAGTGGCGAAGTGGGTGTGGGGATCGGTTACCTTGATAACGACGGTTCAACACGATTCTATAACTGGAACCCACCGCTTCATGGCACAACATCAGACAACAAACATCTGAACGGTAGCTTGAGCGCCGATATTGAGCGCTATGAAGACGATGGATTCTATAATCGCTTTCTCATTGATGATCTGGGACTGCAGCGCTTCTTGCTACAGTGGGAAATCGGAGAGTTTGATGGTTTCCGTTTAGCAGCAAGTTACAGTGAGACGCCTTACTACTGGAATCGCTCATCATTAAGCGCTTATGATGGCAGTGCGGGTTTACTCACTAGTGGCGATTTAACGAAATATGAGCACGAAGTGACACGAGAAACCTTCAAGTTTGAGCTCAAGTACACACCTAAGACGCCTTGGCAGCCCTATGCATCCATGAAGCATGAGCGTAAAGAAGGCACCACTTCACTCTATTCAGCAACAATACCAAGCTATGGTTCTGGTCCCGGATTTATTCCTAAAGCGGTCGATCATGAAACACTGAATACTGAAGTGGGTTTGAGTTATGTTGAAGACCTGTGGTTAGTTGATGTGGCTTATCGTGGTTCTTTCTTCCGTAATGACATGTCAGCGCTCTATTATGGCGACATCACCAACCCTTACGCGAATCAACTTTCTTACGAGCCAGACAACGATTTCCATCAGTTTGCTGTATCAGGTAATTATCGCTTAAATCAACAAACCTTTAATGGACGTATCTTATGGTCACAAGCCACATCTGAAGGCGGATTACTGCCATTTTCGTTGTCCCCTTCTAACTCAGACACCTTCCACGGAGAAACCAACACTTGGCAGGTTAGCGCGGATTATCACAACAAACTTTCACGCGAGACAGCATTGAAAGTGTCTGCTGATTATTCCGACAAAGACGATAGGTCTGATAGACACGATGTCGTCGGTGCAACACGTGACAGTTATGACCGCTCCAAAACCAAACTGGAAGCGGCGGTCACTCATCGCCTCAATCAAGATATCCGATTAAATGCCGGATATGACTATACTCACGACAAACGGGAGTATGCTGATCGTAAAAGTATCGATGAACAAAGTGTGTATATTGGTGCGCGTTATCGTCCGGAAGCACCATGGCAATTGGGCGGTAAGTTATCCTACTTATTCCGTGACGGCTCAAGTTGGCGTAATTCAAGCAGTGACTCACCAAACTTACGACAGTTCTACCTAGCCGATAAAGACCGGATAGAGTTGCGTGGAGACGGTAGCTACGACGTATCAACAGATGTACAACTCCTCGCGGAATTCTGGTACGGCAATGATGATTATGACAAACCTGACATTGGCATGAGTGAAGGTGAAGACTACGGTTATGACCTGAGTGTCAACTTCAACCTATCTGAGGGTCTGAGCGGACACGTATTCTATAACCAACAAATCATTCGTTCAGAACAGCAGCATGCGAATTCTGATGTCGTCGGTTGGAATCGATACAAAACAAAACTAAAAGATGATGTCACCACCGTTGGTTTTGGCGTCAGCAAAGATGGACTACTTGAAGATAAACTCACGCTTTCCCTTGACTACAGTTATAGCCAGGCGGACAGCAAGTCGTCGACAACGTCCAGCGGCTATCAATACCCGGATAATGAATACAAATCTTCGCGTCTTGAAGGTGTTGCGGATTATGAAATATCAGACAACCAAAACGTTCAACTCAATATTCGCTACGAAGACTACTCCGAAGAGGATTACCTATTTGATAATGAAGTGAACAACATGGGTGACGTTCTTCAGGACTATGACGGTATTTATGGCGGCGTAGTCTGGAAGTACCGCTTCTAGTCGGTGTTAGCTTCAAAAAAAAAAGCATCAGATACATTGCGGATCTGATGCTTTTTATTTATCAAAGCGAATAAATTACGCTTGGAAACTTAGCGGAATTTCGGCTAGCTGATTGCCTTCGTTAGCAGGAAAGATTAGGTATTCACCGTGATATTTCACCATCGATTTGTAATCTGTAACCTTATGCACCATAAAGCCCGCTTGCGATGCTTTTTCGACGAACTCAGCATGGTTACCGCGCACAAACCAACTCATTGGTTTAACCAGTAACTCACCATCAAAACAGCTTTCACACTGATCGGCACAAAGTGCTAATGAGTTTTGACCTTCGGTAAAAATCTGAACCTTACCACATCCCACTAATTGCTCAGAGGTAGACACTTCCCAGCCCGCTTGCTCCATGACATCCAAAAAGGCTTCAATATTAGCGTCTTTAATCGCTTTGGCTTCTTCTCCTTCAGGGAAGAACTGTGCGTAATAGGCTGAGATACGTTTAAAGATAAACAACAAGCCCGAATCGTTCCCTTTTGAACGCCCCGCTTTTTGCCAACGAGTCAGGTCATCGCCCACCACTCGGCCAAATTTTTGCGATTTCAGTGCTTTTGTTACCCAACGTACCAAGTAATGGTTATTAGCCACAGGCGCATTCGCCAGCTTACCTGAGCGATGTTCCGCGTCCAAATCTGCCAACGCAGAGTTAACCAGGTTCTGAATTTCTTTGGTGTAATCCGACATTACGCCTTTCTTCCTAAAGTCCAATAAAACAGTGCAGACAGCACTGAACAAGCAAACATAACAATAATCATAGGCCAAGCCACTCCGCCAGGAAGAGCCGCCACGAACGCACCAACCAGCGACCCCATACCGAATCTTAAAGTCCCGGCTAGTGACGATGCAGTACCAGCCATTGACGGGTAACCACTTAAAAGTAGTGCCATTGCGTTACTGCCAATCGTCGATAACGTCCCGATGAAGAGTACAACAAAAGGTACTGTTCCCCACAAGTCTAAATCCAGCATCCAGCTCACCAGCAAACCAATGCCCGCTAAAAGCTGCACAGAGAGACCAAAGCGAAGCATCGCATGCGAACCTACTTTTTTCACCAAGCGGCCGTTAATGCTGGTCATGATGATCATCGCAACAATATTCAAACCAAACAGGTAGCCAAAGTAATCAGGTCGAACACCGTATATATCAATATAGACAAATGAGCCCGCGGTAAGGAAAGCAAACATTCCAGAGAATGAAAATGCGCCAGCTAACATCAGGCCCAGCGCTTCTGAACTAGAACACAAACGAGCGTAGTTTCTTAGTGTGGTACGAAAGCGTAAAGGTTGACGATTTTCTGGTTTCAATGTTTCCGGGATCTTCCAAAATACGAGAGAAATGACCACAACGGCAAATATCGCCAGAATCCAGAAGATCGATCGCCATCCAAACCAGATCGCAAAGTGCCCGCCAATCATCGGCGCAACTAGCGGCGCGATTGTGATCACCAGAGTGACAAATGACATTGTACGGGCAAAGTCCTCACGGTCAAACATGTCGCGAACCACCGCCTGGATGATTACCGCCGCCGCTGCACCAGCAAAGCCTTGCGCGGTACGAACATAAGTAAGCGCGTCGATACCATTAGTGGTCGCACTTACGACGGCCGCCAAACCAAAGAACAACACACCCAAAATCAGAACAGGCCTACGTCCGAAACTGTCTGAAAGCGGTCCATGGATTAACTGCCCGATCGCAAAACCCGCGGTATATGCCGTTAACGTAATTTGTACTGCACCTGGCGTTACACCAAGATCTTTCGCAATGGCAGGCATCGCAGGCAAGTACATATCAATGGCAAGCGGTGTCAGTGCGCCAATCGCCCCAAGAACGATGAATAGTAAAAAGGAGAGTTGGGATTGCGGAGCACTTTGAGCTTTTTCTGTCATTCTTTTACCTCTAGTTATGTCCTGAGCACTCACACCCTGTTATGGGCGCCGTGATCGTTGAAGCCTCTCATATCGTCGATAATAGAAGTAACGGCAACTCCACAATCTCGATTACAAGGTTCAAAAGGACGAATGGATACCAAAGTGCTGCAAACGACTCGAACAATAAAGCGTATGATAACGATTCAAATTCATACGCCGTCGATGATAATAAGGCGATGAATAATGGAACTCACTCCATCATTACTTCACCACACCGGATATTTTACGAGAAAAGTCAGTATCTTAGATAAACGAACCTCAGTTAATAACTTGAGGTTAGACATTGACTAAAATTGTCTGGCACTAAATCTATTTGGTAGGAGCCGCCATTCTGAGCGATTTCCTACCAAAAAACCAGTTCCCAATAGGAACTAAATAATTTCCTAGAGCTATGATTAATTCCAGATTGAATCAATTTCATCTTGAGTCAAATAACGGTAATCACCCGGTTCGAGTGCTTCGTCCAGCTCGATAGAACCGATGCGTTCACGATGTAAATACTCAACTTTGTTACCGAGTGCAGCAAACATGCGTTTCACTTGGTGGTATTTACCTTCAACGATGGTTAACAACAGCTCATTTTCAGCTTCATTCACTATCTCTAGCTGAGCCGGTAACGTTGCATCCTGTTCATTACGCAGCATGATGCCTTCAGCCAGTTTCTCTGCATAATCAGGCTCGATAGCGTCAACCAGCCAAACGCGGTAGGTTTTCTCACATTTGTGTTTTGGCGAAGTGATACGGTGTGACCATTTACCATCATCGGTAATGAGCACCAGACCGGTAGTGTCAACGTCAAGACGACCAGCAAAATGCAGATTCTCGATTTTTGGCTCATCTAACAACATGAATGCGGTTTGATTGAAGCCATCTTCATGTGAACAAACGAAATCAGCAGGTTTGTACAACATAATGTAACGTGGCCCCGGCGCTGCAACTACGCGGTCTTCCCACATGACTTCCGCACCTTCCGGTACTTTAAATGATCCACTTTTTTGAATGTCACCATCGACGGTCACTTCACCACTTTTGATGATCTTTGTTGCCTGCTTGCGCGTCGCGCCCAGAGCGTCACACAAATATTTATCTAAACGCATGAATACCTCATTGAATTATACCCAAATGCTCTCCGAATCGTGGTTCTAAGATCACTTGGGTATAAAAGTCAGGTATTATAACGTTCCTGGTTGGAATAGTTGAGCAATTTCACATTTTTTCATGTATACACTTCGTCCCTATCAAGCTGACTCTGTAAAAGCGGTCATTCATTACTTTCGTAAACACTCGACACCTGCCGTGATTGTGTTGCCAACTGGTGCGGGCAAAAGCCTGGTGATTGCCGAGCTCGCTCGCCTGGCTAAGGGGCGAGTTCTGGTGCTGGCTCATGTTAAAGAGCTGGTCGAGCAAAACCATGCGAAGTACGAAGGTTATGATTTAAAAGGATCTATTTTCTCTGCTGGTCTTGGTCGCAAAGAAACCGACCAGCAAGTCGTATTCGCTTCCGTCCAGTCGGTGGTAAGAAACTTAGATGCCTTCAAAAACCAGTTCTCACTACTGGTTATCGACGAATGCCACCGCGTACCCGATGATAAAAACAGTAGCTATCAGAAGGTGATTACTCATTTGCGCGAGCTTAATCCGGGTATTAAGGTACTCGGTCTTACCGCCACACCCTATCGTTTGGGCATGGGTTGGATTTATCAGTACCATACTCGCGGGCAGGTCCGCACAGAAGAACCTCGTTTCTTCCGCGACTGCATCTTTGAGTTACCGATTCGATACTTGCTCGATGAAAACTTCCTGACGCCAGCACGCATGATGGACGCACCAGTTTTGTCCTACGACTTTTCGCAGCTTAAACCCACTAATACCGGGCGCTACAAAGAAGCGGAAATGGACATGGTGATCGACAAAGCAAAACGCGCTACGCCGCAAATCGTCGAACAAATCATTCAGTACGCAAAAGACCGACATGGAGTGATGATTTTTGCCGCCACGGTTCGTCATGCACAGGAGATTCATGGCTTATTACCTGAAGGCCAAACTGAAATTGTCATTGGTGATACGCCAACGCCAGAGCGTGACACCATTATTCAAGCGTTCAAAAACCGTGAAATCAAGTATCTGGTTAACGTATCAGTATTAACCACCGGGTTTGATGCACCGCATGTTGATCTGATTGCCATTTTGCGTCCGACAGAATCAGTCAGTTTGTATCAGCAAATCGTTGGCCGCGGGCTACGTCTGTCAGAAGGTAAGTCCGAATGTTTGGTTCTGGATTACGCAGGCAACAGTTACGATTTGTATCAGCCAGAAGTTGGCGATCCCAAACCCGACTCCACCAGCGAGATCATTACCATTCCCTGCCCTGCTTGTGGTTTTAATAACAACTTCTGGGGCAAATTGGATAGCAATGGCTTTTTGCTGGAACACTTCGGCCGCCGTTGCCAGGGTTACTTCGAAGATGAAGACACGGGTGAACGTGAGCATTGCGGTTACCGATTCAGAGCAAAATATTGTGGAGAATGTGGTGCGGATAACGACATCGCTGCGCGTATCTGCCATGAATGTGATAACACATTAGTCGATCCGGACAAAAAGTTGAAAGAAGCGCTAAACCTGAAAGACGCGTTGATATTCGAGTGCACGGAGATGGACTTGTCTGTCTTCAAATCCAAAGACGGCAAGTCTCAGCTGAAAGTCACCTACTCTGGAGAAACGTATCAGGGTGAAGGTAACGCCTTAGTTCATGAGTTCTGGTCTCTCACGACTAAAAAGCAAAAACAGAACTTCAAAGATCAATTCGTTCGCCCTCACCTCGCGGACAAGCATCGCCCGTTTGAAGAAGCGTCCCCTACTCGAGTCGTGGCAAATCAGCACCGATTTCGCTTACCGCAATTTGTGATTGCCAGAAAATCAGGGCGTTTTTGGAAACTGCGTGACAAAATTTTTGATGATGAACTGAAGTAGCGTTTACCAACTCGAGCGATTCATTTCAATGCTGGTAACCCGTGGACCTTTCGACTTTCTGGCAGACAGGTTCACCTTCTATTCATATACCACTGCCTATAATTCTGCCAATTCTTCTGAAAAGGTTTTATTATGAACAAATCAACGAATTCTCAGCGTGTTGCGATGTTTTTAAGTTTGCTTCCGATGGTAATTTCGGCACCTACGTTCGCACAACAAAAGGATCTGTTGGCATCACAAGATGGCCATGCGATTGTGCAGGATGTCATAAAACCTGGCACCGAGATTGAATTTGATGAAGACCAGGATGAGGTCTACCGCGCGGTGCAAAACGGTGATATTCGACCATTCTCCGAACTCTACGCAACGGTCGAAAAAGACTTATATGGTCGTATTATTAAAGTCGAACTCGAAGAAGATAATCATGCGTGGGTTTACGAATTAAAAATCCTCTTTGACAGCAACGTCCTAAAAGTTGAGTACGATGCAGCAACATTAGAAATGCTTGAAGTGAAAGGTCGTAACTTCAATAAAGCGCTGAAACCACAGCAACAAATAAATGAATAAAAGAAGCCACTATGAAAATACTTGTTGTCGAAGATGATCCTCGCATTGGTGAGCAAATTATCGAGACGTTGGAAAACACTGGCTGGGTACCTGAACTCTCTCAAGATGGGATTGACGCGCTATATCGTGCGACAACAGAAGAGTGGGATGCCATCGTTTTAGATCTCGGCCTGCCTAAGATGGATGGCTTATCAGTATTGAAAGGCATCCGAGATGAAAACATTAACACACCTGTCGTTATTCTTAGTGCCCGAGACGCACTGACTGAACGTGTAGAAGGCCTTAATGCCGGTGCCGATGATTATCTCACCAAGCCCTTTGAGATGGTTGAGTTAATCGCCCGTATTCGTGCCCAGCTTCGCCGAGCCTCAGGCAATGCTTCCCCTGTCATGCAAGTTGGCGACCTAAGCCTGGATACCCGAACATCTAAAGTGATGTGGAAAGGCGAGCCTGTGAGCTTAACAGCCCTTGAATATAAAGTGGTTGCCTACTTTGTGCATAATCCAGACAAAGTGATTTCAAGAACAGAGCTGGTCGAACACATTTACAAACAAGACTTTGACCGAGACTCAAACACCATTGAGGTCTTTATTGGCCGTATCCGTAAGAAAATTGCACCTAAAATCATCAAAACCGTCCGAGGCTTAGGGTACCAATTGAATGCCAAATAAATATCGACTGCCGCTATATCCGTTAAAACGGCTTAGTATCAAGAGCCGACTGGTGTTGGCGGCCGTTGTTTGGTTAACCGCAATGATTCTTGCTGCTGGTGTCACCATCCCAACTCAGGTTTATAACTACATGGTGGACGACACTCGCTCCCAGCTGAGCGTTTTTATGGACGAGATCGCCGCGCAGTTAGAAATCGACAAAACTGGTCACTTATCTCTCGCGGCACAACTTTCTGACCCGCGATTTAGCAGACCTTATAGTGGTTTGTACTGGAGCGCTTCGACCAAAACTCACCTCGAACGTTCTCGCTCCTTATGGGACAAAAGAATTGAATATAAAGAGCTCGATCAAAATGCATACGGTGCGCGCGATGAGAAGCTGATTACGTTGGAAAAGGTACTGTATTTGCCGGATTATAACGGCCCCATTCATGTGGTTGTCGGCATTGATGAAGCCCCCATCAAAAATACACTTCAGACCTTAATCGGACAATTGTGGCTAATTTTAGGCTTGTTATTTGCTGGTGTGCTTACCGTTATTTTGGTGCAGATAGCATGGTCTTTAAGCCCTCTGACTAAATTACAGAAAGAGCTCGCCGAGCTTAAGTCAGGAAACAAAACCAGCCTGGAAGAAACCTACCCTAAAGAGATTTCGCCCTTAATCGACGATCTTAACGCGCTACTGTTTCACTATCAGGAGCTTCTAGAACGAGCACGAAACCACGCTGGGAACTTATCTCATGCGCTCAAGACACCGCTATCTGTGCTGAAAAACGAAGTCCGTACTCTGGCTCCAACCGTCCAGTCCCGGTTGGATGAACCTCTGAATCAAATTCAATCACACATTGATTACCACTTAGGGCGAGCAAGAATGGCGGGTTCGATGAATATCCTCTCCGTCAAAGCCAATCCAGCACAGCGAGTCGATGCCATTGCGATGGCCTTTGATAAAGTTTACGCCCAACGTGACATCACTTTGGTCAATGAGCTCGACTCTGAATTAAACGTTGCAGTAGAAAAAAGTGATCTTGACGAGATGTTAGGCAACCTACTTGAGAACAGCTACAAGTGGGCAAACCGTATGATCCGTGTCTACTCCACGCAAGATAAAGACAATATCCGTCTGATCATCGAGGACGACGGCCCAGGAATCCCTAAAGCGCAATTAAATCAGGTTATTCAAAGAGGGTTTCGCCTGGACGAAGAAACCCCAGGGTCGGGATTGGGGTTAAATATAGTGAGTGAAATGGCACATAGCTATCGTGGAAAGCTGGCGCTCGAAGGGAGTAAAATGGGTGGCCTGAAAGCGACACTTATCTTGCAGAGAAGTCGCACATAAACGTATTAATAGCCAGCTTATTTCGCACGGAGTAAACTCGGCAAAACGGTGAAAATAAAAGCAAGCGGCACGTTTTTTGAGCGACATAGTTACAGCGCCCCTCTCAGAGCGCTTTTATTCACTTGTTTTTGTTGATTTAGATACAATTTGGGTTGCTGAACTTCGAGTGGAATGATAGTATCCGCGCTCGCTTGAACAGTTCCTGTTTCAAGCCTTACCACAAACAACAAGGTCGCATTGTTGATTGTGAAAAATTTATTTTACTAATTTGAGAGTAAATACTATGAAATTCGAAGCAGTAGTACGTACTGAACTAGGTAAAGGTGCGAGCCGCCGCCTACGTCACGCTGGCAAATTCCCTGCAGTTGTATACGGCGGTGAAGAAGCAGCAGTAGCTATCGTTCTTAACCACGACGACGTTGTTAACCAAATGGACAAGCCTGAGTTCTACGAAGGTCTAGTTCTAGTTATCGATGGCAAAGAAGTTAAAGTTAAGCCACAAGACGTTCAACGTCACGCGTTCAAGCCAAAAGTTGAACACATGGACTTCATCCGTATCTAATTCCCTACCAAGGAATTACTCGGATTAAATCCAAACCTTTTGCATAAAAAGATAATCGGACTTACCAACCGAGACATCTAAAAAATTTCAAAACCCCGGAGACTTACCACCTCCGGGGTTTTACTATTTTAGGCCCATGCTCAGCCTCTTAATAATCAACCGCTACCTTGCCCCGCATAAATCGTACTAACTGTCTGTTTCTTGATTGAGAAAGTTAAAGAAAAATACAAAATTTCACGCTTACCTGTTCTACATCTCAAAATATGCACTTAATCCCACACAAATAAAGTGCACTTCTATTAACCTCCTCACAAAAACAACCTAAATAAAACACAAATTTAACCCTAAAAACCGTTCCTGTTTATTTGTAGACGACGCTTGCAGGCTGACTAACTCACTGATTTGATACAAGTATAAATAAGACCCTGATCACTAAACTTTCACATTAATTCCGTATATTGCACGCCGTAACAATAACAAAATCACAAACAAAGGTTCCCCTTATGCAATTCTCCAAATCTCTCTTAGTACTCTCAGTCGGCGCGGTTTTAGCAGGATGTGGTTCAGACAGCGACAGTATTTCCATCACTTGTGAAACCGCTGATTCCTGTACAAAATTCACCGTTCTGCATACGAATGACAACCATGGTCGTTTTTGGCATAACGATGATGGCGAATACGGCATGGCTGCACGCCACACTTTAATCCAAACTATTCGTGCAGAAGTGGAAGCAAACGGTGGTGAATCCATTCTCCTGTCTGGTGGTGATATTAACACCGGTGTACCAGAGTCAGACATGCAAAATGCGAAGCCCGATTTTATCGGCATGAACCTTATCGGCTATGACGCAATGGCAGTCGGTAACCACGAATTTGATAACGCACTCGATATCCTGGACATGCAGACTGAGCTGGCAGACTTCCCTATGCTGGCAGCCAACATCTATAAGAAAGATACTGATGGCAATGTGACTGATGAGCGTTACTTTGCACCTTACAAAGTGTTCACGATCAACGGCCTAAATGTGGCGGTTGTTGGTCTTACGACAAAAGATACGGCAAAGCTGGTTAACCCAGACAACGTGGCGGACATCCACTTCGCAGATCCTCAAGACGAAATTAAGAAAGTTCTTCAAGAAATAGAAGACAACGAAAATGTTGATCTTGTTTTCGCCACGACCCACATGGGCCACTATCACGATGGCAACCATGGCAGTGAAGCACCTGGCGATGTACTGCTGGCTCGCTCTCTTGAAGAAGGTCAGTTAGATGCGATCATCGGTGGTCACTCGCAAAACCCTGTTTGTATGGAACCAGGCACCAACGAGTATGCGGATTTCAATCCGGGCGATGACTGTACGCCAGACCAACAGAATGGCACTTACATCATGCAAGCGCATGAGTGGGGTAAATATGTAGGTCGCGCTGATTTTGAATACTTCGACGGCAAACTGCACCTCGCCAACTACGCATTGATTCCAGTAAACCTACTCGATGAAAACGACGAAGTGATTGGTGAATATTTCCAACCAGACGCGACTGTCCAAGAAACGCTGCGTACCTACCAAGAGCAAGGACAAGAGCTACTTGATGTTGTTGTCTCTAGCACCGACGGAAAACTGGAAGGCGACCGCAGCGTTGTACGCTCTCAGCAAACTAACTTAGGTCACCTTCTGGGCGAAGCGTACCGCACATACAACCTGGTGAATGCCGACTTTGGCGTAATGAACTCTGGTGGTGTGCGTGACTCGATTCAGGCGGGTGATATTACTTACCGCGACGTCCTGACTGTACAACCATTTGGTAACTTCGTTACTAAAGCGACAATGACAGGTCAAGAAGTACAAGATTACTTAGATGTTGTTGCGACAAAATCTGCAGGCTCTGGGGCTTACGCGCAGCTGGATAACATTACACTGGATGTCGATTGTGACGCAGGTTCTGTATCAGTCACTGACATTAATGGTAAAGGTTTTGACTTGGACGCAACTTATACCTTCTCAGTAATCAGCTTTAGTGCCGCTGGTGGTGACGACTACCCAGTTATTGAGGTTGAATCGACCCAAATGACCGATGCTGCTGTATTACGAGAGTTCTTTGTTAATAACCCGCAAATTTCAGCGGATAACTATGAAAAGAACTTGGACAACATCCAATACTTCAGCAACAGCCAAAGCGTAACAGGTTGCCCAGCAACAAGTGGCTAATCTCTTGATTTTATAATAAACCATAGATAAATGAAGGGTATTTTCGTACCTCCGTTTCTTGCTCAAATAACCGGAGCCTCCCAGCTCCGGTTATTTTCTTTTCCATAAATTGCTGATAATTCTCCACCTTCACAAACTGTTCAAAAAATGTTCATTTGTATTGTTGACGCCCCTGTGTTGGGCTTCTATGTTTGATAAGGTCTTTCGAATATATAGGCTCGTTAATTAACTTTTCCGGACAAATTTACCGGGAGTGAGAGCGAGTGTAAGAAAGATGCGAATGGCGTTGCAAACACTGCTCTCAAACAATTTGTCTTTGGACTTCAAACTAAGGTGACTCGCCTCAACGCGTACACCAATGAGCAGCGATTCTGGACGCCAATGTGTGTCAAATGCTGCCATCGAGTTCTGGAGGTCAAAAATGAAACGAGCCAGCAATAGCTACCGACTTCAAATGATTAAAGAAGTGGTCACCCGTAGAGAGCGAGAAGCCTGTACGGATCCTATGGCTAAATACATTCATAGAATGATGGATGAAAATCCGACAAGTAAATTAGATGTTGAGCTCAACCATCGATTTGCAGGTAATCACTTCGACGAACAAGCAGGAGGTTGGGTTAGCGATACTTGGTCCATGAAAATGAAATAGCGCCAGACTGCGGTGAAGACTGGATAGGATCTTCCCGGCTCACAAGATGTTAACGCGGGCCGGGAATAAACGCTTTAAAACCAAGCTTTCAAAGCGGTTCTTGTTAAAACAAATAGAGCTTTTTAAAACAAATCTTGTTGCGGTGACACGTCTTCTGCAGGCTGCTCAGCCTTACCTTTACCGGCTAACATCTTTCTTCTGTACCGCTGACGACATAGCTTAATCACATAAAGCTGCTGGGCAGGTGTGTACTTCTGCCAATTAAATCGTTCATCTCTATTGCGCATACACCCTTTGCAGTAACCTTTTTCATCAGCACTACAAATACCGACACAAGGGCTGGGGACGGTAAAAAACTCCAATTGCTCCATGCTAAAACCGTTCTTTCGTTGTGAATATCAAAAACGACTCAAATACGACAATACATTGCTGTTACCCGCAGGTAAACTGCGTTATGTCAGAGTCATACGAAACTATTACCGTATGCTGACAAAAAACAGTGTTTTATTAACTACACTTCTTCTCGTTTTTTATAACGGAGTCTATTAAATGAAGCTTAGTCTAAAAACGTTAGTTGCTGCAATTTCCCTTCCTGTTCTGATGACGGCATGTGCAAGCAACGGTGATAATGTGAAAGAAATAACGGCTCAAGACTTACAGCACCACAATTGGGAGCTGGTTCAGATCGATGGTAAAGACATCGAACTTACCGAACGTCAAAAAGCACCTCGCCTGGAAATTGGTGAAAACCTAACAGCTAACGGCATTGCTGGCTGTAATAACTTCTTCGGCCAGGCTGAACTAAAAGACAACCAACTGCGCATCGAAAAAATGGGCATGACCATGAAGATGTGTGTTGGCGATATCATGAATGTCGAACAAGCGATGTCAGCAACACTCTCCGATTGGAGTGACATCACACTAACGAAAGATGGTCTGGTTCTTAAAAACTCTGAACACGAATTGACATTTACACTGCGTGACTGGATGAACTAATCCAATACAGCAAGTAAAGTGATATGAAGAAGGCAGCCTACGTCGGGCTGCTTTTTTGCTTTCAACCACTTAAAAAGAGCTTGTTTCATTCTTTAGCCTCAATCTATATTCCGCATTAATACATTCATTTGAAAGAATTTATCCCTTCGCTCGGTCTCTCTTATTCTTGAAAGGTACTGACCTTCTATTTTCTCTAATTGACATCACATTGATGGTAATTCTATAACTCAATGCGTTAACCCCGCGGGTATTCACGTTGATAATAATAATAGATAGCTTACTATCCATGTAAGAGATTGAATTTTATAAGCCTTATCGAACTCGTCGAAGTCAGAATAAATTAACCAAAAGCGGATAATGTATGAAGAAGCTACTGAGCACCATCGGCATTTTAGCCACAACTTTCGCTACCAGTGCGTTTGCTGAAGATTGGCAAACCATCGAAAAACAAGCTAATGGACAATCCGTCTACTTTCATGCCTGGGGAGGCAGCCAAGAGATCAACCGCTATATCCAATGGGCAGGAAAAGAACTGAAGTCGCGCTATAACGTGACGCTCAATCATGTCAAAGTCACCGATATTTCTGAAACCACGACTCGATTGATCGCTGAAAAAGCGGCTGGAAAAAACACTGGCGGCAGCGTCGATATGGTTTGGATCAACGGTGAAAACTTCAAATCGATGAAAGACAACCAGCTTCTGTTTGGTCCGTTTGTTGATACATTGCCAAACTGGCAATACGTAGACAAAACGTTACCTGTCGAGGTGGACTTCTCTGAGCCAACCGACGGACTAGAAGCACCGTGGGGTGTGGGTCAGTTAGTCTTCATCCACGATACGGAAAAGTTGAATAACCCTCCTCACTCTTTTGCAGAGATGCTCAGTTATGCCAAAGCATTTCCTAATCGTCTGACCTACCCACGTCCACCCGAATTCCACGGTACGAGCTTCCTCAAAGCAATGCTGATCGAACTGACTGATAATGATCCAGCATTACAACAGCCAGTCAGCGCCGAGTCATTTGAACAAATCACGCAGCCGTTATGGCAATACTTAGATAAGTTCCACAAGGTAGCCTGGCGAGGTGGTAATCAGTTCCCTGCTGGCACGGCAGAAACGCTGCAGTTACTTGACGATGGTCAGATTGATTTAGCCATTACGTTCAACCCAAATGCCGTTTTTTCTGCACAAGCGAGCGGCACTCTTGCTGAGACAACGAAAGCTTTTGCCATGGACGCTGGTGCGCTATCCAATATCCACTTTCTGGCCATCCCATGGAATGCAAATGCCAGTGCTGGTGCGCAAGTTGCGATAAACTTTTTACTAAGCCCGGAGGCACAGTCTCGTAAAGGCGACATTAATATCTGGGGTGATCCTTCCGTGCTAAGTAGTGAGTATTTGACAGGGTCAGCGAAGAATACTCAACAATTTAAATCGATCAGTGAACCACACCCAAGCTGGCAAAACGCGCTAGAACAAGCGTGGTTAAAACGTTACGGAAGTTAGTACAGACAAATGTTAAGAGCGCTGTATTTAGTTATTATCGCGGTTTGTATTTTCCCCACCATCCCTGGCTTACTTGGGGTGGTGGTTTCTGCGCTCGGCTACATACCTCCTATCGGACTGACCCAGTTCTCGTTAAGTGGCTTTGATGCCGTATTTGCTTGGCAAGGAGTATGGACCTCTATCGGACTCACGCTCTACTCTGCTATTTTAAGCAGTTATTTGGCGTGCTTGATCGCGTTTGCCATTTTACAATCGGCCTGGAATAGTCAGTTTTGGCGAAAAGTAGAGGTTTTCCTTTCGCCTTTATTAGCCATGCCCCACGTTGCTTTTGCTATCGGCTTTGCCTTTCTGTTCGCTCCGACAGGCATGGGGGTCCGTGTTGCTACTCAATTTTTTGGCTTTGACCCAAACGCCCAAACAGTGAATGATTTAGCGTTGCTGATTAAAGATCCGCATGCGCTTGGCTTAATCATTATGCTGGCGCTAAAAGAGACCCCTTTCCTGCTGCTGATGAGCATTCCTATTTTGCAACAACTGAACGTAGATAAGATTGAAAAAGTTAGCCACTCTATGGGGTACAGTACCGCACAAACCTGGTGGAAATGCATTTTCCCACAATGGTTAGCAAAACTAAGATTCCCCATGCTGGCGGTGATTGCTTATAGCTTATCGGTTGTCGATATTGCTCTGATCATCGGCCCAACCAATCCTCCGACTTTTGCTGTGTTGGTTTGGCAATGGTTTAATGACCCAGATTTGGCGCTTTTGCCAAGAGCAGCTTCTGGGGCCGTGATTTTATTTGCCATTGCCACTGGGTTAATTGGCTTCACACGACTTGTTGAGTGGGTCATTACCAAAGGCGTTAAACGTTGGCAATACTCCGGCCGATCAGGACTCAGTTTGCCTGGAAAAACGCTGTTCTCCCTGATCACATTACTTACGTTTGTTATCGTCCCCTTAATGGTGCTTTGGAGTTTTGCGCAGCGCTGGCAGTTTCCGGATCTCTTACCCAGTCGTTACACCCTTCGCTTTTGGCAATATGAATGGGATAGTATTTTAGGCACGATAGAACAAAGCATCATCATCGCGGTGATTAGTGCTTCCATTGCTTTAATTTTGGCGTTAATTGCCCACGAGTATAGGCTTCGACATCGCTGGCAGGTACCGGACTACGTTATCGCCATCCCGATGCTAATTCCACAATTGTCCGTGCTTTTTGGCATACAGGTCGCTACCTTGTACTTTAACAGCAACGCTTACTTTTTCTGGGTTTGCTGGGCACACGTCTTCTTTGCGTTTCCGTTTGTCTACTTATCGCTGGACGGTCCCTGGCGTAGCTTCAATAACGGCTTAACTCGTGTTGCCCTTAGCTTGGGCAAAACACCGCTACAAACCTGGCTTAAAATAAAACTTCCAATCCTGCTGCCTGCCATTGTTTTTGCCTGGGCTGTAGGTATCAGCGTCAGCTTAGCTCAATATCTGCCGACATTGGTTCTAGGCGCGGGCCGAATCAGTACCATCACAACAGAAGCGGTAGCGCTTTCCAGCGGTTTCGACCGGAGGGTCACGGCAATTTACGCGATTTGCCAGGCGTTGCTGCCATTAATGTTCTTCTCTTTTGCTATTTTGCTTAACCGTTTAAACGGTAAATATCACCGACTTTCAATGAAAGGTTTACTTAACCATGAGTCTTTGTCTCGAAAACCTCGCCATCCGTAAAAACAATGGTGACTCGCTTTTCTCCGGATTTAATATCACCGTAGAGAAAGGCGAAATTGTGACCCTGATGGGACCAAGCGGCTGCGGTAAATCTACTCTGCTAGATGCCATCGCCGGACATCTCTCCAATGAGTTCTATTATTCAGGCTCGATGAAACTCAATGATGAAACGCTTGATTCGCTTCCTGCGCACAAGCGCAAAGTAGGAATCCTGTTTCAGGACGATATGTTGTTCCCTCACTTAACAATATGGGAAAATCTAGCCTTCGCACTACCCAATTCTATCAAAGGTAACGCAAGAAAAGAGCGCGCGATGCAAGCCTTGAAGAATATCTCTTTGCTCAAAATTGCCAACTCTTTCCCTGATCAGGTTTCGGGTGGGCAACGAGCCCGTATTGCACTAACACGTATGTTGCTTGCACAACCTAAAGCAGCGCTTTTAGATGAGCCTTTTAGCAAGCTCGATAAAGACCTAAGAGTTCAATTTCGCCACTGGGTAGTGGAGCAACTTCAGCAAGCTAATATACCGACAATAATGGTCACTCACGGCGAAGACGACATTCCCGAAGGAAGTCGCTGTATCAACTGGCCATGGGAGACTGAGAATGCTTGATCGTTTCAGTATCAAAATCATTAGGTGGCCACTGACTCAGAGTGCGCGATTGGTTGATAAATTTGGCGTCACCGCAAATCAAACCACCCTGTTTGGTTTTGCCCTTGGTTGTTGCGCCCTACCCGCTTTAATCACTGAGCACTATTATTTAGCTCTGGCTTTAATTGTGCTCAATCGCTTCTGTGATGGGCTCGATGGTGCACTAGCGAGAATTCAGGGGATTACCGACGCTGGTGGCTTTCTCGATATCAGCTTAGATTTTCTGTTTTATTCGCTGATTCCTTTCGGCTTTGTGCTCGCCAATCCCGAACAAAATGCCATTGCTGGTGCCTTTTTAATTTTCTCGTTTGTCGGGACAGGCAGTAGCTTCCTAGCCTTTGCGATTCTGGCCAGTAAACAGGGTATCGATAATCCGGTTTATAAACACAAATCGCTTTACTATATGAGTGGCTTAACGGAAGGCACGGAAACCATTGGTGCGTTTATCGCGTTTTGTCTTTTTCCTCAGCATTTTGCCTTGATTGCCTATTTATTTGGTGCAGCCTGCTGGTTTACGACCTTCACCCGTATCTATTCCGGTTTCCATACACTTAAAGGGCATTAACACGGTTTGGCAATGCCCGTTGTGTTGAAAATTTTTGAGACAAAGTGCCGTTAAGTGGCTGTTTTATAAAATATCTAAGCACAGTCTAAAATGGGGGTATATACTCTTTGGGTACAGAAACCATTTGGAGGTTATATGAAAAAATACGTCAAGCTAGGCATGCTGATCACAATTTCCGTCGTCGCGCTGGGAGGCTGTACTTCTCCTAACCCGTACGGTGATGCATATGGCTCGGCAGACACGCGTAAAGTTCAGCAGGTTTACTACGGAACGGTGGAAAAAGTTGAACCAGTGACCATTGATGCCTCTACACAATCCAACGCCATCGGGACAATCGCTGGCGCAGCCATCGGTGGTATATTAGGTTCAAAAGTCGGTGGCGGTTCGGGCTCTGACATCGCAGCCATTGGTGGTGGTCTGTTAGGTGGTTATGCGGGTAGTAAAACCGCCGAAGCAACCGCGAAACGAAACGGTGTCAACCTAACCATTCGCATGGAGGATGGAAAAATCATCTCTATCGTTCAAGAAGCGAACCCAAATATGATGTTCCAGCCAGGCCAGGCGGTGCAAATTAACATGTATGGCAGTGAAGCTCGGGTCGTACCTCGCTAACCTGCGTACATTTAATCGGCGGCCATGGCTCCGGAATTCTGATTAGAATTGATAATCCGCGCAAGCATACGCAAGCAACTCGTATGCTTGCGCGTTTGTTTTGAAACCAAATTTGATCGACGTCAATGGAACATCAAACTTCCAGTTTTTTCGATGTATAAATGACATCAGGTTGTTAGCATAGCTTCACTCAGATATCTTTGGAATCGCTATGTCTCCTACGGTCGATCACGTTTTACTTAACATCGCATTAAATCTCAGCTCTAATCGCTCCCATGATCAACAGTATCAAAGCCTTATCGATGGTGTCGCGCAAGTCTTCCCATGTGATGCCACCTGTCTGTTTATCTTCGATGAAGATGGCTTCCTCACACCCGTTGCGGTAAAAGGATTATCAAGCTCTGTACTCGGGCGGCGCTATTTCCCTAAGGCTCACCCTCGACTAGACGCCATTATCCAAAGTCGGGATCCGGTTCGATTCGATGCTCACTGCCCGCTGCCTGATCCCTTTGATGGTACTTTGCTGACGGAGGATCAATGCATTGATGTGCATGACTGTATGGGATTTAGCTTATATGTCGAAGGACAGCTGGTCGGTGCCCTGACCATAGACGCCCTTGCCGTTGGCGCATTTGACGATCTCGACCCGGTGACTATCGAAACCTTCGCTGCATTGGCTGCGGCAACGCTGCGTAATATCGCTCAGCTTAAGGTACTTAAAGCACAGAACCAAAAACAGAAGAATGTTACCCAAACACTGATCCAACAAGCACGCTCACAAAAAGGCGAAATGGTTGGCTTAAGCCCGCAAATCAACCAACTACGTAACAACATCGCCACCGTAGCTCAATCCGACTACGCGGTACTAATAACGGGTGAAACAGGTACGGGTAAAGAGCTCGTGGCACACTCCGTACACGCACAATCACACCGCAGTGATAAGCCAATGATCTACGTAAACTGTGCAGCCCTTCCTGAAGGGCTGGCAGAGAGTGAACTGTTTGGCCATGTCAAAGGCGCATTTACGGGAGCCAATAGCCACCGCGCTGGTAAGTTTGAACTGGCAGACGGCGGAACGATTTTCCTTGATGAGGTGGGCGAACTACCTTTGATTTTGCAGGCAAAATTGCTGCGCGTGATTCAACAAGGCGAGCTGCAACGTGTGGGTAGTGACCAGCATTTGATGGTCAACGTGCGCATCATCGCCGCGACCAATAGACAACTAGAAAAAGAGGTCGAAGCTGGTACCTTCCGAGCCGATCTTTTCCACCGTTTAAATGTTTTCCCAATCCAGGTACCACCGCTTCGTTCGCGAGATGGTGACATCCCCGTGTTAGCGGGCTACCTACTGGAAAAAGTACGCCAACAATTCAACGCACCAAACCTGCATGTCCACCCTAAGGTCTTGGCCCAACTGGAATCGTCGCCGTGGCATGGTAACGTGCGTGAGCTTGAACACTCGTTAACGCGAGCAGCGCTGCACGCCATTCAACAAGGTGCTAGCACCATCATGCTGAACCACTTTGACGCCTCACTGATATTAGATGATGTAAAAAGCACATCAAATTATCTTCCTAAAGAGAGTCAGCCCATGCGAGAGTTAGTAGAAGGCTATCAGCGTGATTTGATTGAACATGCTCTAAGCCAATCTGGTGGAGTTTGGGCAAAAGCGGCGCAGTTTTTACAAATGGATCGCGGTAACTTATATCGAATGGGGAAAAAGCTTGGGATCAATAACTAACCAACCTCAGCAGTGTGATGTAATAATAACATCACACTTGTTGTATTAATTACATCGTCAGCCGTTACAAAAAACAACAAAATCAATATAAATCAATAAGATAAAAACTGGCACGCATTCTGCTCTCTAGTGTTCAACGACATGACTATTAAAACAATCACTGGAGAACCCAATATGTTCTGTATTCAATGTGAACAGACAATTCAAACCCCTGCTGTTAAAGGTTGTTCTTTTGCACAAGGTATGTGCGGTAAAACGTCTGAAGTATCGGATTTGCAAGACGTACTGGTTTATACACTGCAAGGGGTTTCGTTTTGGGCATCAAAAGCACTTGAATTCAATATCATTCATGATGATATCAACCAATGGGCTCCAAAAGCCTTCTTCTCTACGTTGACTAACGTAAACTTTGACCCTGAACGTATCCTCGAACTGACGTCTCAAGCCGCGGAGTACAAAGCACTGTTAAAAGAGCAAGTGATGTCAGCTGCAACTTTGGCAGATACTGAAGTGGCTAATACTCCTGCCGTAGCAAACTTTGAGCTGCCAAACAGTGCTGAAGCGATCCTGGCACTTGCTCCTCAAGTTGCCGTTAACCGCGGTAAAGACCAGGTACACGAGGATGTGATCGGCTTACGTCTGCTTTGCCTGTACGGTCTAAAAGGCGCGGCTGCATACATGGAGCATGCGCGTGTTCTTGAGCAAACCAACAACGACATCTATGCTGAATACCATGAAATCATGGCGTGGTTAGGAACCGATCCTGAAGATCTTGGCGCACTGCTAGATTGCTCTATGAGTATCGGCCTAATGAACTACAAAGTCATGGAAATGCTCGACCAAGGTGAAACCTCAACCTTTGGTCACCCAGAGCCAACCACCGTTAACGTTAAACCAGTCAAAGGTAAATGTATTCTGGTGTCAGGTCACGACTTACATGACCTGGAAAAAATCCTGCAACAGACCGAAGGCAAAAACATCAACGTTTACACCAACGGTGAAATGCTGCCCGCTCACGGCTACCCTGAACTGAAAAAGTACCCTCATCTGGTAGGTAACTACGGCAGTGCTTGGCAAAACCAACAGAAAGAATTCGCGAACTTCCCTGGCGCTATCGTAATGACCTCTAACTGCCTGCTGAACCCAGATGTCGGTCAATATGCAGATCGCTTATTCACACGCAGTATTGTTGGCTGGCCTGGCGTCGCTCACATCGAAGGTGACGACTTCAGCCAAGTGATTGAATGTGCCCAAGCACAAGACGGTTTCCAACATAATGAAATCGAACACCACATCACGGTGGGCTTTGGTCGTAATGCACTAATGAACGCGGCTCCTGCGGTTATCGACCAAGTAAAACAAGGTAACATCAAACACTTCTTCCTTGTCGGTGGTTGTGACGGTGATAAAGCAGAACGCAGCTACTACACCGATTTCACGGCAGAAGCGCCGGAAGATACGCTAATCCTTACACTAGCGTGTGGTAAGTTCCGCTTTAACAAAAATACTTTTGGCGATATCAATGGTATCCCTCGCCTATTGGATGTTGGCCAATGTAATGATGCTTACTCAGCGATCCAACTTGCACTGGCACTGGCGAAAGAGTTTGACTGTGACATCAATGAGCTGCCACTGACACTTGTGCTTTCCTGGTTTGAACAAAAAGCGATCGTTATCTTGCTGACGCTATTCGCATTAGGAGTAAAAGGCATTTACACCGGTCCTACTGCACCAGCTTTCCTAACACCAAACCTAATCGAAATCATCCAAGAGAAGTTCGATATGCGTAGCATTGGCAATGTACAGGATGATCTAAAAACTATCCTGGCAGCCTAATAGCGTTGCTTTACGCGCCTCCTTAACTGGGGGCGCTTCTATCTATTTAGCTTACCAAATAGCCACAACCAAAGAGATTGTTATGTTTTTTGAATGGCAAGGCAACCAACCCGTCACGCTCCGTTGTATCGACAAGTACTTTGAAACACACGATACCGTCAGCATTAAGTTGGCCGAGTTAACTGAGTCACTTCTGTTTCAATTTAAACCCGGACAGTTTATTAACCTGGGCGTCGAAATTGATGGAAAAATGGAGTTTCGTGCCTATTCAATCAGCTCTGTTACTGAAGATGATCACCTTCAGCTCACCATCAAACGCGTAGCGGGCGGTAAAGTCTCTAACTACATAGTCGACTCACTTCTACTTGGCGATACCGTCCAGGCACTGCCACCAGCCGGTGAGTTTAACTGTATCGACCACCCACCCGTTGTACAGGACGGAAAAACAAAAGCGCTGCTCATCAGTGCAGGTTGCGGTGTTACACCTGTGTTTTCGATGGCTAAACACTGGTTGAGCAATCAAAATGAAAACGATATCAACGTGGATATCGAGTTTCTACATATTGCACGCAGCCCTGCAGAAACGATTTACTATGATCAGCTAGAAACGTTCGATACTGTGTATCCTAATTTTCATTTAAAGCTGTTACTGAAAAATCGCGAAGGTACTTCACATCCACAAGGTCGTTTGAATGCAGATTGGTTACAAGGGCTCGTTCCAGACCTCAAACAGCGCACGGTTTACCTTTGTGGCCCAAACCAGTTCATGCAAGATGTTCACGCATATTTGAAAGAACTTGGTTTTGATATGGCGAACTTCTATCAAGAGAGCTTTACACCAGCAGCCAACGAAACAGTAACCAATGAGCCTGATGGTGTGTCCAATAAATCAGTCAGTGTCTGCGTCCCTGACTTTGGTCACAACCTAGATGCACAAAAAGGTCAGGTACTGGCCGATGTTCTCGAAGAAGCAGGTCTACCGCTCATTGTAGCTTGTCGCAGCGGCATTTGTGGATCTTGTAAGTGCAAGGTTGGTAAAGGTAGCGTCTCTTCCACCAGCCAGGAAACATTGACAGCAGAAGAGATAGAACAAGGTTATGTGCTCGCCTGTTCATCAACCATTGAAGACGATCTTGAAGTGCAAATTGGTTAATTCTCCAAATACAAAAAAGCGCCAGATACCGGCGCTTTTAAGTCTCGATGATTACTTCTAGCTAAACAGCAACACTTTCAGTGCCGCTTCGCTGTCCACGTCCGTAAACTCTGGTGGGTTATCCAGACGCTCGCGAAACGTTAGTTGTGGCGCTTCCTCTTGCATGCTTTCTATCAAGAACTCACTGGTCACAGATGGTGAGTTCACACACGCCATAACTTGACCGCCTTCTGCCAACAAATCAGGCAATCGACGCAGAATCTTTTTGTAGTCTTTAGTCAGTGCAAAGCTGCCTTTCTGGAATGAAGGTGGATCGATAATGATCATATCGTACGGGCCAGATTTCTTAATTTTGCCCCAAGACTTAAAGATATCATGGCCCATAAAGCTGACTTGGTTTGTGTTGTGACCATTCAGCTTATGGTTCTCGCGCCCTTTAGCCAGCGACGCTTTCGCCATGTCTACGTTGACGACTTTATCTGCGCCACCCTCAACGGCGGCAACAGAAAAGCCACAAGTGTAGGCAAATAAGTTAAGCACGTTTTTATGCTTGGCATTTTCGCGTACCCAATCGCGGCCATAACGCATGTCCAAAAACAGACCAAAGTTTTGGTTGCGGCCAATATCCAACTGGTATTTCAGACCATTTTCTTCGACGACAGGACGCGCATCTAACTCACCAATCAGTACTTCAGAAGGTGCGCCATCGGCATAACGATGCTGAAGCACCATGGTACGACCTTGTTTATTCGCCCAAAGCTCTGATTCAGCTAACGCATCGAGACCACTTTTCAGTTCAGCGAGAAACACGTCGTCGACTTGTTTAAACAAATTGATGATTAACTGACCTTGTAACCAGTCACAAGTGATTTGCTCTAGACCTTCAAAGCGACGGCCACGACCGTGAAACAGTCGACGAATTTCATCCGGAGCTTGTGCCAGCTCGGTTTCTAGATGCTGAAAAAACAGCGGAAGTTGTGATGCTTGCATCGAGTTCTCTTTTTAATCTTTCAAACTTTTATTTGATGGTTGGCCAGTTTAGTTCCCAGGGAGAAAGCCAGCTATCCAGGCCTTGAGAGACAATTTCACTGTGCCATTTGCTGCCAAGGACTGCATAATCTCTCGGATCGCAAACAAAGCGATATCGCTCATCTTGATATTGGAAACAGAGCGAAAAGGCGTGCAGATAACCGCGATCCGCCTCGCTACCTGCATTGTAAATAGGGTCACCAACAATGCCTGAGCCAACCGATTTTAGCGCCACGCGGATTTGATGCGTTTTACCCGTGTGTGGCTTACACAAAAATAAACGCTCTCCCGGCTCTGCGGCAAGGGAGAAAAATTGAGTAATGGCTGGGTTATGCTTGCTATTTACCAGCTTCCATGACGAACGACGTGAGCGTTCCATATCGCCAATGACCAAACCCTGTTTCTTTTTCGGTTTTTTAGCGCCAATTGCCAGATAAAACTTTTCCACCTGGCGATCAGCAAAGGCTTGAGATAACACGCTGGCCGCTTTGGCATTGCGTCCGAGGAGCAAAATACCCGACGTCATTTTATCCAGTCGATGGACGAGATAAAGCTGCTCATCGCCACTCTGCTTGGCCACTTCTTGTAGCAGCATTGTGTCACCATCGTCTTTGTGAACAGAAACATTGGGATGCTTATTGATGATCAGAAAGTCTGGATGGGTATATAGAATATCGAACATAAAATCTGGCTCCGCGTTTGGAGCGAGAAGTATACCGATTCTGACTAATTAGGCGAGCGTAAACTGCCCCAATGTTTTCCAGTTATCATTGTTTTGCTTGCTTTGTTGCCTCTCTGAATGGATGACATCTCATTCAACAAGCCAACATGACTGGCATAAAAAACGGGAGCCAACTGGGGCTCCCGTTTTAAAGATAAGACGCTGCTGTTTATAGCTTCTTCGAGAAGATCGCCGCCAGGCCGATAATCACGATACCAAGTACCATGATTTCACCTTTGCCGCTGTCAAATCCTGACTTAATACCCATGAAAGCAACAATAGCAATCGCAACTGGAATTACGAATTTCACTAGGTTGTACCAAAGCCCGAATAATGGGAAAGCCACTTTACCGTCATTGGTGATCTCTCTTTCAAGCTCATCACGATTAAGTCGCCAACCTGCAAAGATACACAGCAACATACCGCCAACAGCCATAAAGATTTTGTCAGTCAGTAGGTCGAAGATATCAAACGCACCGGTACCAAATAGTGTTGGCCCCATTCCACCCAGTGACAAAGAAGCGAAGACACACAATATCGCCATTACTGAGCTCGCTGAAAGCACAGCGGTTGGACGCTTCATACCTTGCTCATCAATAAGGTAAGAAACCACAACTTCAAGTAGTGAAACTGACGAGGTTAATGCAGCCGCAGTTAGACCCACAAAGAACATGATCGCAAATAAGAAACCGATGAGGCCACCCATTTCAGCAAACAGTTGTGGAACAACAACGAACACCAAACCTGGCCCTGCAGCTGGCTCGATACCGAAAGCAAACATCGCTGGGAACATAGCAATACCCGCAAGGATCGCTACACCAGTATCCATAGCTGTGATCATACCTGTGGTTTGTACCACGTTTTCTTTCTTCTTCAGGTAAGAACCGTAAGTAATCATACAACCCATACCCAAGCTTAGTGAGAAGAACGCCTGACCAAGTGCGGCAAGTACGACACTGCTGTCAACCTCGGAGAAGTCTGGCATGAACAAGAACTCAACCCCTGCCATTGCGCCCGGTAGCATCAGACCTTTTATTGATACGACAATCAAAATAAGGAATAGCAGTGGCATCAGAACCTTACCCGCCTTCTCGATACCGCCAGAAATACCTTTCATAACAATGAAAATATTCATGAACAGGTAAATCGCCATCCATATCAGAGGCTGTAAAGGATCAGAAATGAATCCACCGAAGCTGTCACCAATAGCTTCAGGTGTACTCAACAGGCCCCCGCCCACTTTAAAGATGTACGCCAAAGCCCAGCCGCCAACAACAGGGTAAAAACCCATAATCAGCAAACCACTCAGTACGCCCATCACACCAGTAAACGTCCAGCGGCGATCGGTTGATTTAAATGCACCAACCGCAGAGCGGCCAGTTTTACGACCAACCGCGAATTCGGTCAGCATCACACTAAAACCAATAAAAATGACAAAGATAAGGTAAATAGCAACAAATGCGCCACCGCCACCCTCTCCTGCCGTGTAAGGGAATTTCCATATATTACCTAAGCCAACAGCGGAACCCGCTGCGGCCATAACGAAGCCTAATTTAGACCCCCACGTATCACGTGGTGCTGTATTAGTTGTAGCCACGTTTTTTCTCCAAAATTAAATGTGTTGTGTTTGCATAGAGATAGGCGTCGAAAATGTGTGTTTATATTAAGTTATACACTTATAAAATTATTGTTAGACGCTCTATTCCCTCAGTAAACCAGTTCCCCGCTAAAATTAAAAGTCTCAACAAGTATATTTATCGCACAATTGCCGCATCACGCATGTTATATGCTGCTTTTTTATTCACCGATTAAAGATTAACCTTGCGATTCAGGCATGAATAACAGATTCCCCTGTTATGAACTCAATCACTCATATAAAATCACTTTAATTCTTAACAAGAAAGCTATTTCCCCAACACACTTTTATGCCTAATATCCTAAGTGGGCGGAATAAATTGAGCGTATATGGATAAGTTTTATCATTTTCTTACTCTTGCTGGCATTGGACTGTATTGGTTACTCGTCGCTGGTGTCACCATCCGTGTGGTTTTGAAACGCCGGGCTGTAAGTGTTTCGTTAGCCTGGCTAATGATCATTTATATTCTTCCGTTTCTTGGTGTCGCGTGTTATTTCCTTTTCGGCGAACTTAATTTAGGCCGTAAGCGAGCTGAACGTGCAAAAGTGATGTTTGCCCCTTTTGCCGAATGGTTCAACCAGCTAAATGATTGTCACGCGCACATGCCAGAAACCATGGGCCGTCATATCTATCGCATTGATGAACTGTGTAATAACCGCCTCGGGTTACCAGCACTCAGCGGTAACACGCTCTCATTACAGCAAAAGCCTGACGAAATTTTGCACTCGATTATCGAAGATATCGAAAATGCACAAACCAGTATTCGAATGGTGTTCTACATTTGGCACCCAGGAGGTTTGGCCGATTCCGTCGCTTCAGCGCTAATTCGAGCCTCCAAACGCGGCGTAGACGTAAAACTCTTGCTTGACTCCGCTGGCAGTCCACGATTTTTCAGAAGCCCTTGGTACAGGATGATGAAGGATGCTGGTATAGAAGTGATACAAGCCCTGGAAGTAAAAATGTGGCGTATTTTCTTGCGTCGTTTAGATCTTCGCCAACACAGAAAAATCATCGTTATTGATGACGAGATCGCCTATACCGGTTCGATGAACCTAGTGGATCCGGCTTACTTTAAGCAAAGTAGTGGGGTTGGTCGTTGGGTTGACATTATGGTTCGGATCACCGGCCCAACGGTGAATGTATTGAGCGCGATTCACTGCTGGGACTGGGAAGTTGAAACCGGCGAACGCCAATTTCCCAAACGACCGGAATGCAATATCGATAGCCATCAGTACCGACACCCGATACAAGTCGTTCCGTCAGGTCCGGGGATGCCTGAATATCTCATTTATCAGGTCCTAACATTAGCCATTAATCAGGCGAATCGTTCTGTGAGAATTACCACTCCGTATTTTGTCCCGAATACGGACTTACTGGAAACATTGAAAATGACCGCGCAGCGAGGCATCAATGTCGAACTTATCATTCCTCACAAAAATGACTCGGTAATGGTTCAATGGGCTTCTCGTGCCTTTTACAGTGAACTCCTCACCGCAGGCGTGAAGATTTATGAGTTTTATGGTGGATTGCTGCATACAAAGTCTGTGGTGATTGATGAACAGTTTTGTTTGGTTGGAACCGTAAACATGGACATGCGCAGTTTATGGCTGAACTTCGAGGTGACGCTGGCCGTCGATGATGAAGACTTCACCCAAGAGATGTCATGCCTGCAAGACAGTTACATCAAACAGTCTTTTCAGCTTGAAAAAAAGGTTTGGGATAAGCGAAGCCTATTCTCTCGCTTCTTAGAACGTGTGTTTTATTTGTTTAACCCTCTGCTGTAACCCTCTCTCACTGGTAAAGAAACGTCAATCCCGCCCCGACTTCTTTGGCGCGGGATTGTTTTATCTAGCTCCCCCTGAACCAGACATAAATGCGATAAACGAAACTGGATCGGCTTGGTATTCTCTTAGGCTATTAGGTGTTCCAAGTCGTTATGGCCCGATAATAGAGTTTTCCCTTGCAAACAACCCGTAGTCCATGTTTTAAATAACCAAAATCGTTTAATTTAAACAGGGAACTTATATGTCAGAGGGTAAAAAGACCAAACTGATTACCGCGGGCCGTGATAAAAAGTGGACTAACGGTGTCGTTAATCCACCCGTTCAACGCGCTTCAACCATCGTATTTGATAGTGTTGCAGAGAAAAACCAGGCAACCATGAACCGCGCTAACAAAACGCTGTTCTATGGACGCCGTGGTACTAATACACACTTTGCTTTTCAGGACGCCATGGTTGAAATTGAAGGCGGTGCAGGATGTGCTCTCTACCCTTGTGGCACAGCAGCCATTTCAAACACAATTCTGTCTTTTGTCGAGACTGGCGACCACATTCTCATGGTCGACACTTGTTATGAACCGACTCGTGATTTCTGTAACGTCATCATGAAAAAAATGGGGATCGAGACAACGTACTATGATCCTATGATTGGCGAAGGTATCCGCGATTTAATTCAACCTAACACTAAAGTACTTTTCCTGGAATCTCCTGGTTCAGTAACCATGGAAGTGCAAGATGTTCCGACGCTGGCGCGTATTGCCCATGAACACGATATCATTGTGATTCTCGACAACACCTGGGGTGCAGGTGTTAACTTCTCTCCATTTGACCACGGGGTTGATATTTCGGTACAGGCAGCAACCAAATACATCGTCGGTCACTCAGACGTGATGTTGGGGACGGCTGTGGCTTCAGAGAAGTACTGGCCTCAACTGAGAGAACAAAGCTACTTAATGGGCCAGTGTGTTTCTCCTGATGATGTATACCTTGGCTTACGCGGACTGCGTACTTTAGATGTTCGTCTTCGCCAGCATGCAGAGAGCAGCTTGAAAGTCGCTAAATGGTTACAAACTCGACCTGAAGTCGATCGAGTACTTCATCCAGGATTGGAAACGTCGCCAGGCCACGAATTTTTCAAGCGCGATTTTACCGGCGGGAATGGTCTGTTCTCATTCGTACTCAAAACATCCTGCCCGAAAGCGACAACCGCTTTGCTCGATGGCATGAAACACTTCAGCATGGGCTACTCTTGGGGTGGCTATGAGAGCCTGATCCTTGCCAATGAGCCAAAGAGCTTTAACAGCTTGCGCACTGTCGCACACCCACATTTTGAAGGTACTTTGATCCGTATTCACATTGGATTGGAAGACGTCGATGACTTGATTGCTGATCTGGAAGCAGGGTTAGCTCGCTACAATGCCCTGGTTCTTGAGAACGAAGCTTCACTGTCGAAATAAATACCTTTAAAAGCCCTCTTCCTGAGGGCTTTTTAGTCGTCTGGTTTAGTTAGCCTTAGCCGTTTTACACGGACACCCGACAACATGATCATCCACCATACCGACGGCTTGCATAAACGCATAGCAAATGGTTTCCCCAACAAACTTAAAGCCTTTTTTCTTGAGAAACTTACTCATCGCTTTTGATTGCTCGGTAGCAGCTGGCACTTCACTCATATCCTGCCATTGATTGATCACGGGTTTATGGTCAACAAACTGCCACAAAGCATCTGACAAACTGCCATACTTATCAATCAGTTGTTTCGCCGCTTTTGCGTTGCTGAACACCGAATTAATTTTCCCACGATGCTTCACAACATCATAATGTTCAACAATATATTCTGTGCGTTCTTCACCATGCTGTACCAAAGTATCTAAGTCGTAATGTTCAAATGCTTCTCTGTAGCCTTCTCGCTTCTTCAGTATGGTTATCCAGCTTAGCCCCGCTTGTGCACCTTCAAGCGTGATAAATTCGAACAGTACTCTGTCGTCATAAACGGGGACTCCCCACTCTGCATCATGATACTCACGCTCCAGTGGGTGATTCATCGCCCAAGCGCAGCTTTTGTGTTCTGTCATTCTAAGTCCTTATAAAAAACGCCCCTAGCTTAATAGAGTCTGTTGACCGGGCCAGAGGCGTTAACGATTTGTGCTTATTTTATTTCGGTACGGCTACTTTATGGAAAAGACGGTACAACACGGGTACAACGATTAAGGTTAAGACAGTCGCAAAACCCAGACCAAACATAATAGTAACGGCCATCGGTTTGAAGAAAATATCCGGTAGTAACGGAATCAAACCAAGAATAGTCGTGATTGCCGCCATACATACCGGACGTACCCGACTCACCGCCGCGTCGACAACAGCAACGTAGGCTTCTTTACCTGACTTCATCTCAAGTTCGATTTGATCGAGTAGAACGATACCGTTCTTCAACACCATTCCTGACAAACTTAGGAACCCGAGCAGCGCCATAAAACCAAATGGGGTATTCAATGCTAATAAGCCCGTTGTGACACCAATCAACGCAAGTGGCACGGTCAGCCAGACTATCAGTGGCTCTTTGACCGAATTGAACAGGAATACCGTAATCAAAAACATAAACAGGTACCCCATTGGCATTGTCGTAAACAACGATTCCTGAGCATCACCAGATGACTCGTATTCTCCGCCCCACTCAATAGAGTATCCCGGCGGCATCTCTATCGCTTCAATTTGTGGTTGTAGACGCTTTTGCAATGTTGAAGCCGTTTCTTCGCCCAATATATCCGGATCAGCCATCACTGTGAGCATACGTTTACGGTTTTTACGGACGATGATTGGATCTTCCCAACGCATGTCATACCCCATCGTGACTTGTTGTAGTGGTATGAACTCACTTTTCGCCGGACTCCAAATTTTCATGCCTTCAATGTTACGAATATCGATCCGTTCATCTTCAGGCAATCGAGCCACAATTGGCATCAACGTCGTACCATCTCGATACAGACCAATAGTCCTACCCGAGAACGACATGGAGAGATACTCATCAACATCTGACTTAGTGATACCGTAGCGGCGAGCTTGACTCTCGTTAAACTGTGGCTCAAGAACCTGTGTACGTTCTCGCCAATCATGTCGAATATTGGTCGCGCTAGGATCCGCGTACATAATATCCATTACTTGAGCGGCAAGCGTACGAAGAACGGTTGGATCAGAGCCAATAAGTCGCGCTTCTATTTTAGCACCGCCGCCTGGACCTAATTCAATTTGTTTAAGTTTGTAGTTTATCTCTGGATAGTTAGCTTTTAAATGCGCTCTGAAACCCGCCATCAATGGCTCTAGCGCCTCATAATTATCCATACGAGTCGTTATCTCACCATAAGCGGCATAACTCTTCTCTGGCGCATAGGTCAGCATGAAACGCTGCAGGCCTTTACCAGCCGTTGTCGTGATATGCTCCACGTTATCTTGCTGAGCTAACCAGTGCTCGAGTTCATTCAATTTATCATTGGTTGCTCTAATATCCGTGCCTTCCGGAAGCCAGACATCCAGCTGAAAAATCGGCGTGGTTGAAGATGGGAAAAACGATTGTTTTACAAACGTAAAGCCATAAACACTGGCCACAAGCCCTGCAATCAATACGACAACGGTGAACCAGGCGCGGCGCATACAGAACTCGAGAAACTTCTTATAGGCAACAAAAACAATCCCATTATACGGGTCGTTATCCTCACCTTCCGCTTGTTTTATCTTCTGGCCTTTGAAGAAAATATCCGCAAAAAATGGTGTCAAAGAAATCGCAGTAAACCAACTCAGCATCAAAGAGATAAGCAGTACGGTAAACAAAGTACCACAATACTCACCCGTGGAATCCTGCGAGAGCCCAATCGGCGCAAAGGCGGTTACCGCAATGATGGTCGCCCCAAGCAAAGGCCACTTAGTCTGGGTAACAATATCGGTTGCCGCTTGTAAGCGTGTTCTGCCTTTTTGCGTACCAATCAATATCCCTTCTACAACGACGATGGCATTATCCACCAGCATCCCTAACGCGATGACCAGTGCCCCTAAAGAAATACGCTGTAGATCAATCGCCAGGTATTTCATAAAGATAAAGGTACCAAGCACGGTTAAAAGCAGGATCAAACCTATCAGCAAGCCAGAGCGAAGCCCCATGAAGAACAGCAATACGATGATCACTATCCCAACTGCTTGTGCGAGACTAATAACAAACCCACTGACCGATTTATCCACCTCTTTCGGCTGACTGTAAATTTCTGAAATTTCTATTCCGACGGGCTGCTGATACTTTAACTCGGCAAGTCGGCGATCAAACACTTTTCCCACTTCAACAACGTTGACGCCTTCTGCAAACGATACGCCAACATTCAACGCTAAACTGCCATTGAAGTTAATGATGTTGGTTGGAACCTCAATGTAGCCACGTTTAATCTCCGCCACATCTTTAAGGAAAATCAGTCCCTGAGCACCTACCTCAGTGATCAATAAATCACCTAGCTCATCAACATTCTGGAACTGGCCGGTAGGCTGGATTCGGATGTACTCATCGCCAATTCTGATCGCACCAGCGTCTGAGATAACGTTTTGAGTTGAAAGAAGACCGAATACCGTATCAGGAGACAGACCCAGGCTGCTCAATTTTTTCATCGAAATTTCGATAAAGACCTGCTCTTGCTGCTGACCAGAGACGGAGACTTTGCTTACCCCTTCCACAAGCTCTAGTTCTCGCCGCAGGTAATCAACGTAATCCAGAAGCTCTTTGTAGCTGTAGCCATCCCCGGTTACCGCAAGCAAAATACCGTAGACATCACCAAAGTCATCAATGACCTGAGGCTCATTCACACCTGGCGGTAGTGTGCCCTTCAAGTCATTAACTTTACGGCGTAATTCATCCCAAATTTGTGGTAAGTCGTCCGGGCCGTAATTGTTTTTCATTGTGACAGTAATTTGAGACAGCCCTCGGCTTGAAATCGAGTTCACCTCATCCACATACGTCAACTGCTGAATCGCTTTTTCAAGCGGGTACGTTACCTCTTCTTCCACTTGTTGAGGCGTAGCGCCGGGATACGAGGTCACCACCATGGCGTCTTTAATGGTAAAAGCGGGGTCTTCCAGACGTCCTAATCCAAAAAATGCAGTGATCCCGCCGATCAAAAAGATCAGTGAAACCATCCAGCTGATCACACGATTTTTAATAAAGTACGCTGCGATACCTGTTACGTCTTCATCCGTTTGAGGCACTCTGCTTTGCTCGCTCATAAACCTGCCTCCTGCTCAACCACTTCTACTTTCATGCCTTCTCTGAGCCTCGCGACACCTGCGACGACAACTTGGTCGTTTAGCTCCAGTCCATCCAATACCTGTATGGACGCCTTGGAGGCTTTGCCTGTGCGGATCTGTTTTCGAGAAACGGTATTATCGTCATTGAGTACCCAAACAAACTTGTTTTGCCGGTCAAGAGCATCACCATCAGCGTTAAAAATCGCTTCAATGGGTACATTGAGTCCCACATCCAAATCCAAACCAACCTTTTCATCCTTTGATGTGACTTCAACGGCCATTCCATCAAGGATGTACTCATCTTTTGGCATTGGCAGTGACAGTGTCACCGTAAAGGTGCCAGTGGCTGGGTCAGGTTCAGTGGTAAATTCTTTTACGGTTCCAGTGTATTCATTACCGCTCGGAACCCGCACTACTGCCTGAATAGAGGTGAGCCTTTCTTCTGTTGGTGGTTGTTTTACATACAAACGATCTGGCAATTGAATCAAGACTTCAAAACGGTCCAAGCTATGGATATTGACAACGTGTTGACCAACCTGAACGTTTTCAAACTGGTCAATATTCACTCTCGAAATGATGCCATCTACCGGCGCTTTTAAGGTTGTGAATGACAAACGCAACTGAGCCAACTTCAACTCTGCCAGCGCAATTTGGCGTTGGGCGGCAATCTCATCAAACTGTGACTTCGCCAGTAAGCCTTTATCAACGAGAGGTCTTGAGCGGCGGTATTGGCTGTCTACCACAGAAAAACGCGCCGTGGCATTGTCCACATCCAATTGATAATCGGTAGGGTCTAACGTAGCGATGATGTCATCTTTTTTCACCATATCGCCCTCTTTCACCCTAACACTGCTGACTTCGCCAGCGACTCTGAAACTGAGATGGGAGCGATCTGCCGCATTCGCTACGGCAGGAAAGTACAGGTTATCGTCGACCTTACTGCCTTCTAGTGACACCACTTTTACGCGAGGTGTTTCAAGCGCTTTTTCAGGACCTTTATCACCGCAACCAGAGAGGAAGAGAGGCGAGCATAAAATAGCTAAGGCTATCATTCTTGTCATATTACAGCCCTCTTTCCTTAACCCAGGCTCTCACTTTGATGCCGGGTTCTATTACATTGACGCCAGAAATTACAATCACATCACCATCATCCAGGCCTTGTTGAACCTGATTTTTCTCATCCAATGTAATCGCAGTTTTGGTCACGATACCTTGCTCATCGACACGCCAGACGTAGCTTTTCCCTGATTCTTCAAACAGAGCGGATTCCGGTATCGTCGTAGTACCCGAGTTGAGTGAAGTCACCAGTACGTTGCCGGACATTCCCGGTAAGATCCCTACCCCTTCCGGTCTTTCCATCACCATAGTGACTTTATAACTGCCCGTTTTAGGGTCGGCTTCGGTATCAATTTCCTGAAAAGTTAAATCAAAGGAGCGCTCAGGAAAAGCATCAAATTCCATCTTTGCAGAGACGTTTGCTCCCGGGGTATAACGATTGAGCAGGTGACTAGGAAGTTGGAATATCACCTTCATTAACTGATTGGTTTGGATATTCATCACGCCCTCTTTCGCGGCAACGTATTCATGGTTTTCTGCCGGTAGATAAGAAATCGTGCCATCGTAAGGAGCGAGCAGTTTGGTATAACTTAGATTCGCTTTCGCCTGATCCCACTCTGCCCTGGCGGAATTATGATTGGCTTTGGCTTGATCAAAATCCTGTTCTGATACGACCTGGCTGACTCGAAGCTTTTTATATCGTCGGTATTGCACGTCGGCGAGCGCAAAATTTGCCCTCGCTTGTTGCTCTAGAAGCGTATATTCATCAGGGTTCAATGTTGCCAACACATCACCTTTACTGACCAGCTGGCCCTCATGAACGTCAATCGTCTGAAGCAAACCGGGGACACGAAAAGCGAGTACGGCTTTATCGCCGGAGTCAGTCGTTGCAGGGAAATAACGATCAAACTGTGAATTACCAACAGAGACGGTAAAAAGTTTTGCGGGTCGAGATTCTGGTTCTGGTACGGGAGGAAGCTCTTTACCACAACCCGACAAAGCGGCCGTAATGGCGATCGGAATGAGCAACTTTTTCATCATATTCATCCTATGAATACAGAGACTACATTTAAGTTAGATGAACAATGATCAAGCTGCCATGTAAGGCGGAGATAATATTGATTTAAATGAGGAATTTGTGAGCAAAAAGCAGGCTTGTCGCCTGCTCTTTAAAATTAAATCCTGGTTGCATAATCCTCAGAGCTTGTTGAACTCTCTGTTGACTCTGAATGTATCGGAAGTGACATACGCTTCCATGTTACGAATTTTGCCATCAATACGGTCAAAATCCCGTTCAAGCACACTCAAGAATTGCTCCGGACTTTGGCCCTTCTGCCACGGTTTGCTCTTTAGAGTATGATCCTGCTGAGCCTTGATATTTTCTGAATAAGTCATTGGCTGTTTTTCCAACATGAACGCCAAAGCGATATAGGCGAGAAGCACCAAAAACGTACCGCCTAGCAAACCTGCGGAAATAACCAAGATACGAATCAACCAGACTTCCACACCAAAGTAGTTGGAAAACCCGGCACACACGCCGGCAAGTTTTCCATTTGCAGGGTCACGGTACAATTCTCGATTATTCATACTTTCGTCTCCATGTTGGTGACTCTGCATCTAGTATGCGTTCTAGTGTATCCACGCGAGACTGCATCGATTCTGCTTTTTCAGACAGTGCCTGAAGGCGCTCCAGATCCTGGCTCGACAGAGCACTATCCGTTTTGCGTTTACTGCGATAGTGTAAGAAGAGCCATAGAGGAGCGACAAAGATCAGAAAGACAATTGCTGGTCCTGCAAATAAAAATGTCGACATAAATGGCTCCTCTCTTATTTATCTTGTTTATCTTGTGATGACATCTGTTCTTTCAGTTTTTCCAACTCTTTTTCAATTTCATCCTGCGCTTGAAGTTCTGCAAACTCCTGCTCTAACGACTTTGACTGGCCAGTACTGGAATAAAGATCAGCTTCCGCTTCCAACTCGTCAACTTTACGAGAGTATTGCTCAAACTTAGCCATGGCTTCATTAGTACGGCTAGTGTGAAGATGTTTTTGAACATCACGACGATTAGATGCCGTTTGATTGCGGATCGCTAGCGCTTGCTGTTTTGCTCGTGTTTCAGCAATTTTGTTTTCCAGCTTTCCAATTTCACCGGTTAGCTTATCAATGGTCTCTTCAACCAAAGTTTGCTCAGTGTGAAGGCCTTTTATCACCTGCTCGAGCTTTTGTTTCTCGATCAGGGCTGCACGCGCTAAATCTTCACGCTCTTTCACTAAAGCAAGGCTGGCTTTTTGACCCCATTCACTAATCTGATCTTCCAGCGCTTCGACTTTACGAGCCAACTCTTTTTTGTCTGCTATTGCTTTTGCTGAGTTAGTACGAACTTCTACCAGCGTGTCTTCCATTTCTTGAATGATGAGACGGATCATTTTCTCAGGATCTTCCGCCTTATCCAGCAATGCACTGATGTTTGAGTTAACGATATCTGCAAAACGAGAAAAAATACCCATAACGGAACTCCTCTTTTTTCCTATTAAAACTCGACAAGGTGGTGATTCTCCTTGTGTCTCCCTAAATACATAACAAGTTACGTGCCAACTTATACTTTATTTTAAATTCAATAGGTTATGCACTGTGTTGTTGTTATACACCATTGTGCTATGATGTTTTTCACCAACTGTTGGTGAATTTCACCAATTCCATATTGATTTCACACCTAGGCAGCTAAGTAAGAAGGAATCTATGAAGCAAAACCTGATTGGTGAATCGCCCGCTTTTCTCGCTGTATTAGATAAAGTATCACAACTTGCGCCAATTGAGCGTCCGGTTCTCATCATTGGTGAGCGCGGTACCGGTAAAGAGCTTATTGCACAGCGTTTACATTATTTATCAAGACGTTGGGACAAGCCATTACTGTCATTAAATTGTGCCACATTGAGCGAAGGTTTGATTGACTCTGAATTGTTTGGCCATGAATCCGGTTCGTTCACTGGATCAAAAGGCAAACATAAAGGTCGCTTTGAGCGAGCGGAAGGCGGCACTCTCTTTCTGGATGAACTGGCTACGGCCCCACTGTTAGTGCAGGAAAAGTTGTTGCGTGTCATCGAATATGGCGAATATGAACGGGTTGGTGGGCACACCGCCCTGAATGCAGATGTCAGGCTAGTCTGCGCGACTAATGCTGACTTGCCTCAACTTGCCGAACAAGGTGAATTCCGCGCCGATCTGCTCGACCGGCTCGCGTTTGATGTCATCATGCTACCGCCGCTTCGGGAGCGCAAAGAGGATATCCTCTCTTTAGCAGAGTACTACGCCATCAAGATGTGCCGTGAACTTCAGCTTGAGTATTTCGTCGGCTTCACCGCAGAAGCGGAACGCTCGCTACTTGAATACCCTTGGCCCGGTAATATTCGCGAACTGAAAAACGTCATCGAGCGCGCGATCTATCAACATGGGCTGAATGCTGCCCCAATTGACCAGCTCATCTTCAATCCATTTGAAACCGTCTGGAACAACGACTTAGGTCCATCATCAGAACAAGACTGCGCAGAACCCGAAGACAGTGAACAGAAATCGTCAGTGCAATTTCCACTAGACTACAAACAGTGGCAAGAAGAACAAGATATTAACTTGCTCAACCGTGCCCTGGAAGAAGCGAAATTCAATCAGCGTCAGGCAGCTGAATTACTCGGGCTAAGTTACCATCAATTACGTGGAATGGTTCGAAAGTACGGGTTGGTTGGACAGAGCTAAATTACCCATTTGGCTCACATTCGATGACCTTAACCGAGTGAGGACCTAAACATCTGAGCCAATTTAGGTCTACAGTGATTATTAGACTGTCTATTTTTATCTAACACACTGCGAGCAAAAGATTTTGTATTTGGAGCAAGTTCACAAAGGTGTTAAATTAGCGGGATCATTTTCGCTTGTTAACTCCGGATGAGTAACTTCAAATGAAACAAGCAAGATCCAATGAACATTTCATATTATGAATGCTTTTATAAGATTATCGCTGAGCCTTATTGGGATTAGCTTACTCACCGCCTGTAGCGATGAGATCGAACACAACGATATTCGCCAAACAGGATTTGTGTTTTGTGGACAAGGTAAGCCATCAACATTCAACCCACAACTGGTTGATAGTGGTATTACCGCCGAAGCGCTAAGCCCTCAGTTGTATGACACACTGCTTACGCTCGATCCGACCTCTCATAAGCCGGTGGCCAATATTGCAGAAAGCTGGTCAGTGAATAAGGATGGAACCGAGTACACGTTTAAGCTCAAGCATGGCGTTCAGTTTCAGACAACAGCTTGGTTTACTCCGAGCCGTACACTGAACTCGCAAGACGTGGTGTTTAGCTTCAAACGAATCATTGATGATAATCACCCTTTTCATCAAGTGGGTGGCGGTTTGTATCCATGGTTTGCCGGTCTGGATTTCAAGAACTTACTGCAAGATGTGATTGCTGTCGATGATGACACCGTCATGTTTAAGCTTTCAAAACCGAACTTTTCTTTCCTGGCTAATATTTCTACCAGCCACGCCATATTGTTATCGGCTGAGTATGGACAACAGCTCGCGGCTAAAGATCATAAAGAGCAGATTGACCAATTCCCGGTAGGCACTGGCCCATTTCAGCTGAAAGAGTATCAAGTGAATGATTTAATTCGCTTACAGCGTCACCCTAATTACTGGAACTCTCCTGCGGAAATGGAGCAAGTGGTGTTTGATATTTCCCATCGTGGAACGGGAACACTCGCAAAGCTGCTGAGAAATCAATGTGATGTGTTGTCTTCACCGATTTCGAGCCAGATTCCAGTCATACAGGAAAATGAAAATCTGGAGTTGAAAGCGACACCAGCAAACAACGTCTCTTTTATCGCCATTAACACTGGTAATCCGGCGCTCACAGATCCTCGGGTTCGTCAGGCGCTGAACCTTGCGATTAATCGACAGAACATCCTCGACTCGGTCTACTACGGAACAGGGACTCAAGCCTACACCTTGCTCCCACCGAATTCATGGGCCTATCAGAAGGACAGCGTCAAAATACGCTACGATCGAAATTATGCGCTCGCCCTGCTTCGTGAGGCAGGCTATCAAGAGGGCTTAGCGCTGACCATGTGGGTGCCGTTAGAACCACGTGCGTTTAACCCAAGTCCTCGTAAGACTGCGGAGCTTATCCAAGCGAACTTTGCTGATATTGGCGTTGAGCTCACCTTGCTGACTGATGATCGTTTTGAGCGCGTCGATTTAGATAACCTGGATAACCTTGATCTACTCCTCACGGGGTGGATTGGTGATACAGGGGACCCTGATAACTTCTTCCGTCCTCTATTGTCGTGTGAGTCTGATCGAGTCGGTTTGAACGTTTCCATGTGGTGTAACGATGATTTCGACTTTTTACTCGATTTGGCGATAGAAACACAACAGCCAAGATATCGTTTGAATCTCTATCGTCAGGCACAAAACATATTAAATGAACAATTTCCCGTGATTCCACTCGCGCATGGTGTGCAATTCCGTGTTCACGACAAATCGCTGACAGGCTTCAAATCAAGCCCTTTCAATGCCCAACCATTTGATAGAGTTGAGAGAGTTCACTGATGTTTCTGTATACCATTCGACGCTTTAACCTGTTTTTCATCACATTGATGATCCTCACTTTAGTCGGCTTCTCTCTGCTGCGTCTCGACCCGATGTCACATTGGGCACAAGTTGAGTTTTGGTCGGGTTGGCATAACTATCTTGTTAACCTGTCACAACTTGATTTCGGCTACACCAAGAGTGGCAATGCCATTTTCGATGAGTTAGCCATTGTGTTTCCGGCCACGTTAGAACTGTGTTTTTTTGCCTTTCTTGTTTCGCTGTTAATTGGGATCCCATTAGGAACCGTGGCGGGTATGAAGCAAGGAAAAGGGTTAGATACCAGCATTTCGTTTTTAGCTATGTCGGGGTATTCTGCGCCAATCTTTTGGGTAGCACTGCTACTTATCATGGTCTTTTCTCTGGAATATCAATTTTTCCCAGTCGCTGGTCGCTATGACCTGTTGTATGAAATCGACCACGTCACTGGTTTTGCGATTATCGATGCCTTTATGGCTAAAGGCGAGTATCGTGCTCATGCGTTAGAAAGTGTCATTGAGCATATGGTATTGCCTTGTTTAGTATTGGCTCTTGCACCAACCACCCAAGTCATTGGTTTAATGCGCTCGTCTGTTGCTGATGTGATGAGCCAAAATTATATTCGAGCCGCTAGAATTAAAGGTCTTTCTAACCGAGAGATCATCACTCAGCATGTGCTACGCAATGCGATTCCCCCGATCATCCCTAAAGTCGGCGTTCAGCTATCTAGCATGATCACCCTTGCGATCATTACCGAGTCTGTTTTCAACTGGCCGGGCATTGGTCGCTGGCTGCTGGACGCACTGGCGAATCAAGACTATGCCTCAATCCAGGCAGGGGTAATGGTACTTGCGACACTAGTTCTGACCGCCAATATCCTTTCGGATTTGATTGGTGCCACGATTAACCCTCTGGTGAGAAAGGAATGGTATGCTAACAAATAACGTTTATCAGGAAGAACACATTCCCACTCAGTTTGAACGATTCTGGCGCAGTTATCGCGCGAATGGGCTGGCAATGTTTGGCTTGTGGTGCCTTGTCTTCATCGTATTGATCACCCTATTTGCCCAGTTAATCGCACCGTTTGATCCACAGGCCCAATCTGGTGAGTTACTCGTGCCACCATCTTGGTCGCCGTCTGGTACGGTTGATTACTTTTTGGGAACGGACGATTTGGGACGCGATATCCTGTCACGTCTGATCATCGGCTCTCAGTTAACGTTCGGTGCAGCGGTTGGTATTACCGTTGTTGCGGCTGTCGTCGGCTGCCTGATTGGCGTATTGGCAGGGATGACTAAAGGCTTGCTTTCCAGTACCTTGAACCACCTACTCGACACAGTAATGTCAATTCCTTCGCTGCTATTAGCGATCATTTTTGTGGCATTTCTTGGCTTCGGAGAGTTCAATATATTACTGGCGATTTGCCTAGCGCTCATTCCGCGATTTATTCGCTCAGTGTACATCGCTGTACACACCGAGGTTGAAAAAGACTATATCATGGCGGCACGTCTGGATGGCGCTAATGATTTCTACCTACTGTGGAGCTCGATACTGCCAAACGTACTTACCGTTATCGCCGCAGAGTTCACTCTGGCACTTTCTACTGCGATTTTAGATATTACCGCGCTGGGCTTTCTGGGTTTAGGAGCACAAGCGCCAAGCACTGAGTGGGGCGCAATTTTGGGGGATTCAGTCGAACTCATTTATATCGCACCGTGGACGGTTACTTTGCCTGGCCTCACTATCATGTTTACTGTCATTACCCTAAACTTAGTAGGTGAAGGGGTACGCCGATCGCTTAATGCGGGGATCGAATAATGCCGTTATTAGACATTCGTCATTTGACCATTGAAATTGAAACACCTCAAGGAATGGTGCGAGCTGTAGACAGAATGAGCCTAACGTTAAACGAAGGTGAAATTCGCGGCTTAGTGGGTGAATCCGGTTCAGGAAAAAGTCTTGTTGCAAAAGCCATCGTCGGCGTCAACAAGGATACCTGGCGAATCACTGCAGACCGGATGCGCTTAGGAAATATCGATCTCCTGCAACTTACTCCTAAAGAGCGGCGGAAAGTTATCGCACGGGATATTGCGATGATTTTTCAGGAGCCTTCGACCTGTCTGGACCCTTCAGAGGAAGTGGGTCGACAACTGATTGAATCGATTCCATCTCGATCATTTGATGGCAAGTGGTGGGAGCGATTTAAGTGGCGTAAAAAACAAGCCATTGCCCTGCTGCATAAAGTGGGCATCAAAGATCACAAACGGATAATGGGCAGCTATCCTTACGAGCTCACGGACGGTGAGTGTCAAAAAGTCATGATTGCCATGGCGATTGCAACCAAGCCTAAACTGTTGATTGCAGACGAACCAACCAACGACCTTGACCCAATCACTCAATCGCAGATCCTACGTCTGTTGAGCCGGATGAATCAGCTCAACAACACAACCATCTTACTTATTGGTCACGACTTAACCACCATCACTCAATGGGCAAACCGTATTACCGTGATGTACTGTGGTCAGTCGGTAGAATCTGCTGATACACGTAAAATCATTGCAGCACCGAAGCACCCTTATACGGATGCCCTGCTAAAAGCTATGCCTGATTTTAACGACTGGGTACCACATAAGCAGAAACTACAGTCTCTGCCAGGCTCAATTCCACCTTTGCAGCATTTGCCAATTGGTTGCCGATTAGGTCCTCGTTGTCCGTATGCGCAAAAGCAATGTGTTGAAATCCCGCACACGAGACGAATCAAGAACCATAAGTTTAACTGTCACTTTCCATTGAATACGGAGAAAAAGTCATGAGTGCGCTACTTGAAGTCGATAATCTATCGAAGCAGTTTGTAACGCGCTCAGGCTTTTTTAAACGTGAGACAAATGTCGCGGTAAAACCGGTCAGCTTTACCCTAGAGCCAGGACAAACCATAGGCTTCATTGGACAGAACGGCTCAGGAAAGTCGACACTGGCTCGAATGCTGGCTGGTGTCGTTGCGCCAAGCTCTGGCGAAATCCGCGTCAACGGCGAACGTTTGGAACACAAAGACTATGCGACGCGCTGTAAGCTGATTCGTATGATATTTCAGGATCCGAATACCTCTCTGAACCCGCGTATTCAAATTGGTCGCATATTAGAAGGCCCATTAAAACGAAACACCAACATGCCGCCAGACGCGCGCATGAAACGCGTTAAAGAGACCCTACGTCGTGTAGGACTGTTACCCGAACATGCCTACTTTTACCCACAGATGCTTGCTGCGGGCCAAAAGCAGCGTGTCTGTCTGGCCAGGGCCTTGATTCTTCAGCCGTCAATCATCGTGGCCGATGAAGCGTTAAACGGTCTCGATATGGCCATGCGCTCGCAGATTCTTAATTTGTTCTTGGAGCTGCAAGAAGAGATGGGCCTTTCGTTCGTTTATGTATCTCAGCACATCGGTATCGTCAAACACATCACAGATAAAGTGATGGTCATGCATGAAGGTGAAGTGGTTGAATGCGGTGATACCCAACAGGTTCTGACTCACCCTGAACATGTGATTACGCAGCGACTGGTTGAAAGCCACTTCTACAAAGCACCAAGCCACTGAACAGTGAAAATGGTTGGTAAAAAGGACAAAAAAGCCTGCATGAATTGCAGGCTTGATTAATTCTGGTGCTGGTAAATCGTCTTTGACTTAACTAGCGTCGACCTGCGATTTTACGCAGCTCGAAGTCAAACTCATCCGGAAACAGAACAACGCCCTCTTCGTTCTGGTTTGGGAATACCACAACCGAAAGCTCGTCATCTTCCAGTCCCACAGTCCAACGACTGTGCCACTTGTTAAGAGAGATGGCTTCTGGCTCGCAATTTTCCCACTCACCTGTCGCCCACTCCTGGGCAAACTCCTGATTAGGCCAGACAGGAACACAATCGTCATCTTCTGTATTAAGCATGACGCAACCGTGTTCATCTTTTAGAATCCATACTTTGCGATTCGCGACGATCTCTTTTACGCAGTACTTCAATCGTTGTTCTTCATTGTAACGATTGATGGTATCCATTTGCTCTTGGGTCAATGCCTCGGACATGTTGGTCTCCTGTTTCCCATAGAAAAATGCCCACCTAGTGGCGGGCATTTCAATTATAAACTGGTAATGTGAAAATTACGCTAATTCAGTTTGAAGCCAAGGCCAACCTTGCTTCTTACGGCTTAGAGTATTTTCCATCATTAGCATGCCGTTGTCCTCATGCTTAACCAGTTTCTCTGCCCACTCACCTTTGTATAGAAGACGAGTTTGAGCAGTAGTAATGTCGGTTAGCATTACAGCAGCGAACGCTAGGTTATCTTTCTCACAACGAGATTCTAGGTCTGCTTCTAGTGCTTCGATCATGCCGTCAACTTGCTCTAGAGTCGCAAGTTCAACCTGACCAACAACAACGTCACGGCCATTGAACGGGTAACCTTTCAGATCTTTTTCTACGAGTTCAGCTGCAGATAGACCTTCGATGTTTGTTTTCGCAATTAGAAGATCTTTGATGAAGGCATCAACATCTTGTACGTCTGCAATTGCAGCTAGCTCAGCAACCGCATCTTTATCTTTTTGAGTACAAGTTGGAGAAGCGAAGCCTACGGTGTCAGATAGGATTGCTGACATCATTAGCTTAGCGATTTGTGGAGTGATCGTGTGACCTTCAATCTTGAACATGTTAAATAGAACCGTGTTAGTACAACCAACCGGCCAGATCCATGCTTCCATAGGGTTCACCGTCATCACATCACCTAGACGGTGGTGGTCAACGATACCCGCGACTTCAGCTTCTGCGATGTCGTCTGGTGCTTGCGCCAAATCAGAGTAATCGACTAGCCAAACTGTCTCACCCGCAACTGAAGTACGTAGTTCTGGAAGTTCGGCACCCGCTACTTCAAGAATGTGCTGAGTTTCACGGTTGATTTCGCCCTGACGAATTGGCATTGCTTCAACACCACGCGCCTTAAGAAGTTCAGTTGCAACAAGTGCACTACAAATACTATCACTGTCTGGGTTCTTATGACCTACAACTAGAATCATGTGTCTTCCTATTCAAGTCAATTTGATACGCTTCCGAAGAGTGGCACCGTGTGCCATGGAAGCTGTTTGCTCACAAAGGCCCGTACTTTACCTGATTTGACAGAGTTTGACACCAAGAAAAGTGCATAACGCTATTGCGAATAAATCTCATTAAGATATAGTGATAATCATTCCCATTTGCATTTGAGTAAAGAATGAACGCGACGAGATTTTTGCATTCAGCGCAGCATCTGCTTCGGCCCACTCAGTTCCGCTTAGCGTATAAACGCCTGCTTATTCCTATCTTTATGCTCGCGTTGTTGATCAATGGCAACACTCGTGCAGTCGCAGTGACGACTCTGTCCGATTCTTTTTGGGCCGTTTCGTGTTATGTCTGCGCAACTCTGGTGATTTATCATTATCTCTCCCACTTGCTATCGAAGCCCAATCGCCTTACCGATCTCTACCGTCACTCTCAAACTCATCAGGTATTTTTCGCTGCGCTGCTTGGTGCCTTGCCCGGATGTGGCGGCGCAATTGTTGTGACGACGCAGTTTATCAGCGGCCGAGTTGGTTTTGGTGCCATCGTCGCGGTACTGACATCAACCATGGGGGACGCTGCTTTCTTGCTGCTCGCCGCTAAACCTGTGATTGGGATTGGCGTGGTAGTGACGGGTATCGTTGTCGGTACGATTTCCGGACTGGTTGTTAATATTTGCCATAAAGAAGATTTTTTGCGTCCCGTCCAAGTATTAAACCCAGGTGATCCAATTCCCCCTCAAAGACAAAGCGAGGGTTACAGCGAGCAAGAACAAAAGGCGATCAATTTACAAGGCACATTCTGGAAATGGCTGCTATTGCCGACCAGTATTATCGCACTGATGATGTCTTTCCAACTGGATATCAACAAGTTGCTTAACTTGACATCAAATACCATTGAATGGATTGGGGCGACTTTCTCGGTAATGACGATGTCACTTTGGGCAATGACCAAAGAGCTGGGCTGTTACCAATCGACGGTATCCGAAGATGCGAAAATCACCGACTCCCATCCGATTCAAAAAGCAGCGCAAGACACAAACTTCGTCAGCGCGTGGGTGATCATTGCCTTCCTCGCTTTTGAGTTTACGACGTACTTTTCGGGGCTGGATATAGCCGGTTCTCTCTCGGGTTGGGGGATCTGGATGCCATTGGCCGGGCTGGCAATTGGTACGCTTCCAGGATGTGGGCCTCAAATTTTGGTGACAAGTTTATACCTGTCAGGTGCCGCGCCTTTTTCAGCACAAATAGCCAATGCAATCTCAAACGACGGCGATGCCCTTTTCCCCGCGATTGCGATGGCGCCAAAAGCGGCATTCGTTGCCACTATTTATTCATCCATTCCTGCGTTTATCGTCGGTTATGGTTATTACTTTCTATTTGAGTTTTAACCGTGCAACATGTAAAAGAGCCTCACTTAAGGCTCTTTGCTGAGATCCAACCATTACACTACACGGTGACGATCGCCTTCGCATTGAGTCCTTTATCTAAACTGACTAAAAACATCTGACAAGCTTCTTGGTTAAGCTTTTCTCCCGTCCAGAAGTCATACCAATCTACGGGTTTATCCGAGGTTAGCGTAAACTCTGTTGCATCCTGATTCGAATAGTTAAACAAACAATGTAGATCATTGTTGTTGGTGAGCGGCAAATAGGCGTGATTTAAGCTCAATGCCGAGAAGAGTGCGGACTCCTGGCTACGACGTTGGCGCAACATAAGTTTCGACAACGTCTTGTTCGCAAATGGCGTCATCTCCGGCAATGGGTCGCCTGACAGCAACAAGCCGCCACAAGCCAGGAGAACAGTACGATGAAACTCGTAGTCTTCACGCGAAGCCGATTGGTTTGGTAACGAAGTGAACGTGGCACAGTCAGGATCAATTTGCCACAATTTTCGGTGTTGCCAGCTGCGGAAAAATGTTTCTTTTGCGATCTGTTCGAAGCGATGACTATGACGTTCAACGTCATCGGAAACACGCATCGCATCCACCAGCCCCAGTGAAGGCCACATTGGCGCATTGCAGCCCAGCAGCCATGCCTCACCTGCTCCTTTTGCTATCGCCTCCATGCCCATTCGGTACGCCTCAATCCCCGTCACGCCAGACTGGCTGCGTTTACCTTTAAGGGAACCCCAATAGTTGGCATCCAACTTAAACAATTCTACGCCCCACTCTTTGCGCATGACAGAAACCACATGGGTAAGGTGATCTTGAACTTCCGGAAGCGAGGTATCGAGAATATACCACGGCGTACAGCGCCAGCCTCCATAGGTAACATCTTCTGCTTTCATCAAACTGCCATCATGATGGCGCACAAACCAGTCAGGGTGTTGTTTGAACACTTCCGACTCTGGTTGAGCAATAAATGGCGCCATCCAAATCGCTGGCTTTTTCCCCTTAGAACGAATGTTCTGAATTAACTCTTTTACACCACCAGAAAATTTATCGGAAGGCGTCAGCCAGTCCCCCATGAACGCCTGATAGCCATCGTCAAGTAACACCCACTCCAGATCCGCCAGCTTATCGTTCATACACTCGACGTTTTGCAGAATGTTCGTTTCTGTCACTTCAGCGTAATAGGCGTACCACGAGCACCAACCTACAGGAGCACGTTGTGTGACACCGTTACGTACCGGATGATTGTCTGTAATCATCTTGCTGTATTGTTGGTAAAGTGCTGACAATGATGTTCCGCTCAGCACGGTAACAGACTCCAAAGCATTACTTTCCCAGTCGGTCACTTGTGTATGCTCGCCATCAATAGCCGCAGCCAGAGTCCACTGCTCTTCATGCAATCGCACATCAAAATAGCCAGCGAAGCGACGGCAACTGGTAAAGCCAAATAACGTATACCCATCAGAGTCTTCAACCACTAAGTAGTTGTAGTAACGCTTGGGTTCATCTTGAGAATAGATCCGATAACTCGGATTGTTATCAGCACAACGACCAACATCAATGGGCTGGCTGATGGTCCCCGAGGTTTGTGCGAGCATCTGAAAACCGTCTCCGATCACGCGAGCGCCATGTTCATATAAAAATGGGACTTCAAAGAGCACTTCGCGATCAGTAAAGGTCTTCTGGTGGATACCAGCAAAAGAAAAGTGTACTTGATTGCCAATGACATCGGCGCGCAGGTCGTTATCAACGACGGTAATTTCTATGCGATTAGCGAACTGAAAGGTTTGAGTCATATTAGATCTACTTAGTTATTATTATCTTTATACCCAAGAGACTTGGTTCAATATGAACCGTTTAGGTACGGTCACCATTATCCTACGGTTTAGAAGCGTAAATCGTTAGTTGCCTCACGAATACACCTTAGCTCTTAGTGAAACATAATTATTGAGATAACGCTCCCCAAAATTCAGCTAAAAAAATACCAGCCCGGAGGCTGGTATTGGATTTTGTACTTGTGCTTGTATTAAGCAACTTCGATTGGCCCACCGAATGATGTGACCGGCGGCACTTTACCTGTGAACTTCTCAAAGTCGACGATACAAGTGTTCGCAGAAGTAGCCTGTGCAAGCTCAGACGAGCCTATGTCTTGCGTTAGCGTATTAGGGTCACCATACGTACAGATAGCGCCTTCTTTCTCGTTCAGAGGGCCATACCAGGCACCTTCTTCGATACGAACAACGCCACGTGGGTAGCTGTCGGTAAGAACCGCACCCGCTAAAAGCTGACCACGTCCATTAAATACACGGACTAAGTCACCATCTTTAATGCCTTTCGCTTTTGCATCAACCGGGTTGATATAAACAGGCTCACGACCTTGCACCGCGTAAGTGGCGCGGAACTCTTCAGATTCACACATTTGTGAGTGCAAGCGCTTGTCTGGGTGACAAGACTGCAACCAGAATGGGTATTTATCTGAGCCCGGACCACCGTGTGAACGTTCTGATTTTTCGAACCACATTGGGTGCTCTTGGCAATGTTCGTAACCGTAACGACCGATCTTACGAGAGGTAATCTCGATAAAACCAGATGGCGTGCCCAGTGGATTAATCTCTGGGTCTTTACGGAAATCCGCGTGACGAACCCAAGGTTTGCCTTCACCAAAGTCCAGTACACTCTTCTCCCAGAATTCGTTGAACTCAGGCATTTCGAATTTACCTTCGTTGGCTTTCTTACAATCGTTGTACAGGCTTTCGATCCACTCCATCTCACTCATACCACGAGTGTACTCTTCACGGCGGCCAAAGCGCTGTGTCAGTTCGCTCATTATCTGGAAGTCGGGTTTAGATTGGAACAGCGGATCCACCAAGCGGTGCATCGCTACCAAACCACGGCTTGAGTATGAACCATAAACGTCGATATCGTTACGCTCCCACTGAGTACAAGCTGGCAATACGATATCAGAGAAGCGACAAGTTGCCGTCCACGCAAATTCAATGGTCACAACCGTTTGTAGCTTCTTGAACGCTTTCTTCATACGGTTGCGATCTTGGTGATGGTGCCATGGGTTACAACCCGAGATAACCATCATTTTGAAATCTGGCAGTTTAACTTTGCCGCCGTTGTAATTGATCTCTTTACCTGGCTCGAGAATAGCATCAATCCAACGCGCAACCGGAATGGTACGACTGTAGCCGTTGAAATCGTTATTGTCCCACTTCGGCTTCATACCTTGGTCCAGGTTACGCGGGAAGCCACCAGGGCCAGCGAAACCAGTTGAAGGAACACCGATACTTGAGTAGTGGTGGCCATAAGAGATTCCGCCGCCAGGCAGACCGATTTGACCAACCATCGCTGCGACAACGGCTGCTGCCCAGTATGGCTGCTCACCGTGCTCTTGACGCTGGATACACCACCCCATTAGGATCTGAGTACGACCATTAACCAGCATGCGGGCGAATTCGCGAATCTTGTCCGCTTTCACACCACAGATAGCTGCAGCCCACTCTGGAGTCTTTTCCGTCTTATCTTTGGTTTGACCCTGAACGTATTGAATGAACTCTTCAAAGCCTAAACAGTAAGTCTCAATGAACTTCTTATCGTATAGCTCTTCGTTGTACAGCACGTGTGCAACAGCCAGCATGAACGCCACGTCGGTCATCGGGTTGATGTACAGGTGATCATTCTCTAGGTAGCGCTGAGTTTTGTTCTTCACCGGGTCAACAGACAGAACGTTGATCTCACCTTTAGCGACTTTCTCTTTTAGCTGTTCTAGATACTTGAAAGATTCGTGCGTTTCACAGTTCCAGCCGACCTGAAGGTTTTTCACTGGATCGTTTGCCCACAGAACAATATTGTCTGAGTTCTCTAGGATTTCAGACCAAGACGTACCTTGTGCATAAACTTCTGTTGAACCGAGCACGTAAGGCATGATGGTTTGGCCCGCCCCCGTCGAGTAGTCGCCAACTTTTGTGATGAAGTTACCATGCATGCCTACCGCACGTTGCATGTGCGCCGTACAGTTGTTGAACGCACCCGTTTGGTTCCAGCCTGTTTGACCAGCGTGTAACGCCCAAGGACCGTATTCTTTCTGTACACGCTCTAACTCACGGTAGAACAGATCCAGCGCCTCGTCCCACGTTACACGTATAAAACGGTTGTTGCCGCGAGTATCTGCGCTGTACTTGTGCTTTTTGAGCCAATCCAGACGAACCATTGGGTAACGAACACGCGATGGGCTGTAAATGATGCCTTTGATGCCGTTCAGCATCTCTGTCGGGTTCTTATCAAGCTCTAGTGGTTTGATCTCCTGAACCTTACCCGCGTAGATATGAGCGCGAAATGCGCCCCAGTGCGAGCCCGTCACTTTCCAGGTACCAGTCGATTCCGCGGCTTTTGCTGAAGCTGACGCTAATAAGCTTGGACCGATAACTGACGCGGCACTTGTCGTTGCTACGCCTTTAAGAAAACTTCTTCGTGTAATAGCCATTTAAAATTCTCCAATCCGACGCTTATTAGTGATGGCCTTCAGCATAATCTGAAGAGTGCTTCTGTAGATATTTCAAGATCAGCGCTTCGCTGTCCGTATCCAGGTTGACGAATGCAAGCATGCCGTCAAACATACCTGGCCAGGTGTTTGCGTCGAAATGCGCTTCAGCAGGTTGTGTGTGACAAACAGAACAGTTGGTTTTGTAGGCTTCACGCGATTTTTCCCAGACAGGATTAATGTCATTCAATGCAGACTCTTTCTTAAGCCAGGCTTTCGCTGTCACTTTTTCCCATGGAAGACCGGTTAGTTCATCGACGCGCTTCTCACCTGTTGTCACTACATTACTGTCGGTAGAGGCTTCTTTTAGCAGAGATGCTGTCGCAATGTTCTTACCGAAATCTTCTTGGATTACGCGACCAAAGCCTTTCGCTTTACGCCAGCCATCAATTTCGATTTCAACAAAATCGCCTTTTTCTTCGAGCACTTTTACGGTCGATGCCGGGTTGAGCAGGCCGGCTTCTTTAGTGCCCTGCTCGTCAAAATAAATTGGCAGATGACGAATGCTGACTAGCTGCTGGCCTGCTGCGTAATCAGTGTTTGACGTCATTTGCTCCAGATCGCCCACAATACCGCCGATACTATCCATACCCGCAGGTAAGTTGTGCGCAATGCCTTTGTGGCAATCGACACAGCTTTGATCTTTCTCTGCGGCTTGTTTCATTTGAATACGCGCGGTCGGAGACATCTGGTCGAAGTCCATCGAGTCGTAGTTATGGCAGTTTTTACACTCCAGAGATTTGTTCGCAGAAAAGCGGTCCCATTCGTGTTTGGCTAACTCAATACGGCGCTCTTCAAACACCCCTTCTTCATCGTAGTTACCAAATACTTGTGCAAACACTTCTTTAGAAGCCTGCATCTTACGAGCAATTTTATCTGTCCAGTTATGTGGAACGTGACAGTCAGGACAAGTCGCACGCACACCTGAATGGTTTTTCCAGTGAACCGTGTCTTGCAGTTCTACATAAACGTTGTCGCGCATGGTGTGACAGCTGATACAGAACTCTTCCGTGTTGGTCGCTTCTAACGCTGTGTTGAAGCCCCCCCAGAAAATAACGCCTGCGATAAAGCCACCCATAGTTAGCACACCAAGGCTGATATGTACGGCAGGGCGTCTCATCGTACGCCACAGTTTAATGATTAATGATTTCATTCTTTGCTCTCTTAAAATCTTTTCAACAGTGTGGTTATGAGCTCAACGGCTTACATACCGTGCGCACCAGGAGGCCCAAAGAAGAACACCTGCAACATCCATACGATAAATCCGTAACCGCCAACGAAAGCCACACTTAAAATTGGAAAGAGAACAACCGCAATGAATAAAAATGATTTCCACTCAAGGGAGCGTTTTTCACCGCACTCAATATTATTAACATCTCTCATACATTTGCCTACTCTGTATTTGGTGTTATTGAAAAGCCCAGAAAACCAAGCTTAAGTTTTTTACAATTTATAACCGAAAATGTTAATCCATATTGTTTGTGAGGTTCAATCAAATAACGTCCACCAACCCTTGTTATTCAACACTTTTTTGAGTTAAAACGGAGATGTGTTGGATTGATATTATTTATTAAAAATCATGAACAGATGTGAAAAAATAAGTCTTTTGAATTAATGTTAAAACCAAAACAAATATTAAACATAAATAACATTTTCACGTTAAACATTGCGGGACAAATTCGTTTTCATCTCGAAGAAAAACCAAATAATGTAAACAAATTGATAAGAAATAATTTATAAAAGAGGCTATCACTCGCATTTAAATTCATTCAAAAAATATGAGTTAAAATAGAGTGGAGAAAGTAGAAATTTAGGAGAATTAATGGACAGCGTCGTCGATATAAGCTGGATAAAACTGGCAATCTTTAGTTTGATTTTACTCATCCCTCTTGCAATTAACTATCGCTACAAATTGGGTATCGCGAAAGACACTACCATCAGTGTCCTTCGTATGACTGTGCAGCTGATCCTGATAGGCGTTTACTTAGAGTACCTCTTCCACCTCAATAGCTTACTGGTCAACGTATTATGGTTAGCCGTTATGCTTGTAGTTGGCGCAAGTACGATTGCGGGTAAAGCTCACTTGCCCAAAAAGCCGTTAATGCTCCCTCTGCTCACCGGGCTAATTAGTGGCCTGGTTCCGCTGCTTCTTGCCATGACGGTAGGTTTAGTTCGACCGACGCCTCTCTATAACGCACAGTACATGATCCCGCTGGCAGGTATGTTGTTAGGCAATAGTTTAAGCAGCAACATTATCGCCCTACAAAATCTTTTTACCGCCTTTGAAGAACGTAAGACAGAATACGAAGCGGCTATTTCACTTGGTGCCTCCCCAAAATACGCGTCATTTCCCTTTGTTCAAGAGGCGCTAAGAAAGTCCATGGCACCAACATTAGCCTCAATGACGGCAACGGGTCTCGTGACACTCCCAGGGATGATGACAGGTCAGATTTTGGGCGGCGCAAGCCCGATGGTAGCGATTAAGTATCAGTTGGTGATCATGTTGGCGATTTTCGTCATGCTAAGCGTATCGGTGGCAATCACGTTAGAAATGACACTGAGCAGCGTGCAAACCAAAGAAGGCCGAGTCAAAGTAAAAATCGAGCAAAAAAGTCCTACAAAATAAGCTCGACGCACTCGCATATAAACGTTTAATTTTATAATATTTTCTGTAGTCAGATAGATACACACGGTGTTTAAGACAGGTTATCCACAGAAAATGTGGATAAGCAATGAAAACACATACGCAATAAGAAACATAACAAGTTGTCTGGAAAAAGGTTTTTCCTACATACAACGGTCATAAATTGATCACTTGGCTGAAATACTCTAGTTTTACAGTGCAGGGAGTCGCAAAAAAGGAGCAACTAACATGGATGTATTAATGGTCTCTGAAAGGTACGATGAATTATTGTCTGACACGCCACTTGAGTGGCTAGTTCAGGAACCAACCGAAATGACTTCCCACTGGGTACCGACCGAGTTTGGGATTAACGAAGAGTTGGTATAACGAACAAAAGAAAGGCGAGCTATTTGAGCTCGCCTTTTGCTATCCTGCACTTCATCTTTCTAAAGTAGATGATAAGTACCGACTATTTCAGGTGCTTGTCTTCATCACGCAGGTAAATCATCCAATACCACATTCCGACAAAGACACCGCCACCGATAATATTGCCTAACGTTACTGGGATAAGGTTATTGAAGATAAAGCCTGTCATGTTCAGATCGACATAATTCGCAATATCCGCTCCAGTCATCTGCCAAAAAGCTTCAGGGGCAAAATATTTAATACCAATGGCCATTGGAACTTGGAACATGTTCGCAATACAGTGCTCAAAGCCTGCCGATACAAACATTGCCACTGGCAGAATCATTACTGCGATCTTGTCAGTGAGTGTGCGCCCACTGAAAGTCATCCAAACAGCAATACACACTAAAACGTTACACATAATGCCTAAGGCAACGGCTGAGAAGAAATCGTGGTGTAACTTGTGCTGGGAAATTGCCATCGCATTAAGACCAACCTGTCCGCCGTCAAACATATATTGTTTGCTCATTAACATACAGGCTACCAACATAACGGCACCGGTCATGTTGCCAAAGTAAACCACAAACCAGTTTTTAACTAATGCCTTCCAGGAGATTTTGCCACTCGCACGTGCCACCAGCGTCAATACAGAGCTAGTGAAAAGTTCTCCGCCCGTAACCACTACGAGGATCAAACCCAGGCTGAATGCCAGCCCACCAATTAAACGAGTGATGCCCCAAGGTAAGTCCCCTGCGCCTGTTGTCACAGTGGTATAGAAAATGAAGGCAATACCAATGTGAAGTCCAGCGGAAATCGCGAGTAAGAAAGATTTAGCAGGTGCTTTAGTCGCTTTACCTACACCAACTTCGGCAGCGCGTTCAGCAGCTTGCGGCGGTAATAAAGAGTCAAACTGATTGAAATTCATGGTGGCGTAACATTTAGAAACAATTAAGGAGGCGGCGATAATCGCTCGATTTTCACACTTTTTCAAGGGGTATTTGGGACGTTAACTAAAAATATTGTTTATGGGACATCTATCGTTGGATTTAAGCCAATCAAATGACAAATTTTTGCTGTCATTGATATGTGACAAATATATTTTCTTTCGAGCAAAAATCCCACGTTATATCAGCCTGATAGCAATACAGTTAACACTTCTCGCGGTTTTGTGTTGCTCTAGTTGGTTTTTGAGACTAGCTTGGATAAAAAAGCGCAAAGGAATTATTTATGAAATATTCAGCGGAACACATGGCCGAATTGAATCTACTGCTTCAGTTCGATTTAAGCAGCGCAGCAACGGGCATAAAAGTTCACAAAGATGCGTCCGAAGACACCCAAACGGCCATTGCTCGCCTGTATGAGAAAAAACTCTGCACACAGCCTGATGGTGGCTATTTAACAGACGAAGGTATTGAGGTCGCAGAACACGCAGAAAAAATCTTACGAGTACTAGCCGCAAGCTAACCACCCACTGTAAAAATGCCACTTATTTTAGGTGGCATTCACATATCCCCCCAATAGGTTTACACTTATTCCTGACACACTGAAGTTTGACCATTCCAATCAATCACATATATCGATAAGTAGGCAAGACGCCAGATAGGCGTACCCTCTCCTTTCTTCAGTGAACAATAAAATGCGCATAATCCTGTTTAACAACTTTAATTAAGTCGGGAAGATAAATATGGCAAACACATTGATTGTAGGTGCAGGCTGGTTAGGCACACCACTCGCCCAAGCTTTAGTCAACGACGGGCAGACTGTTGTTGTGACACGCCGCAGCCAGGAAAGGCTGGATGAATTACCATCGATACTCATCAACGCCGAGATCCTCGATCTCAATCAACCACACGCGGAAATAAAATTGCCAGAGCTTATCCAACGATATCAAATCAAGCACATCGTCGGTGCGTTTCCCCCTGGATTCAGAAAAGGTGGTGGTCAAGAGTATGCTCAGCAATGGGCAACCTTAGTTGAAACCGCGAAGCAGCAAGAGATTGAAAAGTTGGTGATGATCAGTTCCACCACGGTCTACCCTAATTTACCCTCTGACATGAATGAAGATTCCGCCTCGCTCAAACTGGCACAAAACCATCCTCATTTTTCTGAAAACGCGCAGATCATGTTGCAGGCGGAGCAGTCTGTCATCGACTCGGGTATCGACTACGCTATTTTACGCTGTAGCGGCTTGATTGGCCCGGACAGAAACCCAGCTCGCTTTGCTGCGCGACTCAAACAAGTTAGCCGCAAAGCACCTGCAAACATGCTTCATCAAAAAGATGCGGTTGCCGCTGCAAAATTTGCACTGGAACACATTGATAATGAAATTGTTAACGTGACAACACCTAATACCGTCAGTAAAGCCGAGTTCTATCAGGCTGCAATCACTAAGAGTGGCGCGGAGCTTTCTCTTCCTCCAGTGACAGAAGATGCCGACAAGCGCATTATCGCAGATAAGCTCGTTTCGCTCGGTTATCAATTTCAATTTAACTCAACGCTGGATGCACTATGAAGCTTTATCAACATATCGAAACGCTCTGGGATTACATGCAACTCAAGCATCAGCTACAACCAGCGGATTGCTTATTAGTCATGTGCAGTAATGACCTTCGTGTCGCAGAACATGCCGCAAAGCTTTATCAGCAGAAACTTGCACCACTCATTGTGTTCTCTGGCGGTAAAGGGCGATTTACAGATGGTTTGTTTGACAAAAGTGAAGCTGAAACTTTCGCAGAAATAGCGCAAGCAGCAGGTGTCCCTGACGATGCAATATTGTTAGAAACCCAATCAACAAATAGCGGTGAAAACGTACGCTTTACTCACCAGTTACTCGAAAACCGCGGTATTTTGTGTGACTCGGTGATTTTGGTACAAAAGCCATTTATGGAGCGTCGAGCTATCGCAACTTTCGAGAAACAATGGCAATCGCCCTATTCTCAACTTCAAGTGAGCTCCACGGCACATCCGTTCTTCGAATACATTAATGAAGACATGCCACTAATGATGGTATTGGAAGCACTAATGGAAGACTACTCTCGCGTCAAAACCTACCCTGAAAAAGGCTTTCAGACTGAGCAAGTCATTCCGGAAAACGTCGAGTCGTCTTATCAGGCATTGCTAGAACGTTTCGGTTTTAATTTCGCATAATTGACTAACGACAAATCACAAAAAAGCCACCGATTCTGGTGGCTTTTTTGTATACGTTTAGCGAACCAGGACTATTTACCTAACGCTTCTTTGTAATGCTGACGACAAACCGAAACGTATCGTTCATTACCGCCAATCGCAACTTGGTCACCTTCTTTAATGGCAACACCATTTTCATCGGTACGAATGACCATATTCGCTTTACGTCCACAGTGACAAATCGTCTTGAGTTCAACCAGTTTATCTGCCCATGACAACAGGTACTTACTGCCTTCAAAAAGCTCGCCAAGAAAATCGGTTCGAAGACCGTAGCAAAGGACGGGAATATGCAGTTTATCCACCACTTCTGTCAGTTGATATACCTGCTCTCTGGTTAAGAACTGGCACTCATCGACCAGAATACAATGACGCTTCTCAACCTCGTTTAAAGCCGTAATCTCTTGATATAAATTGCTATCCTGGCAGAAAAGATGAGCATCTGACTGCAAACCAATTCGTGAGCTTACTTTGCCTACACCATAGCGGTCATCAAGTGCTGCCGTGAATATCACTGGCGTCATGCCGCGCTCTTGGTAGTTAAAAGAAGATTGAAGAAGAGTCGTTGATTTACCTGCATTCATCGCAGAGTAGTAGAAATACATCTGAGCCACAGAGCATTACCTGAAGTTAAAATTATAGAAGTAGAAAATAAAAGGGCTGAATTATCAGCCCTTTAGAAATGAAGATTCAGTTACTTACGGCGCCAAATTGTGCCTTCTGGGCTATCTTCCAGCACGATGCCCATTTCGGTTAGCTTATCGCGCGCCATGTCTGCGTTTGCCCAATCTTTAGCGGCACGAGAGTCGTTACGCAGTTTGATTAATGCCTCAATTTCTGCCACTTCGTCATCATTACCAGCATCGCCTTTCAGGAAAGCTTCAGGATCTTGGTAAAGAATACCGATCACGTCTGCAAGCTCACGCATTAGTGCGCCAAGTTCGCTCGCTTTCTCAAGACTTTCTGTCTTCAGGCGGTTTACTTCACGCGCCATATCAAACAGTACTGAGTAAGCTTCCGGCGTGTTGAAATCGTCATTCATCGCGTTAGTAAAACGAGAAACGTACTCTTCACCACCCGCTGGCGCTGCTTTCAAATCAAGTCCACGCAGAGACGTGTACAGGCGCTCAAGTGACGCTCGTGCTTGGTTTAAGTTTTCTTCACTGTAGTTTAGCTGGCTACGGTAATGACCAGACATCAGGAAGTAACGTACGGTCTCGGCATCGTAGTGACCGAGTACATCACGAATGGTAAAGAAGTTACCCAAAGACTTAGACATCTTCTCGCGGTCAACCATAACCATGCCACTGTGCATCCAAGTGTTTACGTACTTGGTATCGTGTGCACAGCAAGATTGTGCGATCTCATTCTCGTGATGTGGGAACTGCAGATCCGAACCACCACCGTGGATATCGAAGTGATCACCAAGAATTGACGAGTTCATTGCAGAACATTCAATGTGCCAACCTGGACGACCTGGCCCCCATGGCGACTCCCAAGTCGGTTCACCCGGCTTAGACATTTTCCAAAGTACAAAGTCCAACGGACTACGTTTCGCTGTTTCGACATCAACACGTGCACCAGCCTGAAGCTGATCCAAATCTTGCTTTGAAAGCTTGCCATATTCGTCAAACTTACCGACTTCAAACATGACATCGCCATTTTCAGCAACGTAGGCGAAGCCACGCTCAATCAGTTTTTGAACCAGTTCAATGATTTCAGGGATAAACTGTGTTGCACGAGGCTCAATATCTGGACGCTTCATATTTAGCGCATCGAAATCAGCGTGCATTTCACCAATAAGACGCTCAGTCAATGAATCACAAGATTCACCGTTTTCTGCTGCGCGTTTAATGATCTTATCGTCGATATCGGTGATATTACGCACAAACGTTAGATCGTAACCCAGGTAACGTAGGTAGCGAGAAACAACGTCAAAAGACACAAACGTACGACCATGGCCGATATGACAGAGATCGTAGATGGTAACTCCACAGACATACATGCCAACTTTGCCGGCTGTAATTGGTTTGAATTCCTCTTTCTGTCTTGTGAGTGTGTTATATATCTTTAACATGATCTCTATCTATGATTGTGAATGAATACAAGAAGGCCGAGTATAACAACTCCGACCTTATTAGGTAATAGGAATTAACCGATAAAACGATAATCGGCTAAACTTCAAGCACAAAACGATTAATTTCTTCTTCCTGAGTTTTTAAAGCGTTATAACTTAAGCTAGAATCTCGGGCTCAATACAACACAGTAAAGGACAGTAGCATGATCACCCTTCACACAAATTTTGGTGACATCAAGATTCAACTAAACGAAGAGAAAGCGCCAGAAACAAGCGCAAACTTCCTACAGTACTGCCGCGATGGCTTTTACGACAACACGCTATTCCACCGTGTTATCGATGGTTTCATGGTTCAAGGTGGCGGCATGGAATCAGGTCTACGTGAAAAAGCAACACGTGCACCGATCAAAAATGAAGCAAACAACGGCCTTAGCAACAAAGTGGGTACGCTTGCTATGGCTCGTACTATGGAGCCGCACTCTGCAAGCTCTCAGTTCTTCATCAACGTAAACAACAACACATTCCTGGACTTCCGTAGCGAAAGCCTAGACGGTTGGGGTTACTGTGTATTCGGTGAAGTTGTAGAAGGTATGGACGTCGTTAACCAAATTAAAGGCGTTAGTACTGGTTCTTACGGCATGCACCAAGACGTACCACTAGAAGACGTGGTAATCACTGGTACAACAATCGAAGAGTAATTCTTACGAATTATTCCCACCACTTAATTGAATGGGGAGGCATCGCCTCCCCTTATTTCTATGACAACATTATTTATATCAGACCTGCACCTTACGCCGTCACGCCCTGACATTACCGAGTGTTTTGTAACGTTTATGCGCACAGAGGCTCCAAAAGCCGACGCTTTATACGTATTAGGCGATCTTTTCGAGTTTTGGGTCGGTGACGACGACAAAACGCCTTTTGCAAACCAAATTCGGACCGAATTTAAAGCGCTCACCGACAGTGGCGTTCCCGTCTTCTTTATTCAAGGCAACCGTGACTTCCTGCTAGGAGAACGTTTTTGTCAACAAACGGGGATTACCCTTCTTGATGATGTTTGTACCATCGACCTCTATGGCAAAAAAGCGGTTATCTTACATGGCGATACGCTATGTACAGACGATGTGGACTACCAGAAATTTCGCAAAACCGTTCACCAACCTTGGCTGCAATGGGTATTCAACCATATTCCTTGGTTTATAAAGAAAAAAATTGTCGCCAAAGTTCAAACTGATATTCGAGATGACAAAAGTAGCAAATCTTTAGACATTATGGATGTCAACCAAGATGAAGTAGAGAAAGTGATGTCTCAACATTGCGTCAACCTGATGATTCATGGTCATACCCATCGTCCAGACACGCATAATTTTGACGTCAATGGCGTTAAAAAAACACGCATAGTTTTAGGGGATTGGTATACGCAAGGCTCAGTTTTACAAGTAAATTCTGACCATTTCCTGCTACAGACAAGGCCTTTCAACAGATAATTAACTCAAATCATGTCCAGAGCTTACAATATTCGGACATAAGCCATGGATATTTTGTAAAAAGTCGTTATCATCATATCACTCAGTTAAGCAGAATGAAGTACCTAATTGAAGTATTCTTACGTAGCTCGCCAACCAATTCTAGATAGAGAAAAGCGAACCATTGGTTATGAACTTCTCTTTCGCGACGGCCCCAAAAATACCTTCCCTGAAGTAGAACCCGAGCTGGCTACTAGTCGATTGCTGTCTGATCATTTTCTATCGACGCATTACAATACATTAGGTAACAAGCTGGGGTTTGTTAACTTCCCCCAGCAGAGTCTGATTAATTTAGTTCCGACTTTATTTCCTAAGGACTCATTAGTCATTGAGGTTCTGGAAGATTGTGAGCCAACTGAAGAACTGCTTGAAGCGATTAAACATTTGCATGAATGTGGATACAAAATCGCGCTGGATGATTTCGTACCAACCAGAGCCTGGAAGCAATTTCTTCCTTACGTCTCGATCATCAAGTTTGACATTCGCCTGGTGCCGATAGAAAAAGCGGCGATTTACATTCAATCTCTTGATCACTACAACATCGACTTTCTTGCAGAGAAAGTAGAAACCTACGAAGAATTTAAGCTGACTCTAGAAGCCGGATTCAATTACTTTCAGGGCTACTTCTTCAGCAAACCGGAGATGATCAAGAAAAAGCAACTGAAACCGTCATTTTTGGCTGTTATTCAATTGTGTAAAGAGATTGCGGATAAGCCCATCGACTTTGACGAAGTTGAACGTCTTTTTACTATTGATATTACGCTTTCATACAAGTTACTGACTTACGTCAATTCTGGTTATACGCTCACCACAAAAATTAAATCATTCAGACAGGCTCTGATTTATTTGGGTGAAGAACGCTTGAGACGGTTCATCTCTCTCGTTGCTATCGCTTCAGTTCAGGATGACAAACCTGATTCTCTCTATACGCTCGCCATCCAACGTGCTCGAATGTGTGAGTTATTGCTGAGCCTAATGAAGACGAAATACGATCCTGGGCAAGCCTTTTTGACCGGGATGTTTTCACTGCTTGACTCGCTGCTCGATCAACCCTTGAGCGATGTGATACACCATATTCCTATCGACGACGATATCAAACTAGCGCTAACCAGTCACAAAGGTATTTTGGGCTACTTACTGTCTATGACTATCGCCTATGAACAAGCAAACTGGGAGCAAGTTGAGAAATATTGCGCGGCGCTAAAGCTCACTGAGGAGCAGCTTGTCGACGCATTTAACCAGTCCACTGTCTGGGCTCAGGAACTGCTTTCTCAACAGTCTTAGGTGTGATCTGTTCAGCTAAAAGTAGTTCGAGTGTATAATCCTTCTCGTCTTACCTCACCAACGTGAGGCTGTCTAATTAAATAGAGATTTCTTTTTATGACTTCTTCTTGCCCGTGCGGCTCCAATCTCAGTTACCAGCAATGTTGTGAAATTGCTCATAGCAACCACGCCAACGTAGAAACACCCGAGCAGTTAATGCGTTCACGCTACAGTGCTCATGTTTTAGGGTTAGTGGATTATGTAATCGCGACTTATCATCCAAGCTGTGATGCTGAAGCTCAGAGAGAAGGCATTGCGCAGTCTATCGATAGTGACTGGTGCCAGCTTGAAGTCATAAAAGCGGAAGCAGGCAGTAACGAAAATGAAGGGTTTGTTGAGTTCAACGCCTACTTTAATGACGATGGTAAACGCTATTGTCTGAGTGAACGTTCGCGCTTTGTCAAAGAAAATGGCCTTTGGTACTACATTGACGGCACTTTCCCACAAGACGAACAAGAACCAGATCCTCGTCTGAGCCAGCCAGTAAGCAGCCTAAAAGTCGGCCGTAATGACCCATGCATTTGTGGTAGCGGTAAAAAATTTAAAAAGTGTTGTGGGTAGGGATAAGATCCTAGGTTCTAGGTTCTAGGTTCTAGGTTCTAGGTTCTAGGTTCTAGGGCCTAGGAAAAGATTACGGATTGTTTTTCAACCACCTAAAACCTTCTTTTTAAACCGTCATTCCGAGGAGCCTTAGCGACATCAGGAATCTACTAACAGTAGGTACGTAAACCAAAGCAAGCACCTTTAATAAAAGCAAACTCGGATAGTAGATCCTGAATCACGCTCCTTCGTCGCTGTCCAGGATGACCTAATTGGGCGGCAAATTTCCGTATTCCGTAAGCGAAGCGCTCTGTATTCCCAAAACAACAAACACAAAACTTGTTGTTTTCCAATCAATTCATAGCGAGAAAACCTAGGACCTAGTCCCCTAGATCCTAGACCCTTTTTTTTACTTATGACGTTCTTTAAGCTTATTCACTACGTCGTTCATCGACAAGCCTTGGTCTTGCAGTAGAACCAGCAAGTGATAAATCAGATCTGCCGATTCGCATACTAGTTCCGCCTTGTCACCCGACGTTGCCGCAAGCGCGACTTCAACGCCTTCTTCGCCCACTTTCTGCGAAATACGCTTGGTGCCACGGGCATAAAGGCTGGCTGTGTAAGAGGACTCTGGGTCGCCGTCCTTGCGGGCAGCCAATAGCTGCTCAAGTTGATGAAGCCACACCATTTGCGACTCTTCTTGCGCATCCCCATCCCAGCACGTTGTGGTGCCAGTGTGGCAAGTTGGACCAATCGGGTTCACCTTAACCAGCAAAGTATCGTTGTCACAATCAAGTGAGATGTTCACCAGTTGTAGAACGTTGCCCGAGGTTTCCCCTTTCGTCCACAAACGCTCTTTGGTACGAGAGAAAAACGTCACCTGACCTGTTTCACCCGTTTTTACCAGTGCGTCCTGGTTCATGTAACCCATCATCAGTACTTGGCTGGACTGGAAGTCCTGAACAATAGCAGGTACCAGACCATCCACCTTCTCCCAGTTGATTCGCTCTTGTAGCGAACTTACTTCGGCGGCTGCAAAACTCATACTCGTACCTCTATACCTTGTTGTTTTAAATACTGTTTCAACTCGCCAATATTGATGACTTGTTTGTGGAATACTGACGCTGCTAATGCGCCGTCAACATTCGCTTTTTGGTAAGCTTCTGCAAAGTGTTCCATCGCACCAGCACCACCTGAAGCAATCAGAGGCACTTTACACACTTCACGTACCATGTTGAGCTGCTCAATGTCGTAGCCATTGCGGACGCCATCTTGGTTCATCATATTCAGTACGATTTCACCCGCACCGCGCTTTTGCACTTCCTGAACCCAGTCACGCGTTTCCCATTGTGTTGCTTTGGTACGCTCTTCATCACCGGTAAACTGGAACACCTGATATTTTCCTGTGTCCTTGTCGTAGTATGAGTCGATGCCGACAACAATGCATTGAACACCAAACTTATCAGCCAGATCAGTAATCAACTGTGGATCCGCTAGAGCCGGAGAGTTAATGGAAACCTTATCGGCACCAAACTCCAAAATGCGCGCGGCATCTTCTGCCGACTTAATGCCGCCAGCAACACAGAAAGGAATATCGATAACTTCGGCTACGCGCTTCACCCAGCTTTTATCAACCACACGTCCATCGCTCGATGCCGTAATATCGTAAAATACCAGTTCGTCCGCGCCTTCTTCTGCGTAGCGCTGTGCAAGAGGAACGATGTCACCGATGATTTCATGGTTGCGGAATTGAACCCCTTTGACCACCTGACCATCACGCACATCAAGACATGGGATTATTCGCTTTGCCAACATGTGAATGCCTCCTCTGCTGTGAACTTACCATCAAGCAACGCGCGGCCAACAATGACACCGGCCACTCCGCTGCCTTTCAACGCTTCTATATCCGCCAGTGAGCCGATACCACCTGACGATTGAAATTGAACTTGTGGGTACTGCTTGCAAAGATCCACGTACAGATCAACGTTTGACCCTTCTAGCGTGCCGTCACGAGAGATATCTGTACACAGAACATGCTTGAGCCCTACTGTTAGGTAGTCATCGATAAGCGCTTCTATCGTGACACCAGAGTCTTCCTGCCAACCAGAAATCGCCACTTTACGAGTGCCATCCTGGTCGATGTTGATATCTAAAGCCAGAACGATCTTCTCTGCGCCGTATTTTTCCATCCAGCCTTTTACTAACTCTGGCTGTTTAACGGCTGTAGAGCCTACTACGACACGCTGAGCGCCTGCTTCTAGCAGATCCACAACGTCCTGTTCAACGCGAACACCACCACCAATCTGGATGTTTGCTGGTGTGCTTGCCAGTAATTTTGCAATCAGATCGAGCTGTCGTGCAGACGTATCTTTTGCACCTGTTAAGTCGACCAAGTGCAACCAATTTGCACCAGCCTGATGGTACAAGTTGAACTGCTCTGCTGGATCCACTTTGTATTCGGTTACTTGTCCGTAATCACCTTGGTAAAGGCGAACCACCTGTCCTTCGATTAAGTCAAGAGCTGGAATAATCACACTAAATTCCTTTTTATAATTCTAAGAAGTTTTGAATAAGCTTCGCGCCCGCTTTTGAAGAACGCTCTGGGTGGAATTGCACACCATAGTAATTGCCGCTCTGTACCGCAGCGGTGAACGGATTGCCGTAATTACACTCAGCGATAGTGTAATCACCAACTGGCATTGCAAAGCTGTGGACAAAGTAGAAGTACTCACCCTCTTCGATGTCTTTAAATAATGGGTTACCCGGTTTAGCTGATACGGTATTCCAACCCATGTGAGGCAGTGGTAAATCACCGGTTTGAAGCAACTTTACTTCGCCCTCACAAAGACCAAGACATTCAACTAATTCATCGGCTTTTTGGCCTTTCTCTTGAGAAACCTTGCCGAGTAGTTGCATGCCCAGACAAATCCCAAGAAGCGGCTTCTCGACCTTTTTAACCAGCTCGATGAGATCTCGCTCTTCCAGGTTTTTCATCGCTTCACTTGCGGTACCGACACCTGGCAAGAAAAGTTTATCCGCCGACAAGACAACTTGAGGGTCTTTTGAAACGGTTACTGTGTAGCCAAGGCGCTCGATGGCGAATCTCACCGAAGAAACGTTGGCACAGCCAGTATCAATAATCACAACTTTCTGTTCTGTCACTGTACTCATCTCCTATCAATACTCTAAGGAATGTCCTTAAAGAACGCCTTTACTACTTGGCAGCTCGTTACCTTCTACTTTGATCGCCTGACGCAACGTTCGGCCAAAGGCTTTAAACAAGCTTTCAATGATGTGGTGATCATTGTCGCCAGCAGAAGACAGGTGCAGAGTACATGCTAATGTATCCGTTAAAGAGCGGAAGAAGTGCACAACCATCTCGGTAGATAGGTCTCCGACTTGCTCGCGGCCAAACTTCGCATCGAATTTCAAGTATGGGCGACCCGATAAATCTAACGCACATTGTGCAAGGCACTCATCCATCGGTAAGCTAAAACCAAAACGGCCAATACCGCGTTTATCACCCAGGGCTTCTTTCAGTGCCTGACCAAGTGCCAGTGCCGTATCTTCTACGGTGTGGTGATCATCAATGTGAAGATCGCCTTCTACCTTACATACAAGCTGGAAACCGCCGTGGGTTGCGATTTGATCAAGCATGTGATCAAAGAATCCCATGCCTGTTGAGATTTGATTACCACCTTGTTCATCAAGGTTAACGGCTACTTTGATATCCGTTTCTTTGGTGGTACGAATAACTTCAGCAACACGAGCTTTCACCGTCAGATCTTTTAGGATTTGCTTCCAACCCATGGTCTCTGGGTTATATTGAATACCGCGAATCGCCATGTTTTCCGCAAGTTGAAGGTCTGTCGCGCGGTCGCCAATCACAACCGAATTCTGGAAGTCCACTTTGCCGCCCTGAAGGTATTCTTTCACCATGCCGAGCTTAGGCTTACGGCAAGAGCAATTATCTTCGTCAAAGTGTGGACAGATCAGAACGTCATCAAACTTTACGCCTTGAGATTCGAAAATCTCCATCATCATGTTGTGAGGCGCATCAAAGTCTTCTTGCGGGTAGCTGTCTGTACCCAAACCATCCTGGTTGGTCACCATCACTAAACGGTAACCTGCATCCTGTAACGCAAGCAGGCTTGGGATCACGTATGGTTCTAACTGCAACTTATCGAGGCGGTCTACTTGGAAATCAATCGGCGGCTCAACGATCAGTGTGCCATCACGGTCAATAAAAAGGATTTTTTGTTGTTTGCTCACTAGAACATCCTTATTGCTAATCTTGGTTGGCTCCCACTCTATTGTGAGAGCAAAATAACTTTATGACTTTACAGCTTTACGAATAGTAGTTTCTGATAAATCCAAGTGTTTTTTCGCACTCTTCACGATTGCCGACACTGATGCGCACACAGTTTTCAATCGGTGAATTACGTAAAATAATGCCGGTATCCCATGCAGCTTTAAACAGGGCATCACCATCTGGGAATTTCACCAGCAAATAGTTCCCCCACCCTTCGTATACTTCGAGGCCCGGTATCATAGACAAGCCAACTTGCAGGTAAGCACGGTTGGCGTTTAAGTCCAGAACCTGAAACTTAGCGCGAGCCAAACCGGCTTCCGATAATGCTTGCAATGCAATATCTGCAACTGGAACAGGTACCGGATAAGGGGCGATAACTTTAAGAAGTACATTAATCAGCTCTTCATTTGCAAGCGTAAATCCACAGCGCAGACCAGCAAGCGCAAAGGCTTTGGATAAGGTACGAAGAATCGCTAAGTTCGGGTATTGTTCCAGCAAATCGACGGTTGAGGCTTCTGGACAGAAATCGATGTACGCTTCATCCATCACCACGATTGCACGATCTTTGGTCATCTCAAGCAGCGAGACGATGTCTTCGCGCTTAACCAAGTTACCGGTTGGGTTATTCGGAGAGCAAACAAATACCAGCTTCACGTTATCGAGATTCGCTTCAATGCCTGCTAAATCCAGTTGCCAATCAGAAGTCAGTGGAACGGTCTTACGCTCGACACCAATCGTTTCTGCACTGATTGAGTACATACCGTAAGTTGGTGGACAGTAAAGAATGGCATCTTCGCCAGGCTCACAAAAAGCACGAACGAGCAGCTCAATACCTTCATCAGCACCACGAGACGTCAGTGTCTGCTCTGGTTTTACGCCAGCATAAGCCGCGTATGCCGCAATCAGTTCTTTTGGCTGACACTCGCTGTATCGGTTAAGACGAGCAAAATCGGTTTTGTATTCATTATCAAATGGTGATTCGTTTGCATTCAGCCAAACATCACCCGTACCGCCAATACGGCGAGCGGATAAGTAAGGAGTTAATTCCTGGACTTGTTTACGCGCTAGCTTTTCCATCTCAATATTTCCTTCTTACTTCGCTGCCAGTTTTTCTACACGAATCGTTACCGCACGCTTGTGTGCATCCAGGCCTTCCGCTTCCGCCATAGTGACAACCGTAGGAGCCAGGTTTTTCAAGCCTTCCGCAGAGAGCTCTTGAACCGTCATGCGCTTCGAGAAATCTGCTAAGCCAAGGCTAGAGTAAGTACGAGTGTATCCGTAAGTCGGAAGCACGTGGTTCGTACCAGAGGCATAGTCACCAGCAGACTCAGGCGACCAATCCCCCAAGAAAATAGAGCCCGCGTTATCAAGCAATGGCAACAACTCACGTGGATTTTTGGTTTGCACGATTAAGTGCTCAGGGCCGTAGTAGTTAGAGATCGAAACCGCTTGAGTCAGGGACTCAGAAATAATGATTAAACTTGATGCTAGCGCTTTTTGAGCAATGTCCGCACGCGACAGTTGTTTCAATTGACGTTGTACTGCGTCTGTTACCTGATCAGCGATGATCTCTGACGGAGTGACAAGTACGACTTGAGAATCAGGTCCGTGCTCTGCCTGGCTAAGCAGGTCAGCGGCGATAAAGTCAGCGTCCGCCGTTTCATCTGCTAAAACCAAAACTTCAGATGGTCCGGCCGGCATATCGATCGCCGCACCACGGAAATCATTACTTACCTGGCGTTTTGCTTCTGTCACGTAGGCGTTACCCGGACCAAAGATTTTATCAACCTTCGACACGGTCTCAGTTCCGTAGGCCATCGCAGCTACAGCCTGACCACCACCAACGTTGTAAACTTCATCAATACCACAAAGTTTCGCCACGTAGAGGATTTCATCCGCAATTGGCGGAGGAGAACACAATACGACTTTACGACATCCGGCAATTTTAGCCGGAACACCAAGCATCAAAACAGTCGATGGCAATGGTGCACTACCACCAGGGATGTACAGACCCACCTTTTGAATTGGACGAGTCACTTGCTCACACATTACGCCTGGTTGAGTCTCAACTTTAATTGGCTGAGGCTTCTGCGCTTTGTGGAACTTAGCAATATTTTCGTAAGCTTGATTCAGTGCGCTTTTCATCTTCTCAGACAGACGATCAGCAGCAGCATCAATTTCATTCGCAGACACACGAATTGAATCTGGCTTTACTCGGTCAAACTTTTCCGTGAGTTCAACAAGTGCAGCATCACCTTCACTACGCACTTTCGCGATAACCTCTGCAACCGCAGCGGTAATATTTGCGCCTTCTGTGATAGCTGGGCGCTCTAAAATTGAATCTTGTTGATTTTCACTCAGTGATTGCCAAACAACTGTTCTCATGACCCTTACTCCATCATTTTTTCAATTGGTAGTACGAGAATTGAACTCGCACCCAGCTCTTTTAACTGCTCCATGGTTTCCCAGAACAGATTCTCAGAGCTCACCAAGTGAACCGCCATTTTTTGTTTGTCTGCTGATAATGGTAATACAGTTGGGTCTTCGGCACCCGGTAGTAGCGCTTTAATTTGTTCCAGCTTCTCTGCTGGCGCGTGTAGCATGATGTATTTTGACTCTTTTGCTTGCTGAACACCCTGCATGCGAGTAAGTAGCTTATTGATCAGTGCCGTCTTATCCGCATCAAATTCACCCATGCGTTGAATAAGCGTCGCTTTCGATTTAAAGATAACTTCGGCTTCTTTAAGACCGTTTGCTTCTAGTGTTGCACCTGTTGAAACTAAGTCGGCAATGGCATCAGCCAGGCCAGCACGTGGCGCGACTTCTACAGAACCTGTCAACATACAAGCTGAGAACGGTACACCCGCTTCATCCATGTATGCTTTAAGCAGGTGTGGGTAGGTTGTTGCGATGCGTTTACCTGCTAAATCTTGAGGGCCATTGTATTGTTCATCCTTATCGATGGCGATAGATAGACGACAACCACCAAAATCAAGACGACGAAGCTGAACAAATTCGCACGGCTCACCTTGCACTTTACGGTCTAGACGCACTTCTTCAAGTTCGTTTTCACCAATGAAACCTAAGTCAACAACACCATCCATAACCAGACCTGGAATATCGTCATCACGTACGAGTAGCAAATCAATTGGCATATTTTCTGAATGAACCACTAAACGCTCACCCATTAGGTTAAACTTCACGCCGCACTGTTTAAGTAGAGCTTGACTCTCTTTGCTAAGACGACCTTTTTTCTGAATTGCGATTCTTAAGCGTTGTGATTGCATTGCTATGTCCCTGTACAAGATATTGAAAACTAACTATTTTTTAAACCAAAAACGAAAAAACCCTCGGAAGAATGTTATCTCCCGAGGGTTTTAAATCTGAATTTCTTTGATTTTAACCTCCGGGAGTTTCCTGTCTCCCGGGTATGCGCACATCTCCCGAAAGACTAGATTGGGTGATGATGGTGATGAATGTTCATTACAAAATTGCGCATACTTATTTACGACTCTGGTTCGTTGCTCTGTTGGTAAACACACTAACTAAGGATTCTGATTTTTTCAACACTAAATTTTACCTTTTCTAACATTATTTTCTATATCATTGTTTTTATTTGATTTTTATTTACCTAGGCTGTACTAAAAAACAGTGAAAAAAGACGCTATTCAACCGGTGTCCTAGCAAATTACGTTGAATTTATTAATTTTTCTATAAACAGCCAGTTAGCATTTTCCACCACTAGCAATTAACACTTTTCTCAATAAAAAGACAATAACTCGTCTTCAAGCAACTAATTAAAAACTATTATTTTATTGGGGCAAAAATAGTGATTTATGATGAAACTGCATAACAATAGTGCTAACAAAGTTGTGGATTTCAGCGATGCCGATTTATATCCATTAATCGGTAATAGCGCATGTATCCAAGAACTTCGTAATGCAATTAAAAAATACGCTCGATGCGATGCAGAAGTGCTCATTCAGGGAGAAACTGGTGTGGGCAAGGGCTTGTGCGCCCGTCTGATTCATCAGTTGTCGAGAAGACGAGAATGGCCATTTATTGAGGTAAACTGTGGTGCGATTCCGAGCGGCCTTATTGCCTCAGAACTTTTTGGTCATGAAAAAGGCGCGTTTACAGGTGCTATTGCTGATCGTATCGGTTTTATTCAGAAGGCTCATAAAGGCACTTTATTCTTAGATGAGATTGGAGACATGCCTCCCGATCTTCAAATTCACTTATTACATTTTTTAGAAAGTAAACAGATACATAAAGTCGGTGCTGATAAGTTTATCGATGTGGATTGTCGTGTGATTGCTGCCAGCCATGTAGATTTGAAAAGTGAAGTCGTTCAGGGTGAGTTCCGAGAGGATTTATTCTACAGACTCAATATATTGCCGCTGACTATCCCTCCTCTAAGAAAAAGAGGTCGCGACATTGTTATGCTTTCAGAGCATTTTCTAAATAGCTTATCCGGCGGACAAGTAAACAATATGTCTGCCGAAGTCGAAGAGATGCTCCTCAAGCATCGCTGGCCAGGTAACGTACGCGAACTCCGCAATGTAATCCAGCGGGCGATTGTCATGTGTGAAGACAACACTTTGTTAGTGGATGATTTAGGACTCGATTGTAATGAACGACAGCTCCTTCCATCAGCCGATCAAATTGATCTCGATTATTTACTTCAAGCCATCGAAGAGAATAAACACAACATGAGTGCGGCCGCACGCGATCTTGGTATATCCAGAACGACACTCTATCGTCTAATTAAAAAATACAATTTGAGTGTTTAAGACTGTACAGCTGTAACGTGACACTGTGTAACAGCAAACCCTCCTATTATCATCCACTTATAATTTTTAGCTTAAACACTCAACTTTTGGTCTTTATAAATCAATAAGTTAAAACAGGCATGCTCTTTGCTCCCTACTCCTTAGTCATTAAACACGATGACACAGGAGCAGAAAATGACTATCAACAAGCTATCATCCAAGATATGGACAACCTCTCTTGCGATGTCTTCACTAGCTATGATGTTTACAGCACCAGCGTTAGCTAGACTAGATGGCGCGATTTTTACGACAACTCCAGACGGCGGTATCGTTAATGAGAATGTCCGCTACGAATCTAAAGAAGAAGTCTTTTTAGATGGCGGCCCAGGGCCAAATGCACCTGGACACGCTGCGGCGTTGCCTGCAGGAGAGTACTATTTCCAGGTCACCGATCCATCAGGCAAGTGTTTGTTATCCAGTGTTCCAGACAGCGCAGGAAGCAATGGTGGTACTTGTGAAGGAGAAAGCAAACGTAAAGGTCCTAAGACAAGCGCAAACAGTTTTGAAGCCGAGCCACTTGCATGTCGTCGTTTTTACTTTGATGGCAATGGCGGTGTGTCCTTTGTCAACGACTCGTACACCAAGATCCAAGAAGTAAAAATTCGCGGTAAAATCGAAACCCAAGTCATAGAGATAGATTGTAAGCACCAGCTTGGAAGTGATTATGTAGGTGTAGACCCGTCAGAGATGCCTGATGGACAAACAATCCAACTGTTCCCGTTTGCAAATACACCCAACCCAGGTGGCGTTTATAAAGCATGGGTATCTACTGCAAAAAGTGTAGTAGAAGCTTGTGAAGGCACTGACATTTACGTTGATGAAACTGGTGAAAACTGTAATGGCTTCTTTGGTTTTATTCCACGTAACTCTAAAACCGATAACTTCAAAGCTAATTTGGGCCAGCCTACAGTGGATTATCAAATCGGCTTACGAGCTTTCCATGATAGAAACTTGAACTGTACCTATGACCCTAGCAACGGAGATGAACTGATTTCTAACTGGGACTTCGGTGTTACCGAGCCAGACCCACTAGAAGAGCTACGAGGCATTTATCGTACCATTTCTGAGCCCGACACTGGTGATCAGATTCCCGTCACTTTCAGTGTTACTGAAAGAGCCAACTTATTTTGGCTAGTTGACCAGTTAATGTGGTTTGCAAGTGATGAAGCTTCTGCTTTGAATAAACCATTCTCTCACTTCACAACATTTGCTGATTTAAGGGATTACGGCAAGCTACACGAACTTGCATACTCACATAAAGAGTTTGTATCACCTCTTGCTTGCTACCTTGACCCTAACAACCTTTCGGACGAGCTAGTAAAACGTGACGCGCTTGAATTAGCCGATGATGGTATTGATGAAGATAATGATGGTATTTATGACGATGATAAAGGGTTTGTTCCAACAAGCTTTGTTAATGTACCTGGTATAGAGGTAGACGAACCAATTCTTGTGGTTGGATTTGGTAGTACAGGTTTTGCCACTATAGAAGTATGTAAGTCAAAAGACTTAAATATGGATGGAGCACATGATGAAGGCGAACCTTATGTCGAAAACTGGCCTATGATTTTACATATTCCTGAGAGTGTGCCTCTACCTGACAATATTACAGGAGAACTACTTGACTCTCTTCGCGAAGTTATCGAGCCTAAATTAAAAGCTGCAGGGATCATGGAAGAAGACGATTTCTTACATGAAGTTATCGATCGAACTGTCACTAAGAACACAAAAGCCGATGGCTGTGTGTCCTTCTTCGCTATGCTACCGAATGTCAAACCTGACAGCTATGGAACACTTGCACCGTATGTAGTGAAGGAAAAAACAGAGGGAATGCACTCTGACTGGAAAGTGACTTCTGAAACAACTTTCGTTGAATTCTTAGTAGAATCGGTACTAAGTTACGATAGTAATGGGTTACCTCTTATTGAGGGTGTTGTTACCCAGCGTTCTGACAATCTAAGTTCAGATTCGCCTTTTGTATTCCACAATATGTGTACACCTCCTCCAGTTGACTTTGATACGAAGGGTTACTGGCACAACCCAAATGGTATCTTAGAAATAACCCCAAGTGATATTTCATATGTTAACGGATTAGTTCCTTACCATACGCCATCTGACTACTCCGGTTTAGAACCATTTAATGATGTTGGAGAAGTCTCGGAGTTCTTGGTTGGTAGTAATAGTGATGCTGACGCTTATTTCCATCGTGAGCAATTAGCTCAACAATTGTTGGCCTTCATACTGAATGTACGACATCGCCTTGATGGGGACTATGCTGCTCAGCTAATGTTCGAAGGGAACTGGCAATCAGTTCAGTACATTATTGATACCGCAGTATCTGCATGGACAAATGCTCCTATTGATCCGCAAAGAGCAGTAAACGTGCAAGAAATCCTAAACGACTACAACAATAATGATGAGCTAGAAGTTATCCCGTATGACTATGGCTGTCCAGAACCATTCCCTGAATAATAATTAACCCCAAAAAACGCGATTGCCCCCCTCACCTAAATCGCGTTTCAAAAAAAAGCTCCGCTATTACTAGCGGAGCTTCCTCTTTTACAAATCAATCAAAACTCATTAAACGTTTTGATAAGACGCCATCTTAGATTTAGACAACCAAGACAATACTCCACATACAACCACAAAAGTCATTGCTGCGGCAGCAAACGAGATAGCGATAGACGCCGTCATGCCCAAAGTGATGAAGCCAACACAAGACACAAGTGCCACAGAAAGCGCGTAAGGCAACTGTGTAGACACGTGGTCAATATGATTACAACGAGCACCTGTTGACGACAGAATCGTCGTGTCTGAGATTGGAGAACAGTGGTCACCAAATACCGCACCAGCAAGTACTGCGCTCAACATAGGCAGCATAAGCGCGAGATCCGTTGCACCTGCCATATCACCCGCGATTGGCAACATGATACCGAATGTACCCCAAGATGTACCTGTTGAGAATGCCATCAAACCAGAGAGTAGGAACAGAATCACTGGCAGCCAGTGCGGGTCAATATTGCCTTGTGCCAACGTTGACAGGTAAGAACCTGTTTTCATGTCACCGATAACAGAACCGATCGTCCAGGCAAATACCAGAATCAGAATCGCGCCGAACATTGATTTCGCGCCAATCCAAAGCGTACGGATGATCTCAACCATTGGAATACCCTGCTTGAGCACAGTAAATAAACCAACTGCCAAGCCAAGCAAGCTACCGTAAATCAGAGACATACCTACATCGGTATTCTCAAATGCGCCCAATAGTGCGAACGCTTTACCATCCGCAGCCAACGCTTGACCACCGGTGTACATCATCGCCGCAATAGTCGCCACAATCAGCGTTACAATTGGCAGAACTAAGTCTGATACCTGGCCTTTCTCGCTCTCGCGAATATCAAGTTCTTCGTTAATTTCATGAGCTTCAGGCGCATCATTCTCTTTATCTTTATCAAAGCCACGACCTTGAGACGCCGAGATTTCATGATCACGCATCTTACCGACATCCAGACCGAACCACGCAACCGCAAACACCATCAGTAAGGCGAATACCGCATAGAAGTTCATAGGAATCAAACGAACGTATGCTCCCAGAGCCGAGTACTCAGTAATACCATGCGACACTAAGATGCCACCAATAATGGTAATAATATAAGCACCCCAGCTAGATGCAGGCATAATCACACACATCGGAGCCGCAGTTGAATCCAGAATGTAGGCCAGCTTAGCGCGAGAAACATAGAAGCGATCAGTAACAGGGCGAGAAATCGCGCCAACCGCTAGGCTGTTAAAGTAATCGTCGACAAAGATGAATACCCCTAAAAAGGCAGCGAGAAGTTTAGAACCACGCTTACTTTTAACACGAGATTGTGCCCACTCAGCAAATGCTCGAGTGCCACCGGATAGTGTCAATAACGCCGTTGTCATTCCCAATAAGATTAGGAAGCCAACAATACTCATATTCCAGGTGTTAAGGCCACCGTCTTCAACAAAGACAGAAGAGACTTGAGTACCAACATAGCTAGCGGTATCACCAAGTGACCAACTATTTAGTAGCACCGAACCAAGTACGACACCCACACCGAGAGAAATTAATACACGTCGAGTCAAGATCGCCAATGTCAAAGCGACAAGCGGCGGCAATAATGAAACGGGAGAACTAGAAAAATCTATTAAATTCATGATCTTCAAAAACCAAAGTTTGGCTAGAGATCTACTGCAGACAAGTTACGTTTCTCTTAAAACGTACTCATGTTGAACTTAGCGACAGGGAAGCGAACACTCCACCCAACCCTACAGTAGCGCTCCATAGTTTAATGTAAATATACTATGGCAGTGTTGTTCCTTTCGGATACAACCCCAACAAGCAATTTTGATGGATTACTTGCTTCGGCAATCTTCGCCTTCCACTATTATTCATTGGTATCACCCCAATAATAGCTACTCATCGCGACTGCGCCTCTACGGCAATAAGAAACAATTGTCCACCAATCTTACAAATTGGCAACAATTTATCTGCAATATTGCATCAGGTGGCGCTATTGTACTTATGATGAGAGCCAATGCAACACATCAAACTAAATTAAAACGATAAAACTCAGTTAAACCAACTTGTAGTGTTAACCCACTCCGATGTTACCCAAATCATTATTGTGCAACTGACATCACTTAAATTACGCTTTCTATGAAACCTTATTACTACACCCTATTACCATGATTTCTGTAATACTGATAAATAAGGTAAATATGATGCGAATACACAGCTGAGGTTTCTTTATGAAGGTGTGAAAAAATCTAAGCGCTTAATAAAAGTCATTAGCCAACTTCTGTCATTAGAATTATGCGATCAAACTTGAATTTCCATCTTATAAGTTTTAATTCTCAATAATAATATTAGTTTCTCTAAAAAAAGTTCCCAAAATTAAACGAAATCATGATTTAGTATTTGCACATAAGTAAAAGATAAAGTTAAATATAAGGACTTACTATTTATTTGTAGCATGGCATTATTTGATCGTAGCGATAAACGGTGCCAAACACATTAACCTATTAATAGGAATCGTTATGTCTGAGCTGACTAAAACACTTCTCAATATCCGTAGCCTTCGTGCGTTTTCTCGTGAGCTGACTCTTGAACAATTGGAAGAAGCTCTAGATAAATTGTCTACTGTTGTAGCGGAACGTAAAGAAGCGGAAGAAGCAGAACGCGCAGCACAAGCTGAGCAGGAAGCTAAATTAGCTGAAATCGCAGAAAAAATTGCTCAAGACGGAATTGACGTTGAAGCTCTTATTAATGCGCTATCAGGTGAAACTAAGACTAAAACAAAAGCTAAGCGTGCTCCTCGCCCTGCAAAATACAAGTACACGGACAATAATGGCCAGGAAAAAACATGGACAGGCCAAGGTCGTACACCTTCTGCAATCCAAGAGCAGCTTGATGCAGGCAAATCACTGGATGATTTCCTAATCTAATTTCTGGATATATAAAAGGCTCCTCCGGGAGCCTTTTTTGTATCTATTAGACAAATAAAAATGGCACATATCATTATGTGCCATTTCTACATTTGTAAATGAACTGTTAACTTTGACTAAATTAACGTTCCCAATATGCTTCTTCTAAACTATCTTCTCGTTCTGGCAAGCCGCGAGAAAGACGCGGAGAATGCTGAACAAGAACTTCATAACTCGCACGGTTTGCGTATTTACAAACTTGTGAAAAAGAAGAGTAAGTTAAATACTCATTCGTGTGCTTACTTGAATTAGGCACATTTTCTTTATGGTATTTATTTGCCGCCATATCGTGCAAAATCGCAGACAAAGCCGCATCACCTGCACCATTGGTATTTTTAATTTTTTCCGGGCCACCCATATATGGTGCAATATGAGAATACACTTTAACCGGTGTTTCACACGCTTCTTTTTGTGCAGGTCGGCTAAATTCATAGCGGTTAAACTCTGCAATGGATCCTGGCAGCAATGGTAACGTCGTTTCGCGCTTAGCACTATCTTCTGTATAACCCGCCATAAATAAACCAACAGGTCCAGCAGTACACAATACCAAGTCAGCCCAATCCAACGTCTTGTCTGATGCCGCTAAAGGATCAGATTCACCAGTCAGTGCTTCGGCTTCATCTTCATTCATTGCGACAACAGAAACATGGTCACGAATGAACGCTTGCCAATATTGAGGATCGTCCTGGATTACAAATTTAGTTCCCAATGTCAGCACAACCGGCACATCATACTTTTTCGCGTACTCGATCGCCTTCATGGTTGCTTCCGGCATTGGGTCGCCCTCTTTGCAACGCACCAGGTAAGACGTCAATAAAAGCGCAGACGCATTTTTGAAGATTTTCTCTGGGATGCTATCGGGATGAAGTTGGTTCATCTGACCTTCGCTGATAGCAAAAGTACGTTCACCGTCTTCTGTAATCAGAGCAAAACAACGCCCTATTGAGCCATTAACACCTTGAAGGTAGTTCAGATCCATTCGGCTGGATGTATTACACAAATAACGGTAGCCGTAGCTGCCAATTTTAATATCCTGGCTCATCACCCCCAACAAGGTAGAACGATCATCAGCAAGAACCGAGTAATTATGCAGCGTATTGCCAATCGTACCACCAGCGTATTCGTTGGTGATGAGATTCTCTTGTTTTAAATGCTGATAAAGCGCTTCTGCTGTTGCATCATCAATCACTAAAGAGTGACCTTTACTCAAACCGTATTTTTCAATCACATCAGTCGTCACTTTGGCTTCAATATCGACCAGTGTTTGATCAATACCGATGATGTGAGTACGCGTCATCTTCTTGCTTTCTTGTGCTTGACTGACTAATGGGTCGCGAGCATGAACAGGAAAATAATGCTTGGATTTGCGTTGTCCAGGAAATTTCATATTGTTAGTCTGAGTAAGGGATGGAAAGGAAAACGGATTCTATACCGCGAATAATACGGCGGCAATAAAAGCGATTATAGCAAACGTTTGCCCCTCTATTTTTTATTTACGGCGACTTATTCACCTTCCATAAAGCTTAAATCTGGCAGTTGATCCAGGTGCTCGCTATAGCGATTCAGATTAAATTCACCTTCGTTTTTCATCACATCAAATACTTCAATCGACATCGCGCAAGCCATCATTGCCACTGCGTCTTCACGGGGCGTCCCCGTCATCATTAATCGCATCAGTGTTTCTTTGGCTTTAATCGGATTGCCATCTTCTAGCTGGTTTTCAACAATCTCAATTAACTCAGCTTCTTGCATAAATTGGTTTTCTTCCGTCATCTTGATATTACCTCTTGGATTTTTGGCAACTATGCCATATATATCCTCTCTATACTTATGAAATTACTATTTGGTGGTGCTGTTGACGAAAAAGACAGCAAAATCGAAGTGTGATTTCGATCTCGGAACTGTCACCGGTCACTGGATTCTGGTAGAATCTGCGTCCCGTTTATTTAAGTGGTGTTTAGTAATGTCTGACAATAGCCAAAAGAAAGTCATCGTCGGTATGTCCGGCGGCGTTGATTCCTCTGTTTCTGCGTATCTTCTAAAGCAACAAGGCTACCAAGTAGAAGGCCTGTTCATGAAGAACTGGGAAGAAGATGACAACGAAGAATATTGCACAGCAGCAGAAGATTTAGCCGACGCTCAGGCAGTATGTGACAAGCTTGGCATCCACCTACACACCATTAACTTTGCTGCAGAGTACTGGGATAACGTATTTGAGTACTTCCTTGCCGAGTACAAAGCCGGTCGCACGCCAAACCCAGACATTCTTTGTAACAAAGAAATTAAGTTTAAAGCGTTCCTTGAATTTGCTGACGAAGTTCTGGATGCAGATTACATTGCAATGGGCCACTACGTACGCCGTTCTTTCCCAGAAAGCTCTTTACCTGGTGAAAAACAGGAGAAGCCACAAATGTTACGTGGCTTGGATAGCAACAAAGACCAAAGCTACTTCCTATACACATTAAGCCACGAACAAGTTGCGCGCAGCCTGTTCCCGGTTGGTGATCTGGAAAAACCTGAAGTACGCCGTATCGCGGAAGAACAAGGTCTAATTACAGCGAAGAAGAAAGACTCGACTGGTATCTGCTTTATCGGAGAGCGCAAGTTTACTGACTTCTTAGGCCGTTACCTGCCAGCTCAACCAGGCAACATCGAAACGCCAGAAGGTGAAGTCATTGGCCAGCACCAAGGTTTGATGTACCACACGCTAGGTCAACGCAAAGGTCTGCATATTGGCGGCCGTAAAGGCGGTGGTGGTAATGAAGACCCATGGTTTGTTGGAGAGAAAGATCTTGAACGTAACGTACTGATTGCGGTTCAGGGTAAAGACCATCCGATGCTAAAATCAGAAGGTCTACTTGCGTCACAACTGCATTGGGTAGATCGTGAGCCAATTCGCGATGTTATGAAGTGCACGGTAAAAACTCGTTACCGTCAGCAAGATATTCCTTGTACAATCATCCCTATCGATGATGAGAACATTAAAGTGATCTTTGATGAGCCACAAATTGCAGTGACTCCGGGTCAATCCGCTGTATTCTATAAAGAAGACGTTTGTCTGGGTGGCGGTATCATCGAACAACGCATTAAATATTCTCAAGCTTAGGAGTTGTTACGTGGCGAATACACTTTATGACCGTACTATCGCGTTTGCTGGCATTTGCCAAGCTGTTGCTTTGGTTCAACAAGTTGCGAAAAACGGACATTGTGATCAAGATGCCTTTGAAACATCCATTAACGCTATTTTGAACACCAGCCCAGCCAACACGATTGGTGTATTTGGTCGTGAAGCCGACCTGAAGCTCGGTCTGGAGTGTCTGGTTAAAGGCATTGATAGCACGCCATCTGGCAGCGAGCTTACTCGCTATATCATCAGTCTGATGGCATTGGAACGTAAATTGACGGCACGCAACGACGCCATGTCGCAACTTGGTGATCGAATCCAGATGGCACAGCGTCAAACCGACCACTTCGAGTTGATGGACGATCAAATGATCAGCAACCTGGCAAGCATTTATCTGGATGTGGTCAGCCCGATTGGTCCGCGTATTCAAGTTACGGGTACGCCTGCAGTACTACAACAAACCTCAATCCAGCATAAAGTACGTGCTCTGCTATTATCCGGTATTCGTAGTGCTGTGCTTTGGCGTCAGGTTGGTGGCAAGCGTCGCCACTTGATTTTTGGTCGCAAGAAAATGGTCGAACAGGCACAGATCCTGTTGGCCCGCATGTAAGAATAACAACCACGAGCTCGCGTTTATCGCGAGCTCGTTTTTTAGAATACAATCACTCTCGCGCAAACGTTTGCGCAATGTTCGTGACAATTGCCACAGTTATTGGTATAACGCTCACGAAATTTAGAAACCCAATTCAGGAGAACATCATGGAACTGTCAGCATTGACTGCTGTTTCACCAGTAGACGGCCGTTACGGAAGTAAGACAATTGCGTTACGCGAAATTTTCAGTGAATACGGTCTACTAAAATACCGTACTATCGTTGAAGTCCGCTGGTTACAAAAGCTAGCTGCTACTGCTGAAATCGCAGAAGTGCCAGCATTCAGCGCAGAAGCGAACCAATTCCTAGACGACCTTGCTGCAAACTTCTCTGAAGAAGATGCGCGCCGAATCAAAGAAATCGAGCGCACAACTAACCACGACGTAAAAGCGGTTGAGTACTTCCTAAAAGAAAAAGTAGCTGATGTTCCTGAACTACATGCAGTTAACGAGTTCTTCCACTTCGCATGTACTTCTGAAGACATTAACAACACTTCACACGCGCTAATGCTGAAAGAAGCGCGTGAGACGGTAATTCTTCCAGAAATCCGCAACCTAATCGACGCAATCAAAGCACTTGCTGTTGAACACCGTGACATTCCACTTCTGTCTCGCACACACGGTCAGCCAGCTTCTCCATCAACAATGGGTAAAGAGATGGCTAACGTGGCGTACCGTATGGAACGTCAATACAAGCAGATCGAAAACGTTGAGATCCTAGCGAAAATCAACGGTGCAGTAGGTAACTACAACGCACACCTGTCGGCTTACCCAGAGTTAGACTGGCACAAGTTCTCTGAAGAGTTCATTACTGAATCGCTAGGCGTAACCTGGAACCCATACACGACTCAAATCGAACCACACGATTACATCGCAGAATTGTTTGACGCAGTTGCACGTTTCAACACAATCCTTATCGATTTTGACCGTGACATTTGGGGTTACATTGCACTAGGCCACTTCAAGCAGAAAACCATTGCTGGAGAGATCGGTTCTTCAACAATGCCACACAAAGTTAACCCAATCGACTTTGAAAACTCTGAAGGTAACCTAGGTCTTGCGAACGCAGTATTTGGCCACTTAGCGCAAAAACTGCCTATCTCTCGCTGGCAGCGTGACCTGACTGACTCAACGGTTCTACGTAACCTGGGTGTTGGTGTTGGCTACGCAGTGATTGCATACACTTCTACATTGAAAGGTATCAGCAAGCTAGAAGTTAACCGTGAAGCTCTACTTAAAGAGTTAGACCAAAACTGGGAAGTGCTGGCTGAACCAGTACAAACAGTCATGCGTCGTTACGGCATCGAAAAACCATACGAAAAGCTAAAAGAGCTAACTCGTGGTAAGCGTGTAGACGGTGAAGCGATGCGTGTGTTTATCGATGGTCTAGAGATTCCTGAGCACGAAAAAGCACGTCTGAAAGAAATGACGCCAGCAAACTACATCGGTCAGGCAATCGAACTAACTGATAAGCTGTAAGGTTCTAGGTTCTAGGTTCTAGGTTCCAAATCGAAAAAGGTTGATGTGAGAGCATCAACCTTTTTTATTTCTCTAAGCCTGTAACAGTGACCAAGGGTTCCCAGGTTTACTGTTTTTGAAAGAATAACGTGATGGTCCCCACTTCTACACCGAATTTTTTAATTTTGGTCAGATTAAACACGTGTTTCTCATCCTGGCGATAAAGCCAATCATCAAAAGCGACCGTAAAGGTGTCGTCATCAACTTTTAACTCAAAATCATATTGCCACTGCAATGCATTCCCTCGCTCTTGGCCAGTTGCCACGCCAACAATATCATCCGCTTTTCCCTGATAACGATTATTTTCCAGTTTGGTAATCACCCATATTCGTTGGTCTAGTTCGCCATCATCGAATACGAAATCCTCCACTAGGGTCAGTTCATTGCCTTTTACTGTGCCAACAATATCCACTTCGAATCGTCTGGTTTGCTGATCGGTATAATCTTGCACCATTCCCCACGCTTTCACATTGCCCTCAAAATAACCAAACAGATCAAAACTAGGTGTGGTGGTCTGATAATTGTCTATGTCTGCGGAGCATGAACTTATAAAAATGGTAACGACGCTCACCGTCACAATGATTAAGCGTTTAAAAACATTCACTATCTCACCTGCCCTATCAATTGTTTACGAAGTTTCGGAAACTCAGTCTTTGGAGACAACCAAATGGAGAGAAAAGCATCGTTCAGCCCTTCATCCTCAACATAGCCCACCGTTACCGGAGAAACCTCTCCGGCACGACGATAAAGAAGGTGACCCGATTTCCCGTCGGTTACGTAAGCGAGTTCATCACCTTTTTTTATATTCGGGTACATCTCATTTAGCTCTGAAAGCCATTGTTGACGACGCTGCTGATTCACACCGAGCTTTTGCCATTGCTCTTCTGTTACCTCAAGCAACTGCTGCTTTGTTACATCACGCTGATAATAGATTTCAAGCGCAAAAGGATGAGGCGACACATCCGCACTCACCTGATAGCGTCCATCCGGCGCTCGTAAACGTGATTCATAGATATCAAAGATAAACCAGGTTAATTTTGCCTGGCCAACCGTTTTCCATTGTCGCCAGTCCGCCGTGCTTACCTTGGTCGTATCGGCACCCACGCTCTGTGCATACAAGGGACCAGACATAGTTAAACCGATAACGAGCAATACACTAGTTAGACTGTTGGTTAAATTTCCCTGTAAGCTTCTCATTTCCATACACCCTGAGTATCAGTAGCGTTACGACGAACCACTCGATAAATAAAATCACCAGAGTGACAATAACGTCATAACCAAAATCCACGGCTTGGAGTTTGTAACCTGCAAAATAACTGGCCCCTCCTCCGATGCCGCCTACTATTGATACGTAAGTTTTAGGGAAACGATACAAAACGGTCTTAAGTTGACAGGCATACCAGGCAAACATCACCCACAAGCAGAACAACCAGAGTGGTAACCATAAGGTTGGAAAGATCAGAAGAGAAAACTGTTGGTTAATACTATCAAGGGCAAGCCCGAACATAGTGATCACAGCGATGGGTTTCAATGCAGCCGCATCGCGTAAGGCACAATAGGCAATGGTGACCAACGTAAAACAAACGGTAAGCCATTGCAACTGATAGGTACCGAGTACCGCCGCAAACCAGCACAGTTGAAACCAGGTTGAAGCAAGCAATATTTTCATGACGAATTACGGACGCTGGAAAGTCATGTGCACGGTACTGATGCTTCGGGCCAAAAACCCACCCTCACAGTAGCTCAGGTAATAGCGCCACATACGTACAAATCGGTCATCATAACCAAGCGCACGAACTTGTTTCTCGGCGATATTAAATCGGCGGTGCCATTCATTGAGCGTTTTCGCGTAGTCGAGGCCAATATCGAACAGGTCACGCACAACCAGATCACTATACTTGGTAGTGGCTTGCGTAAGCGAGGTAACAGAAGGTAAAAAACCACCCGGGAAAATGTACTTCTGAATAAAGTCGACGTTATTGCTGTAATATTCATAACGCTGATCGGCAATCGTAATCGCCTGAATAGCCATTAAACCACCTGGTTTGAGCAGTGATTCGCACTTCTTGATGTAGGACGGCAAAAACGCTTTCCCCACCGCTTCAATCATCTCAATCGAAACCAGTTTGTCATACGTACCATTCAGATTTCGGTAATCCTCTTTGAGCAAGGTGATTTTATCCGCTAAGCCTTTCTCTTCAATCTTACGTCTGGTGTAAGCATGCTGCTCGTCTGAAATGGTGGTGGTGGTTACCTGACAACCATATTGCTCTGCCATGTATATCGCCATCGCGCCCCACCCCGTACCAATCTCAATAACGTGATCAGATGGCTTTAAATCGAGCTGCTGACAAAGACGATCCATCTTATTTATCTGAGCTTGCTCTAGAGACTCGTTATCTTGGTGAAATAGCGCCGAAGAATAAAGCATTTCACTATCAAGGAATGACTCATACAGCTCGTTACCCAGATCATAGTGAGCATGAATGTTTTTTCGAGAATTCTCTTGTGAGTTGCGGTTAGCCCAATGGCTGACTTTGTAAAATAGCTTGGTTATCCAGCTACCCTGATCTTCTATTTGGTCTAATGCACGCATGTTGATCGCCATCAGCTTCATAAGTGCAGTGAGATCCGGGCTGTCCCACCAGCCATCCATGTATGCCTCACCCGCAGCGATACTTCCACCTCGTAATAGGCGCGAGTATAAACCGGGATGTTTCACTTCGATGGTAGCAACAACCGGCTGACCGTTATACGACCCATCAGGTGCAGTAAAACGTTCACTTCTTTGTGTCGTGTCTGAATTAAAGCTCTCTATTAAGGTTAAGCAACCAAATTCCATTTTTTTCAAACATTGAACGATCACTCTGCGAGCCGCTTTTTGAGTTGTAGTCAGTTCGCGCGGTAATGTGATTGCACTACTACTATTCAACATGCAGAATTCTCCTTGTTATCTCTTTTGTTATTTTTATTCTCTGGCTTTGTTTTACTTTCAGCTGAGTATTTAGGATGAGAATAAAAAGGTGCTCCTTTTCTCCATAACTTTAATGCGTGCCAGTAAATCCCAAATACCACTTTTACCGTTTGGATTGGTGTCACAACTAAGCATTTCATCAGGCTTTTGCTTGATAGAACCTTCGCTTTCATCGCCATTGTGGCATCAAAATGCTTACCGTCTTTGTGACACTCCAAGTGGATATTGAGCTTGTCGGTCAACGGTTTAATCTTCCACAGGTATTGTTGGTCAATCGGGTTAAACGGGGAGACATGAAATGCTTTCTCTTGCTTCCAGCCAAACTGCTCATCTTCCTGATCAGCACAAATAGCGTAATAATGACGCTCATTCCAAGGTGTATTACTCACTTCGGCCAACAAGTATTTCCATTCACCCCGCTCGTTATAAATATAATAGAAATTAACCGGACTAAAATAGAGCCCTAAATAACGCAAGTGACAAACCGCGATGACTCTGCCACGGCATCGTACGCCTGTGAGGTTTTCCAGCTTGTCTTGTACCGCCTGCTTAAGGTTTCCTTCACCGACATAGTCACTGCGCTTAAATCTCGCCCAGTGCCACCAGCGGGTACCGAACCCCCACACATTGATTTCGAGCTCACCAAGTTCATCGAGATCAATCGCCGGCATAAATAACGAATAGTTCAGTTCATGCAACACGGGCGTAAATCGTCGGTGCCTTACATTGCCGATAAACAACCGGCTGTTCATCCCGCTAACCATATTACGCCGCCCCTTTCTGTAGAGTCGCCACAGACTGTTCTCTGGTTTTGTTTCCCAGCGCTTTCACCACATCTAATGCACTACGTACACCATCTTCGTGAAAACCGTTGTACCAATAGGCCCCGCAAAACCAAATATTCGACAGCCCCTGAATCTCATCCTTTCTTTTTTGAGCGGCAATGGAATCAGTTGTAAATACCGGATGATCATAAGTAAACTTGCGCAATATTTTGCTCGAATCGATTTGGTCTGTACTATTCAGCGTAACGCAAAAAGTGTTTGGGCCAGCATCCACGTGCTGGAGTATATTCATATTGTAGGTCAGTGATGGAAGTCGTTGCTTTTCCCCTTCACATCCTTCTAACAGATAGTTCCAGGAAGCCCATGCCGCTTTGCGTTTCGGCAGTAAACTCGAATCGGTGTGTAAAACCACTTCATTCGCTTGATAAGCCATATTACCGAGAATACTTTGCTCCTCGGCGGACGGTTCACTGAGGATTTTCATTGCCTGGTCGCTGTGGCACGCGAAGATGACTTCATCGAACCATTCTGTGGTTCCATTTACCCGCAAAAGCACACGGTCTTTTGTTCGAGTGACACTCTCAACTGGACTATTGAGACGAATATGTTGAGCAAAGCCTTTGGTAAGCGGCGGAATATAAGCACGAGAGCCACCCTTGATCACATACCATTGAGGTCGGTTCGTCACATCAAGCAACCCATGATTCAAGAAGAAGCGCAAGAAAAACATCAGCGGGAATGCACGCATGTCTGCGAGTGTCGAAGACCAGATCGCCGCGCCCATAGGAAGAATATAGTTATCAGTGAAGAATTGACTAAACTGGTGTTCATCGAGGAATTCACCCAGCGTTTTCGTGTTTGTCTCCTCTTTTCCAGCAAACGATTTTGCTAACTTATTAAAGCGAAGGATCTCAAAAATAAAACGATAGAACTTCGGATTTACCCAGTTACGCTTTTGAGCGAAAAGTGTCGAAATCGTATGCCCGTTATACTCTAACCCGTTACTATTGTTGCGGACGCTGAAGCTCATTTCAGTCGGTATACCTTCCACACCAACCTCGTTCATCATCTTGATGAAATTAGGATAAGTCCGGTCGTTATAGACGATAAAACCGGTGTCAATGGCATAGTCTTGACCATCAACAGTCACATCAACGGTTGCCGTGTGTCCACCAATGTAATCATTCGCTTCAAATAGAGTGATGTCATGCTCTTTGTGCAAGTAATAACCGCACGTCAGTCCGGATATCCCAGTGCCTATAATTGCGATTTTCATATTTATTCCTTTTACGACACAAGTTTACGCGTTAAGCGTGCTTGCCAGCGGTATGGCAGTAACGAAATGAAACGGAGAATGCTGGTAAATCTCGCGGGAAAATAGATAAAACTTTTATTGGCGGAAAGCTGCTTTCTGATTGAGTCAGAGGCTTGCTTAACAGAAATGATCATCGGCATTTCAAAGGTGTTTTTGTCGGTCAGAGGCGTTTCAACAAAGCCCGGAAAAACCGTCACCACTTGTATGCCTTTTCTTTCGACATCTAACGCTAAAGTCCGCGCGAAGTAACTGACTGCAGCTTTTGATGCCCCGTAGGCTTCAGCTCTCGGTAGCGCGACTTCTGAGGCAATCGAACCCACAATTACGATGCGGTGGCCTGACTCAAAATAGGTCTGGCAAGCTTCGACACAGTTCGCTACGCCAATTACATTGACGTTCATTACCCGCGCCAAAAGTTTCGCGTCAACCTCACCATTATTCATATACTCACAATCACCAGCATTAAAAACCCAGGTTTGGGGGACAACGTTAAGTGACGACAACGCTTGCTTGGTTTGGTCGTAATCTGTCACATCAAAACGAAGCGTTTCAATCAGCGAAGAATGTTTACTCAATTCATCAAGTACACCTTCGTTTCGCCCGCAAGCGATCACTCGCCAACCTGAGTCTGCGTAATCAAGAGCCAGCTGCTTACCAATCCCAGATGTCGCACCGGTAATCAAAATAGAACCACTCATTGTCCGATCCTCTGCTTCACCATTTTTACCACTGCTCCAAGAAGCGGTAGGTTTTCATAGAGCATCTCTCCGAGATCGAAGTAGTCACGGTGATAGATGACCTGACCGTCAGAGAACTTGAGATGAGACGCGCCGTTAACCTCAATAGGTGAACCTTGTTGGAGCTTGGGGTGCAGTAGTTCCATGGTCCAGGTAATAAAGCCACTTTCTCCTACCTGTTGATGCTCATGAATATCAAAGTCGCAGCGGATAACATTGTTGTAGAGTGACTGGAAGTATTGATAGAGCTCAGTCCTGCCCTGCAAACGATGCGCTGCGTCTTCGAACACCACGTCAGGGTGATAAATCTCTTCCAGCAAATGTAAGTTTTCTTTGGTGAGCTGCTGGTAAACATCGACGACAGACCGTATTTCCATTTCGTTGCTCCTACTACGCACCTTAAATCATGAATGTTGTACAAAAATATGATACGTACAACATAGACTAATCGATCAAAGTTGTACAAAAATTATTTTGTATAACTTTGTGTCATTAGACTAAATACGTGAATCAGGAAGGTGGCGATCAGGCAGACGAAAAAAAGGCTTGGTAAAAACCAAGCCTTTTCAGAAAATTATTCGATTAGTACTGTTGACTACGTAATGCGTTAATACGCTTGTCCAGTGGTGGGTGGCTCATTAGTAGCTCTGTCAGAGACTGCTTTCCGTTGATACCAAACGCCATCATGGTGCCGTCTAACTTCGACTCCTGGCTCATTTTCAAACGCTCCAGCGCAGCAATCATTTTCTCTTTGCCGACCAGATGCGCTGCGCCCGCGTCTGCATGGAACTCACGATGACGGCTGTACCACATGGTGATGAAGCTTGCTAAGAAGCCAAACACCAGTTCTAACACCATAGAGACACCGAAGTACACCATCATGTTTGAGCCCTGGCCTTCTTCATCATCATTAGATGCCACAATATTGGCGATAAAACGAGACAAGAAGATCACAAACGTGTTCACGACGCCCTGCATCAGTGTCATTGTGACCATGTCACCATTCGAGATGTGGCTTACCTCATGGGCCAACACCGCTTCGGCTTCATCGCGAGTCATGTTATGTAACAGACCGGTAGAAACCGCAACTAAAGAGTCATTACGCTTCGCGCCTGTCGCGAAGGCATTGATATCTGGCGAGTCATAGATGGCCACCGTTGGCATGCCAATGCCTGCTTGTTGCGCTTGACGACCAACGGTCTCTAGTAACCAATGCTCTGTTTCGTTACGTGGACTTTCGATAACCATACCACCAACCGAACGCAGTGCCATGCCTTTAGACATCATTAACGAAATCAGTGCACCACCAAAACCAAAGACCGCAGCCAAGACCAACAGTCCAGACAGACTGCCCGGCTGCATTCCAGTTGTCGCGTAAACAATATTCAGAACAACACTAAGTACCAGCACGACGGCCAGGTTAGTTGCCAGGAATAACATAATTCGCTTCATTACTTTTCTCCGAGGAAGCTTATTGTTGTAAAAGCCGATCCCACTTGGTTTCGTGCTCCGTTGCGTTATAGATATAGTCTATCGATGTTAAAAACAAGGTTAAGCAATAAATTGCAACATTTGTTTTCTCAGCTGAAATAATTCGTAAATTTTTATAGCCTAAAAACAGTATTTTAGACTAGGTTTAGACTTTGGTCTTATTGTCCGATTGAATGAGCATGCTAAATTCAACTCAGATGAACGAAAACCGAGCTTACTCTAAACGCTTAACAAAGCCGAGTGGCTTAAAGATTCCATGTCTTGAGGGAAAAAATCATGGTAGAAACGAACGACTATCAAATGGCTATCGATTTACTACGTTGTCACCTAGGTATCTCAGAGGACGAGGCAAAGCAACAACTAGGTATTTCGACTGATGATCACATGGCTAGCCGTGTTGCAGAAACTCAACACGCGCTGATGGGCCTAGGTAACGAAAAATAAACCTGGCTTAGGTTATCGAATAAAGAAAGGGCTGCATTGTGCAGCCCTTTCGGTTTTTGAACTAAATGATTAACACTGAAGCAGAGGATCAATGTTAATGAACTTTCCAAGCTCTTTACGCTTAGCACTTGGAACATACGGAATCTCGCCTAATTTCGGCGCTTCTAAGCGATCTTCCAGCATTGCGATAATATCTGCGTAATGTTCAGTGCCTGGATTAATGCGGTTTGCTACCCATCCGACTAGGTTCAAGCCATCAGCCCGAATCACCTCTGCGGTCAATAGAGCATGACTTAAACAACCCAGTTTAATACCAACGACCAAAACCACCGGAAGCTGTTCTTGTTGCACCCAAGTGGAAAGGTTATCTGTATCAGAAACTGGAACACGCCAACCACCAGCACCTTCAACTAAGACAATATCTGCTTGCTCTTTGTGGTGAGCTAATTTCTCACTTAAGACCTCGTATTTTATCTCAGTATTTTCATGCTTCGCGGCGATATGAGGTGAAGTTGGAAGCTCTAACGCGTACGGATTAATATCGTCATAAGCGACTTCTAGCGTCGCTGCTTTTTGTAAATGCAACGCATCTGAGTTACGCCACCCCTGCTCAGTCTTTTCGCTGCCTGCTGCCACTGGCTTATAGCCAATGGTGTTTAACCCTTTTGCCGCTAACGCTTGCAGAATAGCTTTCGACGCTACCGTTTTTCCTACATCAGTATCCGTACCAGCAATAAAAAAAGCATCAATCATAGATGTATTACTCCAAAACAAACCTGATAACTTGCAGGTAAAAGACCTTTATTGTTTTTGAATTCTTGGTACGCGCGCTCTACGTGCATAAGTTTACGGCGGCTCGTGAGTGCAGGAGAACGTCCACTGACGTGGTTTGCTCCTATCCCCTTGAGATCCCGCATCACAGAAAACGCAGAGTCGTACCAAACTGTGATGGAGGTCAAGTCTAGATGATGGTCATTGCAGTGAGCTTGCGCCAACGCAATTTTTACCTGATTGATCGTTACAAAGTGATTGACGTGTTGATATGCATCAATTTTTTTCCATGATTCACGTAGTTCGAAAAGTGAACCATCGACAAGAGTAGAGAAAAAGCCGGCTCCCCCCTCTTTCAGGATTCGACGCACTTCACGTAGCGGGTCGCTTAAGTCACGGCACCACTGCAGCGCCAAACTAGAGAAGACGTAATCAAAACTATGATCATCAAAAGGCAAATTCTCTGCGTCAGCCAACACATAGCTTGCTCTTTCATCACCACATCGTTGCTGGGCTTTATTTAGCATCTCTTGAGAGATATCTGCGCAAACGACTTCGGCACCGCGTTGTTGGAGTAATTCAGAAAAATATCCGGTTCCACAACCGAGATCTAAAATGCGTTTGTCTGATAAATCTTCCGGAAGCCGCGCTAATAATCGGTGTCCGACATCCCGTTGAAAGGCTGCATGTGCATCATAGGTATCGGCGGCTTTACCGAATGAAATAGCGATAGCACTCTTATCTTGACCGTCAAGCGCCAGATCTCGCTGTTCTGCTTGATTCATTACTGCGCTCCTAGTGCTTGTTCAAGTGCGTGTGACAACGTTTTGATTTGATCTTTGGTGTGATTAGCCGTCAAGGTGATACGTAACCGGGATGTCCCTGCCGGAACCGTAGGTGGTCGAATCGCCGTTACCCAGAGGCCATTTTTGCGACAAGAGTCTGCCACACTTAACGCTTGTTCTGCGTCGCCTGTAAGAAAAGGTTTAATCGGTGTTAGCGTTTCAACAAAGCCGCTCTTGCCTTGTAAGCACTGCTTATAGTAAGCGCTCAACTCTGCAAGCTTCTCGCGCCGCCAACCTTGTTCTTGAACAATAGAAACGGCATGCGTTAAGGCATACGCTTGAGCAGGAGGCATGGCTGTCGAATAGACATGATGTCGTGCGAATTGTGTCAGGAAGTCACCCGTCACTCGGTCACAAAGAATAGCCGCACCGGAAATGCCAAATGCTTTGCCAAATGTGACCACGAGAATATCTGGTTTTATATTGCTCTTCTCACAAGATCCACCGCCGGTGTCGCCAAGTACACCAATGCCATGAGCATCATCCACTGCCAGCCAAGCGTCATTCGATCGGGTCAGTGTGGCTATCTCTTCAAGAGGAGCGCAATCGCCATCCATGCTAAACACACCTTCCGTCACCACAAGATGATTATGATTGGCCTCGAGAAACGATTTGAGGTGCGACATGTCGTTATGCTTAAAACGCTTCATCTTAGCCGGTGACAATGCCCCCGCTTCCATTAAAGAAGCGTGATTGAGCCGGTCTTGTAGCAGAACGTCTGACTTTTCCAATAAGGTAAATAATAATGCCTGGTTAGCACTGAAGCCTGAACCAAACAATACGGCTCGTTCAAAACCGAGCCACTCGGTCAGTGCGGCTTCTAAATTACTGTGTGCAGCGCTAAACCCGGTCACCATCGGTGAAGCACCGCTTCCGCTGCCGTAAACACTCAACCCTTGCTGCCAGGCACGAATCAACGCTTGATCATTGGCCAAGCCAAGATAATCATTGCTCGAAAAATTAATATAGCGTTTACCAGCATGTTCCAGAGTGGACTGGTTACCGGCAAACACTAGATTCATTGAACGATTCAGCCCCTGCTCTTTACGCTGCGCGAGAGCTGATTCGATACGAGATTTAAACGCTGGCATCGTAGAAAAGGTCGTCTTTTGTCGGGCGAGCGGCAACACGTTCTACCACACGATCAAGCAATTCGTTCTCTTCAATTTCATCCGGCTTTTGCGAGACTTGCTGGCTGTTTATGCCTAACTTATCAAACAGCATCATATCTTTGTCTTCAGAAGGGTTTGGTGTCGTCAGTAGTTTGCAACCGTAGAAAACAGAGTTCGCACCAGCCATAAAGCACAGTGTTTGCATCTGCTCATTCATGTTTTCGCGTCCCGCAGACAAGCGAACCGCAGATTGAGGCATCATGATTCGTGCGATAGCAATGAGACGAATAAAATCAAATGGTTCAACATCTTCGACTTTTTCAAGCGGTGTGCCTTTCACTTTAACCAGCATGTTGATTGGTACACTTTCTGGATGAGTCGGCAGATTAGCAAGTTCAACTAATAAACCAGCACGGTCGTTGGCACTTTCGCCCATACCAATGATGCCGCCCGAACAAATTTTCATGCCCGCATCACGAACATGAGATAGCGTATCCAAACGATCCTGATATGTGCGTGTCGTGATGATATTGCCGTAAAACTCAGGCGACGTATCTAAATTGTGGTTGTAATAATCAAGCCCCGCATCCGCGAGTTGGTTCGCTTGCTCAGGTGTCAGCATACCCAGCGTCATACAGGTTTCCAGACCCATGTCTTTCACGCCTTTGATCATATCGGTCAAATGCGGCATATCACGCTCTTTCGGATTCTTCCACGCCGCGCCCATACAAAAACGGGTAGAACCTGCGTTTTTCGCTTTTTGTGCCGCATCGAGGACACGCTCCACTTCCATCAGACGCTCTTTTTCAATGTCTGTGGTGTATCTCGCGCTTTGAGGACAGTACTTACAGTCTTCTGGGCATGCACCCGTCTTGATTGATAGCAATGTGCTAACTTGAACATGATTGGTTTGCTGGTATTGACGGTGAACAAGCTGTGCTTCGAACAGAAGATCCATAAATGGTTTTTCCATTAGCTCTTGTACTTCTGCATGCGTCCAGTTATGACGTACTTCCACGTGTATTCCTTAGATTACTTTTTTTGTTGTGTTGACAGTCTACCGAGTCCCGTTAAACTGTCAACATAAGCACAAAATCAAAAGTTTACTTCTGGTTATTTTTTAATCTACATTAATCTTGGAATTACACATGGATCTTGCCTTCGACCGCCAACATATCTGGCATCCCTACACTTCTACGCTCACTCCTCTGACCTGTTATCCCGTCGCCTCCGCGCATGGCGTATACATTAGCTTAGAAGATGGAACCCAATTAGTAGATGGCATGTCTTCCTGGTGGTCAACGATTCATGGCTATAATCACCCCCATTTAAACCAAGCTGCACATCAGCAAATTGAACAGGTTTCTCATGTCATGTTTGGTGGTATGACTCACCAACCCGCGATCAATTTATGTAAGAAGCTGCTTTCCCTGGCACCTGACAATCTCGAACACGTTTTTCTTGCCGACTCAGGCTCTGTAGCCGTAGAAGTAAGCCTGAAAATGGCATTGCAATATTGGCACGCAAAAGGCGAACGCAGACCCAAATTCCTTACCTTAAAGCACGGTTATCATGGTGATACCTTCGCAGCGATGTCGGTCACCGATCCCGACAATTCGATGCACTCACTATACAAAGGCTTTTTGCCAGAGCACATCTTCGCAGACTCTCCGACATGCGGTTATTGGGATGAATGGAACCCCGACGACTTGGCTGATTTCGCACAGAAGATCGAGCAGCATCACCAAGAACTTGCCGCAGTGATCCTCGAGCCAATCGTACAAGGTGCTGGGGGGATGCGTATTTATCATCCTGAGTTCCTTAAAGGGGTCAGAGCACTCTGTGATAAATATGAACTTCTATTGATTGCTGATGAGATTGCGACAGGATTTGGACGCACTGGAAAGCTTTTCGCATGTCAGCATGCCGGTATTCAACCTGACATCCTTTGTGTTGGTAAAGCATTAACTGGTGGCTATATGACGTTATCCGCCACCCTTGCGACCAAACATGTCGCTGATACGGTTTGCGGTGGCGAAGCAGGTTGCTTTATGCATGGGCCCACCTTTATGGGAAACCCGCTCGCTTGCGCGGTAGCGACCGCGAGTTTAGAGCTTATCGAGCAAGGAGACTGGCAGCAGCAGACTCAGCAAATTGAAACGCTTTTTTCTGAGTTGTTACCCAAGCTAGAACAATATGATGTGGTGAAAAATACACGTTGGCTTGGTGCAATAGGCGTTGTGGAAACTCATCGTCCCGTTAACATGGAAACGATTCAGGCACTGTTTGTTGATCAGGGTGTGTGGATTCGTCCGTTTGGCAAACTCATTTACATGATGCCACCATTTATCAGCGAGCCAGAACACATTGAAAGGTTGGTAAACGCGATTGAAACAGCGCTTCAACGTGAAGACTGTTTTTTATAACAACAACGCCCACTGATTTTGTTTTTTAGATATTAAAAACCCAGCTCAAAAGCTGGGTTTTTGTATTTATTCAGTTTACTTATTAACCGATGTGCGTTGCGCCGCCCATGTACTTCTGAAGTGCTGTAGGGATAGCAATACGGCCATCTGCTTCTTGGTTGTTTTCAAGGATAGCAACCATTGTACGACCTACCGCTAGGCCAGAACCGTTTAGCGTGTGCACAAGCTCAGGTTTCTTTTCGCCTTTACGACGGAAACGCGCTTGCATACGACGAGCCTGGAAGTCCCACATGTTAGAACATGAAGAGATTTCGCGGTAAGTTTCTTGAGCAGGAACCCATACTTCCAGATCGTAAGTCTTACGTGCGCCGAAGCCCATGTCACCCGTACATAGAACCACTTTACGGTAAGGAAGTTCCAGAATTTGCAGTACTTTCTCTGCGTGGCCAGTCAGCTCTTCAAGTGCGTCCATTGAATCTTCTGGTTTGGTGATTTGTACTAACTCAACTTTGTCGAACTGGTGCATACGAATCAGACCTCGAGTATCACGACCGTAAGAGCCTGCTTCAGAACGGAAACACGGTGTGTGAGCCGTCATCTTAAGTGGCAGATCGGCTTCGTCAGAAATCGTGTCACGTACCATGTTAGTTACTGGTACTTCAGCCGTTGGGATAAGTGACAACCTACGCGGCTCTTCGTCGTTTACTTTCTCTTCAAGTGGCTCTGTATGGAAAAGGTCTTTACCAAATTTAGGTAGCTGACCCGTACCAAACAGGCTGTCAGAGTTAACCAGGTAAGGTACGTACATTTCTGTGTAGCCGTGTTCTTCTGTATGAAGATCTAGCATAAACTGAGCGATTGCACGGTGTAGACGCGCGAACTGACCTTTCATTACGATGAAACGAGCGCCAGTGATTTTAGTCGCGCTAGCGAAATCCAGGCCATCGCCCATTTCACCTAGATCAACGTGATCTTTCAGTTCGAAATCGTAAGTTTTTGGCTCGCCCCAACGAGAGATTTCTACGTTGTCTTCTTCATCTTTACCGTCTGGCACATCGTCAGCTGGCAGGTTAGGAACAGAAAGCGTGATTTCCTCTAGTTGAGACATCACTTGCTCAAGTTCCACTTTTTTCGCATCAAGATCGCTACCTAAAGTACCGATTTGTTTCTTGATCTCTTCTGCACCTTCTTTGTCACCAGCCGCCATTTTTTGGCCGATTTGCTTGGAGATGGAGTTACGCGTGGATTGTAAATTTTCAACTTCTACTTGAATGGACTTACGTTGTTCTTCAAGGTTACGGATTGTCTCGACGTCTAGCTTAAAGCCACGACGTGCCAGTTTTGCAGCTGTTTCATCCAGCTCAGTTCGAAGTAATTTAGAATCCAGCATTGTTAATCCTATGCTTTTGTAGTTGTGAAATCGCGCACCAGCATCTTGCTAATACGCTATAAAAATTTACCGAATAAATGTATCCAAAAACGCCTACTTTTCATAGCGCTTTTGTGGACTATTTGCGTCTAAAGTAGCCAAGTAATCTAACTTTTCGCCGATTTTGGTCTCCAGACCACGATTTGTCGGCTGATAGTACTTACGATCGCCCATTTCTGGTGGCAGATATTGCTCGCCGGCTGCATACGCGCCCGGCTCATCATGAGCGTAACGATATTCGGCACCGTAGCCCATGTCTTTCATCAAGCTCGTTGGTGCGTTTCTCAAATGATGCGGCACTTCGTACTCGGGTAAGTTATGCGCGTCCGTGAGCGCTTGTTTCCACGCCACATAAACGGCATTGCTCTTAGGCGCACACGCAAGATAAACGATCGCCTGAGCAATCGCACGTTCGCCTTCTGCCGGGCCAACACGCGTAAAACAGTCCCATGCAGAGAGCGCCACTTGCATCGCACGAGGGTCAGCGTTGCCAACATCCTCAGAAGCAATCGCGAGTAAACGGCGTGCAATGTACAAGGGATCGCACCCTGCAGAGATCATTCTCGCCGCCCAATACAGCGCTGCGTCTGGGTTAGAGCCACGGATAGACTTATGCACTGCAGAGATTAAATCGTACCAAATATCGCCTTTGTTATCGAAGCGAGAAACTTTTTCTCCAGCGACTTCGGCAAGTAACTTAAGCGTAATCTCTTTCTCGCCTTGTGCATTGTCTTCGGCCATATCGTAGAGCAACTCAAGGTAGTTCAGAGACATGCGAGCGTCACCATTCACCAGCTCTGACAACCGATCCAGAACGTTATCAACAAAGTGTGCGGGGGTATTCCCCAAGCCACGCTCTTTATCGTTAATCGCTTGATTAAGCGCTAATGCGATCTCATCTTGATTGAGAGACGTCAGTTTGTATACTCGCGCCCGAGACAACAATGCGTTGTTCAGTTCGAAAGAGGGATTTTCTGTCGTTGCACCGATAAAGGTAACCGTACCATCTTCAATGTGTGGTAGAAAAGCATCTTGCTGTGACTTGTTAAACCGATGCACCTCATCGACGAATAATATCGTTCGGCGTCCCGCTATTTTATTCTCTCGCGCTTTCTCAATCGCAGCACGGATTTCTTTCACTCCAGAGGTCACCGCCGAAACACGCTCAACCTCTGCATTGGCGTAGTTCGCTGCAACTTCTGCTAACGTCGTTTTACCTGTACCAGGCGGTCCCCACAAAATCATCGAGTGGATATTGCCCGCTTCCAGCGCACGACGTAAAGGCTTTCCCGGACCTAAAATATGCTGCTGTCCAATATACTGCTCGACCGTTTGCGGCCTCATACGCGCAGCAAGGGGACGAAAATCTTCGTCCCCCGAGAAATCTAGTGTGTAATTCGTCACTACCTATTAATTCCTTTGGTCATCCACTTCCACACCTTTTGGAATCGTGAATGTGAATCGGTTGGCTTTTGGTTTTCCAAGCTTTACATTGCTGAATGTGAACAAGCCTCTTTGGCCGTCTTGTTCAATCACATTAAAGCCTTTCACAATCCCTTTTGCATCGATATTAATCTGGAAACGACCTTGTGTAGAGTCGACTGCCGTCGGGATGAGTGTGAACTCGTTACCTTTTTGAGAGACTTTGTAATTTTCCCAATCACTGGCGCGATTACGAGTCAAAAGTACAAAGGGGGTTTGTTCAGCCGCTTGCTCTTGCCAGTAAATACTGACCTGCTCGATGAACGGGCTGTAATACCAAAGTGTTTTACCATCAGACACCAACAAGTTTTCATCTGGGAATGTGGTACTCCAACGGAATAAGCTCGGACGTGCGATTTCAACCGTCCCTTCCCCTTCCATCACCGTTTCCCCTTCCGGGCTGATGACTTGTTGAGAAAAGTCAGCACTGAAACCTTCGTTAATGGCCAAACGCTTGCTTAACTCTGTTTTTGGGGATGCGGCGTACACCGTTGAGAATAAAGAGAAGCTTAAAACAAGCGCGGAGATGAATTTCGCAGAAAATCGTTTTTTCATTCAAATACCTATCACTGGGGTCGAAAGACCGAATATTACTCACCTCATTTGGACTGAGGTGAGTAAGACAAGTTCATTAATCTTTTGGCGGTGCAGGTGCCAGAACTTCACGGTTACCGTTGTGACCAGGGGCACTAACGATACCTTGTGCCTCAAGTTGCTCAACGATTCGAGCTGCTCGGTTGTAACCAATCTTAAAGCGGCGCTGAACGCCTGAAACTGATCCGCGGCGCGACTGAACGACGTGCTCAACCACCTGATCAAACAATGGGTCGACATCTTCGTCGGCTTCCATCTGCTCGCCAGGGAGCAAACTTTCCGGACTTTGTTCGCCACTGATGATCTCGTCAATGTAGTTTGGTTTACCGCGCGCTTTCCAGTTATTCACGACAGCATGCACATCTTCATCTGAGGCAAACGCGCCGTGTACACGGGTGGTATGGCTAGAGCCTGGCGGCAAGTAAAGCATATCACCCATACCCAATAGTGATTCTGCGCCACCCTGGTCCAGGATAGTACGAGAGTCCGTCTTGGTGGAAACCGTAAACGCCACACGTGTTGGGATGTTGGCTTTAATCAAACCAGTAATGACGTCAACCGATGGGCGCTGAGTCGCAAGAATCAAGTGAATACCCGCTGCACGCGCTTTCTGCGCCAAACGTGCAATCAGCTCTTCCACTTTTTTACCGACCACCATCATCAGGTCAGCAAATTCATCCACGACGACAACGATGTATGGCAGTTTTTCTAATAGCGGTGGTTCAGTGTCCATGCTATCGCCTTCTTGCCAGAATGGGTCGTGTATTGGGTGACCCGCTTCAGCCGCCATTTTCAGCTTCTCATTGAAGCCTTTTACGTTACGAACGCCGAGTGCTGACATCAGTTTGTAACGACGTTCCATTTCACCCACACACCAACGCAGGGCGTTAGAAGCATCTTTCATGTCTGTCACAACTTCAGATAGAAGGTGTGGAATGCCTTCATAAATGGAAAGCTCCAACATTTTCGGGTCGATCATGATAAAGCGCAGATCTTCCGGAGACGCTTTGTACAGCATACTCAAGATCATGACGTTCACACCTACCGACTTACCCGAGCCAGTAGTACCGGCTACCAGCACGTGAGGCATTTTAGCAATATCAGCAATAACCGCTTCACCCGCAATGTCCTGACCAAGTACGACGGTTGTCGGCGATTTAGCTTGCTCAAATTGAGGGCTACTGATGACATCCGACAGGAATACGGTCTGACGACTCATGTTCGGCAGTTCCAAGCCGACATAAGGTTTACCCGGAATCACTTCCACAACACGTACCGCCATTGCCGACAGTGCTCGTGCCAGGTCCATTGAAAGGCCAGAAATGCGGCTAACTTTCACACCCGGCGCCAGATCCAGCTCAAATCGAGTGATAACAGGACCAGGGTAAATGCCGACAACGTCCGCTTTAATTTTGTAGTCCGCCAGCTTACTTTCAACTAATCGTGCGACCTGCTCTAGCGCGTCACGATCAATGAAGTTCTCGCGTTTTTCTGGGTGATACAAAAGCTCAAGTGTTGGTAACGGCTCTTCAGGCACTGGCAGGTTTTCTTCCTGTTTCATCAAGAACGGATTCTGTGTTGCCGCAACTTTAGCCTGTGCACCAGCAACCATGTCCTGGAATGCAGCCACGTCTTGATCACCTTCTGCGACCTCTTCAGCTTCGGCCACCGAAGTGGGCTCAAAGGATGAGCTCGTTGAAGGTTGAGAGTTTCCTGTGTGTTGGCTTGATTGCGCTACCGACGGCTCTGGTTGAGGTGCGGCTGAATACACTGCAGCCTCAGGTTGCTCAGCAACATACTCATCTTCATCATCGAGCACATCAAAGTTAGAAATAGTCGGCTCAATATGCTGGCCAGGTTCCGTTTGATCCGAAATGGTATCCAGAGAAGCGTTATCGATAATCGGTTCTTCAAATGGTATCGATTCCGCTGGAGTCTGCTGTTCTTGCTCCGCCGCAAACTGAGCATATTCAGAGTAATCCGGTTCAGTTTGGAATGGTTGCTCACCCGCCACATCATCTTGAACAGGACGCGTAGGCTCTGCATGATGTTGTGTCGATGTTGATGTTTGTTTGGGTTGCGCTTCCACCGCCCAATCGTCTGCTTGCTGAGCAGCGGCTTCCAACTCTTCAATCGTGACATTCAACTGTTTAGTACGTTCCTGAGATGGGTCAACGTGACTCATGCTGAATGCCTGCGTTTGTGGTTCTGGTTTAGGTGCAGCCTCTTCCGCAGCAGGTGAAACAGGTTTGGCCGAATCCGCGACAGGTTTTGAACGGCGCGATTCCGGTTGAGTTTGCGGTACGTAAATAGGATATTCGTGCGGCGCTTGTTTAGGCTCTTCGACATCATAGGCTGTAAGATGAGGAAGCAGCTCTTCATCCTGTTCGTCATCAACACGTTTTCTCGCCACTTTATCGTCAATAAACTCATCCAGCTGAGGCTCTAGCATTTCCTGCTCAGAACCTCTCAGTTTATTAGCGATGCCACTGACTAACTCAAGAGTACGATCGCCAAGCCATTCAACAATGTTTAACCAGGAAATACCGGTAAAAAGAGTAAAGCCCGCTCCCCATAAAAACAGTAGAACTAGCGTGGTGCCTAGTACGTTGAGAGTAGGCAGTGCCAAACTCGACAGGACGTCACCGACAACGCCTCCAGATGAGAAGTACCAGATATCATCGAAGTTAATATCGGCCAGACCACAACTGGTCATAATGAGGACAACAAGACCAAGTAATCTTGTCCCCCAAAGCATAAGATCAATTGGCTCGTCTTCGCCGCGCTTACGACAAAGCACCCACGCCGCCGCTGCCACTAAGAAAGGCAGAGGGTAGGCCAATGAGCCAAAAGTAAAAAATAGAGTATCGGCTAGCCAGGCACCAAATAAGCCACCTGCATTATCGATCTCCCCTCCCCACGCGGTTTGGGACCAGGAAGGATCGGCCGGGCTAAAGGTAAATAACGCTACAGCAAGTAATACCGAGCTAAGAACGCCCACAATAAAGCAGCACTCTTTCAAGCGTTGGAAGCCATTTAAGCGTGAAGACTGAGGCTCTTCACTGGTTTTGATGATGGTTTCGACTTTCTTTGCGTTCTCTTTGAACATAAATCAACTTGAATATGGAAATGAAATAGGAAATTACAAAACATTCCGAGCGGCATAAAGCCGCTCGGTAAATTGATTTAACCATATCAAAGAGAAAAACCCAATTACTCAATGCCGAAAGCGGAAGCATATACCGCTTTCTTTGCAAGAATTTAACGAGTTTTAATCACAAGCTGGTTAGATTGTTTCACTTCTTCCATAACAACGTATGTACGAGTGTCGTTTACACCAGGTAAACGGAGAAGCGTATCGCCAAGTAATCGACGGTAAGCACCCATATCTGATACACGAGTTTTAAGAAGATAGTCAAAATCACCTGATACTAGATGACATTCTTGGATATCATCCAGTTTTTGAACCGCAGTGTTAAACTGTTCAAACACATCCGGTGCACCGCGGTTTAACGTAATTTCAACGAACACTAATAGTGAAGCATCCAAAAACTGCGGATTCAACAACGCAGTATACCCTGTAATGTACCCCTGACGCTCTAATCGACGTACACGCTCCAAACACGGCGTTGGAGAAAGACCAACACGTTTGGAAAGTTCTACGTTCGAAATACGACCGTCTTTCTGCAGCTCATTAAGAATGTTGCGGTCGATACGGTCTAGTTCCTTGGACGGCTTTTTATAGTTGTCTGCCATTTTTTATTCCACCTTATTACTTCCTTGCAAAAAAATATACTACAACTTTTTAATATTTGGTGCCAAATTTTACAAATCTATAACTATACTAGTTATTAATTCGATAATAACACCCTACAAATAGTTAATATAACCATTATAGAAAGAGGATACAGGATGATCATTGGCGTACCTAAGGAAATCAAAAACCACGAATATCGTGTCGGTATGATCCCAGCAAGCGTGAGAGAGTTAATCTCACATGGTCACCAAGTTTTAGTTGAGACCAACGCAGGTGCCGGCATTGGTTTTTCAGACGATGATTACATCGCTGTCGGCGCATCCATTCTCCCTCATGCTGCAGACGTTTTCGCGCAAGCAGACATGATAGTAAAAGTTAAAGAACCCCAAGCAGTTGAGAGAGCTATGCTCCGCGAAGGGCAAATTTTATTTACTTATTTACACCTAGCACCAGATTTTCCACAAACTGATGAGCTAATCAAGAGCAAAGCTGTCTGTATAGCCTACGAGACTGTAACAGATAATATGGGTCGTTTGCCACTGTTAGCACCAATGTCTGAAGTCGCAGGTCGGATGTCTATTCAAGCAGGTGCACAAACGCTAGAAAAATCTCATGGTGGTTGTGGTTTACTACTCGGCGGCGTACCAGGTGTTGGACCAGCGAAAGTGGTCATTATTGGCGGTGGTGTCGTTGGTGCAAACGCAGCTCGTATGGCTGTTGGTCTTCGTGCAGACGTCACTATTCTTGATCGTAATGTCGATACTCTGCGTAAACTTGACGAAGAATTCCAGGGTCGCGCTAAAGTTGTTTATTCTACAGAAGACGCTATCGAGAAGCATGTTCTAGAAGCAGATCTCGTCATCGGTGCCGTTCTTATCCCGGGCGCAGCAGCGCCTAAACTAGTGACAAAAGAACATATTGCGAAGATGAAGCCAGGCGCAGCGGTTGTTGACGTTGCTATCGACCAAGGTGGCTGTTTTGAAACTTCTCATGCGACCACACACGCAGAGCCAACTTACATCGTTGATGAAGTCGTTCACTATTGTGTAGCAAACATGCCAGGTGCCGTTGCACGTACCTCTACTTTTGCGTTGAACAACGCTACATTGCCTTACATCCTGAAGCTGGCAAATAAAGGCTACCAAAAAGCACTTCTTGACGAGAAAGGCTTCCTTGAAGGTCTAAACGTGATTCACGGTAAAGTGACTTGTAAAGAAGTTGCGGAGAGTTTTGATCTGGAGTACGTAGAAGCCGAGCAAGCGATCGCCATGTTTAACTAATGACAAAATAAATCATTTTTGTCACGTTTTGTTTACAAAAGCCCACAATTAGGTGGGCTTTTTCATATAGAGCATTTAGGTATAAATAATAACTACCTCTTATATGCGCAAATTAAAATGTTTCGGGGTGTGACAGATTTAGCGCAAAATTCCGACAATCTGGCACGATAACCATGTTGCTCAAGATAAAGTGCTTTATCTAATGCTAGCCAAACCTCTAATGGACGTTGAAAAACCAATTGTATTAAGCTCATTCTTTCCATATGCCAAAAGCGTTCTTCCGCCAACTTTTCGAACGCGTTGAACTCAATCGACTGACTAATATCAATCTGCTTTTGCTCTGCCGCCCAAAGACAAAAAGCCTCAAACCCTTCACTTAATTGTGACTTACGAAGGCTAGGAACTGGTTGATATTCTTCAATGCCGAGCACCTGACGAGTGATCAGATCAAAGCCAAGCCTGAAAATCATTTCTTGCTGACGATGACGACGTACACGTTCCCCACCCGTCACGGTTTGTTGCAATGGGATACGAAGTTCTTGTTTCGACAGCACTAACGTAGAGTGTTGAGCAATCTCGGACAATGGTTGATACTTTTCGCGCTGAATAAGGTGATAACAGCAGGGAGAAATCGTCATTGCCGAGATCCCTGCTTCACAGCCGTACTGAAGCAAACGAACATGTAAATCACCACAAGCATGCAAGGCTACGGCATGCTGCGTGGGTTTGAAAATCGCTTTCGTTTTAACATCAAACGCATTGCCCTGAATAAACGTCATTTTCCATTGATGTTCATTCGCCGCCAACTGCCCTGACTCACACAAGGACTGTTGATATTCAAAGCTGGTAACAGGCTGACCCGTTTGTGTGGTCAAAATGCGTCCAAGGTATCCCTTACCCGAGCACCACTCTAACCATTCTTCACCATAATGGCTCTGGATTGCGGCTTCTCCCATGGCAACTATTTGCTCAAGTTTACGACCAGGAACACCGCTGTCTAAACCGCGGTCAAGTGCCAGGCCTTGGAGTGGTACCGTTTCTAATTGAGTATGCTCAGACAGTGATTTAAGTACTGGTAGATAAGCGCTAATTTCACTCAACGCTTCTTCTGGTTTTGCTTTTAAGCGTTCAATATCAAGGGGAGACAGTGACGCTAACCACTGACAAAGATTGGGATACTGTTCTTGCCAAGGTAGTACTGGATGAATGCTGCTTTGGAATGGATCAAATCGCCACAACGATTGGTTGTCAATCAGACAGTCATTAATAAATTGGAATCGAGTGTTCATTAAGCCCCCACCACACTAGCGGGGGCGAATTATATACCTAACCAACCCTTTCAGGAACACTCGGCTTAGATATGGACATATAATTCATGGTTATCGGATTGGAAGGTCGATATCTTTAAACATCTCTTCGATTTCTACGTTTGACTTCAAAGAGATGGCTTGCTCTACCACAGGGCGAGTTAAGTGAGGCGCAAATCTTTCCATGAAATCAAACATATAAGAACGAAGGAAAGTACCACGACGGAAGCCAATACTGGTGGTGCTTGCGCCAAACAAGTGGCTCGCATCTATCGAAACCAGATCACTGTCTTGCTTTTCATCGACGGCCATACTTGCAATCACACCAACACCAATGCCCATACGTACATAGGTTTTAATTACATCCGCATCGGTTGCTGTAAATACCACGCGAGGAGTCAGGCCTTCACGGTTAAATGCAGTATCAAGTTCAGAGCGACCTGTAAAACCAAAGACGTAAGTCACCAGCGGGTAAGCGGCTAAATCATGGATGCTGATGTTAGCCTTCTTCGCTAGAGGGTGATCTTTCGGCACAACGATCGAACGGTTCCAGTGATAACAAGGTAACATGATTGCGTCTTGATAAAGGTGGAGTGCTTCCGTCGCTATCGCAAAATTCGCCGTGCCTTTTGCGATCGCTTCTGACATTTGAGATGGCGTGCCCTGATGCATGTGTAAAGAAACTTTAGGGTAACGAGTCGTAAAACCTTTAATGACATCTGGTAAGGCATAACGCGCTTGTGTGTGCGTCGTCGTAATGTTCAGGGTTCCCATTTCAGGATGCGTATGCTCACCCGCTACCGCTTTAATACTTTCGACACGTCCAAGGATTTCTTGAGAAATTCGAACAATCTCTTCGCCCGCACCAGTCACCTGAGTTAAGTGTTTACCACTTCGCTCGAAAATTTGGATACCCAGCTCATCTTCCAGTAACCTCACCTGCTTACTGATACCTGGCTGTGAGGTGTACAAACTTTCTGCGGTGGCAGACACGTTCAAATTATGGTTTACAACCTCAACAATATACTTCAGTTGTTGCAGTTTCATCGTAATCCCTTACTCGTTCCCGAGACACTAAAATCGAAAGCTAAAACGATCACTCATTTTGAGCGATATAATAATTAGTTATAACGCGACATACGCTAAATGAACAGTAATTTCTAACATATATCTCAAACTCATACTAAAAAATTAGAAGCAAATTAATATGCGCATGGTTGAACCGTTTAAATGCTGCTTTATAGATGTGAGCGAATCCATATAAATTAAAACGTGTGACGGGCTAAATAATCCGATAAATAGGGTGCCTTGCTTGTTGAGATTCATGTATTCTTTGTCGCTAGCCGTAGAAAACTGAAAGCAGACACAAAGATATGAATATTAGTTTAATAATCGCTTTGGTAGCCATCTTATTGGTCTTAATCCTAGGCTATAACATGATGTTGCAATACAAGGTCAAAGTAGAAACGGCAAGGAGACAGGAATCCGCTCGCTACGTTGCCTTAATTGACGGTACTGAAGAACTTATTGGTCACGCTCACCATATCCCTTTCAGCCCAGACCTTCTACTATGCCTAAACAATCGCATTCTTGATGCTTTAGAAAACATGCAAGAGCTCGATCCAAAGAATAAACACCTATCGCAACGGATAGAGAGCCTCAAGCAGCAAATTGTACAGTTGAAATTAAACGAGCAAGCCAGTGACAGTACAACGTTCAAGATGCCAAACAGCGATAAACAAGCGATTGCAATGCTGAAGCTGGTAAAACGCCTGAGAGATACGGTCCGTAATGAACACAACAAAGGTCGCCTGGATACTCAAACATACGTCAGTGAAAACGCGCGCTTGGAGACGATCCAAATTCGTATCAATATCGAGAACGTCATAAAAAGAGCCAACGACTCTATTGCGCGTGGTCAACCAGGTACTGCACTTCAGCTTCTGCGTAAAGGCATTGATGCGTTAAGTACCAAAAATGATGCTTATTCAATTCAGGCCAAACAAAAGCTAGAAGAGATGCTGGGTGATTTAGATAAAAGACGCCAAGATAAAAACAACTCAGAAATTCAGCAACTGGCCGATAAAGAGCGTGACAATGATATGGAAGTGCTCTTCGGCGAGAAGAAAAAGTGGTAATATCCACCCAGCTTTCCGCCCAAGGAAAAGGCTGCTCTGGCAGCCTTTTTTATATTTACAGTCCCGGTGGATAAAAATCAGAACGTAAAGTATTAAATTAACATGATAAATTTAGACGCCTACCAAGATCTTCTCGCTCCGATCAATCAGTTTCTACAATGCAGCACACCTGACGAGTGGGTTGAAGAAGCGAAAAAACCACAAAACCTGCAAACCATCTTGTTGGATCACTTGCTTTGCGAACTCAAAGCAGGTCAATCGGCAATGTTTTTGATCCGAAAATACGCCGTCGACCAAACCAGTTCTCACGCCTTATTGGATTGGTTTAAGCCGTATGAAGACTTCGCTTATCGTAATGTGGGCTCTTTAGAGACCTTAAAAGGCAAGAGTAATATTTCTAAATCAATCATGGCGAAATCAGACTCTCCGTATAGTCAGGAGCTGATTGATAAAATGGTGCTTTTGATTAAAGAAGAGTTACACCATTTTTATCAAGTACTTGAGATTATGGAAAGTCGTGGAATTGAATACCAGAATATCCCTGCGAGTCGCTATGCGAAAGGCCTTATTTCTCATATGAAAACGCACGAGCCGGAGACATTGATCGATAAGTTGATCATTGGCGCATACATAGAAGCTCGCTCATGCGAGCGCTTTGCGAAACTGGCACCACATATGGAAGAAGATATCGCTAAGTTCTATATCTCGCTGTTGCGTTCTGAGGCTCGCCACTATCAAGACTACTTAGTGCTGGCTGAGCAAATTGCAGGGAAAGACATTAGCGAACGCATCGCATACTTTGGTCGCGTCGAGGCGGATCTCATCCTGACCCCAGATGAAGACTTCAAGTTCCATAGCGGCGTTCCTGTTTAACGAAGTAAGACCAAGCACTCCTCACAGCCGGGCATCGTTTTCAAGCGTCCGGCTTTGTTATTTACTAACCCTCGTTACAAATGAATAAAAACGGCTTGTCGCTAAAAAAGAAAGGGGTTTATCCGCAAAGATAATTTCATCATGCCACTATTCCCCACCCCCTCATTTGTGGCTTAATAGCTAAACAATAATAACGTTTCGCTACGGGATACCTGAATGGACTCAGTTTTACATCAGTTGCAATTTTCTATATCGATTACAGGCCCCATCTGTTTGATGTTAGTACTCGGCGTACTGTTTAAACGAATTGGCCTAATTGATAATAACTTTATCGATGTCGGCTCCAAACTGGTGTTCAAGGTGACGCTTCCTGCCATGCTGTTCATTAGCATTGTGTCTTCAACACATGACTTTTCTTCAGCCAGTCATTTCGTCAACTACGGTGTCATCGCCAGCATTTCGTTTTTTGTTTTTACCTACCTTTCCGTCAAATTCTTATTTCCATCCTCCCCCGATCAAGGCGTGCTTATTCAGGGCGGATATCGAGCCAATACGGGCATCATAGGTCTTGCTTATGTGTCTAGTGCTTATGGTCCAAAAGGCGTAGCGATAGCCGCACTCTATGTTGCAGTGACCACCTTCATCTATAACGTTCAAGCGGTGATCTGCTTATCGCCAAAAGGGGCAACATCCGTCTCTCAGGCCGCGAAGTTGATGATTCGCACACTGACTAAAAACCCACTGATTATTTCCATTGTTCTCGGGATGCTTTTTTACGTCCTATCTATCCCGGTACCTCAAATTGCTATTGATGCGGGCAACTACTTGTCGAAGATGACATTACCGCTCGCGCTGTTATGTACAGGTGGTTCATTAAATCTACGCTTAATGCGGCAGGAAAAAGGGCCATCGTGGTTTGCCAGTAGTTACAAGTTATTGGTCGCACCAGCAGTAATAACACTAGGCGCTTATTTGGTGGGGTTCAGAGGTGTCGAGCTTGGCATTTTGTTCTTTATGAACGCCTCGCCTGTTGCGGCTGCAAGTTATGTTATGGCTCGTTCGATGGGGGGGAACTCTGTGCTGGCGGCAAATATTATTGCCATGACCACGGTGCTTTCTACATTAAGCTGCACCCTAGGAATCATTATACTGAATTCTCTGCAACTGATTTAAAACATAAAGTCGGCAGGCAGCTATTGTATTACCTCGTTGGTTGCGTTCCTCTCATGCTCAATCATGGTTGGCAAGCGTAACTTTCCTCACCAGACGCTTGAACTCCAGCGATTCCGATTCAGATAAACAAGAAAAGAAATCTCGTTGCAGATTGGCCATGATCTCATACACCTTGTGCAGCGTAGTTTGGCCATCCGCTGTCAGGCTCAACATTTTTATTCTTCGGTTGTAGTCACATTTAGAAATCTGCACTAAACCGCGCTTTTCCAGATTATCGACCATACGCTTCGCTACACTGCGTTCACAAAGTACCGCATTCGCTAATGCTTGCTGACTCATTGGCTGAAATTCTTCGATAGCCGCTAAAGCACTCGCCATTTCTAAGGTGGTTAAACTTTGACGGGATAATTCTGCCTGTGCGCGATTTCGATACATGCGATGCATCACGCCACACACGAACATAGGACTCTTGTCCAAAACGCTGATGGGAGAAATCTTGTTTTCTTTCATAGTAGACTAATTTGTATATGGCTCGGGTCTATGATACTTCTCATCGCCTTTAATTTACCGGCTACGTTCCTTTATCGCACTGATGAATCACTGTGTGATTGGCTTATCCAAAGGAGCGTAAACCTTGTTAAAGCATAAGACGTTGTTATTACAACGTTTAACAAGTGTACATAAACAAAGAGCGCCGAAGCGCTCTTTTATTACAAAACTATCAGTAGTATACCTTAGTTCAAACCATTAGGGTCTACTTTGGTGACTCCGATTCGTGAGCCAAGGCCTGTTGCTGTTCCTCTTCCTGCTCTTTTCTCGCTTTGCGGTCAAACAAACGTTCAACCACAACAAAGAAAATCGGAACAAAGAAGATACCCAACAATGTCGCACTCACCATACCACCAAGTACGCCGGTACCTACTGCGTTTTGACCCGCAGAACCTACACCTGAACTGATTGCCAGAGGCACAACGCCAAGACCAAACGCCAGTGAGGTCATGATGATTGGACGAAGACGCACTCGAATCGCATGTAACGTTGCTTCAATAAGTCCAGCCCCCTTCTGGTAGTAATCTTTGGCGAATTCCACGATCAGGATGGCGTTCTTAGTCGCCAGACCAACGGTGGTCAATAGACTCACCTGGAAGAATACATCGTTGTCCAAGCCTCGTCCCATTACCGCTAGTACTGCACCAAGCACACCCAGAGGCACGACTAATACAACCGCAAACGGCACAGACCAACTTTCATAAAGCGCAGCCAATACGAGGAAAACAACTAGAATCGACAACGCGTATAGCATTGGAGCCTGGTTTCCGGATAGTCGCTCTTCATAAGAGATACCTGTCCACTTCACCTGGAAGCCTTCAGGTAACTGTTTTACCAGCGATTCTATCTCTGCCATTGCGTCACCAGTACTAACGCCAGGAGCAGCACCACCTTGAATGTTCATCGCAGGCAGACCATCAAAACGTTGCAACTGAGGAGAACCATACGTCCACTCACCATAGGAGAACGCAGAGAATGGCACCATGTCACCATTGGAGTTACGCACGTACCAAGAATCAAAGTCTTTCGGCTGCATACGGAACTCAGCATCACTCTGCAACATCACCTTCTTAACACGGCCACGGTCAATGTAGTCGTTGATGTAAGCACCACCCCATGCTGAAGACAGGATTTGGTTAACGTCATCAATGCTCACATTCAAAGCGCGTAGCTTCGCGTGGTCAACGTGTACCTGGTACATCGGCGCATCAGCCTGACCGTTAGGACGTACACCAACAAGATTTGGATTTTGTGCCGCCATGCCAAGTAGCTGACCTTGCGCTGCAACCAATGCATCATGCCCTTGGTTCAATGAGTCTTGAAGGTAGAAATCAAAACCGGTGGCATTACCTAATTCCTGGATTGGCGGTGGCGCAAAGGCATACACCATCGCTTCTTTAATCGTCGAGAAATAACCCATCGCTCGACCCGTTAATGAAGCTGCATCCATTCCCGGCTCTTTACGCTCTGACCAGTCCTTCAAGTTGATAAATGCCATACCCATATTTTGTCCCTGACCAGCGAAACTAAAGCCAGCCACAGTAAATATCGAGTTCACAACTTCTTTTTCATCTTCAAGGAAGTAATCACGCATCTTGTCGAGTGTTTTCTCGGTTTGCTCCTGCGTTGAGTTCGGCGGCAAAATCGACATCGAGAAGATAGTGCCCTGGTCTTCATCAGGTAAGAAAGACGTCGACAGATTAACAAACAGCCAACCTGCACCTGCAGATAAGGCAACAAACAACAGCATCATACGGCCAGTGCGTTTAAGCAATTTGGCGACGCCCGATTCGTATCCTGAAGTTAGCGAGTCAAATTTACGGTTGAACCAGCCAAAGAAACCTTTCTTCTCAGCTAATTCCGCATCGCCCTTTTTCAGCAACGTAGCACACAGTGCTGGCGTCAGGATGATGGCAACCAGTACAGAAAGTGTCATTGCTGCAACGATCGTGATCGAAAACTGACGATAAATAACCCCGGTAGAGCCGGTCATAAATGCCATCGGTACAAATACCGCAGACAGGGTCAAGCCGACACCAACCAATGCACCAGTGATCTGCCCCATCGACTTTTTGGTCGCTTCTTTAGGTTCGAGCCCATCTTCATGCATCACACGTTCAACGTTCTCTACGACGACGATGGCATCATCCACCAGCAAGCCGATTGCCAGAACCATCGCAAACATGGTTAAGGTGTTGACGCTAAAGCCTGTCGTATACAAAACAGCAAACGTACCCAGCAATACCACAGGAACCGCAATGGTCGGGATAATCGTCGCGCGGAAGTTCTGTAAGAACAGGTACATGATCAAGAATACGAGAACAATCGCTTCCAGTAGCGTCTTCACCACTTCATGGATCGATGCTTGAACGAAAGGTGTGGTTTCAAACGGGTAAGCAATCTTCAAACCCGCAGGAAAGTTTTCTTGCAACTGGCCTAAACGCTCTTTTACTGCTGCTGCGGTTTCCAGCGCGTTCGCTCCCGTACCCAAAGAAAGACCTAAGCCCGACGCAGGGAAGCCATTGTATTGACCCTTGATGTCGTAACTTTCCGCGCCACGTTCAACACGAGCGACGTCTTTTAGGTAAACGTTCGCACCGCTGGTATCAGACTTAAGAATGATATTTTCAAACTCTTTAACACTGCTTAAGCGACTGGCAGAAGAGATGGTCGCATTCAGCAGTTGTCCTTCTTGAGATGGTGCTGCGCCAAGTTGACCTGACGAAACCTGAGCGTTCTGCTCACTGATCGCACCTGCGACATCAATTGCAGTCAGATTAAACTGGGTCAGCTTGAATGGGTCTAACCAAACACGCATCGCATATTGAGAACCAAACGCCTGAACCTTACCCACACCGGATACACGGCTGATTGGATCTTGAATGTTAGATACAACATAATCAGCGATATCATTTTGTGTGTAGTCTGGATCTTCCGAATACAGCGCCACCACCAATAAGAAAGAGGTATTCGATTTCTCGACCACGATACCTTGGCTTTGCACTTCACTCGGCAATGACGTCAGGGCTAGCTGTAGCTTGTTTTGCACCTGAACTTGCGCAATATCAGGATCAGCTTCGCTATCAAACGTTAGCGTGACCGTCGCATTACCAAACGCATCACTGCTTGATGAAAGGTAACGTAAGTAGTCAAGACCCGTCATATTTTGCTCAATAACCTGCGTTACGGAGTCTTCAACCGTTTTTGCAGACGCCCCAGGATAACGAGCAGAGATAGTAACCGTCGGCGGTGAAATAGTTGGATACTGCGATACTGGTAGATTCATCAGGGACATGATCCCCGCCAGCATGGTCAGAATAGCCAGAACCCAAGCAAAGACCGGACGATCGATAAAGAATCGTGCCATGATTACTCCTGTTCTCCGGTTTGAATGCTTACAGAACTACCCGGCCCTACCTTTTGCAGACCAGCCGTAATGACTTTATCGCCCGCATTCAGGCCGTCGATAATACGCCATTGATTATCAACCACTTCTGCTGTCGATACCGGAGTTGCAACGACTTCGTTATCCGCGTTAACAACCATAACGGTCGCTTGTCCTCTTGCATCACGAGTGACTGTATTTTGAGGCACAAGAATCGCTTCAGGATCCACACCCGTAATTACCGTAGCACGAACAAACATTCCCGGTAGAAGCAAGCCATCTGGATTAGGGAATTCCGCACGCAACGTCACACTGCCGGTGCTTTCATCGACGTTGACTTCGACAAACTTCATTGTGCCTTTATGGGCATAAGTTGAGCCATCTTCTAATTCTAAAGTCACTTCAGCTGACTCATCCTGTTGGATGTGTCCTTCAGCCAGAGCAGCTTTCAGGCGCAGCAACTGAGCAGATGACTGCACTATGTCGATATTAATAGGATCAAGCTGTTGAATTGTCGCTAATGTGTCAGCCTGGTTTGCGGTAACCAAAGCACCAGCGGTGACGCTTGATTTACCAATAACACCGCTGATAGGAGCCTTAACCTGGGTGTAAGACAAGTTGATTTTCGCGGTATTGATTGCCGCTTTTGCAACTAACGCTTGAGCTTTTGCTTCTTTGTAAGCTGCCTCTGCTTCATCAAGATCTTGTTGACTGATCGACTTTTTAGAAATTAGGGCACGGTAACGCTTAACCGTTGCAAAGGTTGATTCTTCAGTCGCATTCGCTCGAATCAATTCCGCTTCAGCACTTAACAAAGCCGCTTGATAGGTTGAGTCGTCAATTTGGTACAGAGATTGACCCTGTTCGACAACACTACCTTCGACAAAATTACGTTCCGAGACAATACCGCTCACCTGCGGGCGGACCTCTGCCTCTTTAAACGCACGGCTGCGGCCCGGTAGCTCTACGGTTAACATTTGACGAACTGGCTCAACAGTCATCACTTCGACTTCTGTTGTCTGTGCAGCACCACCACCTTGGTTCGCTCCTTCTTGACTTGGTTGGCATCCGGCCATAAACAGGCTCGACGCAATCAACAGCGATAGCGTAGTTTTACGTCTCATTAAACATCTCTCTTCTTACTTTCTCTAAAAACCATTTAGGGAAAAAACCCTAAGAAATTACGGTTATAATTGCTATTGTGATATTCAAAAATTACTTAGGATAATAAATATCCATTGTTGTACATACAACAACATTTACACTTCTATACGCATGCAGAATGCGTTTGTCCAAAAGGTGTGCTTTAGATCTCAGAACGAAGTATTTTGCGTTGGAAATCACACTTTTCTGTGGGCAATAACATAGCTCAATAAACAAACAAAAAGATGACAAAACCATCGCCACGCTGTGCAAAAAATTGATCTTAAGTCCAGTGTTATTTCCTAAACGCTTAAAAACTATTTCATCGATAACTAAAAGTAATGTTAGTTAATGCACCAAGAATGGCCTCGATTTATTCGAACATTCTTACTTTTAGTACGAGTTTAGTAGTCAGGATCAACCAGTAGCACATTTTTATCTTTGACGATGTTATGCACGACTGACCTTATGAGTTAAACGCAGATGCATCATCCCCACTAGCAAGCCCCATAATGTCGCGCTCACACCAAGAAAACTGATCCCAGACAGAGTGATAAGAAAGGTAAAAAGCGCTGACTCTCTGTATCCTTGATCATGAAATGCTGATTGCAGACACATCATTAACGTGCCTAACAAGGCAAAACCAGCCAGAATTTTTGTCACTTCATCAGGTAATGATAGAAAAATCGCCACCACTGTTGTCGCAAACACGCCTGCAATCAGATAGAAGACTCCAGCCCATAGTACTGCGCGATAACGTTGTGTTTTGTCGCAATCTACCTCCGGTGTCATACAAATTGCTGCTGAGATCGCAGCAAGGTTGACACTAAAACCACCAAATGGGGCTGAGAATATATTAGTAATGCCAGTGCCTATCAAAATAGGTTTCACTGGTGTGCCATATTGGTAGCTTTTCATCATCGCAATACCAGGCAGATTCTGCGAAAGCATCGTGATGATATAGAGCGGGATAGATAAGTTCAGCATGGCACCGAGATCGAATCCCGGCGTTACCCATACTGGCTGAGCAATAGACAGTTCCTTGATGTTAATTACCGCGCCTTCCACGCCAATAGCGCATACCACACCTAAGATCAGTAGTATCAACATTGCGTATCTTGGCATCGCATTCTTCGCCAATAAAAAGCCAGCAAACATAATGAGAAAGGTAATGGGTGCCCCGCTAACGGCCTGAAAGCTTCCCAAACAGAACGGTAACAAAATAGCGCCAAGCATTGCAGTCCCCAATTGTGGAGGAATGCGTTCAAGCGCTCGACTCAACGGCGTAATCAGACCAGTTAATAAGATGAGAACACCGGAAAGGACAAAAGATCCTATAATGACCGGCAGCTCATACTGCTGTGAAGCAACGACTAACATTGCTGCACCGGGCGTTGACCACGCGGTCAAAATCGGCGTTTTATACAACCAGGAGTATGCGATGGAGGTAACCCCCATTGTGACCCCCAAGGCTAACAACCAGCTTTCTATTTGATTAGGTGTTGCGCCAGCAGAGGTCGCCGCCTGAATGATGATCACCACCGAACTGGTGTAGCCGACTAACACAGCCGTAAACCCTGCTGACAAGTGACTTAAATTGAACAGTTTTTTCATCATTCGTTTTTCCCTGCTTTGTGGTAAAATCTTCGTGCGCTATAACATACAACAAAAAGATAACACTGTGCGCAATAACGCACAACAAGGTATTTAGTTATGAATGAATCCGCATTTAAATCCGAGATTGCTCATCACCTAAAATCTGAACGGAAAAAAAGAGGATTAAGCTTAGATGCCACGTCAAAATTGACCGGGGTTTCAAAAGCGATGCTAGGGCAAATAGAACGACAAGAATCCAGCCCTACCATTTCAACACTTTGGAAAATTGCCAGTGGACTGGACACGTCATTCTCCGCGTTTTTTGCCAATGACCCAGAACTACGCTCCGCTGATCACGCCTTCCCTGAAGACGCGAAGATGAAAGTGAATACACTATTTCCGTATAAAGCAGACTCTGGCTTGGAAATGTTTGAGATCACCTTGACCGGACATCATCGCCAGATGTCTTCTCCACATGGTGTCGGTGTGATTGAACATATTCACGTGCTTAGTGGTGAAATGAATGTCTACTTCAATGATGAATGGCATCATTTGGCAACAGGAGAAAGTATTCGCTTTTTTAGTGACCAACCGCATGGCTACGAAGCGGCGACTGAGAGCACCACGTTTCAGAACATCGTTTGTTATCCGAGGTAAGCCTACCCTTCAACAGTGATTGGAACAGAGCTCCCATTCAAGCACGTAAAAACGTTCAAAAAGTGTATAAGCCTCAGATTAAAGCCTATATTTTAAAGACCAATGCCCCAGTCAGTGCACGAGTTATAGTGTGCCTGGTATCGAATAGTTGGGCTTTATTTCTTCCTGTGTTTAGCCAGAGTGTTGATGCTCTGGCTTCTTTTTTACGTTGCGTTTATTGGCAGTAACGTACTTCATCCAATTAACCTGCTCTCTTTACCCACTCTAGGGTATTGTCTAATTTACTGGCGTCGAGGCTGATGCATTGTGTCTGGCTCATTGATGACTGACAAAGGGACGTGAGCACCGCGCCCGGAGAGCATTCCATGGCCAGTTTCACGCCACGCTGTCCCATCATCGACAAGGTCTCCCACAAATTAACGGTCTGGCACATATTAAACGCTAAGTCGTGACGTATTCTCTCTACATCATTTAGCACACGAGCTCGATTCGCACTGACATAAATGCTCTCTGGTCGGTTGAGCGTTACCTTTTGCATTTCGGTATACAGAACCTCCGCCTGGGGAGCGAGCAAATCACAGTGAGAAGGAACGGAGACGTTAAGACGTCGAGCGCTGTGTGCCTGTTTGTTGACTGCTTGTTTACAGATGTACGCCAAATCGTCAGACTGTCCAGACACGATGGTGGTATTTTCAGAATTTACGTTCGCCACATACACGCAGCGCCCCTGCTCTCTCGCGAGAGAGACAAGTTCGTTCACCTGAGCAAGTGGAAGGCCGATGATCGCGGCCATGCCATAACCACTTGGGTAAGCCTGAGCCATCAGTTCTCCCCTCAGAGACACAATATTAAGTCCTTGCTCTAAATCTAAAATGCCACTACAAATCGCTGCGGTAAACGCTCCGATAGACAGTCCCATCATATAGTTAGGTTTCACACCAAACGCTTTAAGATACCGATACTGAGCATACCCTGAAATAGTGAGCGCTAACTGAACATTCCTATTGGAGCTATTCTCGTCAAGGTTATCAAACTTCGTTGGAGAGTAACCCAGTACTTCCTCCACCTGTTGCAGAGCAGACTCGACTTCGGAGTGACAAGGTAACTCCGATATCATGTTAGGTCGTTGCGTTCCCTGTCCGGGAAAAGTCATTAGAATACTCATAACCACAGTTTCTCTGATTCGAGTGGATGCCCGGTGCTACCAACGAAACCCGGCATAAAGAGGATAAATTTGAGGACTATTTCGCCCAAGGATTATTAGTCAGAAGTGGACCCGTGTCCGTTTTTAGCAGTACTTTCGACTTACCACGACTGTTGACCCACTCCCTTAGTGCCACTGCACCTAAAGGGGTTTCTATCTGCGTGTCGACCTTACAAGGTAAAGCATCCAGTTGATGGTTTAGGGACTCTAACATTTGAAAAGGCAAAGGTTCGGTCAAGTACAGCGTCATGTCGATATCACTGTCCTGATGGGCACATTGCATTCCTGTTGCCAACTCGTAACCTAAGCTACCAGTTACGCCCCACTCCACGCCATGCCGTTCGCATATTGTGTTTACGTCGGTCAGTGTTTGAAATGACGTTAAATTACTCGACTGCCAGTACGCCTGAGCATGTTTTGACTGAACAAGCTGCTTAGGCGTAACAGACTTGATGACCGATGATTTACACGCCCATGCAGCCAAGCGTTCACTGCGTTTTTTGCCTCTCACGCCAACCGGGATTAGGGTATGACGATTAGCCCGGCGGACAACAACCGGCAGTGAATTATTGTGGCGTGCGTACCAGCTTGGAGAATCATTTCCTTCCAAGGTGAGATCATTAACCCACAATAAGTCATGAGCGTTGTAGGGCATAAACAGACTCCTTGTTCGCCTAATCAATCCATGCTTTCTGCATCTGGTCACGAATATCACGTGTTGCGCGTCGATTCTCGCCCTGCAAGCGATGTGACCAATCATTCCCATTAATATTGATATCTTCTAATGCGGCAGAAAACAGAGAGCGGATATGGTCGATATCTTGCCTGCTAGGCTGTCCGGCGTTCTCAACAGTGACCAGTTTCCACAACAATCCCAAAGTATTGTAATTGTTGATATCGTATGCCATTGGCGGATGCTCTGCTGCCAGTGACTCTAGCTGTTCGATCGTACGTAGTGTCACTTTGGCCGCAGAAGCTTTTCCCATCGCATGTACGCTGCATTGCTCGTCGTCTAAGGCTATCAATCGAGAAGCCTGATAACCATGAGCGAGAAAGCCACCTGACATCGCTTTACCTACAATCAAACCTAATACAGGGTGACCAGCTTTACGTGCCTGAGCATACGCATTGGCCGCTGCCGCCAAAGACAAGTGAATTCCATAAGCTTCTTCACGACGACCATAAGCTTGTGAAGGAACATCAATAATGGCCACGATAATAGACTTGGTGTGGCTGTCTTTATCGCGTTCAACAATCTGATTCACCGCCTTCGCAACATTCCATCCTTCCAGTAGCCCAACTTCACCGTTTCTCGCTCTTGGGAACGCGTTATTGCTGTCTTGAGTCACGTTGATATAACGCGTAGCAAGACCATTAAACTGATCATCAACGACTTGTACTGACGGAGGAAACCCAGCGACAACTTGACCTTCAGAAGCTAATGCTTTCATCCAAATATCACCTCGTTTACTCATCGGCCTTGCCTCCTGCTAAGTCTATACATACTTGTGTCGGTGTTGCCTGAACCGATGTATCTACACGATTCAAGATAGAAAGGTAGTGTTCAATTTGTTCACTTCTGGTTATCTCTGGCTTGCCTGACAGCAGAGCGTCAACCAGCTGTTGTTTAACTGTGCTCGCGTCGTCATCCACCAAATGGTCAACCAGCTTGCTGCGATATCTCTGCTCTCCCCCTGTGATTCCCCAAATGAATGGTCGGTCAGACGAATCATATTCTGCGATTCCCGCTTCTTGTTCGATAACCGCCGGGCCGTTTAAGCCTAATCTCGCTTCGCGGGTAACAATAAGCTTGCTGCAAAGCGCTGCGGCAATTGACATACCACCAAAGCAGCCAACCGCGCCAGCAACAATCCCCACAACCGGAACATAGTCGTTAAGCCCGATAATGGCAGAATGAATGTCTGCAATGGCGGCCAGACCAAGGTTAGCTTCCTGCAATCGAACGCCGCCCGTTTCCAATACGACAACCACTTGAGTTTTCACACCGCGTTGATTGTCTTGTAGTGCAAGGTCGAGTGCGGCTGCGATTTTGGCGCCAGAAACTTCCCCAATGGCACCACCCTGAAAACCACCTTCAATACCGAGCACAACGCAGCGCTGCCCATTAATTTGCCCTAGCATGACTACACCACCATCATCACTTTGTGAGACGATGCCCTGCTTAGGTAACCATGGGGAGGTTAGCTGCGCTTCACAGCCCAACAGTTCCTGAGCGGAGCCTTCATCAAACAGATACTGGCAGCGCTGACGAACCGACATTTCCACAAAAGAATGACCACATAGTTCGCTTTCATTAGTTACAATGCTTTGCTGTTCTTCTAGCTGCTCTAATGCCTGAGCCAGTCTGAGATTAATCACGCCTGGTGTCGCACCAAAGTCATTAATGGTGACACACATTGCCTCGCCTACCTCATCAAATGCGCGAGATAAGATCACTTGCCATATTTCGTGGCGGTGATTGATCGAAGTTGAAATCTTCACATCAATTTCCGGATTTGAGTTTGGCTGCAGCAAAACTTCTAAGTCACCAGACCCAACGTTACCGACCCGCACATTTTTCACCATCGAGTGCTGGCCGGGATAAGTAAATTGCAGTTGTTCCATTGCTAAGATTCTCCTTTAACAATCAATGAAATAAATCATTGACCAACCAAAATAGCCTTACGATTTGTTATCGCATCAATAAAAAGTGTCGCCGCCAGCAGATCGGCAGCCCCTCCCGGAGATGCATTTATCGCAACCATATCTTTGTTTAGTTTGATGAGCTTGCTGAAGCCTAACTCTGTCGAAGTTCCACCAACCTTGATAATGTCACTCGCGCCATGTTGCATCAGCGTTAGCCCTTGCAGTCCAGCTCTTGCCAGCACACAGGTATCGGTGAGGTTAGCCATCAACGCCACTAACGCATCTAGCTGTGCATGGGATTCGGAGCTTGAATGCAGTCTGCTGGAGATAAGAGCCGGAAGCGCGATGCCGATAATGGCAGGAAACCCGTTCTGAGCTTGTTCACGGGCGCCATTGACTTGGTATTGACGAGTCGCCTTTAATCCTTTGCTCCATGTCTGCTTAACGAACTTATCCGGCAAACACGCAATGCGCCCTGCAAGTACACAGAAATCATTGGGTGTTGCATGCTCACCAAGCATTCCAGCAGACGTGGCAAGCAAACCCAGCGCCCAGATAGCACCACGATGGGTATTCACACCCTCTGTCACCTGCATCATTTGTGACTCGGCTTGTCGGCCGATAAGACCAATTCTTTCTCTCAGTGAGAGCAAATCGTCCGCAGACTGTTGGGATTGATACCTTTGTCCTTCTGCTGCCATTTGAGCAAAATAAGGAGCCAGACAGTTAGCGGAACGCACCATCATCTCAACCGTCAAGTCACTATGTGAACCGGTATCCCACTGATCAACCAAGCCAGGTTTTGGTGATAGCATGACTTCTGCAACCAGCGCATCTCGAGCCAAAGTACCTATCTGTTCCGCAAATGGGCTAAGCTGTTCCTCAAATTGGGAAAGCGGTGAGTTTTCTTGCCAATTGGTTTTGAGCTGTAGAGCGATATGCGTCATTACGTTCCCCTCGTATCCATTACCCGCTACGGTGCTTGTTATCGACTTGAGACCTACCAACTACGAAATTTTGCAGGTGGCTCGTATAAGCCCTCAGACCACTTAACCAGCTCATTCATATTTTTCGCGGCTAACAAGTCACGAGTCGCTTCAGAGCGTTTGATACCCAGGTCCTGAGGTGTGGCGACCTTACCTTCGGCCCGGAGTTTATCTATCTGGCTTTTAGTCACTGTCTGCCCTAAATGCGTAACGCCAGCCACCGCTGCAATCATCTGTTTGCGCTCTTCCAAATCTCGCGCCATGTACAGGTAAGCAATGCCTTCTTCGGTCAATACGTGGGTAACGTCATCGCCATAAATCATCACAGGTGCGGTTGGCATATTGCTGTGCTGACCAACATCCACCGCATCAAGCTTATCGACGAAGGTTGGCTTTTCCCCACTTTGGAATGTCTCAACCATCTGTACCACCAGCTTTTTACCTTTGATGATGTCTTTGTCGTGATCGGTGATGAGATCCATCCAAGCATCACTCGCGTGTCGACGACCACGAGGATCGTGCCCCATGTTTGGTGCACCACCGAAGCCTGACAGTCGGCCATGAGTCACAGTAGACGAGTTGCCTTCGGCGTCCATTTGTAACGTAGCGCCAATAAACATATCCGCCGCGAACTGACCCGCCATCTGACACATGGTTCGGTTTGAACGCATCGAACCATCGGGGCCGGTAAAGAACACATCTGGTCGGTGACGGGCGTACTCTTCCATGCCCAATTCACCGCCAAAGGAATGCACACTATCGACCCAGCCAGACTCGATTGCAGGTATTAATGTTGGATGCGGGTTCAGTGTCCAGTGCTGACAGATCTTGCCTTTAAGACCCAGCTTTTCACCATAGGTTGGTAACAGAAGTTCGATAGCGGCGGTGTTAAAACCGATGCCGTGGTTTAAGGTTTGAACCTTATGTTTGGCGTAAATCCCTTTAATCGCCATCATCGCCATTAAAATATGCGTCTCTTTGATCAAACGAGGATCGCGGGTGAATAGTGGCTCGATAAAGAAGTCTTTGTCGGCTTCAACCACGAAATCAACCCAATCTCCGGGAATATCAACACGGGGTAAGTCATCCACTGTATCCACGATGTTGTTCACTTGCGCGATCACGATGCCATCTTTGAACGCTGGCGCTTCCACCAGCGCAGGCGTGTCTTCTGTCGATGCACCCGTGTATAAGTTGCCTTTTCGGTCGGCGGTATAGCCTGCGACAAGTGCGACATTCGGAATCAAATCACAATACAAACGCGAGTACAGTTCGATATAGGTATGTACAGCGCCAACTTCTAATATTCCGTCAGCAAGCATCTGAGAAATGCGGACACTCTGTTTCCCTGCAAAAGCGAAATCCAGCTTTTTGGCAATCCCCATTTCGAAAATATTCATGTGTTCAGGCAAGCTCACACTTGGCATGATCATATGCAGGTTGTTAACTACATCGGGGTTAACTTTTTCCAGACTTCGCGCCAAGAAGTCAGCCTGCTTTTGGTTATTACCTTCGAGAATAACTCGATCACCGGGTTGGATAATTTTTTCCATCACTTCAACCATATTTGAAGTTGGAATAACCTTACCTTCCGTTATTGAATTAACTGAATTAATTCGCTCCTTTTTTAAGGTGCGTTTAATATCCCACTTCTTTTTTGCCGTCATAAAAGTGCCTCACGATATTTTTCAATCACGCTGTTATTTTCAAATGAGAAAATAACCCGCTATTCCATGGCATTGTTTTCCTTGAACTAATGTCAGTGACAACGCTGTGAATTTCTCTATACATTCAAACTACTCGCGAATGAGATCACATTCAATTAACTGACTTGCAACACTATTAACCCCAAGTTAACAGTGATATGGTGATGTTATTATTGGAAGGGATTCAAACGAACATGATTAGTGATGGCGTTACATTAAAGAAGATCATGATTTTTCATGAGTTTATGAAAAGTAGCAGTATGAAGGGTGCTGCGGAAAATTTAGATATTAGTGTTGTGAGTGTGCATAAGGCACTCCATTCTCTGGAAGAAGCCATTGAGTGCCCGCTTTTTGAGACTCAGGGACGTTCGCTACGCCCGTTAAAAAGTGCAGAAAGCTTTTATACGTATTCAGAAAAGCTGCTCACTGAACTGGACTCCGCCATCAAAGACGCCAAAGATCAGCTGGGGATTCAATCCGATAAACTGGCCCTTGGCAGCTTATACTCATTAACTTATGACCTGGTTCCGACGGTTGTTTCAGGGCTGCAAAATCGAAGACCAGAGCTTCAAGTTTCCATCACCCAAGGTTCAAACCAAACCCTATTACAACGCCTAGACAAAATGGAAATAGACGTTGCACTGATCGCCCAACCACACGCTTCCACCAGCAGCACCTATACCGTGATGCCTATCTATCAAGATCATATGGTGATTGCGATATCTAACGCTTCACCGCTGGCAAAGAAATCAAAGATCGCGCTGGAAGAGTTAACCAACGAAAAACTCATCACCCTTTCTCCTGGTTTTGCAACCTACGAGCACTGTATAGCGTGCTTCCAAAGAGACAAGATTAAGCCTGCTATTGGAATGCAGGTGGAAGACATCTTTACGCTAATGAACTTGATTCAATCCGGCGTAGGTTACTCTATCGTACCTGCCCGATTAAAAGAGAGATATCAGCCGCATGTCACGTTCGTTGAAATCGATACCCTTCATCCTGAGCCTGAACCTCAAACGGTCTCGCTGGTTTGCTTGAAAACAAAAGAGCGTGAAATCGGCATTTTAAGTTGTATCGCTGAATGCCGCTTATATGCGCTCAAACATAAAGCGTAGGATTGGACACTAAAATAAGAAAACCCCAGTCGTTGAGTCTGGGGTTTTAAAAGCGAGCCTTGCGCATCATTAAAGAGCTAAGTTTATCTATTCAAAAATAACGACGACTTCACTTGAACAATTGGTAGTTCCAGCTTCACACACCTTTTATTGAGTGTTTACACAGTTCACTAGTCAGTCTAGGACAGTTTTTGCCTATAGCATGTTTTAGAAGTGTTTTGAGTCGACGCTGCTATCATGAGGGAATAGTGTTAATCTTCGCGGTTTTCGAAGAACACGTCATTCACTTCCGCGCATCCTGACTACCACTCAGACACTAATAGGCGACTCTTCACTCCTCTGACTTGTAGTCCCATCGCTTCAAATACTGCTTCAAAGTCAGCACATTGAGGAGGTAAGTTAGGCAAAGAGAGTGACGCTTCGGTAAAAAAACGTTGTCGATGTTGTTCGCTGGCACCCCACGCTAACAACCACCATTCCAAAATACGACGTTTAGAGTGGTTCAATCGTCTAAGTGTCGGTATTCGATCACTTTTACTTCGATTCTCTTTGCTCGTCGTTGGCAGCAAGTTCCACCTATCGTTATTTGGCCAAAATGTGAAAGGCAGGCAGTGATCCACGTCATATTTATCTTTCAACACGGTATCGCTCCAAGCACTCGTAATATCCGCTCCTCCCTCTCTCAACTCCTCAACACGTTTGCGAACATCTCGCGTATCACGGGACGCATCGATCCAAACAAGGCAATCATGATAAGTTTGCAATGAAATACCACGTGTACGATTAAGTTCAAAACGCTGCATTTCTTTTATCCACTGGTTAACCACTAACGGCTCTATCCATGAATGATAGATTCGGAAGCAATCCCAAAGTTTTTCATCTAAAACAAACTGGCCATACCCTTGCAAAAAAACACTATCTAAGATTATTGAATCTGACCGCTTCCTGCGAACACTCGGAGACTGTAGCTCAAACAAACGATTGTGCTTTTCTCCCTGATAAATGAAAGAAACCGGACCTGATTTTATCGTACTTAGAGAATGAGCAAACAGCTTTTGAACAGCCATTGCTTCAACACCCACAAAGAGTGAACCTATAGTGAAGTCATCAGCAGAAAGATGTTTCAGTTGCCCCCAACCATCTTCTTTTACAAAGCCCAACCCTTTCGTCGTATTTGAGTTCTGTTGAATTCCCCTTCCTTCAATATCAACATCGATTAGGCGTTTGAATTGGCGAACCCAATACAACGCAATGAGGCCAGCAGGCAGTACCACTTTGCCATCATTGCGGTCCAGCACCGCACCGGGGTGTGCGTCAGCAATCCGAAGTAAAGTTCTGAGTAGAGCGAGCTTGTAAGTGGCCGACTTACTGTCATTGACAATAATGCGTCGAACTGTATTTAGATTGCCCGCTCCGTCATCAGGCAAAACCATCACGACTGTCTGCCAAGAAACATTCGACCGCTGTAAATTATCTTGGCTTTCAATTACCTGATGAAGCTGCAACGCATGATCTTTTGATAGTATTTCGAGCTCTTCGACGGAGACAGGATAACTCTGGCGGCCATCCGTAAATGCTCCATGACGCAGACTTATCACTAACTTGCCGTTCGGTGTTAGTAAATTTGATAGCTTGCGAAAAGCTCTTTCTCGCACTGAAGTTGGCAAGTGCATCCAGACTGCACTAATAAGTATTAGATCATAGCGCATACCAAGGTTTTGAACTTTTTTGAGAGCTGGCAGTGAATCATCCAACCAAGTCACGTCATTGCCGGTACTTTGCTTGCCTAATTCACGAAGATCATGGCATGGTTCTACTGCCATTACTTCGCAGCCTTGTTGACTCATCCACTTCGCATCTCGCCCAGAGCCTGCACCAACATCTAGAACATTCGCGCCTTTTTCTGGCCAATACTGTTTCCATGACTTGTGCACAGACTCAAATGAAAGAGAGTTGTATTGCTCCGCTAACTCAACAGCATTTTTATTGTAATAAGAGATATTAACTGACATAAACCAAGCCATCGTAGACCACTCAATGATGATAATTAGCTTGGTTGCATAAGGCGATTAAGTATTAAGAAATAATGAGTTCTTGTGATTTTTGTCACAATAAGCCTAAGGAAGAGACAACAAAAAAGTAGATTGGAGTTTTTATGATTAAAAAAGAGCTCAGATATGAGCCCTTATATAAGGTACCTAATTAGCACACAGTCTAGAAAAAGTTATATACGGCGTTTATATTGAATCCAGTAATATCAACGTCATCTTCATCGTATAAGCTCATCCATTCAATTTGTATCTCTAGTGGCGCTGATTTACCCTTGCTGATTGCCATACCTACCCCATATTGCAAGTCCTCATCACTGTCTGAGACAGAGCCATAAATATCACTAGCTTTGACTTTTGAATCCGCAAAACCAAGCAACCCATAAAAATAAATATATTCGTTAGCAGGTATAATACCTTTAGCTAAAATTGAAAAACTACGCTCTATTTTTACTGTTGTTCCGTAAACTTCATCGTCAGACACATTACCATACGCCCTCAAGTCAACCCCAAAGTTTGGGTGAAATTTGTACCCAAAGATCGCTCCTAATAAACCGTTATCTATCGATGTACCATACACATCTGCATCAGCATATGTGTACCCAATGCCAAAATAAGGATGAGGCTCAAACGACTCTGCTCTTGTTGTACTACTTAAAAGGATTAATACTGTAAACAATAAGTATCGTGTAACTTTCATATTCACCACCGCACTATGCTATTAAGGAATTAATATATTTTGACTATAAAATGAATCTAGTTGCAGTGAACTTAAGTTGTAGTGATATAACTCACACAAAGTAGAACATAACAGATATAAGTAGATAAACCTAAAATTAGAGAACTGAGAGAAGTTAGTGAACTAAGGCTTTTAGAACCACCATGCGGAAGTAATAGGCTCCCGATTGGGGATGTTTATATGAAGACGTCATAATGCTCATTTGTATCTACTCTTTGTACCAGTAGGTAGCTAAGCCAGAAACAACTAAGCTTTATAACTTAAGAATTTATTTTGCACTCAACTTGGCTCATATTCACACCAAAAGTCATGCTTTTTTATGGCCTTGATAAATATCAATCAGTTACAAGTTTACGTAGCCGACTTCAATCTTGCACCTGTACTATCAAGTAATGCCGATTTTCATAAATGTCAGACATAAAAAAGACGTCCTAGGACGTCTTTTTCAGCGAATGTGGCGGTGAGTGAGAGATTCGAACTCTCGATACGTTGCCGTATACACACTTTCCAGGCGTGCTCCTTCAGCCACTCGGACAACTCACCGAATCAAATTGTGGTTAGCAACATTGGCTAACGAGGCGCTAATTTAATGATTATGTGCCCTATGGTCAAGGCTAAACATGAAAAAAAGCCCCATTTTTCTGCCGGTTGCTCACTAAGTAACTAAATTGAACAAAACAGTGTCAATTAAATACCTTGGTAGTAGCCAGGAACTCGGAACCAACGGCGACACATGTCTAAGAAGTAGCCGTACAAAATACCCATTCCGCAAGATACAACCGCGTTACTCGCTACCGCAGTAATGATCTGGTCTGTGGATGCGCCTACCGCAAGCAAGATGCCTGCATAAACCGGAGATTGAAAAAGCACATAGGCGATAAGGTCAGACACATTTTTCATAAATGAAGACGGTGAAACTTTATTACCTTGACGCAATACCCAATCGCGGAAAACACCATACGGCCAAGCGATAGCAATGTTTACGGGGATGGATAACGTGCGTGATGCCAGAGACTGTTCAAACGTCATTCCTGAAATCAAAATCTCGATAATCATCCCTGTGACAAAGCAAAAAACCACCATAGCAAAGGTATCCGCTGCGGCATTACGAATACAAAATGGTCCACGAGACTTCATTTAACAACCTCTAAAATCAAACACTGCAATTAATAGAAAAATAAATACGATTAACTATACATTAACTAATCACCCAGATTATGTCGCCATTAAAACATAACATTTGCAGTTTATGGTTCTATTTTTAAAATAAGGATGTAAATTTATAACCAAAATTTGCAATAAAAGTAGTTTAATGCACCTGTTTGGACAAAAATTGCACTTTTATGGCCCAAAATGGCGTAAAAAACCAAAAAACTTCGACATTCAAGGGAGTTAGAAGTGGATAAAAGGTAATTTTTTAGAACAAAATCTGGCAAGAGAAGCAAAAAATAATTCGCTTATGCTACCTGTAGAGGGTAATTCAGAGCTTCCCAATTTTTCAGTTCGTTAGTCGATAAACAACAGTGACCAACCTACCGAAAGATTGAGGACGTTAGGGAATTGCAAGCATGACCGTCAGCGCATCGATATCCACAGGCTCAGGGATCATTTGACGCTGTAAATGACTTTCTATACGTACAGTAACTTATGGCAATTTCTTCGTTGGAATACGGGGAAATTGGCTTAATGAAGGTGCGTTAGCGACGGTGCAAAGATACTTTTTCGGCGGAGTGATGAGCGAATTTCAATAGGTGTTAACAAATCTTCCCTAATATCGATTTATCGTTAATTGATTGGTAAGATGGCCGCAACCAACCAGCCCATGAACAAATGGTATTCTATTTTGAAACTACAAGACATTCTTTCTCTTCCAGAACTTGATGGAAAACTACTCAACCTAGCGAAAACTCAAGGCTTTGTAACAGCAATGGCATCTGCACCAAATGTATTGATGCCTCAGGAGTGGCTACCATTCTTGTGGGGTGGCGAAGAGACAGCGCCTTTTAGTGATGGCGAACAGTTAGAACTGTACATTGATGAAATTGTACAAATGTGGAATGAAACTCGCCCTGCACTGCTGGACGGAACCTGGAGTTGGCCCGAAGGCTGTGCGTTGGATGAAAAAGACATCGTAACCATCAGCACTCGTGACTTCTGTGAGGGTGTATTACAAGGCTGGCAGTTAGCTCGTGACGACTGGGAAACACTCATGCCAGAAGAGAGTGAAGATAACGCACTACTGGGTGGTGTGCTACTTTCTCTGACAATGCTTTACGATCCAGAAACTACTATCGAAACGCTGGCAGAGCAAGGTATGGAAGGGCTTGAGCAATTCGAAGAGATCTTCAATGCTATGCCTGTCATGCTTTGCGGTTTGACTCAACGCGGTGTAACGCTTGCTGAAGAGCAGTAAGATCATCTTAGCCGTTCGTTTAACAGCGAACGGCATGTTTAGCCTCCCGTCATCCTGCATAGCGACGAAGGAGCGTGATTCAGGATCTAATTTCCGAGTGCTTTATAACCAAAGTTATTTCATAACTGCTCAGTGCGCTGCTATCAGATTCCTAGTCTCGCTTGGGCTCGCTGGAATGACACAGATAAAAATCGTTGAGCGGTTGGCATTACTCACTCAGAGAGCTGTTTTGATCAGGTCAAAATGATATGGGGAATATAACGCGCCATATCCTGAGTCACTAAGTTGCTGTCCTCACGAATTGAAATACCCGCGGCTCGGTCGTTAACCAGCCAACTCCCGATTAACGTATGACTTAGTCCAAACTTCGGTAACGGATGATATTGCTGAACAATGTTTTTGCTTGATTCATAAGGTCCTGGTGTTTTAACCACGCGCTGACCATTTTTTACTATCTCGATATTCGCGCCTTCACGTGAAAATAGTGGCTTAATCACATAGTCTTTTAAGCTAGACGCTTTGGGATCGTCGGCAAAATACGCTGGCAGCAAATTGGGGTGGTTAGGGAAGCGTTGCCAAAGCAAGGGCAACAGCGCTTTGTTCGAAAGAATGGACTTCCACATCGGTTCCAGCCAATTGACGTTCGCTGTTTCGAGGTAGGTATTGTACTCATCCTCAAACATAAATTCCCAAGGATAAAGTTTGAACATCCAGCGAATAGCTCGGTTGTCCGCATCAACAAATATCCCCTCTTCCGTCACGCCAATGTCTTCAACGTAGACAAAAGCCGTTGATAACCCAGCCTCCCGAGCACAATCTTCAAGATATTGCACGGTACCTTTGTCTTCTTCGGTATATTTGCAGCAACTGAAATGCAGTGTTTGGCCCGGCTGTAGTTTGGCGATCTCAGCGAAGCGCTCGATAAGGAAATCTTGCAGTATATTGAATTGATCTGCGCTTTGGTGAATACGCCCTTTATTCACCACATCTTCTAACCACACCCATTGCCAGAATCCAGTCTCGAATAATGACGTTGGCGTATCTGCATTGTTTTCCAGAAGCTTCGCTGGCCCAGATCCGTTGTAGGCGAAATCCATTCGTGAATAGAGGGACGATTCACTGCGTTTCCATGAGGAAGCGACCTGCGACCACATTGCTTCAGGAATGGCGCATTTCGTCAGTAACTGTTCACTGCGTACCACTTGGTCAACAATGTCGAGGCACATCTGGTGCAGCTCTTCTGTGGGATCTTCAAGATCCTGTTCGATCTGCGCCAGAGTAAACTGATAATACGCGGTCTCATCCCAGTAAGGTTGGTCGTACATGGAATGGAAGCCAAAACCAAACTGGCGTGCTAATTCACGCCAGTTTTCTCTTTCTTGTATTTCTCTTCGAAACATAGTGTCTGTTAACCGCCGCGACTACCTGATACCGCTTTGCCAAAGCCGCCTCGGGACATAGCCTGACCAATCGTACCGCCGCCACGCTTGTTCAATCGGCTGCTCGCAACACTAGTCGGCTGGTTTCGGTACGAGCCATAAAACTGCCCGGCACCATTATAGTATTTCGACTTATAACGGTACATTGGCTCGGAGTAGTAACTCTTGTTGTACCCGCTCAGATTACTAAGAGCGCGGCTAAAAAAGAAACCACTGACAAAGGGAACATAGGAGTTGTAGCGAGAACTGTAATAGCAGTCATCTTGATAGAAGTCGTTCTCACACTCATGCTCTGTGGTATAGCGAGGTGCATTCTGCTCTGCTCTTGCCATCGCTTCCTGATAGGCAACTTCACATTGCTCGCTGAATCCAGGTTCCGATGATTTGCACTCATTAGCATCAAGATAGATAGCGCCTTCGGTCGTTGACTCCTGTGTGGCAAGGTAAAAGATACCACCAAAGGCTGCAAACGGGATAAGTCGGCTGACTTTAAAACGCTTATCCATGGATGAACGTTTAACGTTAGAACTGCGTTTCATCGTTCCTCCTAATACGTCATACAAGCGGCATTAAGCAAACCGACCGACACCGATACTGCGGCAAGCACGATACCCGCCGGCAATTCGTTATTCTCAATTTGTTCTGACACTTTTGGCATCAGAATAAAGCGAACAATACCAAACGCAATAAGCTGCGCTAACATCGCGACGATGCCCCACACCATAAAATCAACGATGCTGACTGAGTTTTTTGCGGCACCAGCTATCGCCAGACAGTAACCAAGAAAAGTACCACTTAACGCCACCGCTGCTGCGGTATTTTGCTCTTCTTTGATCAGCTGCCATTCATCGTAAGGCGTTAGCTTGATATAAACGAATTTGAACGCCAACACGAATACAATCGACACGGAAAAATAGAGTAAGAAATAAGGGAAACCCGCTAGCAGGTCTGCGATGATGTGCATTATTTGTCCTTTATCATTTCGTTCCATGCAAAGTCTTCGATACGTTCATCTGCAATGTAAAAAAGTTTACTGTTTGGTGGTACGTCAGAACCTAACTCTGGATTTAGCTCAATGCCGTCGCCCAGATCGATGGCAATTAGCGTTGCGTGGTGATGCTGCTTAATAAATCCAAAGATGTTCTCAATCTTAGTGGTGGGTTGATTTTCCGGATAAACCACGGAGTATTGAGTCATACCACGGGTCGAGGCGAGCAACTCCTGATGCAACGCACTGGAGCCAGGGTCCACCGCAGCTTTAGCTAACATTTCGGCACCGACTGCTGGAATACATTCCGCTTTCGGACAATGTTGGCTTAATAAGCGGCCCAGCGCTTCATCCTTAAAATAGGCGAGCAAGTGTGCGTCAGGATTGACGGAAGCACAGTACAAGGCCGCCGAGAGCGTGATATCGTCCGACAGGTTATCGACAATAATACAACTCGCCTCAGCGATGTTGGCGTTTTTCATCTCCTGTGAGTCGGTGTAACTGGTAACTTTGATAAAATGAATCTCACCCGGTAACGGGTTTTCAATGTCCGAACGACTACACAGAACGACGGGACGTTTGCCTGCCTCTTCATGCTGTAACATGCGGATCAGGTGCATGGTTCTCGAGCCATTCCACCCCAACAATACGATATGGTTTTCCACTCTTACTCTCCGTTTACCGATAATACCCGCTCGCCAATACTCCACAGCCGCGCCTGCCACACGTCCCAAAAGTGCAGCAAACAAGCTTAACCCGCCCGGAATAACAAACAAGACAACAACCCACTTCCCTAAGTCCGTCACCGGAGAGTGGTCACCATAACCGACCGTACTCGCTGTCACCATCAGGTAGTAGACAAAACTAGAAAAGTTCTCCGTGAGTTCTGTCTCGCCAGCCAGAACCAATAGGCCCCACGAAAGCGCGATATATAACAGGCTAATAAAAAGAAGATTGCGGGTGCTTAGCTTAAAAACGTGCGAACTTAACCACTTTTTAACGACCAGCCACACTGCCATAAGTATTCAGTCCCTAAATGCATTACTTTATTTAATAGTAACCGATTGATTGTAAGACACAAAAAAACCAGCCATATTCAGCTGGTTTTTGAGATTCATCTTAAGGTAATAGCAAAGTTTACGCGTTACCTTTTACCTGCATGTTGAGCTGTTCTGCGAAATCTAACATACGGTTCAGTGGGATAAGAGACTTAACGCGAAGTTCTTCATCAACAAAGATTTCATGCTCTTCACCACCTTCACGAAGCGCCTTTTCAATCGCTTTAAGGCCGTTCATCGCCATCCAAGGACAGTGAGCACAGCTACGACATGTCGCGCCTGCACCCGCTGTTGGCGCTTCGATCAACTCTTTTTCAGGAACGAGTTGCTGCATCTTGAAGAAGATGCCTTTGTCTGTCGCGACAATCATTTGCTTGTGAGGAAGCTCTTTTGCTGCTTTGATAAGTTGGCTCGTTGAACCCACAGCATCTGCCAGTTCTACCACGCTTGCTGGTGACTCCGGGTGAACAAGAATTGCAGCATCAGGATAAACGCTCTTCATTTTGCGTAGTGCGTCTGCAGAAAATTCATCGTGAACCACACATTCGCCTTGCCATAACAGCATGTCTGCGCCGGTCTTGTTCGCAATGTATGAACCCAGGTGACGGTCAGGACCCCAGATAATAGGTTTATCTTCCGCATCCAGATGTTCAACGATTTCAAGTGCAATACTTGATGTTACCACCCAGTCTGCACGCGCTTTAACGGCTGCAGAAGTATTGGCGTAAACCACAACTGTGTGGTCAGGGTGAGCATCACAGAACTCACTAAACTTATCCGCTGGACATCCAAGATCAAGAGAGCACTCTGCCTCCAACGTTGGCATCAGAATACGCTTCTCTGGAGTTAGGATCTTAGCCGACTCCCCCATAAAGCGAACGCCACCGATGATCAATGTGCTTGCTGGGTGACGGTTACCAAACTTCGCCATTTCTAGCGAGTCACCGACAAAGCCGCCAGTCTCTTCAGCCAAGGCCTGAATTTCTGGATCGGTATAGTAGTGTGCGATAAGAACAGCATCTTTTTCTTTCAGCAGCTTTTTAATCTGCTCAATGTAAGACGTTTTCTCTTCATCGCTCAACGGAACGGGTTTTGGAGGGAATGGGTAAACAGTGTCGATTTTATCTAGTATATGGCTCATTGCTCTTGCTCTACGCAACTTCCTTTAATCCGAGTATTGTAACCTTGTTAATTTTTAAAAACCAACCCATAGCGAGGATTTCTGGAGGTCTAGCCGTATATCTTTGTTCCAATTAACACTTCTATTGTTTTATCTATCCATCAGCAAAGCCAATAAAACAAAAAGGAGCCGAAGCTCCTTTTAAACATAATCAAGGCTGTAATCACAGCTTAGAAGCTGCAATTTTTGCTGAAGCGCTATTCGGGTATTCATCAACCACTTGCTGATAGAACTTCTTCGCCTGCTCTGCATTGTTATTACGTTCGGCGATATCGCCTAATTTAACCAACGCATCCGCTCGCTTGTTAGAGTCTTTGTAAGAAACAACCGCAACAAAGCTTTTTGCCGCATCCTTATCCTGCTTCTTCGCGTAGTACAATTGGCCTAACCAATAATGTGAATTCGCAGTGTAAGTGGAATCAGGATAATCCTTTTGGAATTGCTGGAAAGCGGCAATCGCGCCAGCGTAATCGCGCTTTTTAAGGATAAGATCGACGGCGTCTTGATAAGCTGTTTGTTCATCAGCGTTAGGGGTATACTGACCGCCTGCTTCTGCTGGAGGAGTCTCTTGAGGAACAGGTGCTGACTTCATCTCACCACGCATGCGATCAAGCTCAACGAATAACTCGCGTTGCCTTTGAAGCATTTGCTGCATTTCATGGTTATTTCGTTCCAGCTGACCTCTTAGTTCACTGATCTCTCGTGACATTTGGTCAATTTGTTCTTGCATTTGGAACTGAAGACGGCTGCGACTTTGCAATAGGCGCTCTAATCGCTGGACATCCGATTCGGATGAACGACTGGAAGATGTGCTGTTGAGATCAGATACTGGAGCTGGTGCAGCGAACGCAAAGCTCGCTGCACTTGCCAGTAACGTAAGCGCAACAGCGCGCTTAGTGTTACTGAACAACATGAGGAATTCCTCGAATTAGTATACTAGAACCGCACGACGGTTTTTCGCGTACACTTCATCTGATTGACCCAGAAGAAGTGGCTTCTCTTCACCGTAGCTAACGATTGAGATTTGGTTTGCCTGAACACCTAGAGCTTGTAGGTAGTTAGCAACCGCTTGTGCACGACGCTCACCTAGCGCGATGTTGTACTCTGGAGTACCACGCTCATCTGCGTGACCTTCAATAGTTACGCGTAGTGATGGGTTTTTGCTTAGGTAAGACGCGTGAGCTGCTAGCATCTCTTCGTAATCACCTGCAATTGTTGAGTTATCAAATGCGAAGTAGATAGTTTGAGTTTCGCGTAGCGCTTGCTCTTTTAGCTCTTGCTCAGTCAGTTGACCCGCTTGATCCATAGGCGATACGACTGTTGTTTCAACAGCACCGCTTTGGTTAGTTGCATCACCAGTACTTGAAGCTGCGTCATCGCTTGAGCTACACGCTGTCATAGCCATAACTGGAAGCGCGATAAGTAGCCCTTTTAGAACCTTGTTAAGTTGCATCTTATTTTCCTTTATTAATCTATCTTATTATTACAAAAACGGTGACCACGCAGGCGCTCTTACGCGTCCATTTGTTGCAGGTAATCTCGCTTTAAATCGACCATCAATGGAAACCATCGAAAGTACGTTTTTCTTATTGAACATGGAGCTATATACAACCATGCCACCGTTCGGAGCAATACTCGGTGACTCATCAAGCAAGGTCTTGGTAAGAACTTGAAGAGCGCCCGTTTCTAAATCTTGTTTTGCCAGGTTAAAGCCTGAATCACTGCGGTTCACCATTACCAGGAATCGGCCGTCAGGTGTGATTTGACCACTGAGGTTCTGGCTGCCTTGCCAAGTTAAACGATTAGTATTGCCGCTGCCCAAATCTACTTGATAAATTTGAGGTTTTCCACCCCTATCAGATGTGAAAACCAACGATTTTCCATCTGGGTGCCAGAACGGTTCTGTATTATTTGATCTGCCACGCGTAATTTGTGTGAGCTGGCGAGATCTCAGGTCGAATGTGTAGACCTGTAACGAACCAGTCTTCGACAGAACAAGAGCAAGTTTGCTGCCGTCTGGCGAGAATTTTGGTGCGCCGTTGTGACGCGGGTAAGAGGTGATCTTCTCACGTTCGCCAGTGTAGATATTCATGATGTAAATTTCAGACTGACCGTTTTGGAAACTTACATACGCTAACTTCTGACCATCCGGGGACCATGACGGTGACATCAACGGCTGTTTAGAACGCAGTACCAAGCGCTCATTATAACCGTCGTAGTCAGACACACGGAGTTGATAAGGGAAACGCTCGGTGTCGCTCACTACCACATACGCGATTCGAGTCATGAAGGCACCGCGGTCACCCGTCAACTGTTCATAAACCAAATCTGAAATACGGTGGGCATACTCACGCATTCGAGAAGCTTCTACGGTCGCAACCTTGTTAAACAACACATGGTCTTTCGATAGGACGAGTTCACCATCACTGCCTAGTGCTTTACCCTGACCACCAGTAAGTTGACCACGAACAATATCAACAAGCTGGTAGTTAACCACGTAATTACCCTGCTCATTTTGAGTAATAGAGCCTGTCAGTAAGGCATCAACACCCAAGTTGGTCCATGAATCAAAGTTAACCTCAGATTCATTAAAAGGTGTCTGTGGCATTTTGTTGGTCGGTACCGGGCTGAATTTTCCGCTGCGTTGTAAATCAGAGGCTATTACCGCAGAAATATCTGTTGGCAGCGCCGCAGCACCTTCCCATTTAAACGGAACCACAGCAATTGGTCGTGCTGAATCTATACCGTCGGTAATAACCAACTCTAGTGCAGCATTCGCTACATTCGTCATACTGCTTAACAGTACAAACATTCCTAGTAAAAGGCGTTTAATCACGTCTCTGTTCCTTTTAGTCCAAAGCAACCGTTAAGTTGATGTCTTTCAGTCTTTCATTGACCGCGGCTTCTGACGATTTAGGGAACGTCCCAACTTGTGCAATCGCTCGTTTCGCCGCTGCACAAACTCGTGTATCGCCACTTAGCACGGTAACACCTGCAACCATCATATCCGATCCAGTAGGAATCAGTTTGATGTTTACCCTACACTCCTTTCCCAGCAAATAGTCATCCTTAATCAACTTTTGCTGGATATTCTGAGTGTATATCGACGACATACGAGAAAGCTCGTCGTTGATAAATTGGTTACGAGCAGCGCTGTTTTGGCTTGCTTCATCTTCCAAGCCAGCAAAAATGTCATCCAGTGCTGCTTCTTGTTGTTTACGTTCACGCTCAGCTTTCTCGGCAGCTTCACGAGCTTTACGTTCTCGCTCAGCGGCCTCTTTGGCTGCTTTTTCCTTAGCGATACGTTCTTGCTCCGCTTTTTGCGCGGCTTCTCGCTCACGTTTGGCTTTTTCTTCAGCTTCTTTCGCTGCTTTCTCGCGCGCCACACGTTCTTGTTCCGCTTTGGCAATTGCCGCTTCTTTCGCTAAACGTTCCTGCTCCGCTTTACGTACCGCCTCTTCTTTGGCTTTACGTTCTTGTTCAAGCTTAGCAGCTCGCTCTTGCTCTTTGCGAACACGTTCCTCTTCGGCTTTTCGCTCCTGCTCTTTTTTCTTACGTTCCGCTTCTGCTTCACGCGCGGCTTGAGCGTCTTTGGCTTGCTGTTCTTTCAACTTGCGAATTTGCTCTTCTTCAGCTTTGCGATTTTTTTCCAGCTGCTCCGCTTCGCGTCTTAATTTATCAAGACGTTCTTGCTCTTTCTTAGCGGCTTTTTCGCGTTGCTGACGAATCTCTTTCGCCTGCTGCTGAACAAGCTTAGGATCAATAACAACCGCCTGAACCATCTGCCCCGTTGGTTCAGGTTTTGACATTGTTAAATCCGTACCCCAAAGCAATGCGACGACTAACAAGGCATGCAAGCCCACCGATATCATTATCGGCTTGGAGTACTCTTTCGTCTGGTTCTTTTTTTCTTTCATGAATGGTTGACGTTTATTCCCTGATATCGGTCAGAAGCCCTACTTTAGGGATACCAGCACGACTCAATTCATCGAGTAGAAGGACTACCTCTGCATAAGGTGTCGCTGCATCACCACCTACCGCAACTGGTGAATCTGGCTTAAGTGATCGTTCCGCCTTAACACGTACAATCACATCTTGCAGTGTTAAACCACGTTGAACTTCTTCATCGTTAACGCTTAAACCCAAGTTACCATCGCTATCAATTTCGATAATGATGAAACTGCTATCAGTATCTCCAGCCAACTCCTGCGCGGGTGTTGCGTTCGAGGTCTTTGGAAGTTCGACATCAACACCTTGCGTAACGAATGGAGCAGTAGCCATGAAAATGATCAACAGTACTAGCATCACGTCGATATAAGGTACAACGTTGATCTCTGCCGTCATTTTGCGCTTTTTAGGTTGGTAACCCGCCATGCTTTATTCCTTATCCGCGCTGTCTCGGCCAGCCATCGCCTGGCGATGAAGGATGCTGTGGAATTCTTCTGAGAAAGTCGCGTAAGTGTGTTCAAGCTTACTTACTTTGTTGCTTAGTCGGTTGTAGGCCATTACCGCAGGGATTGCGGCAAACAGACCCATTGCCGTCGCGATCAACGCTTCTGCGATACCAGGTGCTACCATCGAAAGGGTTGCTTGTTTTACTTCACCCAGTGCGATAAACGCATGCATGATGCCCCAAACGGTACCAAACAGACCAATGTACGGGCTGATTGAACCTACCGTAGCAAGGAAAGGTAAGCTGGTTTCAAGCTCATCAACTTCACGAGCAACAGCAACGCGCATTGCGCGACCCGTGCCTTCCATAATGTAAGCTGGTGAGTTCGCGTTACTCTTACGCAGACGTGCAAATTCTGTAAAACCGGCGTAGAAGATCTCTTCTGTGCCGATGATTTCGTCTTTTCGAGCTTTCACTTTTTGGTAAAGCTGAGAAAGATCCGTACCCGACCAGAATTTGTCTTCAAATGATTCTGCATCTTTTGATGCGTGGGAAAGCACTTTGCTGCGCTTAATGATCATCGCCCATGACGCAATCGACATACCAAGTAATGTCAGCATCACGAGTTTTACCAACAGACTTGCCTGAAGAAAAAGATCTAAAATGGAAATATCAGCAGTCACTATTTGTTAGCTCCGAATTAATAAACGCTGGGATAGCTATTGGTTTCATTTTCTTATTATCGACACATGCTACCTTAACAAAGGTACTGCACAATATCCGCCCTTGATCATTGACCAACTCTTGACAGAATTGTAAAGACGCACGTTTTATTTCTGACACTCGGGTCACGACTGTCAGATGTTCGTCCAGCTTTGCCCCTTGTTTGAAATCGATATCCATGTGTCGGACAACAAAACCGATGTTTTGTTCCAGTAACACTTGTTGAGAGATACCCTTCGCTCGCAACATTTCAGTGCGGGCACGCTCAAAGAATTTCAGATAATTTGAATGATAAACAACGCCACCCGCGTCTGTGTCTTCATAGTACACAGTGATCGGCCAGTTGAATGAATTAGATGTGCCTTGCAAGAGAGTACCAATAGAGTCAATTCTTTAAAGTAGTTACTATAACTTAAGCAATATGAATTGGTACCAAGTGAGCGGAATATTTTTGATTTTTGTAGAAAAAATAAAAGCCAGGCAAAGAGCCTGGCTTTTAATCGATGATGAAATAACCGACTTTATTTCAGCTTATTTCAAGCTAAGTGAAATAAAGTAGAGTTAGATAGAATAAGATAGTCAGTGAGAAGTAAGGGCTGAATAACACCTGCCAGTACCAACTTCTCGGCTTGAAGCCCACACCAAACACCATGCTTGAACATATTGCCCAAATCAATGCTGGAGCGATAAGAGCGTTAAACCCGCCAATCGCTTGGCTGTACGCCTCTGGTTCCCACATCACCAATCCAACATGCATAAAGCCGAGGATGAGAGATAAGACCCTCAGCAGAGTCTTATCTGTTGGTTGATGTAACTTCGCTACCTTATCAGCGAGATCACTCACTGTCTTTGTCCATCATTTCTGAGTGCTCTAACCAAAGAGCGTTGATGATACCGAATGCACAAGCAAGTAGTACACCTAGAATCCATGCGAAATACCACATAGTGATTGCTCCTTAGTAAAGTGAGTTTTTGTTGTCTTCAATGTATTTATCATCCAGGCGGCCGAACATCTTGTAGTAAGTCCAAGATGTGTAACCCAGAATGATTGGCACCATAACGATCGCAACACCCGTCATTAGGTTAAGGGTCAGTTCAGATGAAGTCGCATCCCACATCGTCAAGCTGTGATCAGGCATTAGGTCTGATGGCATGATGAATGGGAACATCGCAAAACCAGCAGTAAAGATAATACCCGCAACACCAAGACTTGAAGTGATGAATGAAGTCGCACACTTTTCAAGGCGTGATGCCAATACAGTAAGCAACGGCATCGCAACACCTAGTACCGGCGCAGCCCATAGCAGTGGGTAGTTTTCAAAGTTCTTCATCCAAGCACCCGCTTCACGAATCACCTCTTTGTTAAGAGGGTTAGACGCTGCATTGGTATCAATACCACCAACAATTACGTAGCCTTCAATATTCTGAACCCAGAAACCAGCAACAACAAACGTTACCACGGTTAGCAGACCAGTAAGTTGAGCAACGTTACGCGCACGTGTATGAACGTCACCCGTTGTCTTCATCTGTAGCCAGCTTGAACCTTGCATCAGGATCATGAATAAGCTCACCAGACCACATAGCAATGCAAATGGGTTTAGCAGACCAAAGAACGAGCCGTGGTACGTTGGCATCAGGAAGTCACTTAACTGGAATGGCACGCCTTGTAGAAGGTTACCAAACGCCACACCAAAAATAATTGGCGGTACAAAGCCACTGATTGAGATACAAATGTCCCAGTTTTTGCGCCATTTTGGATCTTCAATTTTTGAGCGGTAATCCAGACCCAGGGGACGTAACCATAGCGCGGCAAGCGTCAGGATCATCGCCAAGTAGAACCCGGAGAACGACGTTGCGTAAACCAATGGCCACGCTGCAAACAATGCACCACCTGCAGTGATAAGCCATACTTGGTTACCATCCCAGTGAGGGGCAATTGAGTTAATCATGACACGGCGTTGTGTGTCGCTTTTACCGATAACAGGTACAAGCGCGCCTACACCCATATCGAATCCATCTGTTACTGCAAAACCAACTAGTAGAACACCGATCAGTACCCACCAGATGAATCGCAAGATTTCGTAATCAAACATCTTGTTGTCTCCTTGTCTTACGCTTCTACTTGGCGACTAACTTTGTCTTCAACAGAGTCAGCGTTTTGCTCGAAGTGGTAACGGCCAGTTTTCAGGCTGCTAGGGCCTTTACGAGCGAATTTCACCATTAGGTATACTTCTGCAATCAAGAATGCAGTGTAAAGCGCCAGAATCGCGAATAGTGAAGTTAAGATTTCACCCGCTGTCAGTGCTGAAGCAGCGACGTGTACAGGGAGAATCTCACCTACCGCCCATGGTTGACGACCAAACTCCGCAACAAACCAACCCGCTTCGATAGCAATCCATGGAAGTGGAATACTAAATAGCGCAGCTTTAAGCAGCCATTTCTTCTGTGTAATTTTCTGACGACATGTTTGGATGAACGACAAACCAAATACGAATAGCATGATGAAGCCACACGCAACCATGATACGGAATGACCAGAATAGCGGCCACACGGTTGGAATAGAGTCATCGGCTGCCGCTTGAATCTGCTCTTCTGTCGCATCAACAACATTGTCTGTGTAGCGTTTTAGCAGTAGGCCGTAACCAAGGTCACCTTTCACTTCATCAAACGCTGCCATGTTCTCTTCAGATTTATCACCTGCGCGAAGCTTCTCTAGCAGCTCGTACGCGTACATACCTGTGCGGATACGCTCTAAGTGTTGTTCATGCAGATCACGCAAACCCGTCACTTCTGTATCAATAGAGCGAGTTGCGATAATACCCATTACGTACGGGATCTTAATCGCGTAGTCGGTATGCATGTCTTCTTGATTAGGAATACCAAACAGTGTGAACGCCGCAGGTGCTGGCTCTGTGTGCCATTCTGCTTCTACCGCTGCTAGCTTCACTTTTTGGACTTCACCAAGCTCATAGCCTGATTCGTCACCAAGAACGATAGTAGAAAGGATCGCTGCCATACCGAATGAAGCGGCAATAGCAAATGAACGACGAGCAAACGCTACGTCACGACCTTTTAGTAGGTAGTATGAACTGATGCCTAGAACAAACATTGCGCCACAAGTGTAGCCAGAAGCTACCGTGTGAACGAATTTAACCTGAGCAACTGGGTTAAACACAACTTCAGCAAAGCTCACCATTTCCATTCGCATGGTTTCGAAGTTGAATTCCGCGCCAACTGGGTTTTGCATCCAGCCGTTCGCAATAAGAATCCACAGTGCTGAAAAGTTAGAACCTAACGCCACCAGCCAAGTTACCGCTAAGTGCTGACGTTTAGATAGACGATCCCACCCGAAGAAGAATAGACCAACAAAAGTGGACTCCAGGAAGAACGCGACAAGAGCTTCAATCGCTAGTGGTGCGCCGAAGATGTCACCTACATAGTGGGAGTAATACGACCAGTTCGTACCAAACTGGAATTCCATGGTAAGGCCAGTTGCCACACCAAGTGCAAAGTTAATACCAAACAGCTTACCCCAGAACTTAGTCATGTCCTTATAGATTTGCTTGTTCGTCATTACGTACAACGACTCCATAATGGCCAAAAGGAAGGCCATACCAAGGGTCAATGGTACGAATAGGAAGTGATACATCGCAGTCAGTGCAAACTGCAACCGCGATAGATCAACTACGTCAATCATGGTAACTCCTATGTGTCGGCTGAATGACACTCTCTACATATTACAATCCATAATCAGGTGTTATTCACACATGAAATATGTTGAATTGTCACAACTTTTTGTTGCGAAAATGTACTTCGTTGGTTAGTTAATTGTTAAGCATCAGCTAATATAGCTAGGGCTAATATTACTTCTAAAACCACATTGTTTCAAAAGATTTATAGCCAGGATGCGCTTTGATATACATCAATATTTATGCACAGAACCTGGACAGAAATCCATCACCTTGACGCAAATCAAACAACTACTGACGCAAATGTTAAGACTGGGTAATCGGAGGCGAAAATAACGGGTCACAGGCAAACATTAGCGCAACAACTGACGCCTTTCTATTAACTCAAAAGAAATTAAAGAAATTGAAGAAGTGGGATGCAGATCACTTAAAGTGAAAAGGCTGAGCATTTTGCCCAGCCTTTTTAGTTTCTATTTTTCGATACCAAAGTGGAGATACGCCCGATCAGTGGCAATTCTTCCGCGCGGTGTTCGTTGTAAATAACCCTGCTGAATCAGATAAGGCTCCAGGACATCTTCGATGGTGTCTTTCTCTTCACCAATTGCCGCTGCCATGTTATCGAGGCCAACCGGGCCACCGCCGAACTTCTCCATAATCGCGAGAAGAAGCTTGCGGTCCATATAGTCAAACCCCTGCGCATCAACATCAAGCATGTTCAGAGCTTTATCTGCGACATCCGCACAGATGTGGCCATTGCCTTTTACTTCCGCGTAATCTCGCACACGACGCAGCAAGCGGTTTGCAATACGAGGTGTACCACGAGCTCGACGTGCTACTTCTAGTGCGCCTTCAGGGTCCATAGAGAGGCCTAAACAATCTGCACTGCGTTGTACGATGTCCTGCAGATCTTTGGTTTTATAAAATTCAAGACGCTGAGTGATGCCAAAACGGTCTCGTAGCGGCGATGTCAATGAACCAGCGCGTGTCGTCGCACCAATTAACGTAAATGGTGGCAAATCGATTTTGATCGAACGAGCAGCCGGACCTTCACCAATCATGATGTCTAATTGGTAATCTTCCATCGCCGGATAAAGCACCTCTTCAACCATTGGGCTTAAGCGGTGAATCTCATCGATAAACAGAACATCGTTTTCTTCCAAGTTGGTAAGCAACGCTGCCAAATCCCCCGCTTTTTCTAGCACAGGACCTGACGTGGTACGAATATTCACGTCCATTTCGTTAGCGACGATATTGGCGAGCGTAGTTTTACCTAAACCTGGAGGACCAAAAATAAGAAGATGATCTAACGCTTCATTACGCAGCTGCGCCGCTTTAATAAAGATTTCCATCTGGTCTCGCACATGATCCTGACCTTGATAGTCTTCTAACTTTTTCGGTCGGATTGCACGGTCAATCACGTCTTCTTCACGAAACGCTGGATTTTCTGGAGCGATTAAACGATCGGCTTCAATCATCTTGTTACCTTGAAAAATGGTTACCTGAGAGAATGGTTATCTTGGGCAATTGTTACCTTCGGATTAGTGTTACACCATTGATTTGAGCGCTTCACGGATAAGCTGTTCGCTGTTCATATCCGGTTTAGCGATCTGAGCAACAACTTTTGATGCTTGCGTCGGTTTGTATCCCAGAGCAAGCAGAGCGCTAATCGCCTCTTCTTCTGCGTTGTTCGATGAAGCTGACGCAGAATCCGCTGGTGCGGCGTCTGTGAATGGAGTAAACAGGTCGCCTACGCCCCATCCTTTCAGGCGGTCTTTCATTTCAACCACCAGACGTTCAGCGGTTTTCTTACCAACACCCGGCAGTTTAACCAGCGTTGAGACATCTTCATGTTCAACACAAGTCACAAATTGACTTGCTGTCATTCCAGATAAAATACCTAAGCCCAGTTTAGGACCCACACCGTTTGCTTTAATCACTTCGCGGAACAGTGCGCGCTCTTTGACGGTATTAAAACCATAAAGCAGCTGAGCATCTTCGCGAACAACAAAATGAGTATAAACGATGGCTTCTTCGCCGATTTTTGGCAGCTCGTAAAAACAGCTCATTGGCATCTGAACTTCATAGCCAATACCATTAACTTCTATTAAAACTTCAGGTGGTTGCTTTTCAAGCAAGATGCCGCGAAGACGTCCAATCACAATAGATACTCTTTGGAAATGAATTTGCGACAGGATAATAAAGAACTGGATAGACATCCAGTTAATTTTACCGGTAGCGCCCTTTTCGTGCGCTGGTCGCCTTTCCCGCTAAAGCAACAAGCGTTTTGTTAGTATTTGCGTGACAGATTGCAACACCGAGCGCATCGGCTGCGTCAGCTTGCGGTTTGGCCGGTAGTTTTAACATCTGCTGAACCATATGCTGAACTTGCGATTTATCCGCTCCACCGGTTCCGACTACCGCTTGCTTAATCAGACGCGCTGCGTATTCATAGACAGGCAACTCAGAATTCACAGCGGCAACGATTGCACTGCCTCTTGCCTGTCCTAATTTAAGGGCAGAGTCGGCGTTCTTCGCCATAAAAACTTGTTCTATTGCGAATACATCTGGCTGAAATTGAGTGATGATTTCAGTGACACCCGCATAGATTTGTCTGAGTCGCCCAGGTAGTTCTTTTTCAGACATACGGATACAGCCACTGCCAAGATACTGCAAATGGCGACCTTGTTGGCGGATGACACCGTAACCGGTAATACGAGAGCCTGGGTCAATGCCCAAAATAATTGACATGAATATTCCTAGAAATGAGGCCGTATCTGGCCTCAATCTTTTATTATTACTTTTCTGAGAGAGGAGCAGTTATCTCTCCTGACTCAGTGAGTTTACTCTAATGTTGCGGCAACTTCGTCAGAGATATCACCGTTGTGATACACCTCTTGTACATCATCCAGATCTTCTAATGCATCAATCAAGCGAAGTAATTTAGGTGCTGTATCCGCATCCAGTTCCGCTTTAGTAGAAGGAATCAAAGACACTTCTGCGTTCTCAGACTCAAAACCCGCAGCATCTAGTGCATCTTTAACCACACCAAAATCAGACGGTACGGTGTAAACGTCGATTGAACCATCTTCTGAAGTTTCGATATCATCAGCACCGCTTTCTAACGCGACTTCCATGACTTCGTCTTCATCCAGGCCCGAGGCGTAAGAAATAACGCCTTTCTTGTCGAACAGGTAATTGACGCTGCCATCAGTGCCAAGATTACCGCCTGATTTGGAGAACGCGTGACGTACGCCAGAAACGGTACGATTACGATTGTCTGTCATACACTCAACCATGACTGCGGTGCCACCTGGCCCATAACCTTCATAGATGACGGTTTCCATGTTGTCGTCACCTTCGCCACCCGCTCCTCGGGATACAGCGCGGTTGACGGTGTCACGCGTCATATTGTTCGACAATGCTTTATCAATGGCAGCGCGTAAGCGAGGATTATTTTCCGGCTCACCGCCGCCCTCTTTCGCTGCGACAACGATTTCACGAATTAATTTAGTAAAGATCTTACCGCGCTTAGCATCTTGCGCCGCTTTACGGTGACGAATATTCGCCCATTTACTGTGACCTGCCATAATTCACCTTTTAATGTATTTTGACACTTTTTAGCGGACATGAGCTAAAAAGTGTTGCTTGGGAAATTGCTTTGGAAGTTTCTTAGGGTTATTAAAACAAAAACTCCCGCAGTTGCGGGAGTTTTCTTTAATGGATGTGCGCTTATTCTGCGTCTTTTTCTTTCGCTGCCGTCACTGCAATAGCTAGCTCTTCTAGTGCTGCAGGGTTCGCAAGGCTTGGGGCATCTGTTAGAAGACACGCCGCTGCTGTTGTTTTCGGGAATGCGATAACATCACGGATATTCTCTGTACCACATAGCAGCATAACCAGACGGTCAAGGCCAAACGCAAGACCAGCGTGTGGCGGTGTACCGAATTTCAATGCATCTAGCAGGAAGCCGAACTTAAGCTGTTGCTCTTCTGGCGTGATACCCAGAATATCAAATACTGCTTCTTGCATGTCTGCATTGTGAATACGAACAGAACCACCGCCCACTTCGTAGCCGTTTAGAACCATGTCGTATGCGTTAGAGTTCGCAGCCGCTGGGTTCGCTTTTAGCTCTTCCGCAGTCACACCTAGAGGTGACGTGAATGGGTGGTGCATCGCGTGTAGGTTGCCTTCGTCATCTTCTTCGAACATTGGGAAGTCAACAACCCATAGTGGTGCCCATGCAGATTCGTCAGTTAGCTCTAGATCTTTACCTAGCTTCAGACGCAGTGCGCCCATAGCTTCTGCAACGATACCCGCTTTATCAGCGCCAAATAGGATGATGTCGCCAGATTCCGCTTGAGTGCGATCTAGGATGCCGTTGATCACGTCTTCGTTTAGGAACTTAGCCACTGGAGACTGGATACCTTCCACCCCTGCAGCGCGGTCGTTAACCTTCATCCACGCCAGACCTTTCGCGCCGTAGATACCAACGAACTCACCGTAACCATCAATTTGCTTACGAGTCAGAGACGCACCGCCTGGGACACGAATCACTGCTACGCGGCCTTTCTCATCGTTTGCTGGACCAGAGAATACTTTGAACTCAACGTCTTTTACTAGATCAGCAACGTCGACTAGCTCTAGTGGGTTACGTAGGTCAGGTTTGTCAGAGCCGAAACGACGAATAGCTTCAGCAAATGGCATAACCGGGAATTGACCCAGGTCTACGTTTAGTAGCTCTTGCCACATATCGCGAACCATGTTTTCAGTTACTTCACGAACTTGATCGGCCGTCATGAATGACGTTTCGATATCGATCTGAGTGAATTCTGGCTGACGGTCAGCACGCAAGTCTTCATCACGGAAACACTTAACGATCTGGTAGTAACGGTCAAAACCAGACATCATTAGCAGCTGTTTAAATAGCTGTGGAGACTGAGGAAGCGCGTAAAAGCTACCTTTGTGAACACGGCTTGGTACCAGGTAGTCACGCGCACCTTCTGGCGTCGCTTTGGTCAGTACTGGCGTTTCGATGTCCAGGAAGCCGTTGTCATCAAGGAAACGACGAACGAAGCTAGACGCTTTAGCACGTAGCTTGATGCGATCGCTCATTTCAGGACGACGCAGGTCTAGGTAACGGTACTTCAGACGTTGCTCTTCTGAGTTCTTCTGGTTGAAGTCTAGTGGTAGTACGTCAGAGCGGTTGATGATCTCCAAGCCAGTTGCCAGGATTTCAACTTCGCCTGTCGCCATGTCTTTGTTTGCTTGGCTTTCTGGACGAACGCGAACTTCACCCGTCAGTTTGATACAGAATTCATTACGAAGTGTGTTTGCCACTTCATACGCATCTGCCATATCTGGATCTACAACTACCTGAACGATGCCTTCACGATCTCGCATATCAATAAAAATAAGACCGCCTAAATCACGGCGACGGTTAACCCAGCCGCAAAGTTCTACAGTTTGTCCTGCAAGGGACTTGTTCAGGTGACCACAGTAATGGGTACGCATAATGAAATTCCCAATCTCTCAAAGTTTGTTGACTACGCTCTGTCGGCTTCGTTGCCAAGCAGAGTAAAGATTCCGTTATACGCTGAAAGTCCATGAAAATCGACTACTCGGCGTACAATTAAGTGTGTTTTATCATTCATTGGTGCTTTTTAGAACAACAACTGTTCAAAAGCCCACCAAAGCGAAAAAATTGCTGCTGATTATAACGTGAAACTACCTGTTTCAGCAAAACTCTCGTAAAGTGAACGCAGTAATAAATGTAAAGAAGAATGATGGATAACTTACCCCTCCGACTTGGATTAACCATGTGGTCACATAACCTGTGGCAACAAAGCTTTTATGGCAGTGGCACCAAACCTGCTGAGCGTTTGGAAAAATACGCGCAGGTCTTTCACACCGTGGAAGGCAACACTACGTTTTACGCCACGCCGACACTCAACACTGTGCAAAACTGGAAAGCAGCAACGCACGATGAGTTCAAGTTTACCTTCAAGCTGCCAAAAGCCATCACTCACCAGCAAATGCTAAGAGGGTGTGATGAGCAGTTGCGTGACTTTATGAAAGTGATGGAGCCACTGCATGATCGAGTCGGCCAATGGACCATACAGTTGCCAGCCGCGTTTGGCCCCGAACATTTAGATCGTTTAAAAAAGTTTTGCGCCAGTTTTCCGCCAAACTTCCCACTAGGGGTGGAAGTCCGTCATATGGCGTTTTTCTCTAAAGGCAACGAAGAGAGAGCGCTTAACCAATGGTTAATTGAGAATGGTATCGACCGAATCATCATGGACAGCCGACCTGTGTTTGTAGCTAAACCAAATAGTGAAGCAATCATCGATGCGCAGATGAAAAAGCCCAAAGTACCGGTGCACGCTATTGCGACGGCATCTCACCCGATGATTCGTTTTATTGGCCACCCAGAAGAACAGCAGAATTACGAGTTATTCACACCTTGGTTGAAGAAGCTTCCACAGTGGATTGCTGAAGGTAAGCAACCTTATGTGATGATTCACACCGCAGATAATATAATCGCACCTGAACTGGCAACAAACCTGTACAAAATGCTGCAAAAAAGCGTGGCGTTACCTGATTTAGCACCATTCCCAGCTAACGATGGCAACGCCCAGTTGCAGATGTTCTGACCCAATCTAAAGCAATACATGACAGAGGCGCGAATTTCTCATAAAATACGCGCCTTTTTTGATGCCTGACGTTTTTGAAGACGAATGGGGTTTTGAAAACCAATCGCGCCGTCAGCTTGTATACAGAGATAATGTTATGACCCCTAAGAGCAATCCAGATACTATTTTTTCGGCTCCAATCGATAAAATTGGGGATTTCACGTTTGATGAACGCGTAGCGGAAGTGTTTCCAGATATGATCCAGCGTTCCGTTCCTGGGTACAGCAACATCATTTCTGCTATTGGCATGCTGGCAGAACGCTTTGTTAAGCCTCATTCTAATATTTACGATCTTGGCTGCTCTTTAGGCGCGGCGACACTTTCTATGCGACGTCATATCAAACAGGAAGGCTGTCAAATCATTGCCGTTGATAACTCACCCGCCATGGTAGAGCGCTGTAAGTTGCACGTGAATGCTTACCGCAGCGACACGCCTGTCGATGTTGTGGAAGCGGATATTCGTGATATCGAAATTGATAACGCATCGGTTGTGGTCCTGAATTTCACTCTGCAGTTTCTGTCGCCAGAAGATCGCTATACCTTGTTAGAGAAGATTTACGCTGGTCTGCGTCCGGGCGGCATTCTGATTCTGTCCGAGAAATTCGTATTTGAAGATGAAACTTCGAACGAGCTATTGATTGACCTTCACCACGATTTTAAACGCGCAAATGGCTACAGTGAGCTGGAAATCAGTCAAAAACGCAGTGCGATTGAAAATGTGATGCGCCCAGACTCTAAGAAAGACCACAAAGAGCGCTTCGCAAAGATTGGCTTCTCGAGCTACGACGTTTGGTTCCAGTGCTTTAACTTTGGATCTATGTTCGCAATCAAATAGGACTTGTGAACCAATAGTTTTACGATTAAGCATCCATTAGTGCTCAGACAAATTTTACTTTTTCACCATCAACTCAGCGATCAACTAACTATGTTTAACTTTGCAAACTTCTATCAACTAATTGCCCAGGACACACGTCTTCAACCGTGGCTAAACGTGTTACCACAACAGCTTACGGACTGGCAAAATGCAGAGCACGGGGATTTTAGTCGCTGGTTGAAAGCACTGAATAAAATCCCAGAAGGGTCACCGAACCAGGTTGACATCAAAAACTCGGTCACCATCAGTAATGACACGCCTTTCCATGAGGGTGAACTGAAAAAGTTAGAGAACTTGCTGCGTACCTTCCACCCTTGGCGCAAAGGTCCGTACACTGTGCACGGTATTCATATTGATACCGAATGGCGCAGTGACTGGAAATGGGATCGCGTACTTCCGCATATCTCACCATTAAAAAACCGCAGCGTGCTTGATGTCGGCTGTGGTAATGGCTACCACATGTGGCGCATGCTAGGTGAAGGCGCACGTTTGTGTGTCGGTATTGACCCATCGCACCTGTTCCTGATTCAGTTCGAAGCGATTCGTAAGCTGATGGGTGGTGACCAACGAGCACACCTGTTGCCATTGGGGATTGAACAGCTACCAAAACTAGAAGCGTTCGACACGGTATTTAGCATGGGCGTGTTATATCACCGCCGCTCTCCACTGGATCATCTGATTCAACTTAAAGACCAGCTGGTTTCGGGTGGTGAGCTTGTGTTAGAAACTTTGGTGATTGAAGGCGACGAGAATGCAGTACTTGTGCCGACGTCTCGCTACGCTCAGATGCGTAATGTGTATTTCTTCCCATCAGCGAAAGCGCTGAAAGTTTGGTTAGAGTTGGTTGGCTTTGAAAATGTCCGTATCGTCGATGAGAATGTCACTACAGTCGGTGAGCAACGCTCAACAGAATGGATGACTCACAATTCACTACCAGATTACTTAGATCCAAACGATCCAAGCAAAACAGTGGAAGGCTACCCTGCGCCTCGCCGTGCTGTGCTCGTAGCGGATAAACCATAATTAACTCAGATTTCTGACATTGCCCTAACTTACTGCTTCTATTAAGACATTACCCTCTCACCAGTTCTCTTCAAGGGTGTGGTTCACACCCTTGATTTTAAGCTTTTCGTCACTATTCCTCACTCTATAAGAGTCAGACAAAGATTCTTACTTGTGAGGGTTTATCGATATAAGCTAAACTCTTAAAAATCAAACAACTTAATCCATCCCAAGGTTTTCAATGTTATTACGATTGACTCCGGTTGTTGCCATCGTCTTGCTATCTGGATGCTCACTTACCAAAGGCGAACAGTACCACCAAGAAACGTTAGCCGCTATCCAGTCCTCAGAAACCAATGTCAATAATCGTATTGTTATTCTGGAGCAGCAGCTCAGTAATCAATCAAACCATATCGACAATCTAGAAGGCCAGATAACGACGCTAAAAAGTGAGCTGAATACATTTCGAGATGAAGTCATGACCGAAGTGAAAAAGCCAAAAGCTCCCGCCATTGTTCAGGCTCCTGCCCCGGTAGAACCGACGCCAACGCATAACATTACGCTTGGTTCAATTGAGAAAGTGACCATAGATTCCATCAAGCAGACTTTCGATGCGCGTATTGATACTGGAGCTGCCACTTCGTCGTTAAATGCTATCGATATTAAAGAATTTGAGAGAAACGGGAAAAACTGGGTTCGCTTTCATCTGGCCGACAATACGAAGTCAGAAGAAGAAAAGAATATTTGGATAGAAGCTCCTGTCCTACGCTATGTAAAGATACGCCAATCCACAACGGATGATCTTGATCGCAGAGCCGTTGTGGAACTGTGGGTCAAAGTTGGGAAAATCCATGAAAAAGCGCAATTTACGTTGGCAGATCGCTCCCACATGAACCATCCTATTTTACTGGGTAGAGAATTTATTCGCGACATCGCGTTGGTTGATGTTAGCCGCACATATATTCAAACAGAAGAAAACTAAGAATAATAAGGTAGATTATGACGTCAAAAATACCGTTTTACGTATCCGTCATTTTATTGATGGTTGCGGGCATCGCTTTAAGTGTGTTTAGACACCAAACTTATGGCGTGCCATGGACTCCGGGTGAAACACGTCAGGTATGGGATGTAGAAGCTCGGATCGAATTCAATGCTAACGGTAACGAAGTTAAAGCTTCACTTGCCGCCCCTCATACTCAAAGCGGCTACACACTTATCGGCGAATCCGCTTCTTCTTCTGGTTATGGCGTCTCTTACATCAACTCAGATTCTGGCCGTCGTGCAGAATGGTCAATCCGCCAAGCCAGAGGTCCTCAGACCATCTACTACAAAGCACAATTTCTGGTGGATCCACAGGCTCAGGTTACTCCTCTCCCACCAGCAGATGAGATTACCCCTCCTACCCTTTCGGCTCCACAACAAGCTGCAGCAAATGCACTGATTGAACGCGCAATGAGTCGCTCAGCAGACAACGTGACATTTGCACGTGAACTGATTAAAACGTTGAACGATCCTGACAGTCAAAACTCAGCGCTGCTATTGAACGACTTTGATCGCACCGATGCATTACACAAAATCCTGCTTTCAGCGGGCGTAGAAAGTAAAGTCGTAGGAGTTATCGAGCTGGAAGATGGACGCCGACGCCAAACGATTCAACCAATGGTACAAGTGTGGTCAGGTGATGACTGGGTTCTGTTCTCTCCAAACTCAGTACAAAAGGCCGTACAACCTAACCTGTTGGTTTGGGATGAATCCAATGTCTCTTTGCTTGACTTAGTTGGCGGTAATAACAGCCAGGTTCATTTCTCTATGATCAAGCAGGACATGACCCCTCAACAGGCAACTAACAACAAAGTTGAAGCTGACGGCCTGATGAACATCTCTATCCATAGCTTGCCTCTTGAAGAACAGGCGATGTTCAAAACCATCATGCTGATCCCAATCGGCGCACTGATTGTGGTATTCCTGCGAGTGATCATTGGCCTTAAAACATCAGGTACCTTCATGCCGGTTCTGATTGCGGTGGCCTTTGTTCAAACCCAACTGATTACTGGTATTGTCGGCTTCTTGCTGATCGTCGGTACTGGTTTGATTATACGTAGCTATCTGTCGCGGCTTAACTTACTTCTGGTTGCGCGAATATCGGCGGTTATTATTACGGTAATCATGATCATCTCAGTATTTACTGTCGTCGCATTTAAGATCGGCCTGACAGAAGGCCTGACGATTACCTTCTTCCCGATGATCATCTTGTCATGGACCATTGAACGTATGTCGATTCTTTGGGAAGAAGAAGGCGCGAAAGAAGTGGCACTGCAAGGTGGTGGCTCGTTACTGACCGCAGTACTGGTTTACCTGGCAATGACCAACTCATACATCCAACACCTGACTTTTAACTTTATTGGTCTTCAGTTAATCGTACTGGCTGGCATTCTGCTGCTTGGTACATACACAGGTTACCGTCTAACAGAGCTACGTCGCTTCAAACCATTAGCGGAGGATTAAACGATGCTTGAACGTTTTACTTCGCCAGCAAAACTTCGCCATAAAGGTATTATGGGGATGAATAAGCGTAACCACAGCTATATTGGCCGCTATAATGATCGTTCCAAATACCCATTGGTGGATGACAAGCTGAAAACCAAAATCATCGCTCAGGCAGCGGGGGCTACCGTCCCTGCTCTTATCGGCGTTATTCACAACCAGGCTGAAGTAAAAACCATCCACAACATGGTTAAAGAGTGGCCTGGCTTTGTGATCAAACCGGCGCAGGGAAGTGGTGGTAAAGGTATTCTGGTTATTACCTCCCATAAGGATGGGGTTTACACCAAGCCTTCAGGTGCAACCATCGGTAAAGAAGAAGTCGAGCGTCATATTAGTAACGCGCTTGCCGGACTGTTTTCCCTTGGTGGTAAGAACGATGTTGCCGTGGTAGAGAACCTGATTAAATTTGATGACTGCTTCGATGGCTTCAGTTATGAAGGCGTGCCGGATGTTCGTATCATCGTATTTAAAGGCTACCCGGTAATGGCTATGATGCGTTGCTCGACAGCCGCTTCTGATGGTAAAGCGAACCTTCACCAGGGCGCAGTCGGTGTAGGGATTGATATCGCGACAGGTAAAGCCATCAGAGCCGTGCAATTTGACCAGCCAGTCACCCACCACCCGGATACAGGAAAAGACTTATCAACGCTGCAGGTGCCGCATTGGGAGCGCTTACTTGAACTTGCGTCCAGTGCTTGGGAAATGACAGGGTTAGGCTACATGGGTACAGACATGGTACTGGACAAAGAAGAAGGACCCATGGTTTTAGAGCTCAACGCTCGTCCGGGCCTGGCTATCCAAATCGCGAATGGCATGGGGTTGCTGCCTCGCTTGAAACATATTGAAAGTCTTGGCACTCCGGCTGAATATCCAAAACCGAAAGAGCGTGTCGCCTACGCGGCAGAGCAGTTCGGCGTTAAACCAAAATTCTGATACGATTTTTGCTCACTGAACCTCAACCCTGTGGTTCAGTGAGTGAAGCTAGCATAAATTCCCCCAATTGCTAGGTGACATTTCATATTTGAGTGATATGCCTCGTTTTCAATTTAAAGCGAGAAAATGCTTGTCTCAATCAATGACCTATCTAACAAATTCAACAGAGAACGTTTTTTTAATACTCAACATATTGAGTATTATTAAGACTCCCCTTACTCAACTTATGAGGTTGAGACATGTTAACAAAAGAGATAAATAATAAAGAACCATCGCTTGTTGACCAGGAGACGCTCGATCAGCACTTACAACGCTTATCAGAGATCTCTATCCAAGCACTTGAAGAGCTTGCTGAAATGATCGATGTTAAAAATGACGTTTCAGATGAGTAGCACTTAGCCTTTCTGTTGCCAAGTGCTCAAAAAGCCGAGACTGTCGTCCTACAGCCTCGGCTTTTTTATATGCTCAGTGAGCAACTGGTCACTAACCCGCTTTGGTTACGGCCGATTCAGCCCCTGTAATAGTCGAGTACTGTGACTTAATCTTATCTGCGACTTTCTCCGCAATCATAATCGTGGGCGCATTGGTATTCCCACCGATAAGCGTTGGCATTATCGAAGCGTCAACCACTCTGAGCCCTTCTAAGCCGTGCACAACTAAATCCTTGTCCACCACCGCTTGTGGGTCATCTGCAGCTCCCATTTTACAGGTACCGACCGGATGATATTGGGTATCCGCCCGGTTACGGATATCCTGCTCGATCGCACGATCATCGTGAGCATCAACCGGATAAAAGTTCTCACCTCGAACCTCATCAAATGCCTCGCTTTCCATCATCTGATGTTGCTTCTTCCAGGCTTTGATCATGATGTCTATATCGTCCGGGTGGCTAAAAAATGCAGGATCAATCAGCGGTGCGTCATAGGGATCGGCACTTTGGAGTTTGACGGTACCACTACTTTTTGGTCTGAGTAGCGTGACGTGCGAGCTGTAGCCATGGCTGATATGAAGCTTACGGGCATGGGCATCAACCACCGCCACCACAAACACGAATTCCAAGTCAGGTACATCGAGGCTGTCATTGGAGCGAAGAAAGCCTATTCCCTCGGCAAAATTGCTACTCATTTTGCCCCGCCGCTGACTCATCCACTGAGGTAACGCCTTAGTCATTTCGGAGACCATTCGCAACGAAACGCCAAAAGACTCTTTCTTGTCCAGACACTTGTAGCTGTGAACCAGATCAATGTGATCTTGTAAGTTTTCGCCAACACCTGGTAACTCATGAACTTGCACGATACCGTGCTTATCGAGATCGGCTTTCGCTCCGACACCAGACAAAAGCAAGATTTGCGGAGAACCAAATGCCCCGGCGGAAAGAATCACTTCCCGATGACTTTTGATCTGGAAACGCTTTCCTTTTAGCCCGTATTCGACACCAATCGCACGTTTACCTTCAAATAGAACCTTGTGCGTGGTGGCTTTAGTGAGCAGCGTCAGATTCGGTCGGCTCAAATGTGGCGTCAAATACGCTTTTGCTGCGCTGCAACGCTCACCATCGCGCTGAGTCACTTGGGTGTAAGTCGCACCAAACTGCTGTGCGCCATTAATATCCGCACTGCGGGGAACACCAATGGATTCACATGCTGATAAATATCGCTCAACAAGCTTACTCGGCGAGCGTAAGTCCGTCACATTCAACGGTCCGCCCTGACCATGATATTCGTTGTAGTGAACCTCGTTATTTTCCGCTTTTTTAAAATATGGCAGACACTCGTCGTAGCTCCACCCAGTGTTGCCAAGACTAGCCCATAAATCATAATCATAACGATGGCCCCTCGAATACATCATGGCATTGATCGAGCTCGAACCACCCAGAGCTTTTCCTCTTGGCTGGTAACCTTTGCGGCCATTTAATCCGGGCTGGGGTACCGTTTCGAAGCCCCAGTTGTATAATTTGGTCGGCATCATGGCAACCGTGCCGACGGGTGTATGAATAAATGCGCTGTTGTCCTTACCACCAGCCTCAATGAGACAAACCGTCACGTTAGGATCTTCAGATAAACGCGATGCTAAAACACAACCTGCAGAGCCACCGCCAACGATGATGTAATCGTAACTTTCCATTATTGACCTCCCCAAGGCAGCAGATTAACCCTGCTGTTCTGCCATAGACACCGAGCAACATCACGGTCTGAAGACACACACGACGCGTGAATGCGTAATCCTTTCGCTGATTTCGTCATATTTCATCCTTTGAATATATTTGGTCATTCCAATCGGAATAAGAAACGCGCGGCAACACAGCGCTAAGCTAGTGATCACAAGGGGAAGACATCATTCGGCGTAAAGAACCTGTCTTCCCAACCACCTAAGAGGTGCTGTATCAGCTATTTTTTATTATTTAATTGAGAGTCGGGTTTGCCGACAAAAAAACGTAGAATCAGCTTTTGCACCCAGCTCCCGTACGGAGGCGAGAAAAGCTGAATAGGGAACCAGTCTCGCATTTGCAAGACCGAACGCGCATGGCTCAACTCTCTGAACCCTTCCTCACCGTGGTAATTACCTATCCCGGAATTACCTACCCCACCAAACGGTACCGAGTGATTGAGAACATGCCACCCCCAGTCATTAATGGTGACACCACCACTGTGAGTATTAGTAAGCACGGACTCACGCTGTGTCTCGTTATTAGTAAACAGATAGCAGGCGAGAGGACGTGGCCTGTCAGTTATGTATTGAATCACCTCATCAATGGAGCGAAAGGTGTGCACCGGAAGTAAAGGGCCAAAGATCTCTTCCTGACAGATACGCATGTCCGGTGTCAGATTAGTAGCGATATAGAGCGGAGTTTTACGCCCTTCGCCATAATCCAGGCATTGAAGAATCTCAGCGCCTTTCTCTTCGGCATCGTCGAGTAATGCATGGAATCGTCGGTGTTGTGCTTCATCAACCAACGAGGTGTAGTCCCGATTCGCTTTAATCTCACCATACATGGCTTGATGGGCTGCTTTGAGTGCGTCGATAAACTCTTGTTGTTTGCCTTCCGGGACAAACGCATAATCCGGCGCAATGCATATCTGACCGGAGTTCATACCTTTACCGTGGGCAAGACGTGCAGCCGCCTTTTTCACGTCGTAATCTTCAAATACAATCGCTGGTGATTTGCCGCCCAATTCGAGCGTCACAGGCGTTAAGTTAGCCGCGGCGTTTGCCATGATGTTTTTGCCACTGGCTGGCGAGCCGGTAAAAATCAGGTGATCAAATGGCAGGTGCGAAATTTCCATCGCTTCAGGATGATTGCCATCAACGACACGGACCAAATCCTCTGGATAAATCTCAGCTAACATTCGACGCAACTGTTTTGTTGTCGCTGGGCAATTAGGCGGCATTTTGATCATGCAGCGATTCCCCGCCGCTAAAGAGGTGATCATTGGCCCAATAGAGAGGTAGATTGGGAAGTTCCAGGGACAAATAATGCCCACGACACCTTTTGGCTGGTATCTGACTTCCAGCTTATTGCCTTTAAATAACCATTCTGTTGGTCGTCTGCTGGGCTTCATCCAGCTTTTCAGGTGTCGAACAACATGGTTAATATCCAGAATTGGAGCAAGTACATCAGCCATTACCGATTCCGTATGACTGCGTCCGCCGAAGTCCTCATTCATCGCTTCAGCTAAAATATCCTGATAGCGAGAAAGTTGTTTTTTCAGTGCCAGTAAACGCTGCTTTCGGACGGCCAGCGTTGCTAAAGGCTCAGCTTGATAAGCTGACTTCAGTTGCGTAAACCAAGTGGCCAATTCACTAGAGTTCAATGCTTCACCCGCTGGCGTATTTTGGCCCCGGTGACTCGCATCATCTTGCTTTGCCAGCATATTCATATTTCTCTCCTATCCTACAATTTATTGCATTACAACATTTTGATAACATTAATCACAGGTTACAAAAAGACAAAAACCGGTGATATTCGGACAGCTTTGAGAGCAACATGACAGAATATCAATCAGATAAGCGCTAGGATGATCTTGGTCTGTAGAGGGAAAACAATGGAATACACCGCAGTTTATGAGCCAGATACACAAGCTTTCGGCATTTTAGATTTACAACTGCTCAAGCGCTATTTAGATCCTGAAGTCAGCGTCGAAACCTTACTGGATGGCAGTGGTATCACTGCTTCTCAGCTTTACGCACCAGATACGCATATCACCCTGGCACAAAAGCTGGTGATTTTTAGTAACGCCCTTAGCCACGCAGAAGAACCGAGTTTAGGGCTCAAAATAGGTCAACAGGCCAAGTTCAGCGATTTCGGTGTGCTCGGTTATGCGGTCTTAAGCAGTAATACACTATTTGATGCCTTAGTGATGGGATTTAAGTATCTGCGTCTCGCGGGGCCTGTATTGAAAAAGAAGATGTGGGTTGAAGACAACTTAGGTTATTTCCGTGCCGAGCAATTAATTGACCTTCAATCCATGCTGCCGTTTTGCTGCGAATACTGGTTTTCCACCATCCAGAATCTATGTGAAGAAGTGATGCAGCACCCTTTTCCTTCAACGGTCATTCGCTTTCCTTATCCTGAGCCAGAGTACAGCGACTTGTATAGGCAAGTATTTCACTGTGATATCGAGTTCAATAGCGATCGGCTTGAATGGCAATTTGACGCAAAAAGTATTTACCAACCATTACCAGCCGCGAACCCGACAACATTACAAATGTGCCTGAAGTCTTGTGATGAAATGCTGGCTAAAGTCAGTGGTAACGCCTGCTTAAAAGATAGGATAACCCAGATATTTATTGAACGTCCGGGCAGCTACCCTTCCATTGAAGCGCTCTCATCTGAGCTGGGAATGTCGTCCAGAACCTTAAGTCGTCATCTCAAACAGGAAAATACCAGCTATCAGCAACTTCTCGATCAGGTGCGTTTTCGTTTAGCACGTCACTACCTGTCTGAAACACAAATCAGTATTGAAGATATTTCAGAACGAATTGGTTTTTCTGACAGCGCGAACTTTCGTCATGCCTTTCGTAAATGGAGCGGTTGTTCGCCAAGGCAATATCGGCAAACCACTTCTATAGAGAACACGACGGTTTAAATGAAAGCGCTGATGACTTAACCATAAAAAATGCCCGCTATCGTTAGCGGGCATTTAACTTCAAAACGGAAGATTAAGACTCAAACTCTTCTGCCATTTCCTGGGCTTCGCTCTTCGTCTTATCTGTTTGTCCAAAGCCACGCAGACCCACCACGTGTACATGCTCGTGATCTTTAAACACCTTACGCACCAGTTTGTAGGTTGTGCCTTTCTCTGGGCTGATGTTTTCTGGAGCAGCAATCAGAAGCTGCATATCCAGACGGTCACACAGTTCGAATAGTGTCGAGATAGATCTCGCATCCAGACGCGCCGCCTCATCAAGGAACAACAGACGACAAGGTACAATGTCTTTACTACGCAGACGACGGGATTCTTCTTCCCAGCTTTGTACCACCATCAGTAGGATCGACTGACCCGTACCGATCGCCTCACCAGTAGAAAGCGCGCCAGATTCCGCCTGTAGCCAACCCTCTGAACCACGGTTCACTTCCACGCTTAGCTCTAGGTAGTTACGGTAATCCAGTAACTCTTCACCAAGTACTTGTGGAGAACGTTGCCCCATGTCGATATGTGGGTTTACACGTTGGAACAGCTTCGCCATTGCCTCTGAGAAAGTAAAGCGTGAAGACTCAAACAAGTCTTTGTGTTGCTCCTGTTGAGAAGACAGGCCGTGCAATAGCACCTCGTGACTTTCGCGGATCTTCACATTCAGACGCACACCTTTCACCTGACCGAATGAGATGTTCGACAAGCCCTGGTTTAGCATACGAATACGGTTTTGCTCGCGCTGAATCGTCTTCTTAATGATGCTTGCCGCCGACTCTGAACTGATCGCCAGGCGGTTTTCACGCTGAGTCAGCTCTTCGGTCAGACGCGCCAGCTCCACTTCCATCTCTTCGATCGCTTCTACCGGATCATCAGTACGGATAATGTCCTGACGAATTCGCTCACGCAGATGCTGGTAAACGGCAATGTAGAACAGAACCTTACGCTCAGGACGGGCATTATCTTCAGACAGACGCAGTGCATCTCGCAAGTCGTCATTATTTGCCACCGCCAGACGCAGCGCACCCAACGACTTATCTGACATTGAACGTAGTTCATCCGCTGACATGTACGCCAGTTCACGTTTATGCAGGCGGCGTTCAACATCATTTTCACGCGCAAGACGAAGTACCGAACACCAGCCAGCTTTCGCGGCTACCACAAAGGTACGAAGCTCTGCGTACTCTTTCTGCACTTTCTTCAGACGCTTCGCCAGACCTTTCATCTCTAGCTCTGTAGAGGTGATGGTGCGTTCATATTCGCTCTTGCGACTGCGAGATGAGTGCAGACGCTCTTGCAGCTCGTCACGACGACGCATAGCGCGCTCTTCTGCACCTTCATCCGCATTAACGCCGAACTCTTGCAGCTCCTGCTTGAACTCCTGAACCGTTTCCAGTTTCGCCTGGTGTGAACTTTTCAGCGACGCCAATACCTGGTTGTATTGATTCATCTGAGCTTGCGCTTGTTTCAGTTCTTCACGAGAACGAGAACGCATTTTCTCGGCCTGGACCAACTTGCCTTTCAGCTGCTCGCTCAGTTCGCTGCTCTTGTTGAGCAGATCGACCGAATCTGAGTAGGCAAAGTAATGACGACGTTCTACCAAATCGGACAAAGCGAAGATTTGCTTCTTAAGCTCTTGCAGTTGCTCGTCTGCCGCCTTGTATTCTGCTTCTAGCGCATCGAACTGTTCAGGGTCCGCATCCAATGCGGAAACAATCTTCTCAAGCTCAGTCACGGCTTTCGCATGGTTGTTCAGGAAGGCTTTCGCCTCTGACAATTGCGCGATTTTCTCTTCCAGCTCATCAAAGCGCGCTTGCAGCGTATCATCTTCGATTAGGGACATGTTTGGTGCTAGCTTGTCGAGTGACGACAGCGCTTGCTTGCTGGTTTGCAGTTGAGAACGGTGCTGCTGTTCTTTCGCTTCCAGATCAGTAAGCACACGAGCAATTTGGTTACGCTTTTCACGTACATTTGCCAATGCTTGCTCTGGGTCAGCTTCAAACGCCACATGAATGTGGTGAGCAACGAAATGGTTGAACGCTTGATACAAACGCTGCATCTTCTGTGAGTCGAATGCCGCTTTTGCGTGCTTCTCAACCACTTCTTCACGCTCATTACGCAGTAGCTCCAATCGCTGCTCTCGTGCAGCCCGACCAAACAGTGGAATTTCCGGGAAGCGTGAGTAACGCATTTGACGGGCATTCATACGAACGCATACAGCGCCTTCAAGTTCTTCTGCATCGAATGAGCTGTCATCAAAGGCATCAATGTCACCTTCAATGATGTACAAATCTTCCGGACAGTCGTCCAGCTCAACCAGTTTCTCTTCAATGTCTGACAAATCAGAAACCACGATCGCATGACGAGCCGGGCCGTACATGGCACTGAAGTACGGCGCATCATCGATAGTAATATCGTCGTAGATTTCAGATAGCAATACGCCACCCAAGGTGTCGGCAAGGCCCTTCAGACGAGGATCATTTGAACCACCTGGTGAGGCCAAACGTTCGATTTCGCTTTCTAGCTGAGTACGACGTTCTGCCAGTTTGTCTTTGGCCAGAGACTGCGCTTTCTCTTGCTCAAGAACGATCTGCATGTGGCTCATTACCGCTTGGCGATCTTCTAACTCTGCACCGCTTTGCTCGCGCAGTTTTTCCAGTGCATCATTTGCCGCAATCCAGGCCGGGGCTATCGCTTCCAGCTTGTTGATTTCCGCAACGGCATCCTTCTCTAAACGACGCTGTTCACTGCGCTGTTCACGCACGTCTTCTTGCGTCATTTCCAGCGATTCAATCTGCGTTGCGTGACGTTCACGTTCCTGTTCGAAGGTGATTTCGTCGGTTAGCTCAACATGGAACTGCTTTTGATATTCTGTTACCAGCTCGCTCGCCTGACGCTGCTGGTTAAGGCTGCGCTCAAGGTCGCGGTGTTGTGCGCGCCACTGTTGTTCATTCTGAGCAATTTGCTGGGATTCACGGGCTTTGGTAATCGCATTTTTCGCCTTTTCAGCGGCGTCTTTACGATCCACCTGACCAACAATGCTTTGTACTAGCTTCAGCGCCGTTTCAAACTGTTCCGCCGCAGCTGATGACATATCCAGCTTGTGCTTCACCGACAGTAACTCGTTGGTGCTGTCCGTTTGTTTATTTTTCAGTTCGGCAACCAAGGCTTGTGCAGATTCTGCTGTCAGACCGTCATCACCAAGAAGCTGTTTCGCTTTATCCAGTGCCTGAACCGCTTGTTGGTATTGAAGGGCACGCGTTTGCTGCACATCTAGTGCCTGCTGGTAATCCGCAAGCTGCGTTTTAAGGCTATCCACTTCTTCTTCAGAAACGGTCGCTTGCTCTTCAGCCATCATCACGCGTTCTTGCGCTTCTTCAACGACCATCATCTGTTCTTCAAGACGCTCGCTCAGCTCTTCAAGATCTTCCTGATAACGTTCGATCTTCTCTTGCTGACGCAGCGCATTTTGCACCAGCTGCAAGTGATCTGACGCGGCTTGGTAGTCCTGCTCTAACGCGGATTCTGAGTCAACCAGCAGCTCAAGCTCTTCTTGCACTCGGTTAAGCAGGTTGTTTTGCTCAATCAAGGTCTCGCGAGAACCAAAGAGCTCAGAACGCAAAGAGAGTGTCTGCTCTAGTTTTTTGCGGCGCTCGTTGGCATGGCGCATGTAGTCAGCGGCCACGTAATTGGTGGACTCTGTGATCAAATGTTTGAACAAGTCACGGTCAGCCTGCGTGGTTTTGATCGCTTCCAGCGTCATGCGGTTTTCGCGCAGCGCGGATTCCATATCCTGGAATGCTTTCTTCACGCCGCCGTTTTGTGGCAGAAGGTAGTCGCGCAGTGAGCGAGTGATCGCACTAGAGATACCACCGTAAAGCGAGGCTTCAATCAGACGGTAGAATTTCGAACGGTCACCAGAGTTACGCAGTTTCTTCGGAATCACACCAAACTCAAACATCTGCGCGTGATAATCAACAATAGATGAGAAAGCTTTGAACTGAACGCCTTCAAATTCAGAGATAATGTCTTTAACTTCGTTAATCTGACGCACACGTGCTTGTGTTGCAGAGACGCTCTCAACAAGAACATCTGTCGGCTTCACATGGCTTGGAAGGCCTTGAATAACAAACGGTTTTATGTCTACTTTCTTATCACGGCCCGCCACCTGCTGCAGTTTTACCGCAAAAAGCAGACGTTGGTTTCGTGAGTTCACTACATCCAATGCAGCGTAACACGCGCCCGGCTGTAACTTACCGTAGAGGCCTTTGTCACGAGACGACTGGCTGCTGCCCGCTTCTGTGGTGTTACGGAAATGAAGTAGCGTTTGGTCGGGAATCAGAGCGGTGATAAATGCCGCCATCGTGGTTGATTTACCCGCACCGTTACCACCCGATAACGTCGTCACCAGCCCATCAATATCAAACGTACGGGCAAAGAAGCCGTTCCAGTTGACCATGGTTAGCGATTGATATTTACCGCGTTCGATCATGCTCATGCTTCACCCTCTTCAGTTATTTCTTCTTGGGCTTGTTCTTCCTGGTCTTCTTCAGACAGCAGACTACCCTGGCTTGGCTCTTTAGTATGAACGACGGCTTCACCATCACGGATCAGACGCAGCTGAGCTTCACGCATATCGTCACCGACACGCACATCCGCACCAAAACGGAATACCGCTTCACTGATGCTGAATTTACCGGTTTCGCCGATATTGATGATCATGCCAAGGCGGCGCAGACGACGCAGTGAGGTGCGCACTTTTTCAAACAGCTTCTCTTTATCCAGGTCCGAGCCCGTGGCACGGTTGGTCACCAGCTTCATGAGCTTTTTCTCGTCCGCCAGAGCCAACATCTCGTCGTAAAGTTCCTGATTGGTAAAGATGCCTTCATGCGCCAGACGCTCTGGACTCAGGTAAAGGAAACACAACACCTTACCCACCAGCATGTCCAGTTCAGAGAGGACACTACGACCAATCAAAGATGTAGAACGTGGACGAAGGTAGAAGAAACCTTCTGGGGCTTTCACCAGCTCAGTGTTGTAACGCTGGTAGAAAGAAGACAGCTCAAGTTCAAAATCCGACAACAATGCGTGGTTGTCTAAATCTTCGCTTGAGATATGACGCCCTGCCCGGAGCATACTGTCGAGTGCTGGGAACAGAGGGTTCGTAATTGCTTTTGCCAGTTTCTCTGACATGTATTCGTTAGTATCGGTCGATGACATTCGCTTGTACCTTTGCCCCAAATTCGTTGATTGATTTCCAGTCTGGCTGAATGGCTTGATAATCCGATTCTGAATAACCCAGACGAACGGCCTGATCAACAATAATTCGAGCTAAATCAAAGTGATGAGTAAATGGATGTTGTGCAAGGTAATCCCGTAGCACCACACTCAAGTCGATTGGTGTGCCCTGCTCTTTATGGGCTTTTAACATGTCACCAATACGCTCTGATAACTCATCATTGACTTGTTGAAATTCTTCGTATTCCACTTCCATCGGAACTTGGCCGGTTACCTCGTCATCACGCAGTACCAAAGCTTCGTCACGAAGGTCGGACAATCGCTCAGCATCTGCATAAGTCAGATACCAAGGCATATCAAAGTAATCTTTAATCGATTGACGTAATCGAGAGCTGAACGCACGGTTCTTATCCATATCGATGGCGGTACGGATAAATTTATGTACGTGTCGGTCGTAACCGATCCAAAGGTCAATCGCTTGCTGACCCCAGCTCGTGATTCGGTCTAACTTCATTTGCAGGCCAAATAGCGCTTCCTCAATAAACTCAAGATCAGGATCGCCATAGACAAGCTCCTGAATATCGAGGATCTGAGTTTGCAGCTCATCACTCGCTGCCTGCAAGGTATCTTGAAGTTCACGCAGCGTGCTTGACGTTTCAGACAATAACGCTTCACAGTTATTAATCGCTTCACGCCAATCTTTATTCAGCAGGTCAGCAATCTGCTTTTTCACAGATTGTTGCTGCTCGTCCATCACACGCTGGTTAAGGTCGATTTGGTCGAAGATCTCGCCTACAGAATACTTAAGTACGCCATACACGTTTTTCTTCCAGTGACCCGGAGTGCCACCTTTTTGCGCCGCTTCAATTGCTTTTGCCATTTCATCCGCAACCATAGATAGCTGGATAGAAAGGCGAAGTTTTGAAAACTCACGATGACGGACGTAATAATCCGTGATGCCTATCGCCAGTGGCGACAAACGGTAAATACTCGCCCCATCCGTCACCTCGCTGACAAAGCGACTGATCAAACGCTGCTTCACCATCTCATTGATGGCATTGTTCGCTCTGAAAGCAGAGGCTTCCCCCGTTTCATCAAATAATCGAGTGACGATTGCAAACGCATCGTGCAGTTCACCTTCACCCAATTCATCGTCAAACCTTTCATTACTGAGTACTGCGATGGCAATCAAAAACGCCAGTCGCTCTGTGGTCAGGTTCAACGAGAAATCTTGCTGCTTAACCCAGCCAACCAATTCATCAATAGGTTGTTCTGCAGCATCGAGAGTCATCTCACTCATTGTTATTCCTGTTTTTGTTTCTTTTTGGCCCACACGTGAATGTAGCGACCTAATGAGAGGTATGGCTCTTGTCGACAAAGTTGTTTTTCTAGCGCCAACACATCTTCAAACTCGTAATCACCCATGTATTGCATATTTCCTATGTAATCACTGAATGAGCGAATACCAGATTTACCACAAATACTGAACCCGGAGTCTTCTATCCATTGGTAAACTTCTTCTGGTTTCAGGCCTTTTTGCGGCTGTAATTTAAATCTTTTTCGGTGAGGCATGCCATCCAAAATATGAGGAATGTTGCCACAAACCACGTTTTTATAGACTAAACCATGGTGGTTATAGAACATCACCGATGCAATGCCTCCCGGTCTGACTTGTTCCAACACCGTTTCGAGCGCCGCCTTTGGATCGACCAACCACTCCATCACAGCGTGAAACATGACAAGATCCACCTGGCTGTCCATGTGCTTGCCAATGGACTGGACAGGTGAATGAATCAGGCGATACTGCTCAAGCAAACCATTATTTTCAATATCCTGTTTGGCTAGTTGCAGCATTTCCGAAGATAGATCACATAAAGCGACACGATGTCCGAGCTTAGCAAGCTTTTGAGACATTTGTGCTAAACCACCACCTGCATCCAAAACGTCTAGGGGTTGCTGGTCGGCCTCTAATTCACTTAGAATCTGTAGAAAATCTTCCCACACAATGATTTGGCGGATCTCCCCTTTGTCGGAGCCGTAAATATTTTTTGCAAATTTGTGGGCGATATCGTCGAAATTGCGGTCTTCTGTCACTTCTGCTGGGTTATCATAACGGATTGTGCCGCTATTCTGGCACAAGGAAAGCAGGAATAAAGAGGAATACCCTCATTTTTATTTTCAATTGATGTTTTTTCGGACTATTTATGTATGTTTGAGCTGAAAAAAGTAGTGTCAGCTTTGCTCATGCCCTTACCAGCATTACTGCTGATAGGATTATTGGGTCTTGCTCTCATTAGTTTTACCACTAAGCGTAAAACCGGCTGCTTCGTTGTTTTATTCTCTTTTGTCGGCATTTTTCTTGTTGCCTTCCAGCCTGTTTCAACCAAGCTTCTTATGCCACTGGAACGCGAGCATAAAGCGTTTCTTCCCGTTTCCGGAACCATCGACTACGTAATGGTGTTAGGCAATGGCCATGTTATCGATGACGAAATTCCACCGACTTCCCAGTTAAGTCGTGCCGCACTGATGCGTTTAACCGAGGGAATCCGGATTTTACGTATGTATCCTGGGGCCAAATTAATTTTGTCTGGCTATGATGGTGGCTCTGAAATCAGCCATGCGCGTATGATGGCGAACGTGGCTCTGGCGCTCGGTGTGGCGAAATCCGATATTATTTTACTGGAAGATGCGAAAGATACCTGGGAAGAAGCTCGTCAGGCTGCAGCGTTTGTTCAGCAAAAGGAAATTGTTTTGGTTACCTCCGCCAGCCATATGAGCCGGGCGCTGTATGAATTTAACGCAGCAGGAATTAAACCCATCCCGGCGCCGACAAACTTCCTAGCCATCGAAGATGTTAATCAACCTTGGGACAAATACTCACCGAAAGCGCGTTACTTAGAGCAAACCGAATTATTCTGGCATGAGTATCTTGGCAGTATCTGGCAACGCTTGCGTGATACGGTAGGACAAACGCCGATGGTCGAGCCTCAATAGCGGATGCTTTGAGTGGATGACAGAAGGTCATTTAACGGAACAAAAAGGAGAGCAACGGCTCTCCTTTTTGTTGTGCTTGTGTTTTGAGTATTAATCACCAGCAAACATATAGCCTTCCCCATGAACGGTAACAAAGATTTGCGGGTTCTTAGGGTCAAATTCCATCTTCGCACGCATGCGTCTAATTAAGACGTCAATTGTGCGGTCATTTGGCGCATCCACACGATGGCTGATCATATTCAGAATTCGTTCCCGACTCAGCACCTGATTCGGGTACGAAGACAACGCAACCAATAGCTCGTACTCCGCCTTGGTCAGTTTGACCGGCTCACCGTTGCGGCTCAACGCTCGACGTTGAATATCAAACGTCCACTCGCCAAAACGGACAATATGCTGTTCGTTAGTTTCGTTCACTTTGTTTGAGCCATTGCGTGCATTCGAAATACGCCACAATAAGTTTTTAACGCGAACTAATAATTCTCTGAGTTCAAAAGGTTTGGTGACATAGTCGTCCGCCCCCATTTCCAGACCAACGATTTTGTCGATGCTATCCGTGCGTCCTGTCACTAATATGATACCAATATCCGATTGGCTACGTAATTCACGCGTAAGCATCAGGCCGTCTTCACCCGGCAAGTTAATATCCAACATGATAAGGTCAACGTCACCAGCTTGCAGCACTTCACGCATTTGCATGCCGCTTTCGGCCTCACTGACTGTGTACCCTTCATTTTGGAAATAACCCGCCAGCTTACTGCGAGTTACAACATCATCTTCTACGACTAATACGTGATAGCTCATTTACACCACTTTCTGTCATTTATTATTCGAGATGTATTCTATTCATAACTATTAACATTTCTAGTCATGGGCGGGCTAAAAAGCAAGATTTAATGATTTTGTTGATTCAAAACAAGCTTACTGAACCCTGTTAATAAATGGACATATTTCTCTATAAAACATCATAGTTATAGTTACTGCTGTTCATTTTAATTGATTACACTTAAGGGACATCTGAATTTGATTTTGTGGTGCCAGAAACAGAGCATCATTCAGGAGCCTAAAATGCAAGAAGTGAAAGCTTTTAATGAAAAACGCGCCGAGATCTACTGGTGGTTTTCTAGCTTATTCGCTAAAGAACTGACAGCCAAAGAATTGGAGGCTTACCATAGTGTCGAAATTCGTAGCTTTTTGGCGGGCTTAGGTGAAAATGAATCTCTCAAACCCGCAATTGATCGCCTTGTTGACGCGTTGAATCGCTTACAAGACCGTGAAGATGCGCAACTAGAGCTTGCTGCTGATTTTTGTGAGCTGTTCTTAAAGACAGAAAAGTACGGCGCACTTCCTTACGCTTCGATGTATATCGGCGAATCAGGTTTGCTCAATGACAAGCCAGCAGAAGAGATGGAAAGATTGATGGCGGAGTTTGGTGTCCAAGTTGACGACAGCCTGAAGGAACCCGCCGACCATTTAGCGGTAGAGCTCGACTTCTTAGGTAATATGATCATTCGCTCTAATGAGTTTGAACAAGAAAAACACATGGAAGAAGCCTTCCTAAAACAAAATGAATTCATCCAAGGCCAACTCATGTCCTGGTTACCACAGTTCGCACAAAAATGTCAGCAACTGGATGAATTTGGCTTCTATGCCAGTGTCTCGCAACTATTAATTGCATTTTGTAAACTGGACAGCGCTTACCTTCTTGGTGAATAATTGCCGCCTATTTTAGGGAGCCTGTCGATGAGGTTCCCTATATTTTATTCGTTAACGATTAAAATTGTTCCGAGCGCTCGCTTTTTAGCAATCAAAATGTGACTTCCGAGACACAAAACCATTGCTGAAATTATTGCCAGCCTGCCCGCATAGGGCTAAAATGTGAACGCAAACGATTAAATATGATTTTATGTAAACCGCTGAAATAAAGCGGTTTTTGTGTTTTCTTAATAGGTTGTTGACCTTTCTGCACTCAGTTGAAGAAAGTTGCTTTATCAACCGCTGTTGCTACTTACCCTCTACCGACTTCGGAGTAACCACTGCTAAACATACTCAGCGCCATTAATTTTGTTGCGCTAAGTTTACACAAGACACGCAGCACAAGGTTTAGTCCCTCGGTATATTAGTAGCTCGATACAGGACACCATTTATGGCCACTATAAAAGACGTCGCTCGATTAGCCGGCGTTTCTACCACAACAGTTTCGCACGTTATCAACAAAACGCGTTTTGTTGCAGAAGCAACGCAAGAAAAAGTAATGAAAGCTGTTGATGAGCTTAACTATGCACCAAGTGCGGTAGCTCGTAGCTTGAAATGTAACTCAACTCGGACTATCGGTATGTTGGTAACGCAATCTACCAACCTATTCTTCTCCGAAGTCATCGATGGTGTAGAGAGTTACTGTTACCGACAAGGCTACACACTAATCCTGTGTAACACTGGTGGTATCTATGAAAAGCAAAGAGATTACATCCGCATGCTCGCAGAAAAGCGTGTAGATGGCATTCTGGTGATGTGTTCCGACTTGACCGAAGAACTTAAACAAATGCTCGATCGCCATTCTGATATCCCAAAAGTTGTTATGGATTGGGGCCCAGAGAGCTCCCAAGCCGATAAAATTATGGACAACTCAGAAGAAGGTGGATATATCGCGACTAAGTACCTGATTGATAATGGTCATACCGATATTGCTTGCTTGAGTGGCCACTTTGAGAAACTCGCATGCCAAGAGCGTATCGCTGGATTCCGCCGCGCCATGGCAGAAGCGAATTTACCGGTAAACGAGGACTGGATTCTTGAAGGTAACTTTGAATGTGATACCGCTGTTTTGGTCGCAGACAAAATTACTGCCATGGAAAAACGTCCAACGGCCGTATTCTGTTTCAATGACACCATGGCGCTCGGTTTGATGAGCCGTTTACAACAAAATGGTATCAAGATTCCAGAAGAGATATCTGTCGTCGGTTACGACAACATCGAGTTGGCAGAGTATTTCTCGCCACCACTGACAACGATCCACCAACCGAAGCGGCGTGTCGGTAAAAATGCTTTTGAGATTCTACTTGAACGTATTAAAGACAAAGAGCACGAGAAACGCATTTTTGAAATGCAGCCAGAGTTGGTCATTCGAAATACGGTCAAAAAACTCAATTAATTACTAATAAGCGCTCGCCAGAGCGCTTATTTTTCACGTTAAAAATTATCTTTTTTCGTCGTTTGTGTTCACTACAATCAATAAACATTTTATAAGTTGCTGTTTTGTATAAACACGAGCTCCCTCACATAGCCTTACAACCTGTGCTCAGTCTTCAATCTCAATTATGAAACCACAACCATAATATAAGGGCGTTTTACTGAAGCAACATCACATTTTGATCTCTGAAACGTGATGTTAATTCAAGATAAAAAGTATTCTCTACGTGTCACGCACAGGGCAAACCATCCGAAAGGATGGGACGCAAAGCTTCCGGCCTTAACCATGTTTCTAATGGAAGGTAGCGGGGTTACCGATGGCAAATATGCGTATAATGAGTTTACTCTATAATGACATTGTTCCTGCATGTATTTGCTATTCTCTCGGACCTGACTTTTGGTGGCGTAATATTAATTACACCGAGATAACACATAATGGATAAACCGATACTCAAAGATTCTATGAAGCTATTTGAGGCACTTGGTACGATCAAGTCGCGCTCAATGTTTGGTGGCTTCGGACTTTTCGCTGATGAAACGATGTTTGCACTGGTTGTAAATGATCAACTTCATATACGAGCAGACCAACAAACTTCATCTAACTTCGAGAAGCAAGGACTAAAACCGTACGTTTATAAAAAACGTGGTTTTCCGGTCGTTACTAAATACTATGCGATTTCCAACGACTTATGGGAATCCAGTGAACGCTTGATAGAAGTCGCGAAGAAGTCTTTAGAACAAGCCAATTTAGAAAAAAAGCAACAAGCCAGTAGTAAACCTGACAGGTTAAAAGATCTGCCAAATTTACGACTAGCCACAGAACGAATGCTTAAGAAAGCTGGCATTAAATCAGTTGAACAACTTGAAGAAGCTGGCGCACTAGGTGCTTACAAGGCGATACGTGACTCGCACTCTGCAAAAGTAAGCATTGAGCTGCTGTGGGCTTTAGAAGGGGCAATAAATGGCACTCATTGGAGCGTCGTTCCCCAATCTCGCAGAGAAGAGCTAAAAAGTGCGCTTTCTTAACCAGCAGAGACAAATCTTTACGATGTATTTAAACCGCAGCTCTAGCCGCGGTTTTTTTTGAAATTTTTTCCGGCCTCAACCTGTCTATAAGTCTGTATATCAAATAATTGATAACGAGTACCCTATTTCTAATGGTATCTGTTAAATTCTTAGGGCAAGGCTGTCCTTCCGGAGTACAACAATGAATAAAAAACTGGTTTTTGGGTTGATACTGCTCTTAACGATAATTTTGTTAGCCGTTAACTTTAGCCAGTACTTCACTTTAGATAACGCCAAAGCGCAACAAGAAGCGCTCAACACCTATATTAGTGAAAGGTTTGTCGTTGCTATTACGCTCTATTTCATCGCTTATATCGCGATCACGGCGTTTTCTATTCCCGGCGCAGCCGTCGTCACTTTATTAGCTGCTGCCCTATTTGGCTTCTGGGCGAGCTTAGTTCTTGTCTCCTTTGCCAGTACTATCGGTGCGACGTTAGCTTTCCTGAGCAGCCGTTACTTATTACGAGATTGGGTACAAACAAAATTTGCTGCTAAGCTCAGCGCGATCAACGAAGGCGTCAAAAAAGACGGATCATCTTACCTACTTTCGTTGCGATTAATTCCTGTATTCCCTTTCTTTCTCATCAACTTATTGATGGGGTTAACCCCAATGTCTGTTGGTCGCTTTTATATTACTAGCCAAATCGGAATGCTCCCAGGTACAGCCGTTTATCTCAATGCAGGTACTCAGTTAGCAACGATTGAAAGTCTATCGGATATTGTCTCTCCCAGTGTTCTAGCCTCATTTGCGTTGCTCGGTCTTTTTCCTATGATTGTCAAATGGGTGATGAAGAAACTCAGACCTAACCAGATACAGCCAAATGGACATTCTTGATGAAGATATTTATTGCGAAAAATCCGGCGGAAGCACATATCGTTTGCGAACTGCTTAAAACAGAGCAAATACATTGTGAGGTTCGTGGTGAAGGTCTTTTCGGTCTAAAAGGAGAGTTGCCATTCGGAGACGATACAGACCCGTATGTCTGGCTATTCGCAGAAGAACAGCATATGAAAGCAACTGCCATTATTGATGATTACCAAAAACAAGCTCAGCCAAACACCTATCAAGATTGGACATGCCCTAAATGTTCAGAAATCAATGAAGGACAATTTGGTGCTTGCTGGCAGTGTGGTTATCAGATAGATGGAAGGGGCTAGGTAGTTAAGGTCCTAGATCCTAGGTCCTAGGTTCTAGGATTGCTCGCTGGGACTTCAGTGTTTGTATTAAGCGCTTGTAGTTGTTGTTTGGGAATACGGAGCGCTTCGCTTACGGATAACAGGAAGGGCCTAGGTCCTGGGATTGCTCGCTGGGACTTCAGTGTTTGTAGTTGTTGATTGGGATTACTGAGCGCTTCGCTTACGGAAAAGTGAAGACAGCAAGAGAGCTCCCCTATGGCCTAAAATCTAGGACCTAGGACCTTATAAATTAAACAACTAAACTTTGTCGCTTGATGAACTCAATCGAATGTTGATTGAAATCTTCCGGACGCTCCACGTTACAAACGTGACCACAGTTTGGGATCTCACGCAGTACACTCAGTTTGTGTGCCGCAACCATCTCTTTCACGGGCTGGATAAACATGTAATCCCTATCGCCCATCAAGTAAAGCGTTGGAATAGCTAATTCTCTGTCTTTAAAATACTTCATTAGCGGGTTCACATCCGCTGCCAAAATAAACCAACGCTTAAACTCTTTTTGGCAGAGCTTTTTGGCTTCCCTGATAAACAGGTGGCGAGACTCTCGTTGATTACGCTGCGGCATGACGATATACGCAAACAACTTGTACAGCCACATATAAGGTAAGATATGTTTACCAAAGTTACCCAATTTGACGAGTATTTGTGAACGTGTATTAAGACGAGTGACCGCGCCACCTAACACCATTGAATCGACTCGCTCACTCGCCAACTCGGCAAGATTTCGGACGATAATGGTTCCTAACGACATCCCTACAAAATGCGCAGACTGGATTTTTAAGTGATCCAGGACTTTCAAGATATCTTGAGTCACTTCCGTGAAGGTATAACGGCTGGTCATCAACTCTTTCAATAGCTGATTGGACTTCCCATGTCCTCGAAGATCAATCAATAACAAATTAAAGTGCTGTTTATAGGCTTTAATTTGCTTAAACCAAATCGAAGAACTGCCACCAGCACCATGCACGAAAACGACCCACTCATTACTGGTGGGGTGCAAATAGGTTTTATGGAAAAGTAGTGGCTGAGTCATATACCAATAATAATAGTATTGTTATTAAATGAGAGAGCAATCCTATCACACAAGGGTGACAGGCGATAATAAAGGCACCGCTTTAGGTGCCTTTTGTTACAATTTCAGATTAGCTTAAAAACCATCAATGTGGAATAGAAGGCGTTAATGCTGAGTGGTAAAGCTGCAAATATTCTTCCGCCGCTTTGCGCCAGCAAAAATCCTGTTGCATTGCGTGCAGTTGAACCCGCTTCACTTCTGGATTGTCTTGCGCATACAACAACAACGCTCTGAGCATGGTTAACAACAAAGCTTGCGGGGTTGGATCATAAAAGACGAAACCCGTCGCGTCAGACGGATCAGCATCATAATCGTTAACACTGTCTTTTAGGCCCCCAACGCCACGCACAATAGGCAAAGTACCATAAGCCATGCTGTAAATCTGATTGAGTCCACACGGTTCAAATTCAGACGGCATCAAGAAGAAGTCAGATCCAGCTTCAACCAAATGAGCAAGCTCATTGTCATACGCTTCAACAAAGACAAATTTATCAGGGAACTGTTCAGCAACCTCCGCTAAATGTGTCGCAAGAACAGGATCACCCGTCCCGACCACAACCAATTGAACATCGTGCTTTAGAAAGTCCGTCAGCGCTGGCAGCAAGTAATGCAGTCCTTTCTGCATTGTCAGGCGACAAACCATACCAAACATAGCACAGCCCTTCTCGGCCAGATTCAGGCGTTGCTGCAGTGCTTTTTTACAAGCACTTTTGCCGGCAACCATGCTTTGTTCATTGGGTTCAAAGTTCAGTGGCAAATAAGCATCTGTTTTAGGGTTCCAGGCACTGTAATCACAACCATTGAGAATACCGACTAAGTCGTTTGCTCGTTGTTGGAACTCCCACGCCATGCCATGACTACCAAGCTCTGTCTGTAACTCTTCAGCATAGGTAGGGCTAACTGCGTTAATTTTATCAGCGTTTAACACACCCGCTTTCAGCATCGCAATGTGCGTTGAACTAACCCCTGCATCCGGGACATTTCGGCCGTGAAACTCGGGCAAACATTGCACTTCATCATAGCTAAATACCCCTTTAAACACCGCATTATGAATCGAAATCACGCTGCGGATATTCGCATAAAATGGGTCTGAGACGTATCGATGCTTCAACAAAAATGGTACTAAGCCAGTGTGCCAGTCATTGGCATGTACAATGTCTGGCCTGAAGTCCAACTTAGGTAGCATGTCCAAGCAAGCAGCACTGAAAAACGCAAAGCGCTCGCCATTATCTGAGTAGGCTTCGTTATTCTCAGCGTACATTGATGGACGATTAAAGTAAGGCGGGCAGTCAATCAGGTAAACAGGCATATCACCAAGATACAGCCTCAATACTCGATATTCAGTGTGCGGCCAAGACGTTAGCTCTGTCTCTAGCAGCACCTCCGCTTCAGCCAGCCTTTCAATACCACGGTATGCAGGGATGGTAATACGTACATCTTGCTGAAGACCGTGGAGCGCTTCGGGCAGTGCCTTGGCTACATCAGCCAAGCCACCACTTTTAATCAATCCTTCGACTTCAGACGCTACAAACAGAATAGATAAGTTGTTAGTAGCCAACTCGTGCTCCTTTAGGAATAACCACAATACCGTCATCCGACACATGGAAGAACTTCTTATCTTCCTGGAGGTTCACTCCAATTTGTGTACCAGGTGCGATATCGGCGTTCTTGTCCACTATTACTCGACGTAAAACACAGCCTTCACCGATTTTGACGTCACCAAGGAGTATACATTCGCTGATATCGCAGGCAGATGCAATATTACTTCTAAAACCAAGTACAGATTTTTCGATTCGGGAGCCTCGAACATAGCTGCCATTACACACTAGGCTATCGATAATTTGTACTCGACCGTTGTCTGAGTCTGTGAACGTTGCTGGCGGTAAAGGCGGGTAATAGGTATGCAGCGGCCATTTACGGTTATACAGAGAGAATGGCGCATCCTTTTCTAGCAGATCCATATGAGCTTCCCAGTAGGCATCAATGGTACCGACATCTCGCCAGTATACTTGCTCTTTCTCACCATTGATTTTGTTGGTGCTGAAGTCATACACAAACACATCACCACGTGGGAACATTTTCGGGATAATGTCTTTACCAAAATCATGGGTAGATTCTTCGTTACTGGCGTCTTCGATCAATTCAGAGAACAGATCTTTCGCTTCAAAGACATAGTTGCCCATTGAAACAAGGGCGTACTCAGGATCTCCAGGAATCGATTTTGGACTTTCTGGCTTCTCTTCAAAGCCAATCATACGACCTTCACTGTCAACTTCAATAACACCGAACTGAGAGGCTTCTTTAAGCGGCATGCGTAAAGCCGAGACGGTCAATGAAGCTTGCTTGCTGGTATGGAAATCCAGCATCTGCTTAATATCCATTTTGTAAATATGATCAGAGCCAAAAATACAAACTTGGTCTGGCTCTTCCATTTCCATAAAGCGAAGGTTCTGATAGATGGCATCTGCCGTCCCCTCATACCAACGCTTACCCGTGCGCATCTGAGCAGGAATCGGGTCGATAAAACGATCAGTGATTCCGTTGATGTTCCATCCTTTTTTTAAATGATGAAACAGTGATTGTGATTTAAATTGGGTCAGTACGTAAATGCGCATTAAATCCGCATTAACAAAGTTGTTGAGTGCAAAGTCAATCAGGCGATAACTACCACCAAATGGAACTGCAGGTTTACTACGAGATTCAGTTAAAGGTCTCAAGCGAGAGCCTTCACCGCCAGCAAGAATCATTCCCAAAACACCAGCCATTGTCGTTCTCCATATAGTTATAGCTTGGAATGGATGCTCACTTAATTGAATGTATTGTGGGGAATCAAGTGAACACATTGTCAGACGCATTCCGTGCTTCTTCGAGCACATATAATGCGAATTAAAAGAGCGTTGGCATTGCTCTGCCAATTTGCAGGAGGTGTTAACTTTTCGTGGATAGTGTTCTACTTTACTCGAAAATTCGTTTTAAACGCGAAAATGAGTTTATGAGAGCGCTATTCCATTTTCTAATCAAAAAAGTCAGCACTCTTTAAGTATAGGTACCCAGCCCACTTCCATTGAGCTATCGATATTTGGCAATTCTAAATCGTGATTTGCTTCTCAATAAAAAAATGACAAATCAACGAGGTTATTTATATTCATGCCTAATACCTCGATACCAATATCATCACGAAGCAACACGCCCTAAATATTCTTATCTGTCGAGACTAACTTTAAGTGCACTTGGTTGCATTTATTTTTGTAATAAAATATCCAATTTGAATCTCCATTACAATTTAAAATACGTCATTCTGTGTGTTGGGTGCAGGCAACTTGCTCGATACGATATTCAGATCACATTAGAAAATGTAATAGGCTACAAGTTGAAAACAATTTACGAACTAAATTAATACATCGTTAGTCAATTAAATAGGCACCCTGTTTTCTGTGTACAAAGTACGCTTGTAAATATCAGGTTATCCGAGTTGCACACTACAACATACATGTGACTATAAAATGAATGAGAAAGGTTTGAGATAAGGTTTTTAGACCAAAAGATGATAGGTCAAAATTAAATAGCAATAATATATCGGTGAAATCATAGATAACTAATATAAAGTAAAAAATAAGGCAGCGAAATCGCTGCCTTATTTTTCACTGAAGTGTTTAAGCTTTAGGTTTTTTACGCTTATCGGTGACTTCCCATTTGCCATCGACATAAAGCACCGTCCAGCCACTTGGCTTGCCGTTCTCTTCAGAGCGAACATAGTTCTCTTTCGTTTTACGGCTAAAACGAACGACAGCCGGACGACCATCAGGATCTTCCTGTGGAGCCGTAGCAAGATATTTGAACTTGTCTGGTAAACGGTCTTCGTAACGAGCAAGTTCTGACACAAGCGGCGCACGGGTTTCACGTGATTTAGGGAAGTTGCTGGCTGCCATAAACAGACCTGATGCCCCATCACGCAACACAAAGTAAGCATCCGAGTTTTCACATGGTAGTTCAGGGAAATGCACTGGATCTTCTTTCGGCGGCGCGACTTCACCGTTCTTCAGAATCTTACGGGTGTTTTTACATGTTTCGCTGGTGCAATCCATGTATTTACCAAAGCGACCATTCTTAAGCACCATGTCAGAACCACACTTGTCACACTCGACAACAGGTCCGTCATAGCCTTTAACTTTAAACTCGCCGTACTCAACGATGTAGCCTTCACAGTTGGGGTTGTTACCACAAACATGCATCTTGCGCTTCTCGTCGATAAGGTACGCATCCATTGCGGTTTCACAGATTGGACAACGTTTCTTAGCACGAAGAGCCGCCGTTTCTACATCTTCTTCTAGAACGTTGATGATGCCTTCTTCATCGCCTAGGTTGATGGTGGTCTTGCAGCGCTCTTTAGGTGGCAGAGCATAGCCAGAACAACCTAAGAATACGCCAGTCGATGCGGTACGAATCCCCATTGGGCGACCACATGTCGGACATTCGATGTCTGTCATCACGATGTGGTTAAGCTTCATACCACCTTCAGACTCGTCAAGATCCGCTTTTTCAAGATCACCGGTAAAGTCAGTAAAGAAGTTATCAAGTACCGCTTTCCAGTTGACTTCGCCTTCCGCAATTTGGTCCAGCTTTTGCTCCATTCGCGCGGTAAAGTCGTAGTTCATCAGGTCATTAAAACTGTCGTCTAGGCGATCAGTAACAATTTCACCCATTTTCTCTGCGTAGAATCGACGCTGGTCTACTTTCACATAACCACGATCCTGAATCGTCGAGATGATTGATGCGTAAGTCGAAGGACGGCCAATACCACGCTTTTCAAGTTCTTTAACCAGTGCGGCTTCAGTGTAGCGCGCTGGCGGCTTGGTAAAGTGCTGTTTAGGATCAAGTGACTCTAGGTTCAGCTTATCGCCAAGTTGTACCGCAGGAAGGATTGTATCCTCGTTTTTGCCCATAGGACGCTGTACGCGAGTCCAACCGTCAAACTTAAGAATACGACCTTTCGCTTTTAACGTGTATTCGTCGGCTTTGACGCTGATAGTTGTAGAGTCATACTCAGCAGGTGTCATTTGACACGCAACGAACTGGTTCCAAATTAACGCGTAAAGCTTGTGCGCGTCTGCGTCGACACCTTGCAGGTCTTCCGCTTTCACATCAACGCTTGAAGGACGAATCGCTTCGTGCGCTTCCTGAGCCCCTTCTTTGCTGCCGTATTTTAACGGTGAAGCTGGAAGGTACTTATCACCAAACTCAGAGCCAATGAAATCACGAACTGAATCGACAGCTTCTGCGCTCAAGTTGGTTGAGTCTGTACGCATATAGGTGATGTAACCCGCTTCATATAAGCGCTGAGCTAGCATCATGGTCTTCTTTACACCGTAGCCCAAGCGAGTACTTGCCGCTTGCTGCAGTGTAGAAGTAATGTATGGCGCGGACGGCTTGCTTTTCGTCGGGCGGTCTTCACGCTTGCACACTTCGAAGCTTGCGTTTTCCAGCACAGACATAGCGGCTTTGGTTTCTGTCTCATTGACAGGCTTAAAGGCAACGCCATCTTTCTGAGCGACTAGCAGTTTAAAGTCCGCTTTGTCTTTGGTCTTGGTGTTTGCGTGGATGTCCCAGAACTCTTCTGGTACAAACGCATTGATTTCGCGCTCACGCTCTACCAGCAACTTAACCGCTACCGATTGAACACGACCAGCCGACAAGCCACGTGCGACTTTCTTCCATAGCAACGGAGAAACCATGAAACCAACCACACGGTCCATGAATCGACGCGCTTGCTGTGCATTTACGCCATCCATATTTAACTCACCAGGTGTCTGGAAAGCTTGCTGGATAGCATTTTTTGTAATCTCGTTAAAAACGACTCGTTTGTATCGCTCTTCATCGCCACCGATGATCTCACGAAGGTGCCATGCGATTGCTTCCCCCTCGCGGTCCAAATCGGTTGCGAGATAGACGTAATCAGCATCTTTGGCTAATTTTTGTAATTCGCTGACTACTTTTTCTTTGCCAGGAAGAATCTGATAATTCGCTTCCCAATCGTGATAAGGGTTGATCCCCATCTTTTTGATCAGCGCTTTACGATCTTTCTCTTTTTTGACTCGTGCTTTCTCTTCAGCACTCATCCCTTTAGTTGAAATGGCAGCGGCTTTCTCACCAGTGCTTTGGCCGGCCGTAGGCAGATCACGCACATGACCAACACTAGACTTAACAACAAAGTCTTTACCAAGGTACTTATTTATTGTCTTGGCCTTGGCTGGTGACTCCACTATAACGAGTGATTTACCCATAACTGACTCTAACGTCCTTCATAATAATGCGGGTAATTTCCTGACTTGGAAGTCACCCGCATAATGTTCTATTTCATTGCTTCTTTTTTTACTATTGTGCGAGATGAAAAGAAGATCAACTGCTTTTTTGCAATTCGGATCTGATCGGTTGACAATTCATCGTCTTTATACATTAAACAGACAGGGCTCAAAAAGGTCTGGTCGGCATATCTAATCAGGCAAACTTTACTACTGCTAATCGAATTGAGGAAATTTTGTTACTCATCACAAAATCATCTTCCTTGCGTACATGCAACCCTAGGCTGCGACAATGAAGCCCAAACATCAATCGAGTAACCTTTAATTGCATTCAATTGGGTATAATCCCCTGTTAATTATGGGTATACTTCTCGAATCTAAGGTTGTTATGAATGACGGGAACGTTATGTCTGATAGAAAGTTTATTGAAGAATTTGATCTTCTTTTAATCGCTAACCAGATCATCCAAGAACACGATGATTATATTGAAGGTATGCGCGCAACTAGTGTGGAAGAAAAAGACGACGTTCTGGTGTTTAAAGGTGAATACTTTCTTGATGAGAAAGGGTTACCAACGGCAAATACGACGGCGGTTTTCAACATGTTTAAGTACCTGGCGCATCATCTTTCAAAAGAGTTTACCCTCAATAAATAGTCAAAAAGAATGACTGACCTAAAAAAACCAGAGCGGAATTGGCTCTGGTTTTTGTTAGTATTTAGACCTAGAGACCTAACAACTCAGCGACTTAAGCTTGTCAAAGTAGTCAGGGAACGTCTTCGAGGTACACTTCGGATCGTTAATCGTTACAGGAGTATCGCTCAACGCCACTAGTGAAAAACACATCGCCATACGATGGTCGTCATAGGTGTCAATCGCGGCATGTTTGAGCTGAGGAACAGGCTTAACAATGATGTAATCCTCACCCTCTTCCACTTCTGCCCCTACTTTACGAAGCTCAGTCGCCATCGCACTTAAACGATCCGTTTCTTTTACGCGCCAGTTATATACATTGCGAATGGCTGTGGTGCCTTCTGCAAACAGAGCCGTGGTTGCAATCGTCATTGCGGCATCAGGGATATGGTTGTAATCCATATCAATCCCCTTCAACTGACCTGCACGAGCAATCACATAATCATCGCCCCACTCAATTTCTGCACCCATTTTCTCTAGTGCATCGGCAAATTGAATGTCGCCCTGAATACTGTTTTTACCAATACCGGTTACCTTAACTTCGCCACCTTTAATCGCCGCAGCAGCCAAGAAGTAAGACGCTGAAGAGGCGTCACCTTCGACTAGAAAATCACCAGGCGCAATATAATGTTGTCCAGCAGGAATAACAAACTCTTGGTAATCGTTGTTAATCACATTAACGCCAAACTGCTTCATAATATGCAGCGTGATATCAATATACGGCTTGGATACTAAGTCTCCTTCGATATTGATACGCACTTCGCCTTCAGCAAGTGGTGCTGACATTAGAAAAGCGGTTAAAAATTGACTCGAAATGGAACCATCAATAGATACCGTGCCCGACTTCAATCCCGTACCCACAATTTTCAATGGCGGGTAGTTTTCGTTTTCGAGGTATTCGATGTCTGCACCAGCGTCTTGTAATGCGGTAACGAGGTGACCAATTGGACGCTCTTTCATACGAGGTTCACCGGTCAAAATATATTCACCTTTACCAAGACAAAGCGCAGCCGCGAGTGGGCGCATTGCCGTGCCAGCATTACCTAAAAACAGCTCTACAGGCTCTGACACTGAGAATGGTTGGCCAAGCCCCTCAACAACGCACTCGGTTTTGTCTTCAGACAACTGATATTGAACACCAAGCGTGCTAAGCGCATTAAGCATATGACGGATGTCGTCACTATCAAGAAGGTTGGTCAGACGAGTCGTACCTTTTGCTAAAGCGGCCAGCAAAAGAGCTCGGTTAGAGACACTTTTTGATCCTGGAAGGTTAACTTCCCCTTGGATTTTATTGATTGGTTGTAACGTTAGGCTTTCCATTGAAAGTTGATAATCCTTTGTGCTCTCAGTTCACGGTTTATCGAGAGCTGAACAATTCTTCGTGGATTCAGACTAACCAAAAAATCATTACAAAACCAGAGCAAATCTACGCTAATTTATGAATAATTAGTCAGCGTATCTATTTGCCTGAAAACACGCGCCTAATAGACCATATCTACCCGCACACCATCATCAAAATATAAGATACGAACCTCATCGCCGCGGCTGAATAACATACGTTTGTCGACGTCCTGAATGACATTAATAAGTTTGTCGCCATCGACCTTTATCAACAATTCAACCAGCTGGGATTCAACCGTATATTGCTCGGTCGTTTGATTTTGTGCCACAGCAGCGCCGGTAAGCGCACCAACGGCGGTTGCCACTTCCTTACCTGTTCCTCCACCAAACTGGTTTCCGACCAATCCACCGATCGTTGCTCCTAGCAATGTTTTCCAACCATTACTTTTCGATTTAACAACCTCTTGCTGCGTGATATAACGAACAGAGTCCACTTTTCCATAAACCACTTTATTGACGGGCTTTGCTACATTTCTCTCATAAGCTGCATTGGCGAAAAATGGTAAAAGCAGTATGATCCAACACCACACAGTCGCTCGGTTTCGTATTCGCGTCATCATAAACTCCTCTGGTTCAAATGTTGGTAATGAATTTTTATGGCAATTTATTTAACTGAACTTGATAAAACGTTCTCCTTTCCCTCCCCTTATAAAGCACTGAGTGAACCTAACGGGCTACTGGCTTTTGGTGGCGACTTGGACCCGATGAGAATACTTCAAGGCTATCATCAGGGGATTTTCCCTTGGTACGGGCCAGGTGAACCAATACTCTGGTGGAGCCCTTCCCCTCGCGCCGTTTTTGATCCTTTGACTTTTAAACCATCCAAAAGTCTCAGAAAGTTTCAGCGCAACAACAATTATCAAGTCACCCTCAACCAAGCTACAAAGAAGGTGATTCAGCTCTGCTCATCAACCCGCCCCGAAAGCGAAACATGGCTCAACGAAGACATGCAGGCCGCTTACATAAAGCTAGCGGAGCTCGGTCATTGTCACTCAGTAGAAGTATGGCATGACGGTGATTTAATTGGAGGCTTATACGGGTTGAGTATTGGCCAACTTTTTTGCGGTGAATCTATGTTTAGCTTAAAGGATAACGCATCAAAAATTGCTTTGTGGTATTTGTGTGAACATCTCAAATCAAACCAAGGTCAATTGATCGACTGTCAGGTCATGAACCCTCATTTAGCATCACTGGGCGCATTTGAACTTGAACGGGACGAGTTTATGCAAAAGCTACTATCTTTAAGAGAAAAGCAAATGTCTTCAGACACTTTTGAGCCACAAGCTCTGCGGAATTCAATATCATGAGCACAGATCTACAACACATTCGTATTGGATTAACCAACAATCACCCTTGTAGCTATCTGCCAGAGCGACAAGAGCGTGTTGCGGTCGCTCTGGATGACAGCTTACATACAGAAGAAAACTATCAACTGCTGATGGCCAATGGCTTTCGTCGCAGTGGTGATACGATATACAAACCACACTGTGAGCACTGCAATGCCTGCCAACCAATACGGGTTGCGATTAAAGATTTCGTCCTCTCCAAAAGCCAAAAACGACTGCTTAACAAAGGGCAAGGTTTGCGCTGGGAAATGAAACCCCAAATGGACCCAGAGTGGTTTGAGCTCTACAGTCGCTACATTTGCAAACGGCATAAAAGTGGGACCATGTACCCGCCAAAACGTGATGAGTTTGCTCGCTTTGCACAAACCAACTGGCTTACCACTCTATTTTTGCATGTCTATGATGAATCAGAACAATTAGTTGCCATCGGCGTCACCGATGTGATGCCTCATTGTTCCAGTGCGTTTTATACCTTTTTTGATCCTGATTACCCGCTATCGCTTGGTACATTAGCGGTTCTTTATCAAATAAAATACTGCCGAGAAAACAACCAACAATGGCTATACCTGGGCTATCAGATTGATGAATGTCCAGCAATGAACTATAAAACACGTTTTCAACGCCACCAAAGGCTAGTAAATCAGCGTTGGCAAGGGTAGAATACGCTCCAACTTTACATAATTACTATTTAGCGGCAAAATAAAGCCCGCTAAAATTTGCCTAATTTCTAAAGAGGATTAAATGGCTAAAGAAGACGTAATTGAGATGCAAGGCACTGTCCTTGACACTCTACCAAACACTATGTTCCGTGTTGAACTTGAAAACGGTCACGTTGTGACTGCGCATATCTCTGGCAAAATGCGTAAGAACTACATCCGTATCCTTACGGGTGACAAAGTAACTGTAGAGATGACTCCATACGACCTAACTAAAGGTCGCATCGTCTTCCGTGCTCGTTAATCTCTGATTTTCGAATACAAATAAGAAACGGAGCTTTAGGGCTCCGTTTTTTATTTGTGATCAGAAATCGGTCAACAAGTTTATCGCGTATACTTCTGCTGCTTTAAACAAAAAAGGATGCAAATGCATCCTTTTATTTATCTACTGAAGTCGGAAATTAATGCATTGCTGCTTCTTTCTCGTTCAGATACTCAAACTCTAGCACATCGTTTACCAGCGTCACTTTAACGGTACCACCGTTAACCAATGAACCGAACAGTAGCTCGTTGGCCAGAGGCTTTTTAAGCTGCTCTTGAATAACGCGTCCCATTGGACGAGCACCCATCGCTTTGTCGTAACCTTTGTTTGCCAGCCAGTGACGTGCGTCTTGAGAGACTTCCATCGACACACCACGAGCATCCAGCTGTACTTGAAGTTCAACAATGAACTTGTCGACAACTTGATGGATAACGCGCTCATCCAAGCTGTTAAACCAGATGATATTATCAAGACGGTTACGGAACTCCGGCGTAAACACTTTCTTAATTTCCGCCATCGCATCAAAGCTGTTATCTTGCTGAATCAAGCCAATCGATTTTTTCTCGGTTTCCGCAACGCCCGCGTTGGTGGTCATTACCAGGATCACATTGCGGAAATCTGCTTTACGACCGTTATTATCTGTTAGCGTACCGTTGTCCATCACTTGGAGTAACAAGTTGAAGATGTCTGGATGCGCTTTTTCAATCTCATCCAACAGAACCACTGAGTGTGGATGTTTGATAACGGCATCGGTAAGCAAACCACCTTGGTCATAACCAACATATCCCGGTGGCGCACCGATTAAACGACTCACTGAATGACGTTCGCCGTATTCCGACATATCAAAACGCAGCAGCTCAATACCAAGTAATTTAGATAGCTGAACCGTAACCTCCGTCTTACCCACACCGGTTGGGCCAGCAAACAAGAATGAGCCTACCGGTTTGTTATCAACACCTAAACCCGCGCGAGTCAGCTTAATCGCTTCTGATAGCGCATCGATAGCATTGTCTTGTCCGAACACCAGCATTTTCATCTTGCTGTCCAGATTCTTCAGAATATCTTTATCCGAAGAGGATACTGACTTCTCTGGAATTCGAGCCATTTTCGCAACCATGGCTTCAATGTCCGCCACGCCGACCGTTTTCTTACGTCGGCTTGCTGGAGCCAGGCGGCTGCATGCCCCTGCTTCATCAATAACGTCGATGGCTTTATCAGGCAAATGACGCTCATTGATGTACTTAGCCGATAACTCTACAGCCGCACGCAGCGCTTTATTAGTGTAACGAACCGCGTGATGCGCTTCGTATTTCGGCTTGAGGCCCATCAAGATCTTGGTTGTATCATCAAGTGATGGCTCAACTATATCGATTTTTTGGAAGCGACGAGACAGCGCACGCTCTTTCTCAAAAATGTTGCTGTACTCTTGGTAAGTGGTAGAACCAATACAGCGAAGCTTACCACTGCTTAACAGAGGTTTAATTAAGTTTGCCGCATCAACTTGTCCACCAGACGCAGCACCAGCACCGATAATAGTATGAATCTCATCAATGAATAAAATCGCGTCCTCTTCTTTTTCGAGTTGTTTCAATATGGTTTTGAAACGCTTCTCAAAGTCGCCACGGTATTTGGTACCAGCAAGCAAAGAACCAATGTCTAAAGAGTAGATGACGCTGTTTTCAATAACTTCAGGCACCTGTCCTTCAACAATTCGCCACGCCAGGCCTTCTGCGATTGCCGTTTTACCCACGCCAGCTTCACCGACAAGCAACGGGTTGTTTTTACGGCGACGGCAGAGCACTTGAATAGTGCGCTCCAGCTCTTTGTCTCGGCCAATTAGCGGATCAATATTTCCCGCTTTAGCCACTTGGTTTAAGTTGGTAGCAAAACTCTCCAGGCGCTCTTCTGAGTTCGCATCATCCGTACTATCTGAACTGAAGGTATCTGGTGAAGATGGATCTTCACTCGCGCCAGACGCTTTAGTAATGCCATGGGAGATAAAATTAACGATGTCTAAACGGGAGATATCATTTTTTTTGAGGAGGTAAGCTGCGTGAGATTCCTGCTCACTAAAGATCGCAACAAGTACGTTTGCACCTGTCACTTCATTTCGACCCGACGACTGAACATGAAACACTGCACGTTGCAGGACGCGTTGGAAACTTAAAGTCGGCTGGGTTTCACGCGTCTCATCACTTTCTGGAATGAGAGGCGTTGTTTGATCGATGAATATATCGAGTTCGTTACGCAAAGCGTCAAGATCCGCTTTGCAGGCTAGAAGGGCTTCCTTAGCTGCATCATTTTCCAACAATGCAAGTAGGAGGTGTTCGACAGTCATAAACTCGTGACGTTTGTCTCGCGCACGAGCAAATGCACTGTTAAGGCTTGACTCTAGTTCTTTGTTTAGCATAAGTACCTCCCGAAAAAACAACTGGGGTTGTTCGAGCAAGTCTTCTTTTTACGCTTGCTCCATAGTGCAAAGCAACGGATGTTCATTTTCCCTTGCGTACATCGTAACTTGCGCTACTTTTGTCTCGGCAATTTCTGCGCTGTATGTCCCACAAACTGCCTTTCCTTCATAGTGAACCTTGAGCATTATTTGAGTCGCTCGATCTATATCATGAGAAAAGAATCGCTCAAGTACCTCTATGACGAAATCCATAGGTGTATAGTCATCATTGTTGAGTACAACGTTATACAGCTTAGGTGGCTGAATTTTTGTACTTTCTCGCTCCAGAAGATCAGAGTCCGGAGTGACCCATTCAAAATTTTTACTCATGGCAATTTAAAGTTATCGTATCAAAGGGTTGATGTTTTCGACCTATAAAAACAATCTACCACAAGCATGCAGCGCGGTGTAGTGAGAAGTGACACCGAAATAGAACTTTGATCGATAAAAGTTACTACCTATATAGAGACTAATGCACCTCTTGCAGGGGTGCAAATAAAAGATGCTTCTCAATACGCAACGGACTTTTACTCAAAAAAACTCCCCACCAGTTCTCGCTGTTTATGCCCTGGGAGTAATGAAACCGATACCAAGCCTCGCAAGATTGAGATCACATTTCCGAGTTTATAAGACGATATTTATCACGAAAACTTCATTTTTTATTCAATCAGAGGATTTCACTAACTTAACATACACAAATAGTATGGCTATTTTCCAACTTATCCGTTTGCAGCTAAAACATCTGAACATCAGCGTATAGCCAGGAAAGTCTTTGCAAAATTGTTAACCTCAAAAGTGATTTGTTTTCAATAATGTTTCCGTTTGTTGCAATACACTATTGACTGTGTGGACTGATTGACTACAGTGGAAAGTGTTGATGCATAAATCATCATCTCTGCGAAGCTATGATTTAATTTCGCGGTGTAGGATTTAACATTGACGAGATGAACGAATTGAAACACGTTTGTCAGCAGTCGTTAATAGTAGTTTCAAGTTAAAGGTATAACTTGATAGTAGTAACAACATCAGTAAAAAATGCATGAGGGATGTAACAGCATGGCTACAGGTACAGTAAAGTGGTTTAACAATGCCAAAGGATTTGGGTTTATCTGTTCTGACGAAGAAGAAGGAGATATCTTTGCCCACTACTCAACTATCCAGATGGACGGTTATCGTACACTGAAAGCAGGCCAACAAGTCTCATACGAGATCGAAAAAGGTCCGAAAGGCAGTCACGCAAGTAGCGTAGTGCCAATTGAAGACCAAGCTAAATAAGAGCGCTGTAGAAAAACCATTGCTCTCGTGATAATGGATTAAGACACAACCTTTAATCTATCGTTGCGCAGAGAAAATAAACCCGCCAAGTCAGCGGGTTTATTATTATCTGAACAACACACCGCGCACGGTGTGTGTCGTTGCGATTACTTATCGATAATTGAGTTAAGCGTTGTGCTTGGACGCATCAGCTTAGAAGTTAGAGAGTCATCAAATAGGTAGTAACCACCTAGTTCACCCTTCACACCTTGTGCATTGTTAAGCTCAGCGACAATCGCTTCTTCTTGTTCTGACAAGGCTTTGGCAATTGGTGCAAATTCAGCAGCAAGATCAGCATCTGCAGTTTGCTCAGCCAAGGCTTTTGCCCAGTAAGAAGCTAAGTAATAGTGGCTACCACGGTTATCCAACTCACCAACTTTACGTGATGGTGACTTGTTGTTATCCAGGAATTCACCTGTCGCTTTATCCAACGTATCAGCCAAGACTTGAGCCTTAGCATTACCTGCAGCGACGCTTAGGTGCTCTAGTGATGCAGCTAGCGCCAAGAACTCACCGAGAGAGTCCCAACGAAGATGGTTTTCTTTTTCAACTTGTTGAACGTGTTTCGGAGCTGAACCACCCGCACCCGTTTCAAATAGGCCACCACCGTTCATTAGTGGAACGATAGATAGCATCTTAGCTGACGTACCTAGCTCAAGAATTGGGAACAAGTCAGTTAGGTAGTCACGTAATACGTTACCGGTTACTGAAATGGTGTCCAGACCCTCTTTAATGCGCTCAAGTGAGTACAGACAAGCGTCTACTGGCGATAGGATCTTAATTTCCAGACCATCAGTATCGTGATCTGGTAGGTATGCATTAACCTTCTTAATCAGCTCTGCATCGTGTGCACGGTTTTCATCCAACCAGAACACGGCTGGAACGCCTGTTGCGCGAGCACGAGTCACCGCTAGCTTCACCCAGTCTTGGATTGGCGCATCTTTCACCTGACACATACGGAAGATGTCGCCTTCTTCTACTGCTTGCTCAAGTAGAACCTGACCTGCTGTATCAACAACACGAACTGTACCTGCTGCATCTAGGATAAACGTCTTATCGTGAGAGCCGTACTCTTCCGCTTTTTGAGCCATTAGACCAACGTTTGGTACGCTGCCCATTGTTGTTGGATCAAATGCACCGTTTTCTTTACAGAAGTCGATAACAGCCTGATAAATACCTGCGTAGCTACGATCTGGGATCAGTGCTTTAGTATCTTTCTGCTTACCGTCAGGTCCCCACATTTGACCAGAAGAACGAAGCATTGCTGGCATAGATGCATCAACAATGATGTCGCTTGGTACATGAAGGTTTGTAATACCACGGTCAGAGTCTACCATCGCTAGCTCAGGCTGAGTTTGGTAAACCGCTTGAATTGCCGCTTCAATCTCTTCTTTTTGTGCTGCTGGTAGTGATTCAATTTTCGAGTAAACGTCACCGATACCGTTATTGACATCAACACCAAGTTCTTCAAACAACTTGCCGTATTTAGCAAATACGTCTTTGTAGTACACTTTTACTGCATGACCAAAGATAACAGGGTCAGAAACCTTCATCATGGTCGCTTTCATGTGTAGAGACAGCAATACGTCTTGTGCTTTTGCTTCAGCTATTTCGTTTTCGAAGAACTCAACCAGTGCTTTCTTCTTCATTACTGAGCTATCGATCACCTCTTTATCAAGTAGAGGGAACGCTGCTTTAAGTTCTTTAACCGAGCCGTCAGCAGCAACAAATTCGATTTTTACGTCTGTTGCACCTGAAACCGTGGTCGATTTTTCACTGCCAAAGAAGTCATTATCAGACATGCTAGACACATGTGATTTTGAATCTGCAGACCATGCACCCATTGAATGCGGGTTTTTCTTTGCATAGTTCTTAACAGAAAGCGGCGCACGACGGTCAGAGTTACCTTCACGTAGAACTGGGTTTACTGCACTACCCTTAATCTTGTCGTAAGCCGCTTTAATCGCTTCTTCTTCATAAGTCGCCGGCTCATCAGGGTAGTTCGGTAGATCGTATCCTTTGCCTTGAAGCTCTTTAATCGCCGCTCGTAGTTGTGGGATAGATGCAGAAATGTTTGGCAGCTTAATGATGTTCGCTTCTGGTGTCTGCGCTAAGTTACCAAGCTCTGTCAACGCATCGCCAATACGTTGCTCTTCTTTCAAATGCTCTGGGAAGTTAGCAATAATTCGACCTGCTAGTGAAATATCACGAGTATCTACATTGATGCCAGACGATGCAGTAAACGATTGGATAATTGGTAGTAGTGAATAAGTTGCTAGCGCCGGTGCTTCATCAGTGATGGTGTAGATAATTGTAGGCTTTTCTGTAGGCATGAAATTTCCCTATTTTTTAATCAACTTGTTGGTTGATCAACTCAAGTTCTGAGTTGGTTTCTTTTACGCACTGCCGCGCATGAGAAGTACGATTCGACTCGATAACGCAACATGCGGTGTGCACCCTTTGTTATAGTTTGAAGCGCATGGCTCTGAATCCATGAGTGCACTGATATAATTAAACAATTAACACGAATTAGTCTATCATTCTGTGCGCGTTTATTAAATTTAGGCGCGCAAATGATATCCGATCATAAGAAAAGTTGAAACTTTCAAACACAGTTCATTTACATTTTTGCAGGGTAGTTAACATGTCATCTCGCACAGGTTCTGAAAAAGGTCGTCGTAATCATCAATCTAAAGCGGGACAATTAAAACGGTCTGGTACCGCCAATCGTGCTCACGAACATACGAAGAATAGACGCCGCCCTAGCCGTGTCGCGCAAAATAAGAAACCACCAGTCGATCCTAAAGACCGTAAAGTCATTATCTTTAACAAACCTTATGACACGCTGAGTCAGTTCACTGACGGTGACGGGCGAAAAACGCTTGCCGATTACATTCCGGTGAAAGATGTCTACGCCGCAGGCCGGCTGGATCGCGATAGTGAAGGGCTGATGGTGCTTACTAATGATGGTATTTTGCAAGCAAAGCTGACTCAGCCAAAGTCTAAATCCCCAAAGACATACTGGGTGCAAGTAGACGGAGCACCACAACCATCCGATCTTGATCAATTGCGTAAAGGTGTTGAGCTGAAGGACGGAATGACACTGCCAGCTAAAGTTGAGGTAATGGATGCGCCCGAGATATGGGACAGAACGCCACCTGTGCGTTTTCGTGCCAATATCCCTACCACGTGGTTAGCGATAACCATCATTGAGGGAAGAAACCGTCAGGTGAGACGCATGACCGCGCATATCGGCTTCCCTACTCTGCGCTTAGTGCGTTTTTCAATGGGAAGTATCGAGCTAGGCGATCTTCAGCCAGGGGAGTGGCGAGAGGTCGAGGTATAAGGACTGTTATTATCGCCTGCAATAAACATAAATACAGCGGTCAGGGTAGCAAGCGACATTACAAGAGCGGGAGGACCCTATCCCCCCTCACAAAGACTTATTCCTCAGATAACCATTTAAGGAATGCAGTGCGATCGCTATCTGACAGCTGTAGATAAACATTTTTTGCTTGATTGAGCTCAGGACTGTCTACGCTACGACTAACAGATGTCTCTGCTATTGTCGCATTAGTAACCTGTACGCCATTAGCAAGATTGTATTTCGCTAGCTGTTGATCAAGATTCGCATAAGGGAACATACCTTTGTTACCTGGCATTTTGTATTGCGTATAATCAATGGCTTGATCATTCAGTGTTACGTTCCAATCTAACTGCTCATTTGAGAAGAGTTTTTCTGCGTCACGAGCATCTTTAAAGCTCGGAGAGTCAATATAAAGCGACCCAGCACCAACCTCTACATTGAGAATGTAAGGCGCAGATTTAATTTGAGTGCGTTTATCGCCACGGCCAATGGCTTTGTCAACTCGGATTACCAATTGGTTACTGCCTGCAGGTAGCTTAAATGGTGACGTCAAATCATCCGCATCAGTACTGTTTATAAACAGTACTTCAACGCCTTGTTCAGCTTGAAATGTTGTTAGTGTTTCATTCTCAGCACTCGCCGTTGTTGCAACAACCGAAAGTGCGAATGCTGTAGTCCAAATATTCAGATTCATTTTTAAAACCTTTAAAATCATTAACGTCAAGTCGTTGGATTAATGTTCAACCCTAAGTACTGCCCGCCCGCAGACTAGTAAAACGAGGGCACTACTTTTATATCCTTGTGAGAATAACAGCAAAAACACTCGGTACAAACTCCCAACCAGCTATTGCCGACTCGAAATTGTACTCAAATACATTTTGCAAGACAGAGTATTAGAATTGAGTAAAAGAAAAAGGCCGCATAAATGCGACCTTTTCAATATTAGTTTAGACAAACACAAAACTTAGAAAGTGTAGTAAACACCAGCAAGTACTAGTTCATCTTCGTCTTTAACGTCAGCAACATCAAACTCAACAGCAGAGTATTCTACGAACGCTAATACGTTGCTTGAGAATGCGTAGTCAGCACCTACAGTGTAGTAATTAGCATCGTCATCGCTGTCAATATCAGTGAAGCCGAATGAAGTGTATAGACGAGCATCTTGGATTTGGTAAGACAGTGCTGCACCAATGTTGTCGATGTCAGTATCGTTAGCTTCTGAAGTGATGTACTGAACTGCCGCTGCAAAGTTATCAACATTGAAGCGTGCTGCAACACCTAGGATATCGTATTCCAATTCACCGTAATCGTACGTGCGAGTACCTTGATCTTGATAAGAAGCACCTACAGTGAACATGTCGTTGAATGCGTACTGAGCAGAAACACCGTAACCAACGTCGTTGTCTTCATTGTCGTCTAGGTAAGCGTCAGCAATAACAACCAGTTGATCGAAATCACCCTTCACAGAAATACCGTGACCACCACTTTCAAGACCTTCCTCTAGTAAATCATCTGCGAAGCCGTAACCTTCGTTAGTGTTATCGATAGTGATTGCGTCTAGAGAGTCACCAAAGTCACCTACTTCACCTACAGCTACACCCCAGTTTTGACCGATGTACGCACCGAAGTAAAGGTCATCAGTTTTAACTTCGTTTTCGCCGCTATCGTTGTAACCAAAACCGCCGCCGTTTTCTACTTCGAATGAACCGAATAGTGAAACATCGTCGTTTAGTTTGTGTGTAGCATCAATTTGGATTTTAGCCCATAGGTCGATGTCTGCCTCGTTTTTAGCAACTTCTTGTCCGTTAACTTCGTTTTTACGAGTGCTTAGGTAAGTATCAATCTCACCTTTAACGTTGAACGCTGTAGTGCCGTCATCGTAGATGTTACCTGCTGCTAGAGCAGAAGTAGATACAGTTGCAACTGCTAATGCTAAAAGAGTCTTTTTCATAATTAATCCACTGCCTTTTCTTAGTTTGGGATATCCTTTTCCGGTTCCCTTTTTTTATGTTTTTGAGCGCTTTCGTTAACTAACTGTTACGCAACGCTTTCCAAAAATCTGAGCCTAGAGTGCAAAAGATTGTTCTGCCTGTCAAATTTTATAAACTCAAATGTAAAAAAAACAAAAAAACCTTACATTTCAGCATCTTGCTGTTTTATATATATTTTTTTCGAGTAACATCTAAACAATAAACTTGATTTTTTAGTGTTTACCCAGCGTTTAACAATAAATATAAACACAATGATTTGCTCACTTTCAAACCAGAAAATAGGAATATAAACCCAAAACCACTACATTTTTCAGATTTTTATATAGAAAGAGAAGTGAGCTTAATTTCATTTAAATAAGGTTCAATCTTTTTTTGTGAAGGAGATCGACATTCCTTATAAAAGCATTCCATTTTGTGAACTACTTTACAGCTAGCGATGTGTGCTACTATGCGCCTCCAACGCATTTGAGGCCCGTATGCTGACCAGTAACATCCAAAAATCGATTCGCACTAGTTATCAAAACCTGCAAGCTCAGCTCGATAACTTTGTTCCGAGAAGAGCACAAAACTATCTCGTCGCTGAAATAGCGAAAACACTTTGTGGTCAATATCATCAATCTAACCGCATGCTGGTCGCAGAAGCAGGGACTGGTATAGGTAAGTCTCTCTCCTACTTGATGGCAGCCATTCCAGTCGCCGTTCACAACAATCGCAAAGTGGTGATATCTACTGCCACTGTCGCGCTACAAGAGCAGCTTATTAACAAGGATTTACCTTTATATCGCCGTCTAACGGATAAAGAGTTTTCTTTTATTCTGGCAAAAGGTAGGCAACGTTATTGCTGTGCAGAAAAACTTGCTACGGCGAGCGGGGTCGATGGCGGCCAGTTGGCCATGTTTGAAAGCAAACCTAAGAAGAAAGACATTGATCTATTGGAGACGATGTATCGCTCACTTGCCCAAGGCAAATGGGATGGTGACCGCGACTCTTGGCCAAAACCGATCGATGACCAACTATGGCAGCTGATAGTCAGCGACAAGCACAGTTGTAATAACAGCTTACCAGGGCATCGTGGGTGCCCATTTCAGAAAGCTCGTTCTGAGTTAGATAAGAATGATGTGATAATTGCGAACCATTCTTTGGTCATGGCCGATGCCGACTTAGGCGGTGGTGTAATTTTACCTGAGCCGGAAAACACCATTTATGTGTTCGACGAAGCTCACCACTTACCGCATGTGGCCCGCGATCACGCGTCTGCATCAGCGAGTTTGAAAGGCGCTGCAGCGTGGTTAGAAAAGCTCAATCAATCGATCAGCAAATTTTCCTCGTTAGCGGATGAAAAACGCGTGGCTCGGTTTAGAAATGATCTACAGGAATCCGTGCAAACGTTAATACCGGAGCTTAGCCAGTTACCAAAGCAGTTTGACCCGGCGCACTTCGACCAGGACATATATCGTTTTGAACACGGAGAATTGCCAACCTGGCTGGAAAATCAGTCTAAAGATCTGAAACAGGCCAGCAAAAAAGCCAATCAAAGTGTGGCAAAAATCGCCGATCTTATTGCAGAAAGAGTAAAAGATGGCGAACTGGCAACAAGATTAGCCGAGCCAGCACTAGCGGAGCTGGGGTTTTATATTCAGCGCTTAGAGAATCTTGCTCAAGTGTGGCACCTGATGGCGGAGCCTACACGCGAAAAAGGTGCACCATTGGCTAGATGGTTACAAAAACACCCGGATCGAGAGGGTGACTTCATTGTCAGCGTCTCCCCGTTAGAAATTGGCTGGCAGCTGGATCAGCAAATTTGGAGCCGATGTATTGGTGCGGTATTGGTATCGGCAACCATCAGAGCACTCAATTCGTTCCAATATTTTTGTCATCAAGCCGGTATTGATGGCAAAGCAGAATCTGGGACTCAATTTTTAGCCCTGGCTTCTCCTTTTGATTATCAGAATCAAGCTGAACTGCTTATCCCTGCGATGAAATATGAGCCTCCTGCACCACAGTTTACTGAATATCTTATCGATATTTTGCCTAAGTACTTGGAAGACAGAAAAGCCAACTTGGTATTATTCTCTTCTTATTGGCAGATGAACCAAGTCGCCGAGGCATTATCTACCGACTTTGTTAAACGAGGTTGGGCATTGCAAGTACAAGGGGAAAGTTCACGTCAAGAAATTCTAAAAAAACATAAAAAGCTAATAGAATCAAACAAAACCAGCGTTTTATTTGGTACTGGAAGCTTTTCTGAGGGACTTGATTTACCCGGTGAACTGCTTGAAAACCTAATCATAACCAAAATACCTTTTGGTGTTCCAACCTCGCCGGTAGAGCAAGCACACTCTGAATACATCGAAAAGAAAGGCGGGAATCCGTTTATGCAGATCACGGTGCCGGACGCCAGTAAAAAGCTCATTCAGGGCGTGGGTCGATTACTGCGGAAAGAGCGAGACTCTGGTAGAGTAACCATTCTAGATAGACGCCTTGTCACAAAACGATATGGGCAAGCCTTAATCGATTCGCTGCCACCATTTAAACGTAAAATAGAATATTAGAAGAAAAACCATTTATGGAAATGATTGAGCCAGGCATGTTGCTGGTGTTGGCGCTAGTCGCTTTTGTTGCAGGATTTATCGATGCCGTTGCGGGTGGCGGTGGAATGCTAACCGTCCCAACCCTGTTATCTTTGGGCCTTCCTCCCCATATTGCTTTGGGTACAAACAAGCTAGCCGCGACCTTTGCTTCTTCAACGGCCGCTTTCACCTATTACAGAAAGCGTTTATTCCGCCCGCGAAGCTGGGGAAGATCTTTTGTTGCCACGCTAATAGGCGCGACACTTGGTACGCTGTTTGTCGATGCAATCAGTACCGAGTGGTTAGAGAAAGTACTGCCACTGATTATTTTGGCTGCCGCGCTTTATACTGTTTTTCATAAAACCCCGCAAACAACACACCAAAGTCCAATACCAGAGCCATGCCCGCTGCTACATAAAAAACAGTATGCGCAAGGCTTTTCACTTGGTTTCTACGATGGACTTGCAGGCCCGGGGACAGGCGCATTCTGGACGGTGAGCTCCATGGCGCTATACCGTCTAAACATTTTGCTGGCTTCTGGTCTGGCAAAAGCGATGAACTTTACCAGTAACTTTACGTCTCTGATTACTTTTGCGCTATTAGGGCATATCAACTGGGTGCTAGGCTTAACGATGGGAGTATGCTTAATGGCAGGTGCCTTTGTTGGTGCTCACTCCGCGATTCACTTTGGTGCGAAGTTTATTCGCCCAGTCTTCGTTACTGTGGTGAGTATACTGGCTATCAAGTTGGCTTATGACGCCTGGTTTGTAGGTTTAACATGAACATCGATCAACTTTCAGCCCATTTAGAACAGATGGCAAAGCAAGCAGCCATACTTGATCGTCAACGAGGCGAACATCATGTGCCGCTTTTTGACGAACGCCTGTTTAGCTGCCGTTCTCGATTGTTGACGCCATGTGTCAAGGAAGCGAAGTCGACATTGAGTACTATAGTTCGCGAGCAGGACGAAGGAATGTTAACCGCCCTGCGCGCTGAATATCTTACTGAGCGCTTAGTTGCACAGATTGCCGCTATCCAGCGGGAAATCTCGACCACCAAAATCCGTAAAAACGAAATTAAACACAGTAGTCATTTCCGAAAACCAATCAACGTGCTGTATCAAGAGCTGGCCCAACACCAAGAATGGGCTCGACGTTTACGAGAAATGGTGCTTGATAAAGAGAGAGACGTAGCAACCGCTCCAAGCTTTATGCGTGCCGAAGCGCAAAAGGTATTACTCGCTACAGAGCAAAGACTGGAACGCTGCGAAGCCGCTATAGTTAAACTCGAAAACCAAATCACTTACAGGGAAAAACATCAGTAATGTCTGACCAACCAACCTCTCCTCTTGACGATGCTCCAGAAGAAGTAAAGCTGGCCGTCGATCTGATCTACTTACTTGAGTCGAACGAAATTGCTCCCGAAGTTGCGCTAAGTGCTTTGAAAATCGTCCAGACCGATTTAGAAAATAAATTGAAACAAAAACAGTAACCTGATCCTCGCATTTTGTTGAGAGCCATTTGCATCGCGATTCAGCAATGCTACCATCCACGACAAATACGCCCTTGAGAAGGATAAATAATGAAAGTAATCAGCTTTAACATCAATGGACTTCGTGCAAGACTGCACCAGCTCCAGGCGCTTATTGACAAACACCAGCCGGATGTTATCGGTCTACAAGAAATCAAAGTCCACGATGAAGCGTTTCCAATTGCTGATGTCGAAGCCATGGGCTATAAAGTGTACTTTCATGGTCAAAAGGCGCACTACGGCGTAGCGATGCTTTGTAAGCAAGAGCCTCTCAGCGTACAAAAAGGGTTTCCAACCGATAATGAAGAACATCAAAAGCGCATGATCATGGCGACTTTTGTCGATGAAAATGGCGAAAAGATAACGGTACTTAACGGCTACTTCCCTCAAGGGGACAATATCAGCCACGAAACCAAATTCCCGTATAAGCGCCAGTTCTACAAAGATCTGATGACCTACTTAAATGATCATCACAATAACGGTGAGCAATTGATTGTCATGGGTGACATTAACATCAGCCCGATTGATGACGACATTGGCATTGGCGAGCCAAACCGTAAACGCTGGCTAAAAACGGGCAAATGCTCCTTCCAACCAGAAGAGCGTGAATGGCTGAAAATTTTATTAGACTGGGGCTTTGAGGATACGTTCCGCAAACTGTACCCAGAAGTGAATGATCGCTTTTCTTGGTTTGATTACCGTTCTCGCGGTTTTGATGATAACCGTGGCCTACGAATCGATGTGATTCTGGCAACACCCTCACTGGCACAGAAATGTATTGAGTCCGGTATCGACTATGAACTGCGTGGCATTGAGAAACCATCAGACCACGCCCCTATCTGGTCAACGTTCAAATAATCCGATTTAGGGCGAGATACGGTCCAAAAAAGAGCGCCTTCTTAAAGCGCTCTTTTTTATTGGTCACTATAGATACCACTATTAGCTTAACGGACGTGTATAAGCCAGGAAGCGCTTCTCCGCCTGTTTAAAGCACCACAGGATGATAAATGTCAGCATCATATAGAATAAGCCCGCAGTTAAGAATGATTCAAATGGCGCGTAATAACGCGAGTTAACCAGACGTGCAGCACCTGTCAGATCCATGATGGTGACGATACCGGCTACCGCACTTCCGTGAAGCATAAAGATAACTTCATTTGAATATACGGGTAACGCTCTGCGCAAGGCGCTCGGCAAAATGATACGACGGTAAGTCTTAAATTTACTCATTCCATACGCTTTAGCCGCCTCTACCTCACCTTTTGGTAACCCATTAATTGCACCACGAATAATTTCCGCTGTATAAGCTGAGGTATTCAATACAAAGGCCACAAGGGCACAAAACCAAGCGTTTTCCCAAAGCGTATCTTTTACCGGGAAGAACTGATCCATACCGTAATAAATGAGATAAAGCTGTACTAGCAGAGGCGTGCCACGGAAAAAGTAGATGAACGCCCATGATGGCATACTCAACGCATAGTTCTTACTGTTTCTTGCTACCGCCATCGGAATAGACACACACAACCCGATGATAAGCGCAAGACCCACCAGCCATACCGTCGTCCAAAGCCCACTCAGGTAAATCGGGAAACTTTCAATAATCAGTGAAAAGTCCATAACTTACCTCGCATGAATACTGAACTTGCGTTCAACAAGCTTAAGCAAACCTGTAGAAACACTGGTAAAGAATAGGAATATGATGGCGACAGCCATGTAGAACGTAAATGGCATTTTTGTCGAGCCAGCAGCCAATGAACTCATTCTCACCATGTCATCAAGACCAATGATAGAAACCAAGGCCGTGGTTTTAAGCAACACTAGCCAGTTATTACCAAAACCAGGTAAAGCATGACGGATCATCTGTGGCAAAAGAATTCTTCTGAACGATAGAACTGCGTTCATACCATAAGCTTTTGCCGCTTCTAGTTCGCCTCTGTCGACGGCCATAATCGCACCACGGAACGTTTCTGCCATGTAAGCACCAAAAATAAAGCCAATCGTTAGTACACCAGCAATAAATGGGCTCACGTCGATATAATCTGGTAGATATGACGTCCACTCATGGTTAGGGTCACTCGACGCAAACCACTCATTTAACGTTTCATTGATAGAATAAAGGCTGTTGTTTAAAAGTATTTGTCCACCAAAGAAAATCAGCATCATCAGAACCAAATCTGGGATACCGCGAATAATGGTGGTGTAGAGCGTGGCAATGGCTCTTGCCCATTTATAAGGTGATAACTTGGCTAAAGCACCAAGCATGCCCAGTATTACTGCAAGTAGCAGAGAAAGCACTGCAACTTCAATAGTTACCAAAGCTCCTGTAAAGATGGAAGCTTCGTATCCTTGTAAATCCAGCATAGGTGAGTTCCTAATCCCTAAACTCAAAAAATCGACCGTTGACTACTTCTAGGAACAGGCCAACGGTCGCTTAATTACGACTTATTCGCCGTAGATATCGTAGTTGAAGTATTTACCAGCGAGTTCTTGGTAAACACCTTTATCACGTAGTGACAAAATCGCCGCATCTAGCTTTTGCGTCAGGTCTTTATCTTGCTTACGAACCGCAATACCAAAACCTTCACCAAACCATTTCGGATCTGTAAGCGATGGACCAACAAATTCATATTCATCACCGCCAGCTTTGTTCAGTACACCTTCTTCTAAAGCTGAAGCATCGCCAAGTACCGCAACAACACGACCGTTAGCAAGGTCTAGATAAGCTTCATCAAATGAGCCGTAACGCACGATCTCAACTTTGTCACCGTAGTTGTCTGTCAGGTATTTATCGTGCGTGGTTGCACGTTGTACTGCGATTTTCTTGCCATCTAGGTTGTCAAAATCTAGATTCGCACCTTTCTTCGCAATGAATTTGTTAGGAATAAGTGCGTATTTACCAGTGAAGTCAACTTTCTTCTTACGCTCTTCGGTAATCGACATTGCTGCGATGATTGCATCGTATTTACGTGCTAGCAGAGAAGGAATAATGCCATCCCAGTCTTGAGCAACGATTTGACACTTCACTTGCATTTCTTCACAAAGTGCATTTGCCATATCAACGTCAAAACCTTTTAAAGAGCCGTCAGTTTCAGTCCAGCTAAACGGAGGATATGCGCCTTCAACACCAAAGCGAACCGTTTTCCATTCTTTCGCTTGAACGGCGCCAGATACTGCCGTTGCAGCAAGCGTTGCTGCTAATAACCACTTTTTCATTTCCATACTCCTGTGATTTCCATTTTATTTGATTTTGTTTGTTGTGTTTGCGTAGGAGGCAAAAAGCTGCCTCCCAAAGAATCTTAGTAAATCGATGAAATAAACTGCTGTAAGCGCGGTGAATCTGGATTAGTAAATAGCTTAGCAGGATCACCTTGTTCTTCGACCAGTCCTTGGTGAAGGAACATCACGTGGTTCGATACGTCACGAGCAAAGGCCATTTCGTGAGTGACGACTAACATGGTACGCCCCTCTTCTGCCAAGTCTCTCATTACCCCCAGCACTTCTCCAACTAGCTCTGGGTCTAGTGCAGATGTTGGTTCATCAAACAGCATCACTTCTGGATCGACAGCCAAGGCACGAGCGATTGCGGCACGTTGTTGCTGACCACCAGATAAGTGCCCTGGGTAATAATCCTTACGTTCGTAAAGACCCACTTTTTTAAGCAGCACTTCTGCGTTTTCAATGGCTTGAGCTTTCGGCACACCCAATACGTGAACAGGTGCTTCGATAACATTCTCTAAAACGGTAAGGTGAGACCACAGGTTAAACCCCTGGAATACCATAGCAAGACGAGAACGAATACGCTGCACTTGCTTTTCGTTGGCAGGTACAGATTCCCCAGCTCGGTTATTCTTCATTTGAATAAGCTCACCGTTTACCCAAATCTCGCCAGCGGTTGGTGTCTCTAATAAGTTGATACATCTGAGAAAAGTACTCTTGCCGGAACCGGAAGAGCCAATGATAGAGATAACATCCCCTTTATGTGCGGAAAGAGAGATTCCCTTAAGGACTTCATTTTGTCCAAATGTTTTGTGCAGGTCTTTTATATCTAGCGCTGGTACATCATTCATGCGCTTTACTCCCTGTGTTTTTTCACTGCTGTAAGGGACTCCGCCCTATCTGATTCGAAACAAATTAGCACCCCGGCTTGAAAGTTGCAACAAATGATTAACCTAAATAATTCGAATAGTTAGATAGGATAGCCAAATTAATATGCAATATTTAGCACTATATGCTTTATTTCTTGAATACTATATATAAAAAAACCCCTTCTAGAAGGGGTTTAATAAAATTACAAAAGTGTTAATTGAAACTTATTCTGTGTCGCTACGAGTTAATTAAAACGACTGACTACCAGTGAGTTTGAAGTACGTAATTTGACTTCATTCTCTAAGCCTTCTTTTTCAGAAGTAATAATGCCATCCAGGTCTTGTTCTAGTTCAGGCTCTGATGCTTGACCATTAGAAAAGAAGCTCATGAAAGTCTTAGAGTCGATATTGCTACCTTCACTCAACACCACAGTTGTGCGATTAAAGTCGTCCGAATCTGAAACTTTCAAACCAGTAATAACCGATGTAGGAAAGTTGTAGTAAGACAGCTCAGGAACAACGACAGAGTCACTATCACTCTTTGTGAAAATGCGATGTGTGACTTTATAGTCTCCAGAAGCAGCAAAGTAAGCGACACGAGTGAAGCCTTCTGTTGACGACGTTAAACCCATGTCCAGATCAATCACCGACTCTGAACTTCCTTGCATTGAAACACTTGGTTTTGTATTTGGCAGGTTATCAATGTTTAGGTAAGAGCTCGGATCAACATCAATATCCCATCCATCTGAGACCGTTTCGTTAAGTCGAGACTCCCAGCCATTAACTTGACTCTCAGAGAGCGCCATGTAAACCCAAGTTTCATTATTGGTTGAGCTAGGGCGATTATATTCATCCGTCGATTTACCTAGTTCCAGCGCATCATACGCAAAACCGTTAGTAACAAAACCAATGTGAAGAGAATCGTAAGCATAATCAGAAGAAGAATAAATGTTTGACGTATTATCAGCCCTTACTAAAGCGATCTCACCAGTCCCCCACGAACCAATACCATACTGGTAAAGCGCCTCGTTACTTGAACCAGATTCATATTGGAACAATGCAGTTGGCTCATCTTTTAGCCCCATTAGTTCATCTGTCGGCAACATATCAGGGTTAGGAGAGGTGAAAGTATCGGTTTGCGAGACAAAGTTGTAATCGCCACCACCTGACTCAGCATTTCGGTAATCTAAATTAGTGAACTCGTTGCTCGCCAAATTGCCGCCAGTAAAGCATTTATTCAAAGAGTCTCGGTTCAGGGCAAAAGTGGCATTACGTAGTTTCTTATCTTGCAAGAATTGTTTTGAAAACGTATTTACGCGAGCTTCCCTACCGTTAAACTCTATTGCCTGAAACGTGATAAAACCGCCGTCAGGGATATCTTCAAGATAAAACTTAAAATTATCGGTGGTTGGTTTAATGATATCACCCGACATTTTTCCATCAGCATCAGAGTAGTAACCGATAATATAGTTAGTCACTTGCTCTTTTGACGCTGCGCTGTAGGTTAAAACCGTAATATCGTCGTTATGGTCATACACCGTACAACCTTTCGCAGTAGCTTCACTTTCAGTCATTGTTGCTGGTATCGCAAAATCAAAAGTAAATGCCGTTTTCGGCGCAGCACCGCCACCACCGCCACCGCCGCCACAACCGACCATTAATCCTGAAATGATTGCCACTAGTGGCACTATTTTAAGCTGTTTCATGTTTTCTTCCTAAACTGAGCGGCAATGATTAGCCAAAAAAATCGTCTTTCCCGGTTTAAGCAAGATTAAAGCCAGCTTTATATGCATCTGAACAATAAGCTTATTTTCCGTGCTACTAGTGTGATATCTCCCGGCAACTTCTAACTTTATGCAACTTGTGTAATGAAATTACGCGGAAAATAGCCGTATTATTCCTGTAACGGACATATTTTGTAGTTTTCTTTCATGTCACTTATTTAAAGTGATCTAAATCAATCACCCAAAATGGCTATCTTGTTAGACTCCAGCCACCATTTGAGGAAAATTTTGTGCCTCAACACAACAAGTTATTAGCTATGCTTAGGCACAAGGTTAACGTGCAACAAATCTAATAATAGCTAGCATAGGGCGGCGCGCATCAAGCGAAGCAACGCCACTGAGTAAAGAATTCATAACTTTTAAATATATGAGGAATCTATGTCAGACGCAGTGAATAAAGTGCACTCTGATTCAGATATCGAGACCAAGAGCTACCGAGAGCTTCATCGTCCAGCATCTGAGTTCGACAGCCGTTCAGACTACCTAGACCACGAACTGCAAATCATGAAGCCACGTCGTTTTGGCTTAAACTTGCCAGGTCGTGATTTCCGTTTCGAGCTTGAAGATTTTGTTCCGGCTATTGCGGGTACTATCGGCATTATCGCGATGTATTCTGCAGTAATGATGTCTTGGGCAGAAGGTTTAACCCAAGCTTGGGATCATGTGCATTTGACAAAAGAGTTCGCAATCGAAGTTGCTCGTGTCGAAATGCTTATCCCTGCTCTTCTTTTCTGTATTTTAGCTTCAGGGGTCTTCAACCCTAAAGCGAACCTCGCCGGTAACCATGGTCCAATGATTCCATTGATTGGTACTATCGCTCTTGCAGGTGCTCACCCTCTTGCTCTTGCAATCCTTATCGGTATTTTTGGCCTTCTACTCTCATTTTTTAAAGGCGGCTCAAAACTCGTCAACCTCACTTCTGAAGGTACCGCCGGTGGTTTGCTTATTTTCTTAGGCTTAACGGGTACGATTAGCCAAATCAATTCCATTCAAGCATGGGCGACTGGCTTACAGTCAGCGGATGTAGCCGCAGGCAGCATGGGCTACGTTGGTTTTGTGGTTCTGGGTATTACTGTTGCTATCTATGCTTACCTAGCGAAAATCAACAAACGTTGGTTGGCAATTCCAGTGTGTGCATTCACCGGTCTTGCGATTGCGCTTGTTTTTGGTGCTGGCTTTGACATTGTATTCGAAACGAAAACGGGTCTGCCAAACCTTAACCCAGTTTACTGGTGGGGTAGCACAGAAGAAGGTTGGATGCTAGGTCTGCCAAATGCAGAACACTTCATCGCTTCTCTACCATTCGCTATTCTTGCCGTTGCAATGTGGTCACCAGACTTCCTTGGCCACCGTATCTTCCAGGAAATGAACTACCCACGTAAGACAGAAAAAGTACTGATGGACGTGGATGACACCATGACCATGTGTTCTTTCCGTCAAATGGTTGGTACTGCTGTAGGTGGTGGTAACATCACTTCATCTTGGGGTACTTACATGATCCCAGCTGCTATCGCCAAACGTCCTATCCCAGCAGGTGCGATTCTTCTTGGCTCTCTATGTATCATCGTAGCGATTCTAGGTTTCCCAATGGACGTAGCGGTATGGCCACCAGTAATGCGCGTTGCGCTACTTGTAGGTGTCTCTCTACCTCTACTTGAAGCGGGTATGCAAATGGTTCGTGATACAAAAGATTCTCAAGCAGCGGGCATCTGTATCTTTGCATCTATTGTCGCTAACCCAGTACTCGCTTGGGCATTAACCATGTTCTTAGATAACAACGGCTTGATTGGTGATAAAGAACGTGCATCACGCTTGTCATTCATGGATAAAATTATTATTCCTGTGACTGTATTTATTATCTGTTTGGTTGCTATGCTAGCTGTTGGTATGCTAGAAGCTCAGTATGGATTAAAGGCTTGGCTATAATGCCTAACGCTTAAAAAAATGTTTGGGTAGCGCTTGTCGCTACCCCATTTTTATCCAAAAAGTTGAGCATTTATTGATTTAGTTTAAGGTTTGCAAAAAAATTTTAGTTTAACCTGCAATTGTTGTTTGAAAAGGTAGACGTTTTAAGCAGTGACAATATTTATAGTTTTGTAACCCAAAATTGTGAATTTAAGACTATAAATATTGTTATTCATAAGAGTGTACTGTTCCCCTGTTTCACTGGGGATAGCTGGCTCAACGGCGAAGCAGTACGTATTTTTTTCTACTAAAAAGGTAGGTATGTCATGGCAGAGCAATTTGCTAAAGCTTGGGAAGGTTTTGCTGCAGGTGATTGGCAAAACGAAGTAAACGTTCGTGATTTCATTCAAAAGAACTACACCCCGTACGAAGGCGACGAATCTTTCCTAGTTTCTGAAGGTACTGAAGCAACAAACAAGCTTTGGGCTAAAGTAATGGAAGGTATCAAACAAGAGAACGCGACTCACGCGCCTGTTGATTTCGATACATCTGTTATCTCTACCATCACTGCTCACGATGCAGGCTACATCGAAAAAGATCTTGAAACTATTGTAGGTCTACAAACTGAAGCGCCTCTAAAACGTGCGATCATCCCTAACGGTGGTATTCGCATGGTTGAAGGTTCATGCAAAGCATACGACCGCGAACTAGACCCACAAATTAAGAAAATCTTCACTGAATACCGTAAAACACACAACGCTGGTGTTTTCGATATCTACACTCCTGATATCCTTGCATGTCGTAAGTCTGGTGTACTAACTGGTCTTCCTGACGCATACGGCCGTGGTCGTATCATCGGTGACTACCGTCGCGTTGCGCTATACGGTATTGACTTCCTAATGAAGGACAAACTAGCTCAGTTCACTTCTCTTCAAGAGAAATTTGAGAACGGCGAAGACCTTCACATGACGATGCAACTTCGTGAAGAAATTGCAGAGCAACACCGCGCGCTAGGTCAAATCAAGACTATGGCTGCAAAATACGGCTTCGATATTGGTCGTCCAGCTGAAACTGCACAAGAAGCTATCCAATGGACTTACTTCGGCTACCTAGCGGCAGTTAAGTCTCAAAACGGTGCTGCAATGTCTCTAGGCCGTACTTCTACATTCCTAGACGTGTACATCGAGCGCGATATTGCTGCAGGTAAGATCACTGAAGACCAAGCTCAAGAAATGATCGACCACTTCGTAATGAAACTACGTATGGTTCGTTTCCTACGTACTCCTGAGTACGATGAGCTATTCTCTGGCGACCCTATCTGGGCTACAGAATCTATGGGTGGTATGGGTCTTGACGGTCGTACGCTAGTAACGCGTTCTAACTTCCGTTTCCTAAACAGCCTGTACACTATGGGTCCTTCTCCAGAGCCAAACATCACTGTTCTTTGGTCTGAAGCGCTTCCTGATGGTTTCAAACGTTTCTGTGCAAAAGTATCTATCGATACTTCTTCTATCCAGTACGAAAACGACGACCTAATGCGTCCAGACATGGATTCAGACGATTACGCTATCGCTTGTTGTGTATCTCCAATGGTTGTTGGTAAGCAAATGCAGTTCTTCGGTGCTCGTGCGAACCTTGCAAAAACTATGCTTTACACCATCAACGGCGGTATCGATGAGAAGCTGAAGATCCAAGTTGGTCCTAAGATGGATAAAATCGAAGGTGAATACCTGGATTACAACGAGCTATGGGAAAAAATGGATCACTTCATGGATTGGTTAGCTAAGCAGTACGTGACTGCACTAAACAGCATCCACTTCATGCACGACAAGTACAGCTACGAAGCGTCTCTAATGGCTCTACATGACCGTGACGTTAAACGTACAATGGCTTGTGGTATCGCGGGTCTATCTGTTGCTGCTGACTCTCTATCAGCAATCAAATACGCGAAAGTTAAACCAGTTCGTGACGAAGATGGTCTGGCAATCGACTTTGAAATCGAAGGCGATTACCCTAAATTCGGTAACAACGACGCTCGCGTAGATGACATCGCTTGTGAACTTGTTTCTGTATTTATGAACAAGATCCGTGAGCTTAAGACTTACCGCGACGCGATCCCTACTCAGTCTATCCTGACTATCACTTCAAACGTGGTATACGGTAAGAAGACTGGTAACACGCCAGATGGTCGCCGCGCTGGTACACCATTTGCGCCAGGTGCAAACCCAATGCACGGCCGTGATGAGAAAGGTGCAGTAGCATCATTGACTTCAGTAGCGAAACTACCGTTTGCTGACGCTCAAGATGGTATCTCTTACACATTCTCTATCGTGCCAAACGCACTAGGTAAAGAAGAAACTAGCCAACGCGCTAACCTTGCTGGCCTAATGGATGGTTACTTCCACCACGAAGCAGGCATCGAAGGTGGTCAACACCTAAACGTGAACGTGCTTAACCGCGAAACACTAGAAGATGCGGTTAAACACCCAGAGAAATACCCTCAGCTAACTATCCGTGTATCTGGTTACGCTGTACGTTTCAACTCTCTGACTGCTGAACAGCAAGCTGACGTTATCGCGCGTACATTCACTGAGTCACTATAAGACTGTCGCAAAATAACGTATAAGCAATACAACCAGAGCCGATGCTGAAAAGCATCGGCTTTTTTTCATTTTCAGCGCTAATCTTGGGACATGGCAAAGGATTTTGCTGCCAATCTTACGTATGATGCAAAGAAAATGACTAAAAGTATTACATGAAATTTTATAAACTTATCGCGCTTGTCTTACTCTCGCCTGCGGCTCTCGCATCCACCAAATCCACCGTTTCATTTACAATCGATAATGACGGTATCTTCGGTGTTGACCATGATTATACCAATGGCATATTTCTCTCTTACGCGACCGGAAAACTAAAAAAAGAAAGTGAATGGGACTGGCTAAGCCTAAGTCACTCTTCACTCTCTAGTGTTGATAAAATAGAACTGGTGCTTGGCCATAAAATGTGGACGCCGAAAGACATAGATGCCAATTATCCTCTGGCAAATGATCGCCCTTACGCTGGTTATCTGCACACAGAACTTAACTATCTTTCATTAACTGCAGATAAAGCCGTGCGCTATAACTTTACCATCGGTACCACCGGCGAAAGCGCACTGTCGGAAAAGGCGCAGTCACTGGTTCACAGCATTACTGGATCCCCAGCTCCACAAGGCTGGGATTACCAAATTGACGACTATCTCGCGTTAAGCGTTGGATACCGCGCATTCAACAAGTTAATGCGCAGTGAAGGGAAAACCACTCAGTGGGAAATCACTAACATCAATGATATTAATGCTGGCAATTTTCGCAGTGACTTATCCCAGGGTGTGATGTTTCGTTGGGGAACAAACTTGGCGAGTAGTCTTGGTGCGGCAAACATCAGCGTGGAAAGTCCATTTTCGGCCAGCATGCTGTCCAATCACTCTACCAGCTGGTTCTTGTTTGGCGGATTTGAAGGGCGTTACCGTTTCAATGACATCACTATCGAAGGTGATCGCTCCGGTATCCCGGGGGCATCTGAGCCCTACGATGTCACACTGGAACACTGGCAGGCCAGCGCTGTCGCCGGAGCGACTTGGTATAACCAAAGCTATGGCGCAAGTGTCACGTTTACGGTTAAAACGCCAGAGTATAAAGAGTCACAAACCGATGTTTACGGTACGGGCTCGTTTTCTGTCTTTGCCTTCTTTTAAATAATCAGCTCAAATGGTCAATAAACGGCGCATTGACCATTTGATTGCTCGTTATACCGCACCTTCTCTTGCTACAAGACTGTTTTAACCCTGATTTTTGTAATAAAATAACAGCATTCTTATATAAGTCATGAGAGCAAAAGATGTCAGCAACTGGTCGTATTCACTCGTTTGAGTCATGTGGTACCGTAGACGGACCTGGTATTCGTTTTATCGTCTTCTTGCAAGGTTGTTTGATGCGTTGTAAGTATTGTCATAACCGCGATACTTGGGATACGCATGACGGAAAAGAAGTTACCGTAGAAGAAATCATTGCGGAGGCGAAATCATACCGTCATTTCATGAAGGCGTCTGGCGGTGGTATCACTTGTTCAGGCGGTGAGGCTATGCTTCAACCTGAGTTTGTTCGTGACTTTTTCCGAGCGGCGAAAGCGGAAGGAATGCATACCTGCCTGGATACTAACGGTTATATTCGTAAGCATACTGATGTGATTGACGAAGTACTCGACGCCACTGATCTCGTGATGTTAGACATCAAACACATGAAAGATGAAATTCATCAGGATTTAGTCGGTGTATCGAACAAAAGAACGCTGGACTTTGCTCGCTACCTGAACAAGATCGGCCAGACAACCTGGATTCGCTATGTTGTGGTTCCTGGTTATACGGATGATCCTCAAGCGGCACACATGCTTGGTGAGTTTATCAAAGATATGGACAACATCGAGAAAGTGGAACTGCTTCCTTACCACAAGCTTGGCGCACATAAATGGGAAGCGCTTGGTTTAGAGTATCCTCTTGAAGGTGTTAACCCACCACCTAAAGAGACGATGGATGAAATACAGTCGATTCTTTCTCAGTACCACCCAAATGTAAAATACTAACAGTGCACAACTTTCTTCCATTTAAAATACCAGCCAAGTGCTGGTATTTTTTTATTCTGTTAAATCAAAAGGGTTATTTACCTTCTTCGCCCATGTAGAATAGCGCTCAATGACCAGAATGCGCGTAACAGTAACAAGAGAATGTTTTAGGAAATAAGTCATGGATTGGTTTAACTTGGGATCATTAATCGTAATCGCATGGGTGGTCATTGCCTTTTGTATACCCGACTGGAAAAAAGTCGTCTGGCCTAAGCTTGAGCAAGAAAAATCATTTCAGCACATTGTTTTTGCAACACTTTTTCTGTTAACCATTTTGTGGTCCGCCCAGGCGGGCGTGAAGGATGGGCTGAAAATACACTTTCTCGCGTTAACGACCTTAACCATGATGTATGGGTGGCGAATGGCGTTTTTAATCAGCATTCCCGCTATGGTTGCCAATCACTGGATACACGGTATTTCGCTCGTCTTGTTGCCAAGCTCTCTGGTACTTTCTGCCCTACTTCCTATTCTGATCAGCTATTTGGTATTTCTACTTAGTTATCACTATTTACCACGTAACATCTTTGTGTTTATTTTTGTTGCGGGTTTCTTTAACGGGGCCATTACCGGCAGCTTGCATCTGCTAATCAATTCGTTCTATCACTTGTCTGTAGGTCATTACGACTGGGAAACGATTCAGCATAACTACTTTATTTTTGTCCCTCTGCTCGCTTTTCCCGAAGGCTTGCTGAATGGGATGTCACTCGCTGTGCTGACCGTATTTAAACCGGAATGGCTGAGGGTATTCTCCGATAGAGATTACATATACAACCACTATCACAAAAAATAGCATGACTTTGAAATATATCGTGATGAAAGCTGGCTGTATAGAGAAATTCTTGTCATTTTTTCATATTAAATATGTGTTGAGATCATGTTTCACTCATGTCTGAAGCGTTAACCTAAGCACATTATAAGTGTATTAGAAACTCAGTGAGGTTACCCATGGAAATGTCAAACGCTCAACGTTTGATTCTATCAAACCAGTACAACCTAATGTCTCAACTCGACCCAAGTAATGCGGCGAAATACAAACGTCTGCAAACGATTGTCGAGCGTGGTTACGGACTACAAATGTGCGAGCTAAACAAAGACTTTGGCCGTATTACTGAAGCAGAGTGTCGTGAAATTATCGACATTATGGAGATGTACCATGCGATGCAAGAGTCCAACAACTTACTCGATGATTACGAAAAAGATAAAGTCGACCAACGTCGTCTGCAATTCCTTGGCTTTGATATTGCGTCAGAAGCACAGCAAGTACACTACGTACGCTTTTTAATTGACTCTGAAGGCCTTTACCCACAGTTCAATAAGGCTGACCATCACTTCAACAGCCAAATGCCAATGCTAGACAAATACCGTCGCATGCTGCAAACATGGCGTAACTGTCCTCGCCAGTACCACCTATGTGCAAACGAGCTGTCACAAATCTTCAGCGCATAAATATGCAACCCATTAAGTAGGAGAGCGCCGGCTCTCCTTTTTATTTCCTCCATCACCAATTATTTTTTACACCTCAGCTCTATTTCTCCAATCTTTCTTTAAGCTCAAAGATGAATCACTAACATTAGTCATTAGATGCAAAACATTTGATTTATCAATGCTGAACACGCAACACAATCCCGTCATTTATACCTGCGTGATGAAAATGCCACTTCTACAATAAATTCATAATTGTTAAGCAAAATTGCAAATCCCCGACTAGGCTTAAGTAGAGAAAGGCTGTGATTGAATGATTCAAATCCACCGCTCACCGTTGTGATGATAAATCTCTACATAAAGCAAAGTCTTTGGTGTCGCATAGCTGGTGTCCTGTAAAAACCAATTCAGATGTCAGTACGTATACAGTGAGACAACCAAGAGCATGACAACAGGTGGGTAAGCCTTCATCAACGTTCGTCGGTAGACTGACTATTAAAGGGGAAAGCGACATGAGTATTTTTGACCACTATCAATCCAGATATGAAGCTTCTAAAGATGAAGAGATGTCGTTACAGGAGTTTCTAGCCCTGTGCAAGGATGACAAAAGCGCATACGCTAATGCAGCAGAACGCCTACTGATGGCCATCGGTGAGCCTGAAGTAATCGATACGGCGAAAGATCCACGGCTAAGCCGAATCTTCTCAAACCGCGTCATATCACGTTATTCAACATTTAAAGATTTCTATGGCATGGAAGATGCGATAGAACAAATCGTTTCGTACCTAAAACACGCCGCGCAGGGTCTGGAAGAACGTAAACAGATTCTTTACTTACTCGGTCCGGTTGGTGGTGGTAAATCATCATTGGCAGAGAAACTGAAAGCACTGATGGAACAGATGCCGATTTATGTTCTGACTGCCAACGGTCAACGTAGCCCAGTCAATGACCATCCTTTCTGCCTCTTCAAAGCTTCCGAAGATGGCGAAATTCTGAAAAAAGAATACGGCATTGAACAGCGTTACCTACGCTCAATCATGTCTCCTTGGGCGGCCAAACGTCTGCATGAGTTTGGTGGTGATATCACTAAATTTAAAGTGGTGAAAGTCCGCCCTTCTATCCTCGATCAAATCGGGGTAGCCAAAACAGAGCCGGGTGATGAAAACAACCAAGACATTTCATCACTGGTCGGTAAAGTGGACATTCGTAAACTTGAGCATTTCTCGCAAGATGATCCGGATGCATACAGCTACTCTGGTGCACTCTGTAAAGCGAACCAAGGTTTGATGGAGTTCGTAGAGATGTTCAAAGCACCGATTAAAGTGCTTCACCCGCTATTAACCGCGACTCAGGAAGGCAACTTTAACGGGACCGAAGGTCTGTCTGCGATTCCGTTCGATGGCATGATCCTGGCTCACTCGAATGAGTCAGAATGGCAAACGTTCCGTAACAACAAAAACAACGAAGCGTTCCTCGACCGTGTGTACATCGTGAAGGTACCATACTGTCTACGCGTTTCTGAAGAAGTGAAAATTTACCAAAAACTTCTCGAAAACAGCGAACTGTCACAAGCACCATGCTCACCAAGTACGTTAGAAACGCTGGCACAATTCAGTATTCTTTCACGCCTGAAAGAGCCTGAAAACTCGTCCATCTTCTCGAAAATGCGGGTATACGACGGTGAAACCTTGAAAGACACCGATCCTAAGGCAAAAAGCTATCAGGAATATCGTGACTACGCGGGTGTGGATGAAGGTATGAGCGGTCTATCCACTCGTTTCGCATTCAAGATCTTGTCTCGTGTATTTAACTTCGATCAAACCGAAGTGGCCGCGAACCCGGTCCACCTGTTCTACGTGATTGAACAGCAAGTTGAACGTGAACAGTTCCCGACAGAAACGGCAGAGAAATATCTTGAGTTCTTGAAAGGATACCTTGTACCGCGTTACGTCGAGTTTATTGGTAAAGAAATTCAAACGGCATACCTAGAGTCCTACTCTGAATATGGTCAGAACATCTTTGACCGTTACGTGACCTATGCGGACTTCTGGATTCAGGATCAAGAGTACCGCGATCCAGAGACTGGCCAGCTATTTGACCGCGCTTCACTAAACCTAGAGCTAGAGAAGATCGAGAAAACCGCGGGTATTTCTAACCCTAAAGATTTCCGAAACGAAATCGTCAACTTTGTGCTTCGTGCGAAAGCCACTAACAATGGTCAGAACCCAGTTTGGACTAGCTACGAAAAACTGCGCACAGTTATCGAGAAGAAAATGTTCTCTAACACTGAGGAACTTCTTCCGGTTATCTCATTTAATGCGAAAACCTCTTCTGAAGATCAGAGGAAGCATGACGACTTTGTCGCTCGCATGATGGAAAAAGGCTATACCGAGAAACAGGTTCGCCTACTTTCTGAGTGGTACCTACGAGTACGTAAGTCATCCTAACCAATTATTGAGTTAGGTCGCTTGTGTGAAACATGAAGAGGGCTATTTCATGGCGCAATTTATAGACCGAAGGCTCAATGGCAAGAACAAGAGCGCTGTTAACAGACAGCGCTTCTTGAAGCGCCATAAAGAGCAAATCAAGGAGTCGGTGGCAGACGCAGTGAATCGACGCTCGATCACGAATACGGAAACGGGCGAAGACGTATCTATACCGCACAAAGACATCACAGAGCCGATTTTTCATCAGGGCCAAGGTGGGTTACGTGAACGCGTCCACCCGGGTAATGATCAGTTCATTACTGGTGATAAAATTGAGCGTCCAAAATCCGGAGGGCAAGGTAGCGGCTCTGGAGAAGGTAATGCAAGTCCAGACGGCGAAGGTCAGGACGAGTTTGTATTCCAAATTTCGAAAGACGAGTATCTTGATATTCTCTTCGAAGATCTGGAGTTACCGAATTTAGAGAAAAACCAAATCGCGAAAATCACCGAGTGGAAAACACACCGTGCTGGTTTCCAGACCGCTGGTATTCCCTCGAATATCGCAATTGTACGTTCGCTTCAACAATCTCTGGCCCGAAGAACGGCCATGACAGCAGGTAAAAAACGTCTTCTTAAAGAGCTTGAGGATGAGCTCGCGCGCATTAAGAATATGGAGCCGGCGCAACCGTTTGAAGAGAGCCGTTTGAAGAAGGAAATAGTCGAACTGCGTAAGAAAATCGACAGTGTCCCATTTATCGACACATTCGATTTGCGTTTCAAAAACTACGAGAAACGCCCTGTTCCATCTAGCCAGGCGGTGATGTTCTGCTTAATGGACGTATCCGGCTCTATGGATCAAGCAACCAAAGATATCGCTAAACGATTTTACGTCCTGCTTTATCTGTTCTTAACTCGCACTTATGAAAACGTGGAAGTGGTGTTTATTCGTCACCATACACAAGCAAAAGAAGTGGATGAGCATGAGTTTTTCTACTCTCAGGAAACCGGTGGTACCATCGTATCCAGTGCTCTAAAACTCATGGATGAGATAATCAAAGCTCGTTACCCAATTGGACAGTGGAACATTTATGCCGCGCAAGCATCCGATGGTGATAACTGGGCGGATGACTCACCGAGATGCCGTGACTTATTAGTGAATAAGTTACTGCCTAACTGTCAGTACTACTCATATATTGAGATCACACGTCGTTCTCACCAAACTTTGTGGCATGAGTATGAAAAACTCACTGAGGAATTTCCTAACTTCGCGATGAAGAATATTCGCGCTGTAGAGGATATCTTCCCTGTCTTCCGTGAACTATTCCACAAAGAAACGGCGTAAGGAGGCTAGCGATGAGTACCGCAACGAAGAACCTCTCCGGTGAAGCTCCAAAAAAGCGCAGTAGCAAAATGCTACCCGATGGTCCCGATTGGACCTTTGAGCTTCTGGAGCGATACCATAAAGAGATAAAACGTGTCGCTGAGCACTATCGCCTCGACACTTACCCAAACCAAATTGAGGTCATCACGTCAGAACAAATGATGGATGCTTACTCAAGCATTGGTATGCCGATAAATTATAATCATTGGTCGTTCGGTAAGAAGTTTATTCAAACGGAGCAAAACTACAAACACGGCCAAATGGGTTTAGCTTATGAAATAGTTATCAACTCCAACCCTTGTATCGCATACCTAATGGAAGAGAACACGGTGACGATGCAGGCTCTGGTTATGGCCCACGCCTGTTATGGCCATAACTCGTTCTTTAAAGGGAACTATTTGTTCCAAACATGGACAGACGCAGGTTCTATCATCGACTACTTGTTGTTTGCCAAAAAATACCTGGCAGAGTGTGAGGAGCGCTATGGTGTTCTGGAGGTTGAAAAACTTCTCGACTCTTGCCATGCACTGATGAACTTTGGTGTTGATCGTTACAAACGACCAGAAAAAATCTCAATCACAGAAGAAAAAGCACGCCAGGAAGAGCGCGAGGCTTACCTGCAATCACAAATCAATGATCTATGGCGCACGGTACCCAGAGCAAAAACCAAAGAAGAGGACATGGTTGAACGCTTCCCTAGTGAGCCACAGGAAAACTTACTCTATTTTTTTGAAAAACACGCCCCATTACTTGAGCCATGGCAACGTGAAGTTATCCGCATTGTGCGTAAAATAAGCCAGTACTTCTACCCGCAAAAACAAACGCAGGTCATGAACGAAGGTTGGGCAACCTTCTGGCACTACACCATATTAAACCATCTGTATGATGAAGGTTTGGTGTCGGAAAAATTCATTCTTGAGTTCTTACACAGCCACACCAGCGTGGTGGCGCAGCCGGCGTATAACAGCCCTTACTTCAGTGGTATTAACCCTTATGCGCTCGGATTTGCCATGTTCCGTGATATCAAACGTATTTGTGAAGAACCAACTGATGAAGATAAAGAATGGTTCCCGGATTTAGCCGGTTCGGATTGGCTGGATGCGTTGCACTTTGCCATGCATAACTTCAAAGATGAAAGTTTTATCAGTCAGTACCTGTCGCCTAAGTTGATACGCGACTTTAAGCTGTTCGCAATCAAAGACGACGACCATAAAAACTTCATAGAAATATCGGCGATTCATGATGAGAGTGGTTATAGGAGCATAAGAGAAAAGCTCGCTGCGCAATATAACCTATCCAACCTTGAGCCGAACATTCAGGTATTTAATGTTGACGTTCGAGGTGACCGTTCATTAACGCTTCAATACGTTCCACATAACCGGATTCCACTGGATGACAGTTATGAAGAAGTATTAAAGCACGTATACCGCATCTGGGGCTTCGACGTTATTCTTCAAGAAGTGAAAGATACGGGTCATAGAGAAACGCTGGCGACATGCCCTAAGCGTAACCAATACGACAACAATATCTGATATTGATACCAATTCCATTAACCCCTAAGCAATACCCCTAAAGCAAAAGGCTCCAGAAATGGAGCCTTTTTATTCTTTGCTAAAGTACTTTTTAGAGCTTTACTACGCTAATAGCTACTTATTCCATTAACCTAAGTAAGAAAGTGGTCATACTTAATTATAGAGAACCTGAAAACAGGCATCGAACACAAACACGCATGAACCCATCCATGGGGCTTCGATTTGCCATCCATGGCAAATAGAGTTTGTTTATCGAACCCTGCTCCCTAACCTGTTAATTTCCCGGATTAATGATATTAGCTGCGTTAGCAACTATCGCTCGTACCGCTTCCAGATCTTCGGGAGTGTCTACCCCTGCTGCTGGCGCTTCCTTGGCGACTGCAACATGAATTTTTTCGCCATACCAAAGTACGCGAAGCTGCTCAAGGCATTCTATTTGCTCTAATGCACTTGGCGTCCAGTTGATGTAGGTATTAATGAAACCAGCTCGGTATGCGTAAATACCAATATGGCGCATCAACGGGTTCGCAATGGTTTTATCTTGCTTGGCAAAATTGTCACGATCCCATGGAATGGTTGCCCGGCTAAAGTACATGGCGTATCCACGTGAGTCTGCCACCACTTTGACCGCATTTGGGTTGAAGACTTCATCTTCCGAGTCCATTTCGACGGCCAACGTTGCCATTGGCGCCTCACAAGCGGCTAAGTTATCAGCAACCTGACGAATGATAGAAGGTGGAATTAATGGCTCGTCACCTTGTACGTTAACAATAATGTGATCAGCAGGAATCGCCATTTTCTCAACCACTTCCGCCAATCGCTCAGTGCCTGATTCATGATTTGGCGAAGTCATGCAGACTTTTCCACCGAATTTCTCTACTGCTGCAGAAACACGCTCATCATCAGTCGCGACGATGACATCCTCTGCACCGGCTTGCATGGCTTGTTCGTAAACCCACTGAACCATAGGTTTACCACCAATATCAGCCAACGGTTTACCCGGTAAACGACTAGAGGAATAACGAGAGGGAATGACAACAGTAAAAGACATTAACGACCCTCATCCATGCTCATGGTTCTTGCTTCCGGCTCAAGTAGAACAGGAATGCCCTCTTTAATCGGATAAGCAAGGCGATCCACTTTGCAGATCAACTCTTGATTATCTTTATCGTACGTCAGCTTACCTTTACACACAGGGCAAGCTACAATCTCAAGCAGACGGTGATCCATAAGTCGCTTTAACCTCTTTTATTCTATTTAAAATTCGTGCTGCATCGTTTGCTTCAAACTGAGCAGATACAGGCAGATACCACCAATTATCTTGTGCGTATTCACGACACTTAACGGCATCTTTCTCGGTCATAATCACATTCGCTCCTTGCTGAGCCAATGCCTGTAATTCTTGCTGGTCAAAGTCTTGATGGTCCGCAAACCCTTTGGTTACTTTGATATCAGCATTCATTGTGTTCAGTGTATTAAAAAATCGCGGTGGATGCCCAATACCAGCGAAAGCAACCAACTCTTTTAATTCTGACACTTCAACTTGCTGTTTGGTCTTCAGGTTAATCGCCTTCTCAGGCGCTAGTGACATCGTGATTTCACCTTGATGAGCCTGACCACCATTCGTGATCACGAAGTCGACTTCATTTAGCCTTTCGACGCCTTCTCGTAATGGCCCTAAAGGTATCAGGCTTTCATTACCAAAGCGTCGATTACCGTCGACAATCACCAATTCAATATCTCTCGCCAATGCGTAGTGTTGAAGGCCGTCATCTGTAATCACGATATCGACACCGGTATCCAACAACGCTTTAACCGCATTCGCTCGCACTGGGTCAACTGCAACAGGTGCACCTGTACGATTATGAATAAGTTTAGGCTCATCACCGCAATGTTTCGCAGGGGTGTCTGAATCTAAAACAAGTGGATATTGGGGCGCTTTGGCACCATAACCACGAGAAACAACGCCAGGTTTATAACCAAGCTGCTGTAATTGCTCTACCAGCCATACCACAACTGGCGTTTTGCCGTTCCCACCAGCGGTGATATTACCCACAACGACAACTGGCACAGGAGCTTGATACGCTTGCTTGTTACCCTTGAGGTATTGTTCACGCTTCGACTGACTGATTGCACCAAACAACAAACTCAGTGGCCACAAAAGCGGCCACAGGAGATATTTGAACGGGTGGTTTTCAAACCAGATTTTTTCAATCACAACTTAACCGCCAAACTGGATTCGGTGCAATTGAGCATACGCGCCATCTTTTGCAATCAGATCAGCATGGGTGCCACGCTCGACAATCGCACCATCATCGACAACCAAAATTTCATCGGCTTTTTCGATAGTCGAGAGTCGATGCGCAATGACCAATACGGTCTTATCTTTCTGCAACTCATCTAATGCTGCCTGAATGGCACGCTCCGATTCGGTATCCAATGCCGACGTTGCTTCATCCAGAATCAGCACTGGTGCATCACGTAATAACGCGCGTGCAATCGCAATACGTTGACGCTGACCACCAGAAAGGCTCGCGCCATTTTCGCCGATCATGGTGTCGAGGCCGTGGTCCATTTTGCTGACAAACTCTGTCGCATGCGCAAGCTCAGCGGCTTTCTCAATATCACTGCGCTGGAATTTATCTTCGGTTGCGTAAGCAATATTGTTCGCGATGGTATCGTTAAATAGGTGGACATTCTGCGAAACCAAAGCGAATTGCTCACGCAGGTTTTTTAGTTCGTACTCTCGTATATCGTGCCCGTCCAGCTCAATCGCACCACTGTCTACATCGTAAAAACGATTGAACAAGTTCGCGATGGTACTCTTACCCGACCCCGAACGACCAACCAGAGCGACTGTCTTGCCCCGGGCAATATCGAAGCTGACATGTTCTAGTGCAGGCTTCTCGGCGCCCTCGTAGGTGAAAGTGACGTCTTTTACAGAGATATCACCGTTTGCACGATCAACTTTGTGCTGGCCTTCATTCTTCTCTGGCTCAAGATCAACAAGGGCAAACAAAGTTTGGCTGGCTGCCATTCCTCGTTGGAACTGAGAAGTCACGTTAGTCAGCGCTTTAAGTGGGCGCATGAGACCAAACATCGCCGAAAATACTACGGTAAACGTACCCGGAGTCAGTTGCTCTTTAATAGAGTCAATGCTTGCCAGATACAGAACCGCCACAATAGCGACAGAAGCAATCATCTGGATGATAGGGTTCGCTGCTGCCTGAGCCGTTACCAGCTTCATGCTTTGCTGACGCATTTGGTTGCTGACTTTTTCGAATCGTTGACGTTCGATATCCTGACCACCGTAGCTCAACACCACTTTGTGGCCCTTCAGCATTTGCTCTGCTGAAGCGGTCACATTACCCATCATGGTTTGCATGTTTTTAGAGATCTTTCTAAAGCGTTTAGAGACAACGCCAATTCCCCAAGCAACAACAGGTGCAACCGCAAAAAGAACCAGTGAAAGCTGCCAACTGTTGTAAAACATCAGCGTCAACAGACCAATGATACTCGCCCCTTCGCGAACAATGCTAACTAATGCACGGCTGGTCGCTGCCGAGACCTGCTCTGAATCATAAGTGATACGAGACAGCAGGTTCCCCGTCTTTTCTTTGTCAAAGTAAGACACTGGCATATGCATAAAGTGGTTAAATACCAGGCGTCGTATTTCCATAACGACGTTACCCGAAACCCAACTCAAGCAATAATCAGAAACAAAACCACTGGTACCACGAATGAACATCATGGCAAAAATTATCAGGGGAAGTGTACGCAGGAAATCAGACTCAGCACTGCCAAAACCTTCATCAAGCAAAGGCTTTAGTAAGGAGATCATATACGTGTCTGAGATAGCATTAATAATTAATGCAATGATAGCAACGATAAGACCAGCTTTATAAAGGCGAATGTATTGCCAAAGACGCTTAAACGTCTGCCAAGTCGTTTCATCAGTATTTATCGACATAGAAGTGCTTTATTTTCTTACATTAAGACTCGCATTCTACCCCCTTACGCAGCATCTGCCTATACCATGGCTCAAATGTATCACCACGTTTCTTTTCAAAATCCCACTTATCTTTATTCACCCGAATTGTTATTTGCCCGCAATGCCCGGTATCAAGCCATAAAGCACCTGCATTGCGGTAAGATGTTACTACCGTCTCAGCAGGCATTCCCCACTGGTTATTTTTCGCCAGTGACGCTATTGCTAAGGTCGGTTCGACGGCATTGATAAAGCGCGGGTTGGAAGAGCTTTTACTGCCATGATGTGGTACGAGCATTACGTCGCTACGCAGTTCCTCTGGATTTCGAAGAAGTATCCACTCACTGATGGACTCGATATCGCCAGTAAACAGCATAGAAAAATCAGAGTTCGGGTCTGTGAGTCTAAAAACACACGAGTGAGGGTTGTAAGCCCGAGTGACAACTCTTGGTGGCCAAAGCACTTCGATATCGAGTTGCTGCCAGTTCCAATTGTCACCACTCACACAAGGCTGATAGCCTTCAAAGTGTTGGCTGCTGTATTTATTGGTAAGATTGAATTGCGACTCCATCACACTCCGACCTCCTGCATGGTCATTATCCCAATGGCTGATAATCATGGTATCAACGGTTTTGAACCCCCTGCGATGAAGTATGGGAGTAATTACCAGCTCAGCAATACTGCCCCGGAGCCAAGATTTGCCAGTATCGTAAAGCAGGACCTTGCCGTCTTTTTCAATCATCACCGCTAGACCATGACCGACATCGAGAACATCGATTCGCCAATACTCACGCTTCCACCCATTTAAACCTGTAACCATGATGGAAATTACAACGAGCAGGAGCCAGCCCTGCCATAACAAAAACCGTTGCAGCACTAAGCAGGTACAGAAAAGAGCTAGCATCCACGTGAGCGCTATAGATAACGGCTGCCACGACCCAAGAGCAAACTGAAGAGATTCACTTAACGGCCACAAACAAAGATCCACTGATTGCCACAAGAATTTCGCTAATGCGGGTAGCAATAAAGAAACAAATAACGCGATGAATATCAGTGGAACGACAACCAACCCAAACCATGGGATAAAAACAAGGTTATACGCAATTGCCGAGAGGCTGAAACCTGAAAAGAAATAACCACTGATAGGAATAACAAATACGCTCAAGGCGATCTGCGTAACGATCAGGGTTCTCAATTTCCACAACCAGTTCCTATTCTCCAGCCGCACAAAGTTAATGACCAACAGCACGACACCGACAGAAAGATAAGAGAGCCAAAAACTGATACTAAATGATGCAAAAGGCTGAATAAGCAACTGAAAAGCAATGGCTAACAACAATACTCGCCACGTGCTCCAGTAAACCAGAGAAGTTTTTAAAACGACATAAATCACACAAACTGTAGCAGCGCGAGTGGTTGGCAGAGAGAAATCGGCAAGCCAGGCATAACACAAAGCAACCGCTAACCCCGTGATTGAAGGCATCATTTGATAACGCGGCAAAGCGGAGCGAATACTTACTCCAAGCAATAGCCCAAAACTAAAAGCCATGCCGATGTGTAGACCAGAGATAGAGACAAGATGTAACAGCCCACTGTCTCTCAACCCTTTCCAATCTTCATCAGAAAGCCGGTTGCGATCAGCAAAAACCAAGGCGCTAATCAATGCAAAGTGGTTCAGTTGAGATATATCCTCCGTCACCTGATTCACTATCGTTTGACGTGCAGAGCTTCTGTTTCGAATAATCCAGTGAGCATCACCAGACACAATCGCTCTGGCTAAAATCCCGTTGCCCATAGCCTGCTTTTCAGCATCAAAACCTGCTTCGTTACGCAGTCCAATAATCGGTTTTATCAGCGCCGTCGTGGTAAATTCGCTGTTAACGGGGATAGGAAAAGTGGTGATAAAACGGACTTTAGGTTTAAGAAAAGGTAACAGAGGTTGATCACCCACTTGTTTTAGCGTCACGAACCCTTCATATCCATGACTTATTTGATTAAAAGAGCTGTCAACTTTGCCAATTATGGTACTATTCTCCCCTACATTAAAAAGGGCTTGTCGCTGATACTCCAAAACATTGCCGTGGATGATGACTACCATTAAGCCCCAAATTACGCCTATGCTAATTAAGCCACGACGTAATTTAATTATTGAACCAGTGGTAATTATTCCCAGCAGCAACCAGCGCCAATCTGGCATTGTCGGCCACCATGCAGACGAAATAACGCTTGCTACAAATAACGCCAAGGTCCAACTTTTTTCTGAGAGAGTCATGCAGTCCTATGCCTAGAAAGCTGATAAAACGCTTCATGCCAGATCACGAGTTGATCAAACGTCAAAAAGCATTAAAGGTCTTCGGCAATGTGTTATATAACCCGAACTTATGGTGCCTTAACCGTCGTTCTGCGTCTGGTGCGTTTGCCGTTGGTCTGTTTATGGCGTTTGTGCCGCTTCCTAGCCAAATGCTCATGGCAGCAGGTTTAGCCATTTTATTGGGCGTCAACTTACCGCTTTCTGTTGCTCTGGTATGGATTAGTAACCCAATTACTATGCCGGTTTTGTTCTACTTTGCTTACAAGATTGGCGCTTGGGTCATGCATGTTCCTCCACAGCCATTCCACTTTCAACTATCGTGGGAATTTATCGTGCAACAAATGCATACCATTGGCCCACCATTTTTGCTTGGGTGCATGATATGCGGGGTAGTCTCAGCCATCATCGGCTACTTTGGCATTCGTGGAATATGGCGCTATTCAGTTGCTCGTAGCTGGCATAAACGCAAGATAAGATAAGTCGTCTGCGTAAAAAGTTCAGCACTTAATACAGCTGGTGAGGCGCAGATAACGCTCTACTTGAAAAGCTATGTTAGTCAGGTGCGACAACCCGAAAAGCAAACACAAAAAAGGACCGAGTTCGGTCCTTTTTTGTATTTGATATTGCAGAAAAAGTTACTTAGCGCTTAAAACCGCAGCTGGGTTTAACTTGGCCGCACGAGAGGCAGGATACCAAGTCGCCAGTAAGCTGAGCACTATCGCCGTAATCGATACCAAAGCGACATCCGGCCAGTGCAGTTGTGATGGCAGGAAGTCAACAAAATAGATATCGCCCGACAAGAAGTGGTGCCCAATCAAATTCTCTAACCCGGTAATGAGGGGCGTCAGATTTAAGGCAACTAAAACGCCAATGACACTGCCAGCCAAACTCCCCAATACGCCAGAGAACACACCTTGCCAAACAAATATTCGTTTAATCAGGCTATCTTTGGCTCCCATGGTTCTCAGGATGGCAATTTCTGCCGCCCGGTCTTTCACCGCCATCATTAGAGTCGAGACAATATTGAAACAGGCGACGCCAATCACCAGCACCATCACCAAATACATAATAGTTCGCACTAACTGAATATCACGATATAGGAAACCAAACCGCTGTTGCCAGCTTTTCAGATACACATACACATCGATAAGGCCGCCCACTTCACGAACAATTTCCGGCGCATTAAGGACATCGTTTGTTTTCAGTGAAACACCGGTAACGCCATCACCCAATCGAGCATATTGCTGGGCATCCGCTAATGGCACTAACGCAAGAGAGTGATCAATCTGACCATTCAAAGTTAAAAAGCCGATGACCTGTACACGTACACGCTTCGGAGCCTGAACTTTATTCCCCGTCCCCGACTGTGGGATCATTAACGTGACATAGTCACCAACTTCCACATTGAGCTCAGTCGCAACGCCCCGACCTAAAATAATCTGCTGCTGGCCAGCATAGAAGTTCTGCCACGCTTTCGGATCGATAAAGTCGGACATATTGGAAACCGCTTGCTCAAAGGACGGCTCGACCCCTCGTACTTCGACGGCTTTGAGTTTGCTGCCCTTCTCTGTCAACCCGGTGAAACGGACATAGGGCGCGGCTGCGACTACATTTTCATGTTTCAACGCTTGGTTAATCGTCTTGGAGTAGTTCTGTAACGGGCCATCGACGCCTTCTAACTCACCGTGTGGAATCACAGACAGAACACGCGACTGTAATTCCCGTTCAAAACCATTCATCGCAGACAGACCAATGATGATGACCGCGACCCCAACCGCAATACCAATTGTCGACGAAAGAGAGATGAACGACACCATTTTGTTACGCTTTTTCGCCCGACTAAAACGACCGCCGATCATCAATGCTAAAGATGAAAACAAAACTAGCCCTCCACCACAGACGCTTGTGGAGTCAAACTATCCACCAGCAAACCATCTTGCATGTGCATTTGACGATCCATCTTAGCGGCTAGCTCTTTGTCGTGAGTCACTACCAAAAAAGCAATGTTTGACTCTTGGTTTAACTCACGCATCAGGTCATAGATAGAAAGTGCAGTGTTATGGTCCAGGTTACCCGTCGGCTCATCGGCCAGCACTAAGTCAGGCTTATTGACCAATGCACGCGCAATCGCCACACGTTGACGCTCACCACCAGAAAGTTCTGATGGTCGGTGATCGATACGATGACCTAGCCCCACTTTATCCAACAACGCTTGTGCTGCGGCTTTTGCTTCCAGGGCTTTCGTGCCACCAATCAAGAGCGGCATGGCGACATTCTCCAGCGCCGTGAAGTCAGCTAGCAGGTGATGGAACTGGTAAACAAAACCGAGATGCTTATTGCGCAACGCAGCTTGCTTATTTGAACCGAGTGACGAGAGGTTTTGGCCTAAAAAGTCCACTTCTCCGTGCGTCGCATCATCCAGCGCACCGAGAATATGTAGCAAAGTACTTTTACCTGATCCCGATGAACCAACAATAGAAACCAGCTCACCTTTCTCGATATCAAAGCTGACCCCTTTGAGCACTTCCGTATCTAGTGAACCTTCTCGGTAGACTTTGCGAATATCACGACATTCTAATAGCTTATTCATAGCGAAGTGCCTCAGCAGGTTTAACAGAAGATGCTCGGTAAGAAGGATAAACAGTTGCGGCCAGGCTCAGAGCAATTGCCAACACCACCACTAACAGAATTTGCAATGAATCAATTAAAATTGGCAGACGGCCGCCAAAAGAAAACAGTGCGACCCCTGCAGCTTCAAGAATCGCATTTAAGTTGAGCGATAACGTCACGCCAGCCAAGCCACCAACGATAGCACCAATCACACCACTACTTGCGCCTTGCACCATAAAGATGGTCATCACTTGAGATTGCGTCATTCCCTGAGTTTTAAGAATGGCGACTTCAGATTGTTTTTCCATCACCACCATGATCAGCGCTGAGATAATATTAAACGCCGCAACGCCAACAATCAGCCCCAGCATTAAGCCCATCATGTTCTTTTCCATTTTTACTGCCTGGAAAAGTTCACCACGCTGTGCGCGCCAGTCGCTCCATTGCCATCCCTCTGGCATAGTCTTATCCGCGAAATCCGTCACCATAAATGGGTCAGAGAAAAAGACACGCCAGCCAGACACGGTATCCTGAGGTAAACGCATCAGCTTGGCTGCATCGGTCATATTGACAATCATAAGCTGACCGTCAACGTCGGATCCGGTATTAAAGATACCAGCCACAGTAAAGTTACGTTGGCTGGGAATACGGCCAATTGGCGTAAACTGCGTGGCATTTGTCACCATCAAGCGAACTTTGTCGCCAATAGAAACTTTCAAATCGCGTGCGAGACTATGACCCAAAAAGACATTGTATTCACCTGCCTCCAGCGCAGACAGCCGACCTGCAATCAAGTGATTCGCGATGGGGTCTCGCTTTTTAGGTTCAATACCGATCAAGTAACCTGCGGTCAATTGCGCTGAGCTCTGAATGACCGCTTCGCCACGAACGACAGGTTCCGGCTCTGCGACTTGAGAAATCGTTTGGATAAATTCTGGTGCCGTTTCAGTTAGTGGTGTTTTGCCATCATTTTGAGAAATCACGGCATGGGGCAGCACGCCAAGAATGCGTTCTTTCAGTTGCGCTTCAAAGCCGTTCATCACCGACAAAACCGTCACCAACGCCATCACGCCGATGGTGATGCCTGCAGTCGACATATAAGAAACAAATCGGCTAAACCTATCTCCAGAGCGACCCCGGAGATATCTCAAACCAATAAATAATGAGATAGGATGATACATATAAGACAAACCAACCGGCTGTTTTGATATTAAGACTAAACTTTGTCGGCTATCTTACCTTACTCTTCTAATGAAAAAGACAAGATAATCGCTAAATTTGTCAACGACATGCAATAAGTCTGCATTTAGAGCGAAAAGTTCATGCGGAAAAACCGCTAAACTTGATAACTTCATTCAGTTAGCGATAATCAGTGCCTTACTCTCTGTTTTGTAAATCACGCAGAGAGCGCTCGAAGGCCAAAGGACAACCATATGACAGAGCAAGAATATTTCACTGTTCACCACAACCTCACCATCAACGTGGAAGCGTTAGGTACTGATTTTGCTTTGCCAGATGAAGAAACCTTTGTTGCCGAAATTCCGGCACCTTTCATTGTTGCCAGTGAGTTCAGTCAGTTAGATATGCTGGCAGACAACGCTCGTCTGGAATTGCAAAATAAAGACTTAAAGCATGTTATCCGCTTACTCGACACGCAAAATACCAAACTCAATCTGCTATTAAGCTTTATGCTGTCGCAACAGGATGACGCATCTGTCAGACATCAGACGACGCAATTTGGTGCCAGCCAGCTAAGCTACCATGCAGATAATGCGTTAGACACCGATCAGTTAGTACGCGTGAAACTGTTCCTCGACAACCCAGCAGCAGCGATATACTGCTACGCTGAAGTCGTAGAGTGTGTTTCGTCAGAGCACGGCTTTGCTATCACTCTGAAGTACAAAATGCTCAGAGACTCCGATCAAGATTTACTGATCAAAGCCGCCTTATATCAACAACAAAAACTTTTACGTCAGCGCTCACTGGAGCGAGATAAAAAATAACTCCTATGACAAAAGCAACGATACTTTCCGTCACCAACCCATCTGAGCGTGGCGATAAAAAACAACTCGGTAATTTACCTGGCGCAGCACTGCCACTTGCGATTGCAGAACTGGCGAAACAGCATACAAGCCATTCACTGCTTGTGGTGCCCGATCCTCAAGTAGCCTTAAAACTGCAAGCCGAAATAGAACAATTCACCGATCAACCGGTAAGCATTTTCCCTGACTGGGAAACCCTGCCATACGATAACTTTTCTCCGCACCAGGAAATCATTTCTGACCGGATTGCACGTTTGTACCAGTTACCGAGTCAACACAACGGCATCACCATTGTGCCTGTCAGTACCGCTTTACAACGCCAATCTCCGCGTGACTTCTTGTTGCAACACACATTGATGGTAAAAACCGGTGATCAGTTCTCACTCGAGAAGCTGCGTGTTCAGTTGGAAAACTCTGGCTATCGTCACGTAGACCAAGTTTTCGGTCCTGGTGAGTATGCAAGCCGTGGTTCTATCCTTGATCTCTTCCCTATGGGGTGCGATGACCCATACCGTATCGACTTTTTTGACGATGAGATAGATACGATCCGTACATTCGATCCGGAGAACCAGCGCTCGATAGAAGACATCAAGCAGATTCAGTTGCTTCCAGCACATGAGTTCCCGACCACCAAAGAAGCGATAGAAGAGTTTCGTACCCGCTGGCGTACTCAATTTGAAGCGCGTCGTGAGCCAGAATCGATTTACATGCAAGTGACCAAAGGAACATGGCCGGCAGGGATTGAATATTGGCAGCCTCTGTTCTTTGAACATACAGAGACCCTGTTTGATTACTTGCCAGAAGACTCGCAACTAATCACTTATGGAGATATAGAATCCGCCGTAGAAACTTTCCTGACTGACGTCGAGTACCGTTACGATCAGAAGAAAATTGATCCATTACGCCCACTGCTCGCACCGCACGATCTCTGGCTGAAGAAAGATGAACTCTTCACCCACTTCAAACAGCTTCCGCAAGCCCAGCTGCATCTGGACAAAATCGTACAGCGTGGCGGTCGGCAGAATCTGGCGGTGCAGTCATTGGCAGAGCTCGGCGTTCAACAACAGAATAAAGAACCGCTCTCTCGCCTGCGTCAGTTTAGTGAGCAGTTCACGGGTAAAATCATCTTCTCTGTGGAATCAGAAGGCCGAAGAGAAGCGCTGACAGAACTTCTTCAAGGCATTAAAGTTCGCCCGGTCGTTCATGAGTCCTTCTATCAGGCCCTGGCTTCCAATGATCGTTTTAGCTTGATTCTGGGTGCGAATGAGCATGGTTTTATTCATGATGAGCAGAATTTTGCCCTTATCTGTGAAAGTGACCTGCTCGGTGACCGCGTCATCCAACGTCGTCGCAAAGACAAAAAGACCGTCAACAGCGATACCGTTATTCGCCACCTCGCCGAGCTAAAGCCAGGCCAGCCAGTCGTGCACATAGACCACGGTATCGGTCGCTATATCGGTCTGCAGACGCTTGAAGCAGGCGGTATGAAGACAGAATACGTAACCCTCGAGTATCAAAATGAAGCTAAGTTGTACGTACCGGTTTCCTCGCTGAACCTTATTGGCCGTTACTCCGGTGGCGCAGAAGAAAGTGCCCCTTTACATAAACTCGGCGGCGAAGCATGGGCTAAGGCTCGTCGTAAGGCCGCAGAGAAAGTGCGTGACGTAGCAGCCGAGTTACTTGATGTTTACGCCAAGCGTGAACTCAAACCTGGCTTTAAGTTCGAATTAGATCGAGGTCAATACGCCACTTTCAAAGCGACGTTCCCATTCGAAGAAACCGATGACCAAGCCATGGCGATCAATGCCGTGATGTCCGATATGTGCCAACCAAAGGCCATGGACCGCTTGGTATGTGGTGATGTGGGCTTTGGTAAAACCGAAGTAGCAATGAGAGCAGCGTTTGTTGCGACAGACAACAGCAAACAAGTCGCGGTGCTGGTTCCAACAACTCTGCTTGCCCAGCAACACTTTGAAAACTTCCGCGACCGTTTTGCTAACTTACCAATCCGTGTAGAAGTACTATCACGCTTTAAATCGGCCAAAGAGCAAAAAGCGATTTTACAAGACGTCGCAGAAGGCAAAGTCGATATCGTGGTTGGCACGCATAAACTGCTGTCGAGCGATATCCGTTTCAAAGATCTTGGTCTGTTGATTGTTGACGAAGAACACCGCTTTGGCGTGCGCCAAAAAGAGAAAGTAAAAGCAATGCGTGCCGATGTCGACATTCTGACGCTCACCGCAACACCAATCCCTCGTACGCTCAATATGGCGATGAGCGGAATGCGTGATCTATCCATCATCGCGACGCCACCAGCCCGTCGTCTCGCAATTAAAACTTTTGTGCGCCAGCGTGAAGAGTCGGTGGTACGTGAAGCCATACTGCGTGAAATAATGCGTGGTGGCCAGGTTTACTTCCTGCATAATCAGGTTGAAACCATCGAAAAGACCGCCGAGGACCTGCAAAAGCTGATTCCAGAAGCGCGCATTACCGTCGCACATGGCCAAATGCGTGAGCGCGAGCTGGAACGCATTATGAACGACTTCTACCACCAGCGCTTTAATGTACTGGTGTGTACTACGATTATTGAAACAGGTATCGATGTGCCTACCGCAAACACCATTATCATGGATCGCGCAGATAACCTTGGTTTGGCTCAGCTGCACCAGTTACGGGGCCGTGTTGGTCGTTCTCACCATCAAGCCTATGCTTACTTACTGACCCCGCATCCCAAAGCGATGACTAAAGATGCCATCAAGCGTCTTGATGCGATTGCTTCTCTCGAAGATCTTGGTGCCGGCTTTACACTGGCCACCCATGATTTAGAGATTCGTGGAGCCGGTGAACTGCTTGGTGATGAACAAAGTGGGCAAATTCAATCGGTTGGCTTTACACTGTATATGGAGATGCTCGAACAAGCGGTTGAAGCCTTGAAGGAAGGGAAAGAGCCTTCACTCGATGAGCTGCTGCGCGAACAAACTGAAGTGGAAATGCGCATTCCTGCGCTGTTGCCGGATGATTACATCCCTGATGTAAACACGCGTCTTTCCATGTATAAGCGCATCGCGAGCGTCACCAATACTGATGAATTGTCAGAATTGAAAGTGGAATTGATTGACCGCTTCGGCCTTTTGCCTGACGCGACAAAAAACCTGTTGGCTGTCTCAGAACTGAAATTTGCCGCAGGTAGTCTGAAAGCGAAAAAGATTGAAGCCCATGATAAAGGCGGATTTGTCGAGTTTTACCCTGATGCTGACATAAATCCAGCGTATTTAGTTAAACTCCTGCAATCACAGCCTCAAAAATTTGCGATGGAAGGTCCAACTAAGTTCAAGTTTAGCGTACCATTAGCTGACCGACGCAAACGAGTTCAGTTTGTTAAAGACTTACTGAATGATTTTAAACAGAATTTATTACCAACGAGCTAATAGTCGAATGAGAATACTGATCCCGTTATTACTTCTTTGTGTCTCAATGCCCTCTTGGGCACAACGTCAATTTGATATTGAAGTGATCATTTTCAAGCGCACCGTCGACGCGGAAAACACGAGTGAGTCTTGGCCAGACCAACTGCCGAAAATCGATATGACTAATGTCGGCAGTTTAGATAGCGACGCTTATCGCTCATCTAAAGGGGTGTCATTGCTGCCTAGCTCTTCTTTCCACCTGAATCCACAAGAAGCTGCGCTGAACGGTCATGCCGGATTTCGAGTGCTAAAGCACGTAGCCTGGCGACAAGGTGATCAGGGGCAAGGCAGTGCACCAACCTTCCGCATCGTGGCTGGACGTGATTTTTCTGGCTCGTATTATCCAGATGGCAGCCCTATCGATGGTAGCCAAACCACCTTTGCTAGCGATGGTTACAGTGAGTCAAACGTTAACGGCCCGTTGTACGAATTAGACGGTAAAATTCAGGTTTACGTTCAACACTACCTGTTTGCAGAGACAACCATGGATTTGCGTGCGCCGGGAGTCCGACAAGTTCGTTTTGAACCTAAACCCGTTGAGCAGCTTGCAGACGAAATGGGTGACGTTGACACTAATGTTCAAGTTGGCAACTTAGCAGACGTATCACCTACCGTAACTGAAGAGAAGTTCCTCAAGACTTACCGCCTCGATCAAAAACGTCGGATGCGAAGCAGCGAAACACATTACCTGGATAGCCCGCTAATGGGAATGATCATCCAAGTGCGTCGTGTAAACTAGATAATAACGATAATAAAAGCGCAGCTCAGGCTGCGCTTTTGTTTTATAACTAAAAAAACTATCAGCCAGGGAGTCATACCGATTCATGAGCCCCGATTTTGAAATCATCACGCCACGCTTAGCTTTACGTCTTATTCCTGCCGAAGGCGCTAACGCTCTGCATGCTCTGCTTGCCCAATCACCTTCCCTGCATACCTGGCTAGACTGGTGTGATGAAAACGTATCAATCCAATATGCAGAGGACTTCTTGCTTTCCACGCGCCTGAACTGGGTGAAAACAGAAGCCTTTGGTTTTGGTGTTTATGAACGTGAGAGCAATGCCCTGCTGGGGATGGTTGCGATTAATGAGCTTTATCACACCTTCAATATGGCCAGTATCGGCTATTGGATAGCTGATCGTTACCAACGACATGGTTACGCTCGAGAAGCCGTGTACGCATTGGCCGAGTTCTGCTTTGCTAAGCTGAGTCTGACACGTATAGAGATCGTTTGTGATCCGGATAATATGGCCAGTCAGGCGCTGATCGAATCCGTTGGGGCACACCGAGAGACGATTGCGAGAAATCGCTATATTTATAACGGTAAGCCAAAAGATGGTATTGTCTATTCACTGCTACCAGACGATCTTAAGTAATATCAATCTGGAAAATTAACTGGTCAGGGAACAGGGTTCGATAAACAAAAAGCCACCCATGCGGTGGCTTTGTTATTAATAACAGCTGATAAACTCGTTCTGCTTTCGCAAAGCGAGTTTGAAATATATTAATGCAGCTTCAAGTTCGGGCGCAGTACTCGGTTAATACGACCAACCAACATCATCAAACCCGTTTTGAACAAACCGTGCAGCGCAATTTGGTGCATGCGGTACAGTGAAATGTACACCACGCGAGCAATGCGACCCTCAACCATCATTGAACCTTTGGTCAGGTTGCCCATCAAGCTACCCACTGTCGAGAACTGGCTTAGAGAAACCAAAGAACCATGATCTTTGTACACATAGTCTTTTAGTTCGCGGCCGTTAATCATCGCGACAATGTTGCTGAATGCTCGGCTTGCCATTTGGTGCGCAGCTTGCGCTCGTGGCGGTACAAAAGAGCCGTCTTCCTGAGTACACTGAGCCAGATCACCAATAACGAAGATATTATCATCACGCGTGGTTTGTAGGGTACTTTTCACCACTAGCTGGTTGATTCGGTTGGTCTCCAGACCAGCAATGTCTTTGATGAAATCAGGGGCTTTAATACCTGCCGCCCAAACCATGATTTTAGCCGAAATCTTCTCGCCGTCTTTGGTTGTCAAACCGTCTTTGTCAGCTTTGGTCACCATCGTTGATGTGCGAACATTCACACCAAGTTTTGTCAATTCTTGATGTGCTGCAGTTGAGATTCGAGAAGGAAGAGCAGGAAGAATACGTGGGCCAGCTTCAATCAGGTTTACATTAAGTTTGCTTGAGTCTAAGTCACCAAAACCGTAAGCACGCAGTTCTTTAATCGCGTTGTGTAGCTCCGCAGACAGCTCAACCCCTGTCGCACCAGCACCAACAATTGCGATATCAACGGTACCATTACCACTTTTCGCGTGAAGCTTAAGGAACTCATTGTTCATTTCGCTACGGAATCGGTGGGCTTGTTCTGGGCTGTCCAAGAAAATACAGTTTTCACGAACACCAGGGGTATTGAAGTCGTTTGAAGTCGAGCCTATCGCCATCACCAGGATGTCATATTCCAGCTCACGACTTGGCATGAGCAGTTCACCATGTTCGTCTTTAAGCTCACTCAATGTGATGACTTTACGCTCACGGTCAATGTCTTGAAGACTACCCATTTGGAAGTCGAAACTATGATTCTTCGCATGAGCACGGTAGCTCAGTGCATCGACACCCTCGTCTAATGATCCGGTTGCTACTTCGTGTAGCAATGGTTTCCACAAGTGGCTCGCTTTACGGTCTACCAGCGTAATTTCCGCTCGGTTCTTTCGACCAAGTGTACGGCCAAGCTTAGTTGCCAATTCCAGGCCACCAGCACCGCCGCCTACAACGATAATGCGTGTCACAATGATTTTCCTCTACAAAAATGAATAAATGGGTTCAGCCCGACCCTTCACTATCAGCCACACTGATGAGAAGCATCCAACTGATGAATTCTTGGTTCTTAGAGGTGTCTCAAGTTTTGGGATTAAAATAGATGCTTTACTTTTTTTTCATTTTTATCAACTGGTTATTTTGCATCTTTTACTGCGTCTGATGCCTACAAGCTCAGACTAAAATGGGCAAGTTTTTACCTGCTCTCACTAGTTTTTTTTGATATTTGTCAAATAATTTTAATCTCGCTCATTATATAGAGACATGTTTTGAAGGCAACCAAAATCCTTGCTCAGAATGCGGTTTGCCTACTTTATCGACCAGTCTACAACACCACCTTCGTGCCACATAGAACCTCTACGGTAAAACTTTAGGCGGAACACAATTATTGTTTAATTTGATAAGTCAGAGATCTAGTGACTGAGGCACGGAAAGTCGGTAATCAGGAGTGTGTGATAAAAAACAACACTCCTGAGAGTGCTGTTTTTAATGCGAAGATAGGATTGAGAAAAACCTTGTCAGTTATTTTTAAACTCTTTCACTGCTTGTAAGTGATGAGAGATCTTCTTGAACTTATGTGTTTGAGTGTCATCCCAAATGATTGGGTAATGCTTTTCTAGCTCCGCGGCAGTTTCTGTATTGTCGCGCACTTCGTCTTCTTTAGACAAAATAACCAAGCAATGTCCCTTATTTTTTGCTCGGAATTGGTCTACACACTTCGTTGCAATATCTTCGTACTCTTCAGGACGGTCAATACGCCCTGCCATGTTCTTCTCTGGATGCAGGTTCGGATTGAAAATCACCTGCTTGATACCACACAGAAAACCAATACGCTCTGACCAATACCCACCGAGTCCAACACCACAGATCAATGGATTCGGATCATCGGATTGATCAATGACCTTCGACACCTCTTTTAGCAGGTGTTGCATGTCATGTTTCGGATGAAGCGTACTGTAATTAATAAAACGAACATCATCGTCGATAAATTGCAATTGAAGAACTTTTTCGTGGTTACCCGGGCTCGTACTATCAAAGCCGTGCAAGTAAATAATCATCTGTACCTCTCCCTGTAAATATCTGGTACTTTTTTTAAAACTAACACTATTTCCTTACTCTTAAAGGGGAATATGTCACGAGTTATCAAAACAGTGACCGTCGATACACAATAAACCTTTAAACTCATTGGCACTGTTTAAGTATTGTTCATCTCCCCACAATTGATAAGCTAATAAGTACCAAAGCATCGCCATCACTAACGTTCTTGGCTGCCACGCTCTCACCCCTTCTACCCACATTGAGACATCTTCAATGTTGCGAATTTGACAATAGCGCTCTACCGCATCTTCTACAGAAACATCAGCAACCTGTAACGTCAGCGCTAAGTCTAATCTCGGATCGGCTAGCCCGGCATACTCCCAGTCGATAACTCTCAATCCCTCTTCGCTACGGACCAAGTTGTAGCAACCCAAATCAAAGTGACACAGTGCCAGGGGGAGTTGCTCTATGCTCGGTTCTGTTCGCCACTTTTGATACAGCACCTCGAACTCAGTGCCGACGTAGTTACCGCCTAATTCTAGCCAATAATGATCGATTCGGGAGAGATAAGAGAAAGGAACAACGGGGACAACTTTAGATGGATATGTGTGAATCGCCGCCGCGAGAGAAAGTAACTCGTCTAGCTCAATACCCACATGTGTCAGGGTTTCCCCCTCTATCCACTCGACGAGAAGACCTTGTTGATGGATGAATTCTGGCTTAGGTCCAATTCCAAGAGGCTCGATCGCCCTCAGGACCTGATATTCGTTGTGACGAGAAATAAAAAATGCCTGACATACTTTGCTCAATGGTCTCCAGACGTAAGCCTGTCCATCGGATGTCTCCAGTCGCCAACAGCGATTAGTCAGCCCTCCTGTGAGAGTCTGTACTTTCACAGGAGGTGCTACGAAGAAGCTATCAAGCGCATTCAGGGTTGGATCCAGCTGCGTTGCCTGTGGCCAAGAGAACAGTGCCATTGATAACTTCTCCGTTACTATCTGTTAGAGACCGAATAAGCTCTTCGATTGCGCTTTACGGATTTCGGTTTCATCTGCCCACTCGATCAGGCCTGTTTCCAGATCCATCAGTCTCATGGTCATTTTGTAGTACACATCTTTATCACTTCCAGCGTTCTTCACGATGCTGGAAAGGTTGCCGTAAAGCATGTATTGCGCGCCAACCATTTTCCCAAACTGAATAGCAGTACTTTGATTGACTAGCTCATCGGTATTCTGGAAGTTCAGCTGCTGACGAACAGACTCAACGCGGTCCATATCGACAAAACGGAACTTACCTGAATTCAGCATCTTAGTAGAAATCGTATCAGTGATGGACTCAGTATCAATATGCTCGCTGGTCTTATTTTTAATCCGTTCAACAAACACAATAGGACGTTGATCACGAGTAATTGCCGCTACAGAGCCAGACATCATCATACTATCGACCATCTCAGCGGCAATGGTTTGCAAGTCAGTAGAACCAAAATCAATGGTGGTGGTTTCTGTCGCTTGCGCATCACCGTAAGAGACCTTGTTAGAACACCCTCCTAAAATGACGGCAAGACCTAAAAGAGCAATAATACTTTTTTTCATGAGAGTTCCTCAGTTTATACAACACCTACGCACTCAGGGCGCAAGCTAAAATTAGTTATCTTGTGCTTCTCTGATCTGCACGCGGAATAGCGTGCCATTTGGGTTCACGGTCACTTCAGAAAGTGTCACCGACTCAAATCCACGCACAATCATTTTCCGCCACGGACCCGGCTTGGTATTCACTTCCAGGCCGTTATTGTCATACCAGTAAAAGCGGTAGAGGATATGCTGATCCCCTTGATAATGACTATTAAGCTGAACCACGCCTCTTGGTCGGTCGTCGACATAACTGGTCGTAACGTTGTCCACTACGAGACGGCTGCCCAACACATTGTCGTTAAAAAAGATTTGCTGCGTCTGGCCATCAATTCGGATACCTGCCGTGTTGTCTGCACATCCAGCCAAACCCATAATCATCGCTAAGCCTATAAGCCACGCTCTCATTACCATCTCCCCAGTTGTTTATGCCATACCGTCGAATGTGACCCCTGACGTGAGACCCAAACCAATGTCGTTTGCTGTGCTGGCACGTCAAATTGATAAACTTGATCACCCAAGTTTAAACGTTGCACTCCTGGTTTCACGATTTGTGAAGCGGTTTTTACTTGTGCCGGCAGCGTTTGCCAGCTTCGGGTATCAGGCTGCTCGGTTAATGTGTTCCAGACGTTAAAAAGAATGTTACCAACATCATCACCTCTCGCGGCCGCTTCTTTGCGAACGCGGTCTTTTGCCCAAACTCGAATCGCCTGACGAATCACAATCGTCATTAAACGCTCATTAAGGTCATTTTGGGCCATTGCATTTACATCTGCCAAAATACTCGAGTTGAGTGTCATACCATTCAGGCTCACATCACCAAACCTCGGTGAACCTCGATGAGGGTAATAAGGCAATGCTAACGAGTAGATAGCCCATTGTTTTCGGCTGTCGTAAATGGGCAGATCGATGCGCCAGCCTTGCAAAGCTTCTACCACACCTTGCTCATCAAAAATGATGACGCGACCTTGTGACTTATTCAGACCCAGTGGTGCTTTACCATAACGTTTTTCTAGTAGCTTAAGGTCTTCACGCATGCCCAGGTTCTTTGCAGCATACAGTGTACTTTCTATCACTTGTTTATTGTCTGGCATCACAGCCAGAGCGCGCCGGTAATCGACATACGCACTATTCAGGTCTCGCGATGCTTCATATAAAAGACCTGAAAGATAAAACAGATAGCCGTTTTGTACCGCACTGAGTTTCCCCCCTGCATCGGGATAGTTTGCCAATACGCTACCCAAATTGGCTGACATGCCTTGGTTTTTCAGATCTTCTTCTGCAGCTTGTAACGATTTCTCACGCGCTTTTCTGGCAGCTTCCTGGACTTGGTTAGCACGACGAACTTCAACCAACGCACCTTCCAGATCGTTTTTCTGCAAGTAATTGAGTCCCAGATATAAGTGCAGAAAGCCAAGCTCATAATCCGCAGGTTGATAATCTTTGAGGTTATCGTTGACGGCTAAAGCACCGACGCTGGTGGTGGTTTCGGAGAGCGAGATAGTGGCGCGTTCTTGTTGAACACGAACAGCGCGATCGCTTTTTTCCAAAGCACTGAGGCTGGTTGGATAGTCTTGAGCGAGAAATGAGAGTCTGCCTTTTTCGAAATTGCCGAGTATCTCACCACCAACATCACTCGACTGAAGTTGCTTGGCTTTCACATATTCTCCAGCAACCACAGCTTGATACATCTCTTGGCTTTGATCACTGTAGTGGCTAAACAAATTACCCGCAGACAAATTAGCACAGCCGGTCGCTATAAGAGCCCAACTGACCAGCCCGAATAGCTTCACACCTAATTTCACATTTATCTCCACAAATGTGTGCTCAGAAAATAGTATAAATTGGGTGGCGTATTCACCACCCAAAAAGGCAGATTAGCTCACCACCATAGGCCCTAAAGGACGGCCGCCTAATAGGTGCATATGAATGTGATAAACCTCTTGGCCACCATGTGAGTTGCAGTTCACGATCAAGCGGTAACCGTCTTCATCAATGCCTTCTTCTTTTGCAAGCTTTCTCGCGACGGTAAATAAACGCCCCATCATCGCTTCATCTTCAGCTTCCACATCATTTACTGTCGGAATCAATTTATTTGGAATGATAAGGATATGGCTAGGCGTGCGCGGGTTAATATCGCGGAAAGCAGTCACTAAATCATCTTGGTAAAGGACGTCTGCAGGGATTTCCTTGCGAATAATTTTACTAAAGATTGTCTCTTCCGGCATGGGTACTCCATTTAATAAAGTTGTGTAACTTAGTTAGTATGCGCCAACCCTAAGCAGAGCTCAATAAAAACAGTGTTCACTTAACATTATTCGTTAAGGTCTTTAAAACAAAGCTCTTTTTGTCGCCTGCGTCATAAAATGCGCGTCGCGTAATCAATACAATCCGATTAATTTTGTTACATTTTTAAGACAACTATAAATTATCTCCAAATCACTGATAGATGCTGACCAGGTAAGGACAAACCCACTACGAAGTCTGCACCTTGACGTCATTTGGCAACCTTTTGTCTATTTTTCGGGAGAGGACGCTCACGTATGCGAGGTTCAGTTATTAAACGGATGTATGCTGGTTTTGCACTTATCATCATCCTATTTGCCATCACTATTGCCATTATGATGGGAGGGATGAACGACATTCATGGAAAATTCCAGACCGTGTCCGAATCATCTTTACCATTAGTTTCACTATCTAACCAAACCAGTGTTGAGATGCTGTCGGCGGATAAAGCTTTCAAAGACTTCCTGACCACTGAGAATAAACAACGCATGGACGAAATACGTCAGGAATTCGCTAAATCTCAACAACGTTTCGAAGCCACTTTGAATGACCTACAAACCGCGAGCCAGAGCTACCCTTCTCTGACAGAGCCATTTGCTGAGCTAAAAACATTAGAGCAAAGCTACTTTACGGAAGCCATCGAAGCCATGGACAATTACGAAGCCATGTTCGCAGCCCAAGCAGCGGTTCAAAAGTCCTCTCGACGCTTTCAAAAATTGAATACCGAGCTTTCTATCGGGCTGAAGGAGTACGTCGACGATCAATCCAGTATCTCTGTGAAAGTTTTGGCGAAAAGTTATTTCATCAAGCTCAAAGACGCTGAAGTGATCACTTCCGATGCGTTAGCCAGCTCAGATTCTGAGTTTGTCACGAAAGCCGTGCAGAAAAACCGCAAAGCGGTCACGCACTTGAACTATGCATTCCGTGGGCTGTCGGCGCAATTGCCAGAGCTTGAAAAAGCCTTTGGCGATTCGGTAGAACAGTTCACTCGTGATGTGGGTAAACGTGGCGGGGTTCTGGATCAACACAATAACTACCTCACCTCCCGTTCAGCGCTGTATGCCAACATAGCCAACCTGACAAACAAAGTCGACGCCACCATGGCGGTTCTTGAGCAGTTTACAACCACCGCCACGGATAAATTAAATGACTCCCTTGCTGACGCGGGTGAAATCTACTCGGCAGGGGTTACAAAAGCATTAATCATTGGCGTGGTGGTGGTGCTGTTTGCTGCCGCTATCGGTTATCACATTTCTCACAGTGTGCGTGAACCACTCACCAAGATCCTAAACGTGCTTGAGAGCCTGACTGAAGGTGATATGACTCAGCGAATAGATGTTCGGTACAAAAATGAATTCAGCCGGGTTAGTGGTCACATTAACTCTCTCGCTGACAGCCTGCACAATATTCTTGTTAAGTTGAATGATGCCTCTGAAAACTTGTCGTCCACTGCTACCACTAACGAGCAAACTTCTTCCTTAGCTCAGGATCAATTGAACTCTCAGCGTGAACAGACCGCTAATGTCGCAACAGCGATGACCGAGATGTCTCATTCTGTTCAGGAGGTGGCACAAAATGCGCAGAGTTCTCTGGAAATGGTCCAGCGTGTAGAGTCTGCTTCAGAAGAAGGTCGCAATACGATGAGCGGCAATATTAGCACTATTAATCAACTAGAGACGCGTTTACATGAGTCTGTCAGTGCTGTATCTGAATTACAGAAGATGAGCGGACAAATTGGCTCTATCCTAGATGTGATTCGTAACATTGCAGAGCAAACCAATCTATTAGCACTGAATGCAGCGATAGAAGCGGCTCGCGCTGGCGAACAAGGTCGTGGCTTTGCCGTCGTTGCGGATGAAGTACGAGTGCTGGCCTCCAGAACCACAGAATCAACCACGGAAATTGAGTCGATGATCAGCAATCTGCAATCGAGCTCCCAATCCGCCAGCCACGTCATTCAAAGCTGTATGCATGATATGGAAGTCTCTGTGGAACAAGCATCGAAAGCCAATAGTTCGATGGAAGAAATTCAGGCACTTATCATCGAAATCAGTCAAATGAGCACACATATTTCGCAAGCAGCAGCAGAGCAAAGTGAAACATCAGCAGATATCGCACGTAACATTGAAGACATCAGCAATATCGCAGATAAAAGCTACCAGGCCATGTCGAGCATAGCGCAAACCAGTGAATCGCTGACTCATTTAGCTCATCAACAAAATGAACTGGTTCATCGATTCAGGCTATAGGTATTGTTGCTGAAACTGGTTCAACCAACTGTGTAAGGGCGACTTTTTATGAGGTCGCCCTTGTTTTTTATACGCCGTGTCTACATATCGTTAGTATGGCCGGCTCATCCTCTTGCATATCTATTTTCGAGCGGCCGCATAAAAAGGAAAATCTATGGCTGTTCATGTTGGTATTATTGACCAAGACCCTGTGAGATTGGTTACCCCTCTTTTGGATAATCGCACACTCAGTTCGCATATTGTCTTTATCGGTGACTCAAGCCAAAAACAAATGTACAACCGATTGAGTTCCGTATTAACGCAACGAGAGATTACCTCCGAATTCTTTGAGATCCCTTCCGCAGTCAACACCTCCTTGATTAAACAGTCGATTCAGAAATTAGCACAGGACCTTCATGACCGCGGTGAGGAAGTCAAACTCAATGCAAGCTGTGGCCTCAGACATCGCCTGCTTTCTGTTTATGAAGTCTTCCGCACTTATCACTGGCCCATCTTTGTGGTTGAACCCAACAGTGACAAATTATGCTGGCTTTACCCTGATGGCCAGGAAGACACACAGGTAGAAGATCATATTAAAATTTCCGATTACCTGACTATTTTCGGTGCACGTGGCGAGTTCCAATACCTTGACCTCCCCCCTTTGCTTGATAAAAAGCTTTACGAACTGGGTGAGCGCTGGGCATCAAACGCACTCGAGCTTGGCCCTGGCTTAGCGACACTGAACTACCTTGCGACAACATGTCGTAAAGAGCAAAAGTTAGATGTAGAGCTATCTGAAAAACAACAAGGTTATCGCGAACTCAATATGTTGATTTGTGATCTTGTTGAAGCGCAAATTGCCACTTACGAAAACGGCATTCTAACGTTCGCAAACGAAGACGCTCGTCGCTTCTCTAACGGAGAATGGCTAGAGACGCTAGTGCACAGCACGGTTAAACAGATTCAAGACACCATGCCGACGATTCAAGACCGCTCATTGAATGTTCAGGTCTATCGCAAGCTTGGAGAGAGCGAAGTACGTAATGAACTTGATGTGGCGACAGTAGTAAACAACAAGCTTCACATCATCGAATGTAAAACAAAAGGCATGCGCGATGATGGCGATGATACGCTGTACAAGCTGGAATCACTGCGCGATCTATTAGGTGGCCTGCAAGCAAGAGCGATGCTGGTTAGCTTCCGTCCGTTACGTCATAACGACATTACTCGTGCTGAAGACCTGGGTCTAGCTCTGATAGGCCCTGATGAACTTAAAGATCTTAAAACCCACCTTACTGCATGGTTTGAAGCGGCAGGTGGCTCGGACGAGGTTTAATCAAGGACAAGACAAAAAGCAGCGGGAAACGTTGCTTTTTTGTCATCGTTGCTACAAGCATAAGCAAAAAGCCAGAGGTTTCCCTCTGGCTTTTTCGATTCTCTTTCGTCAATGAGAGACGAATTAAAGCATTTTGCGCGCAGCTTCTACAACAACTTTGATAGAGCGAGCTTCTGTCTCTTTCAGCGTAGAGTGATCCGGGATCTCTTTCTGTGTTCGGTTGATAATAACACCCGCAACACAACCGGCTTTAAGACCAGAACTTGCACACATGGTTAGCAGTGTCGCTGATTCCATTTCAAAGTTCAGAACACCCATGTCTTGCCACTCTTTCATTGAGCCTTGGAAACGCTTAACCACACGGCCAGTGAACGTGTCGTAACGCTCTTGGCCTGGGTAGAACGTATCGCTTGATGCTGTTACACCCATATGCACGGTCGCACCAGACTCTTCCACAGCAGCTTTCATCGCGGTTGCAACATCAAAATCAGCGACCGCAGGGAACTCCATTGGCGCAAAGTGCAGGCTCGCACCATCCAGACGAACAGAACCCGTCGTCACAATCATGTCACCAACGTTTACGCTTGGTTGGATAGCGCCAGTGGTACCAACGCGTAAGAAAGTACGTACGCCAAGCTGAGCTAACTCTTCAACCGCAATAGAAGTCGAAGGGCCACCGATACCAGTTGAACAAACCACAACAGGCTTACCGTCCAACTCTGCGCGGTATAGCGTGTATTCACGTTGGCTTGCAAGAAATACTGGGTTCTCCATTTGCTCCGCGATTTTTTGCACGCGTGCCGGATCACCAGGAATGATGGCGAGAGTCGCACCATTAAGATCAGCTTCAGTAACACCTAGATGGAATACAGCTTGAGACATAAGTCGCTCCTTGTTGTGGCTTATTTTTATTAATAAGTAATAAGCTCATTAATCTGTGGTTGGGTACAGAAGTACTGTAACCAACCTTAAGGGTACATATAGTGACTCTCGTCACACACATAAAATGTAAACAAGCACCACTTTCACATAAAACAGATCTAGCTCACAATAAACATGAAAGAATAATGTAGTTGCATATATGATGTAGGTCTATCATTCCCAATCATCAAACTAGATAATGTTAAACGCAGCAGAATAAAAAACCCGAGACACTGCCGTGCCCCGGGTTAAATATAGTGCAACTTTATTTCATTACTACTTCTGTTTTGACTTAAAACGCAGCAGTCTCAGGGCATTCAATGTCACTAATGCCGTCGCCCCACTGTCGGCCAGTACCGCGACCCAAAGCCCGGTGATACCGAAAAGGCTGGTCACAAGAAAAATCCCTTTAAGACCGAGTGCTAACGTAACATTTTGACGAATATTATTCATTGTTGCGCGTGACAGTTCGATCATTGCAGGCAGCTCTACCAAGCGATTGTGTGTCAGTGCTGCATCTGCCGTCTCAAGCGCGACGTCTGTCCCGCCTCCCATAGCAATACTTACACTGGATGCCTTCATCGCTGGCGCATCATTGATCCCATCCCCCAGCATCGCAACGGTATGTTGCTTTGAGAGCAGTTCAACGTAATGGACTTTATCAGCTGGCAGTAGACTGGCTTGATAATCTAACCCGATTTGGTTTGCCATCGCTTCCGCGCTACGCGGGTTATCACCGGTTAACATCACAGAAGAAATACCCAACTTTTGGAGGGCTGCCACCGCGCGCTGTGCATCCTCACGTAACGTATCCTGCCATGCGATCAAACCGACTACCTGTTCTTCTACGCGAACAATGACCACCGTTTTACCGGACGCTTCCAGGTCAAAAACCTGTTCTTGCTGCTGTTGAGAAAGCGGCAAATCCAGTTTTGAAGGTGCTATGGCCTGAACTAACTTACCTTCCACGATACCTGACACGCCCGAGCCAGCTTGTACTGTCTTTTCGTTTGCTTCTGGTATTGGGAGGCCCAAATCTTTAACCTTGTTAACCAGCGACAACGCTAGTGGGTGACTTGATCCCACTTCAATCGCCGCGGTAAGGCTCATTAACTGCTCTTTAGTCACGCCATAGGTCAGCACATCGGTCACTTGAGGCTTACCCTCGGTCAACGTACCAGTTTTATCAAAAGCCACCGACTCTACTTTGCCAAGCAACTCTAACGCTGCACCACCTTTGATTAACGCACCACGACGTGCCGCCGCCGCTAACCCCGAGGTAATGGCAGCCGGTGTAGAAATGACCAAGGCACAAGGACAAGCAATAATCAGGAGCGCTAATCCACGGTAAATCCATGTATCCCAGGGCTGAGCGAACAACAGTGGTGGTGCTATAACGACGACCAGCGACACCAGCATCATAAACGGCGTATACCAACGGCTGAATTTATCAAGGAAACGTTCGAACGGCGCTTTTCGTGATTCCGCTTCTTCAATCAAATGCAAAATTCGATCAATCGCATTATCCCCCTGTCGAGAAGTGACTTGTACCTGTACCACCTTATCGACAACCACAGCGCCCGCCATGATTTTTCCGCCTTCTTGGTATTCAACAGGAATGGACTCGCCTGTTAGGGCACTTTCGTCAAAACTGGCCAGCGAGTTCATGAGGACACCGTCAGCGGATAAGCGACCACCAGGAGCCACTTCAATCACGTCTCCAGGTTGAAGTTGGGAGGCTGGCACTTCTTCACGCACGCCGTCTTTAAGTACAGTCGCGTTTTCAGGCACCAAATCCATCAGCGCCTGAATACCACTTCGAGCACGTGATGATGCATACGCTTCTAACTTTTCACCAATAAGGAAAAGCAATAGCACCATCGCGGCTTCTGCGGTTTCACCTAAATACAATGCCCCTAACGCTGCAACGCTCATTAGGGTTTCAATAGCAAACGGCGTTCCTCCTTTGGCTAACCTCACCGCTTTACGGGCAATAGGAAATAGTCCTAACAGACAGGTTAACGTAAATATCCATGAGCTGATTTGAGGACTCACACTGGCAAGCGAAGCAGCGACTAACATCGCTACGGCGATAGATAAAATATGCACATTGTCGGTAATAACGGCGCGCCAACCTTTGATTTGATTTTTCGGTTTGGTTTTATCCAGTGTCGCGAGAGGAAAACCGGTCTGGCGAGCGGTTTGTTCAATTAAAGGGGTCAGCGAATGATCATCAAAATCCACCACCAACTTCTCGGTGGAAAACAACACTTTTGCATGATTCACCCCGTCTAAACTGGTAATGGCTTTTTCAAGTTTCAGTGCACATGACGGGCAATCCATGTCGGAAACCAGCCAGCTACTTCGGATGGAAGAAATGGATGTTCTATCGGGGGCTTCCTCTTCAGGTGGCTCTGAGCTGCAACCTCCACCGCCGCAACATGAACTTTCAGCCGTATCAACACTCGCTTGTGAAATAGTGAGTGAGGGTTTGGTTGGCGCACAGCAGGTATTATTCTGCCCAAGCGGCACCGCCGATTTTATTTTGCTTGATTGGCAACCTTGATGTTTTGTACACATAAGCTTGTTCCTTACTGGTGATAAACAATTCATCTAACAATAAGGATAAACCTTAGAGTAAGCTCCAAGGTCAAGTTGGTTTGGTAAAAACTTTTCTACCCAAGGGATAAAGCCCAAAAGACGCCAGCGCGCCTTTTGGTTTTCTCTGCATGGTTTGCATTTTATACCGGATGCATGAAGCATTCGTTGAGAGTCACACCCAGCGCCCTCAAAACATCACTTCGGGTAATAATACCAACCAGCTTCCCCTTCTCATCAACCACTGGATATACCTTCGGCTTACCGACCTTCATCATATCCGCCAACTCAATGATCGACATTTCTGGAGAAACAGAAAGCACGTCCTGATGCATGCATTCTTGAACTGTATGCGTATCCTGGCAGTGGTAACTGGCTTTAACCAATTTATCCAACAAATCCTGTTCTGATAAAAATCCCACTACCTTTTTATTTTCATCGATAACGGGACCACCGAGAGTGACGCTTTTTAATACCTTATTCAAAGCAGCCGTAAGTGACATGTCTTTGGTGAAAGTCACTGCTTGCAACGTCATGTAATCTTTTACTTTTAATGAACGCATTCTTATCTCCTTGGAACCATATTCTTGCGGCCTTAAGATAAGTGTCGTCTAATTTTTTGATTTTACTAAATGGAAAGTGTCAATTTTGCTCATAGGGCTAGTCTATTGATCTTTATCCGAATTAATAGAACGACTAAACCAATAAAAACTCAGTGGTATATTTATGTTAGTCACCCATCTGTTAGCCATTATTTTCCATACCAATACCTAAGTGGAATAAGCATAAATACGCTGCTTTGATGAAGTTTGTAGAGGAAGCAAAACGAGACAAATAGTGCAGGAAAATTACATACAAAAAAGCCAGTCAGTTCTCCTGACTGGCTTTAGCTATTTTATCGCGTTGGTGAAATTACGCGTTTTCCATTGCTGCAACAATATCGCGAGCTACCGCTTCCGCAACTTTGATACCGTCGATACCAGCAGATAAGATACCGCCTGCGTAACCCGCGCCTTCACCCGCGGGATAGAAACCCTTCAAGTTAATGCTCTGGAAGTCGTTACCACGTTTAATGCACACAGGTGAGGAAGTACGCGTTTCCACACCGGTTAACAGGCCATCGTCGGAAGCAAATCCTTTGATCTTGCGATCGAAGGCAGGAATGGCTTCTCGAATTGCTTCTACCGCAAACGCTGGCAGCGCTTTGGATAAATCAGTTAATTTGATGCCCGGTGTAAATGACGGTTCTACATCACCTAACTCACTTGGATCGCGACCTTTCAGGAAGTCACCAATTTTTTGCGCTGGCGCATCGTAAGTCTCACCACCTAGCTTATAAGCGCCAGATTCCAGTTCACGCTGGAAGCGAATACCTGCAAGCGGATCACCCGGGTAATCTTGCTCTGGCGAGATACCCACAACAATAGCACTGTTCGCGTTACGCTCTGAACGAGAGTACTGGCTCATACCATTTGTGACGACACGGCCTTCTTCTGATGTCGCCGCAACCACAGTGCCACCCGGACACATACAGAAGCTGTATACCGTACGACCGTTCTTACAGTGGTGCACCAGTTTGTAATCTGCTGCGCCAAGAATTGGATGACCTGCATTGGGACCAAAGCGGGCTTCGTCGATCATCGATTGTTTGTGTTCTATTCGGAAACCGACCGAGAATGGTTTAGCTTCCATGTAGACACCACGCTCATGCAGCATCTCAAATGTGTCACGAGCACTATGACCAACCGCCAGTACAATGTGGCGAGATTTGATTTCTTCACCATTGGATAATGTGACGCCTGTAAGCTGACCATCTTCCATATGAAGATCATCAACACGAGTACTAAAGCGGATTTCACCACCTAATTCGATGATTTTCGCGCGCATTTTCTCGATCATCGTAACCAGTTTGAAGGTACCGATGTGCGGCTTACTTACGTAAAGAATTTCTTCTGGTGCGCCCGCTGCGACAAATTCAGTGATAACTTTACGGCCGTAGAAATTGGGATCTTTTACCTGACTGTACAGTTTACCGTCAGAGAACGTCCCCGCGCCGCCTTCACCAAATTGCACATTTGATTCTGTGTTTAACGCGCGCTTACGCCAAAAGCCAAACGTGTCTTTAGTACGCTCACGTACTTCTTTACCACGCTCAACGATAATTGGGTTAAAGCCCATTTGAGCCAAAACCAGACCAGCAAATAGACCACAAGGGCCAAAGCCGATTACCACAGGGCGCTCTGTTAAGTTTTCAGGCGCTTTCGCGACAAACTTATACTCCATATCCGGAGTTTGGCGAACATGTGGGTCCTTCGTAAACTTCTCTAGTAGCGCCGCTTCATCACCTTCAACAATGATGTCTAGCGTGTAGATAAGCTGAATATTCGTTTTCTTACGAGCATCGTAGCCGCGTCTAAAGACGTTAAAAGAGATAACTTTCTCAGCAGGAATGCCAAGCTTTTTAGTGATCGCGTCTAATAGCGCGCCTTCCTCATGATCCAGAGGAAGTCTAATTTCATTAATACGAATCATATCGATGTCTCGGGTAGTTGGTGTCTTAGCCAAAACCCTGCTAAATACAGGGTCAGCTCACAATGGCGCGCATTTTACGAGAAATTGAATTGTCTGTCATACTAAATCAAAGTGAGGTGAGCTATTTAACCGATGGAATGTTGAATTTTACCTTGGGACGAGTATTATCCCCATTCTTTGATTTTGACTAACTTAAGAGCGGATTATCATGGCATTTGTCGTAACCGATAACTGTATCCAATGTAAATACACTGACTGTGTCGCAGTGTGCCCAGCTGATGCCTTTCACGAAGGGCCAAACTTCATGGTAATCAACCCAATAGAGTGTATCGACTGCGGCCTGTGTGTTGACGAGTGTGACGCTCATGCGATTTTTCAGGAAGATGAAGTCCCAGAAGATCAACAAATCTATACGGCATTAAATGCAGAGCTTGCTGAGATTTGGCCAGTACAGACTGAGGTAAAACCAGCAATGGAAGATGCCGAGAAATGGAACGGCGTGCCAAACAAGCTAGATATGTTGGAAAAATAAAAGTATCCAAAACGAAAAAAGCGTAATAACCGCAGTTGTTACGCTTTTTTTGTCTCTCAATTTCGCTCAATCCATCAGCTGTGTTGACGACGCATATTGTCCAGAATAATGCCCGTCGCCATGGCTACGTTTAGCGATTCAGCGCCACCAAACGCTGGAATGGTGATCTTATCAGTCACGAACTTCGATGCCTCTTCACGCACACCATGTGATTCACTGCCCATCAGTAAGATACCTTCGGCAGAGAAATCCGTTTTATGCACGCTCTCCCCTTCCAGAAACGCACCGTAGACTGGTAATTTTACTTGCTCTAAGTAGCTTGGCAGGTCGACAAGGCTAACCTGAACTCGGTCGAAGCTGCCCATGGTCGCGCTGATGGTTTTAGGGTTATACGGATCCGCACAGTCCGAACTCGCGATAATGTGCTTAATACCGTACCAATCGGCTACACGAATGATGGTCCCTAAGTTACCCGGATCAGACACACCATCCAGTGCAATCATCAGGCCTTTCGCCTCAGGCACTTTTGTACTTGGAACTTCTACGACCGCAATTGCCGCATTGTTGCTTACCAGCGTGCTTGCTTTGGTTAGGTCGTCCAACGATGCTTCGATACAGTCAAAGTGACCAAGCTCTTGGCGGTGCTGGTCAAGGAACTCCGCCGTCGCAAAAATCTGTTTTACTGTAAGTGAACTATTGACCAGCTCCAGTACGTTCTTTTCACCCTGAACCAGAAATAAGCCATGCGCTTTACGCTGCTTCTTTTGACCCAAAGCACGAAGCAGTTTTAATTGGTTTTTTGAAATCATGAAAATATCCCGGGAGAAAATGGTTAAGTACTGAATAAAACGGGGGGATTATAGAGTAAAGACGTGCATAGCTAAAGAGAGGTTGAAGTGAGAGGCACAAAATCCCGCAATGATGACATCTTAGACTTGGCCACTCACACTTCCAGTTACAATAATACTGCTATTTATTGCTCAACTTTTTGCATTGCCTCTGAACAGACTCTCTGCTGATCACGAGTGAAGAAGGCGTCAACCCAATGTAAAAACAGAGCAGAATCATTAGGCTTCTTCAACTGCACAAAGGCATCTTCGTACTGATGTTGAGGAAGCAAATGCTGGCGCTTCCTAACTAACTCTTCTGTAAACTTGGTGCTGAACTCGGGGTGGCCTTGTACCGTTAAAATATGGTTGTCCTTCACCAGCATAAAGTTAGGACAAAACTCGTTACCGGCTATGACACGCAACTGTTGTGGTACAACCACGACCTGATCTTGGTGGCTAACCAGCATACGCGCACTGTCAACAGCAAGGTTCATCCATTTCTTGAGCGCGACAACTTTTACCTCGTAACTGCCTAACCCCCAACCTTTGTGAGACTTTTCGACGACACCACCAAGTGCTCTGGCAATTAACTGATGCCCAAAGCATATCCCGACCAGTGGTTTTTTTCTTGCTTCACAGCTACGGATCCAATCTGCTAAAGCAAGGATCCATGGCAAGTCATCATAAGCATTGTGTACGCTGCCAGTAATAATAAAACCATGGCACTCGTCAAAGCCTGGTAACTCGCCTTTTATCGCATCATAGTTTTGAAACGTCATCGCATCATTCACGCTAGCAAAGGCGCTTTCAATCATATCAGCATATTGACCATAGCCATCCGACAAAGGTGGATCTACATATCCGCAGGTTATTATCCCAATTTTCATTGTTCGCCTATCTCATCCTTGATATTACATTGCACTTTATAGCAAGCCTTTCGACCATCGAGTGGTGGTACTTTTCATCCGAGTATCAAATCGAACTCCATTCATTCCATGAATTTTCAATTAACGCACCCCAATATTTAACAAGATAGACCAAATACGCCGGATATATGTCTAAAAATTATTAAATACTGAACATTTAATTGATTTATCTACGTTCACTATCTACGTTTTGATGAGTTTATTAATCAAACCTTATCTTAGAGTAGAACGAAAAGTCAGCGAAGGACATGAGTATTTATTGCGATATCAATGGACTAGAAATCTTCATCGCGAAAAAGGCGTAATAACGTGCGCGTTTCGTTCCCTATTATCAAATCGCTCTAATCAGGTACACACTTTGAATCTTTAACGCAATGGAGAGAACACAGCGTTAAGCCTACTTCGCTATTTAACCGCTAAGCGGGTTTAACACTTCATTTGGATTAAATACACACAAAAAGGAATAAGGACAGGGAATGGATACGATAAACTGGCACGATAAAGCCACTGAGTTGAGGTTTAACACACAAGCCTACATTAATGGAAAGCTAACCAACGCGATCAACAATGATACCTTCGAGATTATTAACCCTGCGACAGGCCAGCATCTCGCTCACGTGGCGCGTTGCCGAGAGGAAGATGTCGAGATTGCAGTTAAAGCCGCGCGTGATGCTTTTCATTCCCGAGTCTGGGCAGGACTGCCGCCAGCGCAGCGCAAAACCGTTTTACTTAACTACGCCAGGCTTATCGAACAACACCAGGAACAGTTCGCTATTCTGGAGTCTTTAGATATGGGAAAACCCATTTCTGATGCCATGGGATATGATGCACCAGCCACCGCTCGATGCATACAATGGAACGCTGAAGCGATCGATAAGATTTATGATGAAGTCGCGCCTGTGACCGAAGAAGCGCTTGCACTGGTCACTAGAGAACCTTTAGGGGTCGTAGCGGCAATTGTTCCTTGGAACTTCCCTACCGTCATGGCGGCCTGGAAAATTGGCCCAGCATTAGCCACTGGTAACTCGGTCATCATCAAACCATCGGAAAAGTCGCCACTTACCGCGATATTGCTCGCTGAATTAGCTTCTCAAGCCGGCATTCCTGATGGTGTACTACAAGTTCTCCCAGGGTTTGGTCACGAAGCTGGTCAAGCATTATCCCTTCACCCCGATGTCGACTGTATAACCTTTACTGGTTCAACAGCTGTCGGTAAAAAATTACTGACCTTTGCCGGTGAATCCAACCTTAAGCGTACCTTTATGGAATGTGGTGGCAAAAGTCCTCATATCATCCATTACGATGTCAAAAACATTGAGAAAGCAGCGGCTACTGCTGCAACCGCCATTTGCTACAACCAAGGTGAAGTTTGTACCGCAGGCTCTCGTCTTTTGGTTCAGTCGTCCATCAAAACGCAATTCCTCGAGCTACTATTAAAAAACATGGACAAATGGCAACCTGGCGATCCTCTTAACGACAGCTCTCGTGTTGGTGCCATTGTTGACAAGGCTCAGTATGAACGCGTACTTGATTATATTGAGGTCGGCAAGCAAGAAGGGGCAACGCTGCTATTTGGCGGCCAAAAGTTGCTTGAACACACTGGCGGCTACTATATCCAGCCCGCAGTCTTCGCCGACGTGACACCTGACATGCGTATATTCAAAGAAGAGATATTTGGTCCTGTGCTTTGTGTGACGACTTTCGATACCATTGATGAGGCGATAGAGCTTGCCAACGACAGTGAATATGGCCTTGCGGCTGGGGGGTGGACTTCCGATATTTCCACTGCGGTAAAATGCTCACGCGCGCTAAGAGCCGGTACCGTCTTTGTGAACAACTGGGACGGCGGTGATATGACGATGCCGTTTGGCGGGTTCAAACAAAGTGGTAACGGCAGAGATAAGTCTTTACACGCCTTAGATAAATACACCGAAATCAAATCGACATGGATCGAGCTTGATTAGTGTTTTTGTCTCATAACCGCATTCACCGTGACTAAAAATGCACCGTGATTAAAAATGGCCTCATAACAGAGGCCATTTTTTGTCGAAAAGCGAGTATCTAAAACGTTGGTGGCGTCGAAGCGCTAATCAGCTCACACTCCACTTTTCCCTTATTGCGAAAGCGGTGTGGTTTACGTGTTTCAAAATAATAAGAATCCCCAGCTTTCAGTACCTGAGTGCGGCTGCCTACCGTGATCTCGATTTCTCCTCGAATCACCACGCCGCCTTCTTCACCTTCATGCTGCATGAAATCAGTGCCAGTATCAGCACCTGGCGGGTAGACTTCATGCAATATGGCAAGTTTGCGACCTTCTCGTTTCGCACCCACTAACATCAGGTTAATTTTGCCATCACCTAAATCCGCCATCTGTTCCGGACTAAAAAAGATGTCGTCCTCGGATTCAACGTCTAAAGTAAAAAACTCGCCCATTGAGATGGGAATCGCTTCCAGTATCTTTTTTAGTGACCCGACAGACGGATTAACCAGGTTCTGTTCAATTTGAGAGATCATGGAGTTCGTCACGCCGCTTCTCTTCGCAAGCTCTCGTTGGGATAAACCACGCATGGTTCGGATCGTCTTAAGTTGCTTGCCTACATCCATGTCTCTATCCATGTATCTCTCCTAATTTGTCAGCGAATGCCTCTACTGCTGGCTCATTTTCACCTCTTGTAGTCGTCGTTTCTCCGCTTTAGCAAGTACCCACCATGCAATAAAGGTGGCACACGATACCGCTAAAATGATCAACGTCGCGAGGGCATTAATTTTAGGGCTCACGCCTAGTCTCACGCTGGAGAATACCACCATTGGCAGTGTTGTAGCACTCGGACCAGATACAAAGCTTGCAATCACCAAGTCATCGAGCGACAAAGTAAACGCCAGTAACCAACCCGCAATAATAGCCGGAGCAATCGTTGGTAAGGTAATTTGAAAAAATACTTTCCAGGGTGGCGCACCTAGATCCATTGCCGCCTCTTCGATTGATCGATCCACCTCTTGTAGCCTGGAGCTCACCACTACCGTTACGTAAGCGGTGCAGAATGTAACATGCGCGATCCAAATCGTCATCATTCCACGTTGATTAAATAAATCAAACACTTGCCCCATCGCAATAAAGAGTAGCAATAAAGACAGTCCGGTGATCACCTCTGGCATAACCAAGGGAGCTGTGATCATAAATGCGAAGCCGGTTTCGCCTCGAAATTTACCAAAACGATTTAGGACAAACGCCGCGATAGTACCAAGCACCACCGCTGCACTTGCAGAAAGAAAGCCAATTAACAGGCTCAGCTTTACCCCGCCCATTAATAAGTCGTCGTCAAATAACTCGGAATACCACTTGAAAGAAAACCCGGACCAAACGGTTACCAATCGGTTTTCGTTAAAAGAATAAATAATCAGAATTAAAATCGGTAAGTAGAGAAAGGCGAAGCCTAACCCTAATATCAACCACTTCCCTTTATTGTTGTAAACTGGAATATCGTTCATCCCTGTACCTCCAATTCACGTTTTTGATAACGGTGGAACCAAAGAATTGGCACCATTAAGATGAGTAGCATCGTGGTTGCAACAGCCGAAGCCACAGGCCAATCTCGGTTATTGAAAAACTCTTGCCATAACACTTTTCCGATCAGGATCGAATCCGGTCCACCGAGCAGTTCAGGAATAACAAATTCCCCTACCGCTGGTATAAAGACCAACATGGAACCGGCAATGATGCCAGCACGGGTTAACGGAATTAAAACATTAAATAATGTGGTTACTGGTTTCGCACCTAAATCACTGGCGGCTTCTATCAGTGAGTAGTCAACTCGCATCAGCGCGGTATATAAAGGCAGGACCATGAAAGGTAAATAGGTATATACAATGCCGATATACACAGCGGCATCGGTGTGTAATATCTTTAATGGTTCGTCAATCGCCCCAATGGTTAACAGTACGTTATTGAGTAATCCATTATTTTTGAGGATACCTATCCAGGCGTAGACTCGAATTAAGAAACTTGTCCATGATGGAAGAATGATAAGCATCAGTAATACGTTACGCGTCGAGGGTGCTGAGTGTACGATTGCCCAGGCAATTGGAAAACCGACCACTAAACAGAGTAACGTTGATATCAGCGCAATACGTATCGACTCTAAATACGATGAAACGTATAAATCATCTTCCAACAAGTATTCGTAGTTCCCTATATTCAGTAGCAGCTGCAGTTGCTGCTCGGCATAACTGAGTAGCTCAGAATAAGGTGGTATTGAGACTTGTGCCTCTGCGAAGCTGATCTTAAAAACGATCAAAAATGGAAGTAAGAAAAAGAGTAATAACCATCCATAAGGGACAGCAAGTAGTAAGCACTTTGGCGTGGGTATGACACGCCAAATATTGAGTTTCGCTGTTTTTATCATATTTTAAGTACCACGCAACTTTCCATGTCCCAACTTAGCGTGACCTTCTGTTCCCACGTCGGCATGTCTTTTCTCAAGCGAGTGGTATTTTGTAAGGTGGCCGTGACCAATTTTCCAGACGGTAGACGCACATGATAAATTGATTGATTCCCCATGTAGGCAATATCTTCGACAACCCCCGAGCAGCTATTTACCGAGTGGTTGCTATGCGTACTCAGGGTCATTTTTTCGGGTCTCACCGCTATCATCACTGGAACACCCGTTACTCCGGAAATACCTTCATTAATATAAATTGGGTTGTCGAGATCCTGACAGCGCACAGTACAGCTGTCGTTTTGACTATTTTCTACTATCCCTTCAAAGATATTTACCGTGCCGACAAACTTGGCAGAGAATTGAGAATTAGGATGTTCATAAATGGACTCCGGAGAACCAATTTGAACAAACTGTCCCTTATTCATAATCGCCATTCGGCTGGCCATAGTCATCGCTTCTTCCTGATCGTGCGTGACCATCACACAAGTCACCCCCACACGCTCTAAGATATCCACCACTTCGAGTTGCATTTTTTCTCTTAAGTTTTTATCTAACGCCCCCATTGGCTCATCAAGAAGCAGCAGTTTTGGCTTTTTCGCTAAACTACGAGCAAGCGCAACACGCTGTTTTTGGCCCCCAGAAAGTTGATGAGGTTTACGTTTGGCATAGTCAGACATGTGCACCAGTTCCAGCATCTGTTTCACGGTCTCATCTATTTCTTTGCGTGGCATCCCGTCTTGCTTGAGTCCAAATGCAATATTGTCAGCCACTGTCATATGAGGAAACAGCGCATAGGATTGAAACATCATATTGACCGGGCGACGATAAGGAGGGATCGTGGCGAGATCTTCCCCATCTAAGATGATCTGTCCTGCTGAAGGTTGTTCAAAGCCGGCAAGCATCCGGAGCAAGGTGGACTTTCCACAGCCCGATGCGCCAAGTAGTGCGAATAATTCGCCTTGGTTGATCGTCAAGTCCAATCCATCTACGGCTACGTGGCCGTCAAAGCTTTTGGTTAGCCCTTTAATTTCAAGTAAAGGTTTTGGCGGGTTAGATTCCACATGCATATGAGGAAGGTCGTTACAAAGTGACATCACTGTCATGGTACTCTCCATAAAAGAGGCGACCCTAAGGTCACCTCTTTGTCTCTATCTAGTTTTTAACAAAATCTGTCCACGCACGAGTCATCGCACGAGCGGTTTTATGAGGCAACATTTTCGCGCTGTAGAGCTTCTCCTGTGTTTCCTCACTAGGATAGATACCCGGATCATCCAGAATTTCAGTATCGATAAACTCACGCGAAGGTGGGTTTGGATTCGCGTACCAAACGTAGTTACTGATTTCTGCGATTACTTCAGGTCTTAGCAAGAAATTGATGAAAAGGTGGGCATTTTCAGGGTGCTTAGCGTCTTTAGGGATCGCCATTAAGTCAAACCAAGCTAATGCGCCCTCTTTTGGAATTGAGTAAGCAATCTCAACACCGTTATCCGCTTCTGCCGCACGATCTGCTGCTTGAAGAACATCTCCGGACCAACCGATGGCAACACAAATGTCGCCATTAGCTAAGTCATTGATGTATTGCGAAGAGTGAAAGTAAGTAACATATGGACGGACCGTTTTGAGTAACTCAAGTGCATCCTTTTTGTAGTCATTCGGGTCAGTACTATTAGGATCTTTGCCTATGTAGTTTAATGATGCCGCCATGATCTCCGATGGCGCATTCAAAAAGCCCACACCACATTTCGCCAGTTTTTCCATGTTCTCTGGTTTAAACACTAAATCCCAACTGTTGACGGGGGCATCTTCTCCAAGTGCCGCTTTGACCTTCTCGACGTTGTAGCCAATGCCTGTTGTGCCCCAAAGGTAAGGCACCGAATAAGCATTTTCAGGGTCAACGGTGTCTGACAAGATTCCCATCAATTTAGGGTCTAGGTTTTTATAGTTGCTTAGCTTTTCTTTATCCAATTTTTGAAAAGCGCCAGCTTTTACCTGTCTGCCCAAAAAGTCGTTACTCGGGACAATAAGGTCGAAGCCAGTATTGCCTGATAGAACTTTCGCTTCCAGAACTTCATTAGAATCAAAAACATCGTAGACAACCTTGATACCTGTTTCCTGCTCAAATTTGGCGATGGTATCTTCAGCAATATAATCAGACCAGTTATAGATATTGAGTACTTTGTCTTCCGCAGCAATTGATGTTAACGGGGCGAACCCAAGAGTCATCCCCAACGCTACCCCACAATAAACCTTCATTTTCTCCATTTGGATCTCCATTCCTTGGTGAGTTTTGGTATTGTTCTCGTCGGCTACTGCTGAACGTCGGCGAGCGTGTTATCTAAAGCCAGTTTTGCAAGTGCAACTAATTCGTCTATTTCTGATTTAGTGATAATCAGTGGTGGTGAACAGATCATTGAGTCTCCGACGGCTCTCAATACCACGCCACTGTTAAAACAATGGTCGCGGCAACGAGTCCCCACATCTAACTCTTTATCGAAACGTTGTTTGGTTTGTTTATCTTTAACAAGCTCAATTGCACCGACCAGACCAACGCTACGCGCTTCACCAACCAATGGGTGCTCAGCGAGCTCTGCCCAGCGTTTGGCAAAATATGGACCGGTCTCTTCTCGTACTTGATTCACAACGCTGAGACGTTGCATCTCTTTAATGTTGGCGATGGCCACCGCACAAGAAGCAGGATGACCTGAGTAAGTAAAACCGTGTGCGAATTCCGTATCGGCATCGGTGAGTACTTTGGCGACATGATCACGAACCATCACACCACCTAGCGGCAGGTAACCTGATGTGATCCCTTTCGCCATACACATAAGATCTGGCTTTATGTTGAAGGTCTGACTTGCGAACCATTCGCCAGTGCGGCCAAAGCCACAAATCACTTCATCAACAATCAATAGAATTTCATATTTGTCACAAATACGTTGGATTTCAGGCCAGTAGCTTGACGGTGGAATAATCACGCCACCAGCACCTTGAATAGGCTCTGCAATAAAAGCAGCGACATTGTCCTCACCGAGTTCTAGAATCTTCTCTTCTAGCTGCCTTGCACGCTCTAAACCAAATTCGGTTTCATCAACGCCATTTCCTTCACCAAAATAGTAAGGTTGATCGATATGCACGATGTTAGGCAGAGGAAGGCCACCTTGCGCATGCATCGCAGACATGCCACCGAGACTTGCCCCCGCCATAGTGCTGCCGTGGTAAGCATTTTTTCGGCTGATGATGGTTTGCTTTTGCGGTTTACCTAGGCTACTCCAGTAGTGACGAACCATTCTCACTACCGTGTCATTACACTCAGAACCTGAGCCCGTATAGAACACATGGTTCATGCCTTCTGGCGTGACCTCGGCCAATAAAGTAGAAAGCTCTACCGCTGGTGGGTGTGCGGTTTGGAAAAACAAATTGTAGTACGGCAATTCCTGCATTTGCTTTGTCGCGGCATCAATAAGAGGCTGGCAACTGTAGCCCATATTCACACACCATAAGCCCGCCATACCATCGAGGATCTTGTTATCATCCTCATCATAGATGTAAACCCCTTCCGCGCGGTTAATAATGCGAGACCCTTTGTCATTTAACGCCTTGAAGTTAGTAAAAGGGTGCAAGCAATGTGCACTATCTTGCTCAATCCATTTAGACATAGTTTGATTCCATGGTTTATTAATAGCGTCGTATGAGCACGGCTTGCCCAGCATCATTAAAGACAAATGCTTTCTACTTAAAGGGGTGCTAAGGTAAGCCGCTTTCAATTAGCTATTAAGTTTGACTTATACGTTTAAGAGTAAAAACTCACGCTCCCAAGAGCTGATGACTTGGAAGAAGGTTTTGTATTCTTTTCGCTTGATAGCAACGTAAGCTGAAACAAATCGGTCACCGAGAATTTCTCTCAGCTCATCACTGTTTTCTAACAGCACTAAAGCGTCTTCCAATGTATGAGGAAGTGAGTAAGGCTCGGTCGTCATGTCACCAGTGCTTTGCGGTGTCGGAGTAAGCTTTTCTTTCATCCCCAAATATCCACAAGCCAGTGACAAAGCCATCGCTAAGTATGGGTTCGCATCAGCACCGGCATAACGGTTTTCAATGCGACGGGCATTCTTATCGGACACAGGAACTCGAAGTCCAACCGTGCGGTTATCTTCTCCCCAAGCCACATTGGTTGGCGCTGACTCGCCGAAGACCAATCGACGGTAGGAATTGACGTTTGGTGCAAAAAAGGCAATCGCAGCAGGGGTATATTTTTGCATACCAGCAATATAATTTAGGAACAGCTCGCTGTTGGAACCATCTTCATTGGCAAACAAGTTCTTGCCGTTCACATCGACCAGACTTTGGTGAATATGCATCGCGCTACCTGGCTCATCTTCCATGGGTTTAGCCATAAACGTGGCGTAAACGTCGTGTCGCAGCGCGGCTTCTCGTACTGTTCGTTTAAACACAAAAACTTGATCTGCCAAATCTAACGGTTCACCGTGATCGAAGTTCAACTCCATCTGAGCGGCACCCGATTCATGAACTAATGTATCAACGTCCAGGCCTTGCGCCTCACAGAAGTCATACATATCTTCAAAAATAGGATCGAATTCATTCACAGCATCGATACTGAAGGATTGTCTGGCCGTTTCTGGCCTGCCATTTCGTCCAATCGGCGGCTCAAGCGGGTAATCCCAATCCAGGTTCTTTTTCACCAGGAAGAACTCTAGCTCTGGCGCGACAACCGGACGCCAGCCCTCTCTTTCATAAAACGATAACACGCGACGTAATACCGCTCTTGGCGAGACTTCTACCGGCTCTCCGTCGACGGTAAAACAGTCATGAATTACCTGACCGGTTGGATCTTTTGTCCATGGAACAAGTCTAACCGTGTTTGGATCGGGCTCCAGGTTCATGTCCTTCTCCGTGAGATCAATCATGCTCTCATCGTCTGGCCAATCACCATTCACTGTTTGGAAAAAAATCACTTCGGGAAGATGCATCCCTCCTTCCCGAAGAAACTTTTTAGCGGGCATAATTTTGCCTCGTGCGTTACCGGTGATATCTGGGATAAGGCACTCCACCTCGGTAATACGGTTTTCTTCAATCCATTTCTTGAATGTTTCCATAAATCCTTCTTTGCACTAATTTCGGTCCATGAAATACAGCTTTATGTTTACAGCTCTGCGTCCGCTAAAAACTGGCAGACAGCAAAATAACACTCGTATGTTTTCCTAATCCCAACCACCAAACTGATTGGGTTGAGTTTAAAGCCCCAGTTGTTACTCCATCTAAAAATCGTGGATGTATCAATAAGCTCTATTTAGCATTGTGCTTAATTCACCCAAAAGTCAACCAATCTGTTAAATATTTTATATCAAGACACATCATCGGTAAGGTTAAAGTTACAAAAGTGTTGCAATCCCCTAAACAATGTGTGTATGTTTAAAAAGCAAGTAAAGCTGTCTGCAGGGCATTCCTGAGCCCATATAGAACAAGGGATTATTACGTTTAACGCCAAGGAGGCACTGCGGATATGACTAGTCTTGCCAATCAACCGATTAACATTGACCGACTAAAAACCAAGCAGGAGCAACAAGAAATTGCTCATTTTATCGAACAGAACCCAAACATCACGACGATTGATTTGATTCTGTTCGATATGAACGGCGTGGTCAGGGGAAAGCGGATCAATACCAATCAACTAAGCAAAGTGCTGGAACAAGGTATTTGTTTACCCGCGTCTGTTTTTGCACTTGATATCTGTGGTGAAACCGTCGAAGAGACCGGGTTAGGATTTGAAAAAGGCGATGGCGACCGTGTTTGCCATATTGTGCCAAATTCTTTGCAGGTCGTACCCTGGCAAGAGAATAGCGCCCAAGCCATCGTTACGATGTACGAGCCAGAGACTAACCAGCCTTTCTTTGCAGACCCAAGACACGTCCTAGAGCAACAACTTAAAAAATTTCAAAGCAAAGGATTACACCCCTGTGTCGCGGTTGAGCTAGAGTTTTATTTACAGGATCCTGAGCCCGATGATACCGGCAGTCCCCAACCCCCACTGATGCCAGTTAGCGGCGAGCGAATGACACAGACTCAGGTTTATTCACTCGATGAACTTGACGAATTTAAGACCTTTTTGGATGAAATCGTCAGTGCATGTCAAGCACAAGGCATCCCGGCAGAAAACATCACAGCGGAATATGCACCAGGGCAATTTGAAGTAAACCTGAAACATTCAACCAACATATTGCTCGCCTGCGATCATGCGATGCTTCTAAAGCGTGTCGTTCGCGCGATAGCCAAAAAACATGGATTTCACGCCAACTTCATGGCGAAACCTTATACCGAATATGCAGGTAGTGGTTGTCACATTCACATTAGCTTGCAAAACGAAGATGGCACTAACGTGCTTGGATATAATGATGACTTGCTGCTCAATGCCATTGCAGGTGTCTTGGAACACATGGATGAATGCATGGCGATTTTTGCTCCCAATGCGAACTCCTATCGACGCTTGCAACCGAATATGTTTGTACCAATGCATGCTTCATGGGGATGGGATAATAGAACGGTTGCCGTTCGTGTACCGGCGAGCGGCGCTGAAGACAAACGAATCGAACACCGTTTATCAGGTGCAGATGTTAACCCTTATCTCACTGTTTCTGTTTTATTGGCATCTATCCTAGATGGTATTGAAAACAATCTGACCCCACCAGCGCCAATAGATGGAGACGCCACTCAGCTCGCTCTGCCGACTCTGCCAAGTTCTTGGGACAGCGCTTTGCACGCCTTCGCGACAAGTGAATTTATGCAAACCAGCTTTGGAGAAGAACTTTGCAAAGTCTACCTCGCGAATAAAAAGCACGAGCAGGAAAGGTTTTCGGCTCAAGTATCACCACTTGAATACCAATGGTACCGATAAGTATTAAATCAAGATTAGACGAAAAGGATGTCAAGATGAGTACGAAGCATACCCTCTCTTACTATGCTGCATCAAAAAACCTGGATTTACGCTTTCCCACACTAAAAGGAAGCCATGTGGCCGATGTGTGTGTGGTGGGCTCTGGTATAACCGGAGCGACAGCAGCACTTGAACTTGCCAATAAGGGCTATAGCGTTATTGTTTTGGAAGCAAATCGTGTCGGTTGGGGAGCTTCGGGACGGAGTGGCGGCCAGGCAATTTTTGGCTGGGCTTCAGAGCAACATACACTTGAAAAGCTCGTCGGCGAGTCTGACGCAAGGAAACTTTGGGAGCTCTCTGTCGAGGCACTTGCTCTAACCAAAAATAATATTAAAAAGTACAATATTGACTGTGATTGGCGCGATGGCATGGTTCACTTAGGCATGAAATCGCGTCATGACAAAGAACTTCAAGAGTGGTACGCCAACCTGACTGAGCGATATAACTACGACTCGCTCGAGCTATGGGATAAAGAACAGGTTCGAGAGCATATTGACAGCGACAAATATACTTCCGGCATGTTTGATCATAATAGTGGTCACCTACACCCATTAAACTACACGCTCGGCTTAACCAATGCCGCTCAAGCCGCTGGTGCTCAGTTTTTTGAAGAAAGTGCGGTTATTAAAATTGAGCACGGTGACCCTGCCACTCTATTTACCAAGCATGGCGAAGTGAAAGCGAATCACGTGATTCTGGCGTGTAATGCTTATATGGAAGGGTTAGAAAGCTCACTAGAAAACAAAGTTATGCCTGTGGGCACCTACATCTGTGCCACAGAACCTCTCGATGAAACATTAACCAATAAACTGATGAAAAACCATATCGCCGCGAGTGATATCAATTTTGTACTCGACTATTTCCGCTGCTCCGGCGACAACCGGATGCTATTTGGCGGACGAGTCAGCTACTCTGGCGTTGCGCCATTTAACTTAGAGAAAGCGATGCGCAACCGGATGGTGAGCATATTCCCGCAATTGACTAACGCTAAAATTGATTATGCGTGGGGTGGCAATGTGGCTATCACCATGAACCGCGCGCCTCACTTTGGCCGGCTCAAACCCAATGTCTATTTTGCTCAAGGGTTCTCTGGTCATGGAATTGCGGTAACAGGTCTGGCAGGCACGCTCATGGCTGAGTGCGTTGCTGCAACCGCTGAACGCTTTGCCATTTTTGATAAAGTACCTCATATGTCGTTCCCTGGTGGACGTTTACTCCGCACTCCAGCACTTGTATTAGCCATGTCATACTACCGGGTTCGTGATTTGCTTTAAGTTATGGGTTGTATTTAAAACGGTGAGAGCAAAAAGGGCTGCAATTACAGCCCTTATAGTATATCTGGCTAACTTACTATTGATACGCATGTTCATTACCAGTTAGTTCCATAATATAAAGATACCAATAGACAACTAACATTGAGTGTTGGTTGACCTGTCATAGCAATAAGCCGGACCACCATCAACTTGATAAGTAATCTGCCTAAACGAAAACGAGAGGCTTTCTGTTTGTGGCTCTTTCATATCGCTTGAACTGCCAACATTAAAAGAGCTTATTAGGACATCTTTCAAGGTGATTTTTAATCCATCCCGGGCGAACTCGACGGTATCAAAGTGGCTTCCTGTGACTATATATCTTAAGAGTGCAGCCGATTGAGCATCACTGTAACGGGTGACATTGAGCTCACCAATATTCACTTTTCCCGTACCACCACCTCCAGACCCAGTTGAATAGCTAATGCTCTGACTTGCCGTCCATGACCACGACAACAGCTCTGAAGCACCCACTTCTTCGATTGTCATCACCATGGGTCCATCTACTTTTGCTGAGGCAGCGCTACTCACTCCGATTAAGGCGCTGGCGACTATTACTAATGCTTTATTTTTTATACTCATGAACTGTTCTCCTCGGTCGACGTTCAGATACAGTATAGATAGCGTTCAAGCATAGAGTATTAGGTTTAAAGTCGAGGAAAGAAGGCCGGATGAATTCTTATCTCTTTGAAAAATCGAAAATTAAGGGGCATTGTAACAATCCCCCTTAATTTAACCTCAAGATTTAAATGACTATTTTATAAGAGGCAATTTTAGTGAGCCCCTAGATAACTTCGCCAGCCACCTAGCGCCGTAATGTCCTCGGCACCTTCGATACCAATGGCTTCACAGATAAACCCTGTCACCCAGTTTCCATCACTTAGCTCTACTTTGCCTAACCCTAATGGATGTGGGATTTGACACAGCAAACTACCTAGTGCTGATTTCGGGAACGACCACACTTCGATTTCGATAGCCTGACCATTGTCTTCATCGCGTACCAGTCCCGGACGAGCTGGAGGTCCACCAGCCAGCGCATACATACGGTAAGACTTGGCGGTTTCACCTTTTGCTTTGAGTATCGCCCCCTCTCCCGTTAACTGATGATTCAGTGGTAACCCTTGCATATGGGCACCGCACACCAACAGATCTACACGTTCATCTTCAGGTAAAAATTGCTCAGTAGCCCCAAGCGGAAGACAGGTTTCTTTTTGCCATGCCTGCGCAAGCTTGATCAAACCCGAGTCCGTAAATGCAGGCGCAAAAAACGTAAAGCCAAACGGTAAACCGGACTCACAGAACGATGACGGAATAGCAATGGCTGTATAATCCAATAAATTCATGAAGTTGGTGTAATAACCAAGATTGCTATTCAGCTCAATCGGATTAGATTCCACCTCTTCAATCGTATATGTGCTGCCCGCAGTCGGAGTAATGACAACGTCCACCTCCCCAAGCAACTTGTCACACTGAACTTTGTAATCCTGTAACTGATACATGTATTTAAACGTATCAGCCGCTGTGTAGTTTTTCGCACCACCGACAATGGTTTCAATCACGGGTAAACAGCGGCGGCTGTCTTCGTCAAAAAACGACTGAATGGCTGCGTAACGCTCTGCCACCCAAGGGCCTTGATACAAGAGTTTTGCAGCATCAATAAACGGTTGCAGATTAAACTCAACCAGCTCAGCGCCCATTGCTTTCATTCTTTCCAGCGCCAAAGCAAACTGTTTTTTGTATTGATCGTTGCCAAAAAATGCCAGCTGATCTTCAGCGGGAACCCCCACCTTTAAACCGCGAAATTCACCAGGCAGCGTTTGCTGAACATTTGGACGCGCATAACCATCTTTTTCATCATACACTGTGGCAACATCGACAAGCGTCTCAAGATCACCCGCACTGCGTGCAAAGAAAGTAACGCAGTCCAGTGTACGACAAGCGGGAACGACGCCACTGCAGCTCAATAAGCCCTTGGTTGGTTTCAAGCCCAAGATATTATTGAATGCAGCCGGAACGCGACCTGAGCCAGCGGTATCCGTACCTAACGAGAAAAACACCTGATTTAAAGCCACACTGATGGCACTCCCAGCACTCGACCCACCAGACACATAATCAGGATCGAAGCTGTTTTTGCCCGCTCCCCACGGACTACGAGCCCCAACTAACCCAGTCGCAAACTGATCGAGGTTCGTTTTCCCCAGCGGTACCGCTCCTGCTTTGATCAAAAGTTCTACAACAAACGCAGACTCTGACGGTTGATAAGCATATTCTTTACATCCGGCGGTTGTCGGTAAATCTTGCAGATCAATGTTATCTTTTATCGCAAATGGCACGCCATACAACGGCAGTAATTGACGATCTTTTGTCTCCAAATCAGAAAGGTAGTCATCCAATTGCGACTCTGAAATCAGAGAAATCCAGGTGTTATGCGTATCTTCCTGCGCCAGTTGGTATTTCTGTTTAAGAAAAGTACGTACGTCTATTTCACCGCTGCGGTAGCCGGCAAGTAATTGTTCGATAGTAACTGGAGTATTCATCCCTTTACTCCTTATGCTGCTTGAGTATTGATAATGACGAGTGGCTGACCAGCACTGACCTGTGCCCCTTTATCGGCGCAGACCTGATCAATAATGCCCGACTCTGAAGCGACCACTTCAAGTTCCATTTTCATCGCTTCCAGAACCATAATGACTTGTCCGGCTTTAACTGTATCCCCTGGTTTCACCAGCGCTTGCCAGACATTGCCGGCAACATGGCTTTCTACCAGAGCCTGCCCGTCTTCGAGCACCATTTGTTCCTGCTCTTCTTCTTCCGCTTCTTCAATGACGAAGTTTGCTTGTCCGCTTTCAATCCAACGTTGGCGCTCCGCCTCAAAAGCGGTTTGCTGACGTGTCTTACATGCATCGATTTCCTCAGAGTGTTCATCAATCAGAGACTGATAACTCGCCAGTGAAAATTCCGTCTCTTCGATTTGCAGTGGGTATTGGCCGAGTGGATGCTTACGTCGTATTTCCAGCAGCTCTTCTGCACTAACTTCGTAAAACTTAATCTGGTCAAAGAAGCGTAATAGCCAAGGCTGTTCGAACTCTTTGGTCTGACGATAACGGTTCCACATCTGCAAAGTTCGACCAACAAACTGATAGCCGCCCGGGCCTTCCATACCATAGACACACAGATAAGCGCCGCCGATTCCGACTGCATTCTCAGGCGTCCAGGTTCTCGCTGGGTTATACTTCGTGGTAACCAGACGGTGACGAGGGTCCATTGGCGTTGCCACAGGCGCGCCCAGATAAACATCTCCCAAGCCCATCACTAAGTAACTGGCATCAAAGACAATCTTTTTCACATCCTCGACGGAATCCAGACCGTTAATACGACGAATAAACTCAATATTATCCGGACACCAAGGCGCGTTTTTACGCACCACTTCGTCATATTTGCGAATCGCTAAACGTGTTGCTTCATCGTCCCACGACAACGGGATATGCACGACACGAGCCGGAACCGTCAGCTCATCAATATCGGTCAACTGCATTTCCAGTTGTTCTAGGTATTTGAGTAATTTATGACGAGGTAGCGTCAGGTTATCGTAGTGAATTTGTAGCGATCGAATACCTGGGGTTAACTCTTTAACACCGTCAATATCCATGTCTTCAATCTTCATCATCAGTGCATGGACACGGAAGCGAAGACGAATATCCAGCACTTGCGGACCATATTCGACCAGTAAGAAATCTTCGCCACTCGGACGATAAACCACGTCTTCACCAAAGACTTCTTTAGGCAGTGTTTTTATCACCGGCGACGATAGCTCTGCCGCTTCCAGCTCTGCTTCTTCAATATTCAGAGATGCAATGCCATCAAGTTGAGCGCGTTCTGCCATTTCAGCTTGCTCAATCGTTACCGGGACAAAACGTATTTTATCGCCAGCCTTGAACTGACCTGCTTTCCATAAATCGGCTTTGATGATGGTCGCAGGACAAACGAAACCGCCTAAGCTTGGACCGTCAGGGCCCAGAATCACGGGCATATCACCGGTAAAATCGATCGTGCCTACGGCATACGCATTATCGTGGATATTAGAAGGGTGCAACCCGGCCTCACCACCATCCTGACGTGCCCAGTTTGGTTTCGGACCAATTAGACGAACACCAGTACGGCTTGAGTTGAAATGCACTTTCCATGTCGCAGAGAAGAAGGCTTCGATGTCTTCATCAGTGAAAAAGTCCGGAGCACCGTGTGGACCGTAAATCACACGAACCGTCCATTCTGTACTCAGGGTTGGTAATTGAACCTGTGTTCCTTCAACGGTGGAGTCTGCGGCAGAGCCTGTAACATGCAAGACATCACCAGCAACAATGGCGCGACCAGCATGTCCGCCAAACTGACCTAAAGTAAAGGTGGATTTACTGCCAAGATAATCTGGACATTGGATGCCGCCTTCAAACAATAGGTAACTGCGCGCCCCATCCCCTTTCACAAATCCGGTTTTAAGAATTTGACCCGCTTTTGCTGTCGTCACGACACCATGTTCAATCTCTACACCATCCAAGGTCGCATCAAGATGTGCGCCGGTAAGAACGAAAGATTGTTCAACGTTAAATTTCAGAGTCGGGCCAGAAATGATGATTTCCAGACCTGCGCAAGCTTCATCATTGTTGAGCATCTGGTTACCAAGACGGAAGCTAAGCGAATCCATCGGGCCTGAAGGCGGCACACCAATATGCCAGTAGCCTGAACGGCCAGGGTAATCCTGAATAGTCGTCTGGGTACCACCACTGATCACATCGACTGAAGTAGGCTGATAGACAAAGTCGTTGAGAGAACGGGTTAATACCATTCCGCTTTGCACCAGGTCATCCTGAAGCAGTTGCTGCAAATACGCCTGGTTATGCTCGATACCGTAAATGGCCATCGTCTGCAGCGACTGTGCCATTTTATCTAAAGCATCGGTGCGGAACTCGCCCAACGTAATAATCTTCGCCAACATAGGGTCAAAGAACGGAGAAACCTCGACGCCCGCTTCAATCCAGTGCTCGATTCGTAATCCATCAATCTGCGGCCACTCAACGTGACTCAGTAATCCTGCGCATGGCTGAAAGTTTTTATTGGCATCTTCGGCATACAATCGAACTTGCACTGCGTGTCCCTTTGGCTTACGCTCCGTCAGCAATTCGGCTTGAGTTAAATCGCCAGAACCTAATTTCACCATCCATTCGACAAGATCGACGCCAAACACTTCTTCGGTAACACCGTGTTCAACCTGTAAGCGAGTATTCACCTCCAGGAAGTAAAATTCTTCAGTGGTTTGGTCGACAACAAACTCAACGGTACCGGCATTGCGATAGTTCACTTGTTTTGCCAGGTTAATCGCCGTCTGGTGAAGGGCTTCCCGGGTTTTATCGCTTAAGTTGGGTGCTGGCGTCTCTTCAATCACCTTCTGGTTACGGCGTTGAGAAGAACAGTCTCGTTCACCAAGCGCAACCACCGTTCCCTGCCCGTCACCAAAAATCTGCACTTCAATGTGACGTGCACGTTCAATGAATTTTTCGAGAAAAACGCCGCTGTTACTGAAGTTGTTCTCACTCAGGCGTTTCACTGAGTCGAAAGCCGCAGCCAATGACGACTCATCGTAGCAGCATTGCATACCGATACCACCACCGCCAGCGGTACTTTTCAGCATCACTGGATAACCAATGACTCGGGCTTCATCTAACGCTTGCTGTTTGTCTTTAAGCAGCTCGGTGCCTGGCAAAAGAGGGACACCCGATTTCTCGGCAATGGCACGAGCGGAGTGTTTTAGGCCGAAAACATTCATCTGCTCCGGCGTTGGACCAAGGAATACCAAACCGTGAGTTTCACACAAGCCGACGAAATCTGGGTTCTCACTTAGAAAGCCATAGCCAGGGTGGATCGCTTCAGCACCAGCCTGTTTGGCAATATCGATGATTTTTTTCTGGTTGAGGTAGGTCTCTGCAGCGGCGCCCTGGCCTAATGAGTAGGCTTCATCAGCCTGAGTGACGTGGAGACTTTGTGAATCTGCTTCGCTGTAAATCGCAACACTGGTGATACCTAATTTTTTTAGCGTTCTGATCACACGGGTAGCGATAGCGCCGCGGTTTGCGATAAGTACCTTGTTAAACATAGACGATTCCAATTCTTGTCCGGGTCGTCCCGGCTAAAAACTCAGAGTCAAAGTATGGGGTCGTCCCCGACTCTCTCATGGATGCGCTGAGTTTAATCCCACACCAAGACTTCAACTGGCGTTGGGTTGTAGGCATTACATGGGTTGTTCAATTGAGGGCAGTTTGAGATTAGGACGATCACATCCATTTTGGCTGTGAGTTCGACATACTTGCCCGGCGCACTGATCCCGTCTTCAAAGGTTAATCCCCCTGCCTCGGTGATTGGCACATTCATAAAGAAGTTGATGTTGTGCGTGATATCGCGTTTGCTCATGCCGAACTCTTCGTTTTCAGCAACAGCCAGTAGCCAGCTATCACGGCAAGCGTGCATGCATTTCTTATCAATCGCATAGCGCACAGTATTACTCTCTGTCGCACACGCACCACCTAAGGTGTCGTGACGGCCACAGGTATCAGCGACAATCTCCAACATTTCGTTGCCATGATTTGACAAGATTTTGGTGCCTGCTGTCAGATAAACATTACCTTGTTCACGAATAGTATCGATAGCGCTGTAACGTTCTGCTGGATCATTGGCATTATAAAACAACGTGTCGGCGGCCTGGTTTCCTTCCAAATCGAGGATGCGGAATGTCTGACCCGCTTTAACGACTTTCATGTAATAGTCACCAGCAGGCACGATATCCCGGCGAATTGCCGTTTGAGGTTCTAATTTACTTTCAACAATCATCTTTCATCCTCCTTACTGATGACAGCACGCTGAGTGCATGTGGTAACGGCGGTTGTTTTCAAAACCTCGGCCATTTTCTTCTCTGGACATGACACAAGCGTCATCTTCGCGGACTGGTTCTGCTTCAAACAATGCAATTTCAACCGGTTTAAATGGGTATTCTTCTGCTGGGTTCATTGGGTGAGGACAAGTGGTTAACACCACCAAAGTATCCATTTCAAAACGCAGCTCAATACAATCACCCGCTTTACTGTGGTCTTCTGCATATTGCAGATTGCCATCTTCGTCAGTTTTTACACGGCTGAACAAGTTCAGGTTAGCGGCAAGATCTCGTTGACCCAGACCGTATTTCGCCACTTCTACTAACAGCGCATCATAGCCATTTTGTTTCCACTGGTTTCTGTCTTTCTGATAATCACGTTCGCCCCATTTTTCAGCGACTTTTTGTTTGTTGGCAACACCACAGACGGAATCAATCCAATGGGTATCATCACGGACTATCGAACAGAATACGCGTCCCATATCTGAATAAAGGCAATGCCCGGCAGTCAGCTTAAAAGTATGCTGGCCCTTCAGGGAATCAGGCGCGTTATAGCGCTCCAACAAATTGGTCGGATTGTAGAACAGCATGCTCAGGTTAGCGCCACCTTCCAGGTCTTTCGCTTGTAATACATGTCCTTTTGGAATGACCATTGACCAGTGTGCGGCCCCTGGAATCGTATCGGTAAAAATAGGTGTGTTAGACGACATCATTGTCCTCCTATGCAATTTTCTTTTCTAATAAACTGTTTACCACTTCGGCTTGCTCTGGTTTTCTCAAATCGATATCAAACGTAACCTGTGCGCCAAAGCGTTCCGGAGCCTGTTCGTCATTTCTTACATGATCAAACACCCACAATCGGTTGCCTAAGTGAAAACCTTCACTGAGGTCATGAGTGATCATGAACACGGTGAGCAGTTGCTCCTGACAAAGTGACTTAATTAAGCTGTGCATGTCTTTTCGGATGCCCGGATCAAGTGCGCCAAACGGCTCATCAAGGAGCAAAATACGCGGCTTTTTAATCAGGGCCTGAGCAATCGATAAGCGTTGTCTCATCCCACCGGAAAGCTCATGAGGGTATTTGTCCAAAGCGTGTCCTAGCCCGACTTGCTTGAGAATCGCCGTTGCTTCTTCCCGAGCTTTTTTCTTGTTGGCTCCAAAACCACGACCGGTTAAAGAGGTCAGTACACTGCTCGATTCTAACTCCTTGCCTAACATGACATTCTTTAGTGACGTCAGGTGAGGAAATACGGAATACTTCTGAAAGACAATGCCTCGTTCGATGCCGGGTTCTGTCGACAGCGGCTGACCATCAAGCAAGATCTCCCCACGAGTCTGCTTTTCTGTACCCAGTAACATGTTGAGCATGGTCGTTTTGCCGCAACCTGAAGCACCAACGATACTGACAAAGTCACCAGGATAAACATCGAGATTTAGCTTCTCTAAAACGATGTTATCGCCGTATTCTTTCCAGACTTGCTTAATCTCAATGATGGGTTTTCTCGTGTTCATGCTTATTCTCCCTGTGCTTCGTGATACCAAGGGCATGTCTTCTCAGACAGTTTTCTTAATAACCAATCCATGGTGAAAGCAAGAATGGTTATCCAGATAACATATGGAAGAATGACATCCATCGACAAATAACGACGGACAAGGAAGATGCGATAACCCAGGCCATCAGTCGCGACAATCGCCTCGGCGGCAATCAAAAACAGCCATGCACTGCCCAATGTCAAGCGAACCGCTTCGATCAATCGCGGGAATATCTGTGGCAGCACAACTCGAACAATGATTTGCCAGCTGTTAGCGCCAAGTGTCTGCGCTTTAATCAACTGCTCCTGAGGCAGTGACTGAGATTTAAGTTGAAGATCCCTGACGATAATTGGGCAAATCCCAATAAAAATAAGGACAACTTTGGAAACTTCACCCAAGCCAAAAGTAATGAACAAAATGGGAAGTATCGCCATTGGTGGAATCAAAGAAATCGCAGTAACCAGTGGAGACAGCGAAGAACGAACAACCGGTAACATCCCATTCGCTACACCGATCGCTAAACCGAACAAGGCACTCGCACCGACCCCAATCGCTAAACGTTGCAGACTGGCTAACGTGTCAGTCCAGAGCAGATAATCTCCAGTACGCTTGCTCGGTGTAAATGCCATACGATCAATAGCATCGGCAAAACTGCTAAAAGCAGGTAGTAGCTTGTCGGATGGGTTTACCGCCAGACGAGCATCAGATGCCGTCATATAAACAAACAGCAATATGATGAACGGCAGTAAACCCAGCATTACCTTACTAATGCGAGAAGGTTGACGGTTGATGAGTTTTGTCATGGCAACTCCTAAAACTCTGGGGGTGAATATCGAAACTTACAATTTGCCGTCTGCTGCCATTTGCATGTATTCAGCGGTGAAACGTAGTTTGATATTGCTTGGGTTACCATAGACACCAGAAGGTGTTTCGACACCGATAAAGCTCGCATCAGGCGCGCCTTCACCAAGGAGGCCGTGATCAAAGGAAAATTGCGCCACTTTTTGCATGGTCGATTTCAAATCTTCACTTGTTGTAAAGTTAACCGCCTCTCCCGCAGAGAAGTACATCTTAGTTGCAGCAAGTTGGGCATTGTAACCCGCTAAGTCAGTGCCAGACGCTTTCGCCATGTAGGTTTTTGCTTCATCAGCAGCGGCTTTGTCTTCACCAGACATGATCGACATGATTTCATACCATGCACCGGTTAACGCTTTGCCCAGAGCCGGGTTATCTTGCAGGGTTTCTGTATTTGCGACCATCAGGTCAATGATTTCGCCGGGAATTTGGGATGAGTCAAAAACGAGTGTACTATTAGGTTGGGATTTTATTTCGCTAAGTAGCGGGTTCCAGGTGACGGTAGAAGTGACATCATCAGTAGTAAATGCAGCGACCATATCCGCATCTGAAGTGTTTACGACTTTAACGTCTCGCTCACTGAGACCAACACTCTCAAGGCCTCGAGCCATTAAGTAGTGTGAAACACTAAGTTCAACCAAGTTAACATTCTGCCCTTTGATGTCTGCTAGTGACTTGTTATCACCTTTTAGCACAATGCCATCATTACCATCCGAGAAATCACCAACAATAACAGCCGTTGAATCCACACCACTTGCAGCCGGGATCGTCAAGGCATCCATGTTGGTCATTACCGTTGCATCAAACTGACCTGCAGTGTACTGGTTGATAGACTCAACATAGTCGTTTACCTGAATGACATCGATATTAATGCCATATTTATCCGCCCATTTATCGATAATTCCACTGTATTTTGCGTAATCCCAAGGCATCCAACCAACGTAGATAGACCAAGCGATAGTGAAATCTTGCTTTTCTTCTGCGAGCGCAGTCGTGGAAATAAAAGGTGCACTAAGCACACTAGCGGATAAAGCGATTGAGATAAGCGAGCGTTTAGAGAAAAGTGACATGGACCACCTCCAATGTGAATCACATAAATTGAACAAGCGCGCAGAGACATCACCAATGAAATTGGTTGGCCTCCCGGGCTTTTGTCCCGCCGTGTGACCTCATAAGAGGTTGACAACTCTCGGACCAGTCACTAACCGCAATTAGCCGGAACCCTAGATGTCTATTTTACCGAATTGTATCCAGTGCACTCCTATTCACTGGTTGATGACTCTTTGCTACGAACACTTAAAGTAAAGCAAAACCGATGCCATGATATAATTTATTTATTTTTCAATAAATTAAAAACACACCTCCAGTGAATGCACCTTAATCGCACCAATGAGAATCAGAATGAGCACCAATTAAGTGCATAACAGAAGGTGAACGTGACCCACAGCTCTCAAGAGCGCATCAATAAGATGAGAAATCAGATACGAATAAGTGGAGGATGTTATAGAGGGGGAGACACAAGCACATTTGCATCAGGTAGGCTTCGGTAATGAGATCACTACCGAAGCCCTTTTAACTCATACTATGCCTTTGGTGGAGTCAGCGCTTCACCATTGGTTTGGATGACGTTTTGGTACCAGTGAAAACTTTTTTTCTTTACACGATTTAACGTGCCTTGCCCGTCATTATCACGGTCAACATAAATCAGACCGTATCGTTTTGACATTTGTGCGGTTGAGGCACTGACCAAATCAATAGGTCCCCAGCAGGTGTAACCCATGATTTCGACGCCGTCCTGAAGAGCTTCACCAACCTGGTATAGATGATCATTGAGGTACTGAATGCGGTAGTCATCCTCAATCTCGCCGTTTTCGTTGATGGTGTCCGTTGCACCCAGGCCATTTTCTACGATGAATAATGGCTTTTGGTATCGGTCATAAAGTAGGTTCAAAACAATACGCAGCCCCTTCGGGTCAATTTGCCATCCCCAATCCGTGGACTCCAGATATGGATTGCTTCCCATTTTGAAAGCTTCCTCATCGGTCATCTCTAAGTTTTCGTTCTGAACACTGACACAACCCGTCATGTAGTAGCTGAATGAGATAAAATCGACCGTTTCTTTTAGCGCCTCTTTATCTTCGTCTGTGATATTGAGAACAACGCCCATTTCTTTGAATTTGCGCGTCATATAACCCGGGTAGTAACCACGGCTCTGTACATCGCCAAAAAACAGCCATTCGCGATTCTGTTGCACCGCTTCAAATACATCGTCCGGATGGCTGGTTAATGCATACTGAATAGCCCCCAGCATCATATTGCCGATCTTGGCGTCTGGTAGCAGCTCATGACAGGCTTTGACCGCTTTTGCACTGGCTACCAACTGGTGATGTATTCCCTGATAAAGCGCCTGAGCATCACTGCCGCGTGGTATGCCGGCGCCGGTAAACGACTCATGTAAAGTGGCATTGATTTCATTGAAGGTCAGCCAGTACTTAACGCGATGCCCGAAGCGGGAGAATACCGCAGTAGCATAACGTTCAAAGAACTTAATCAGCTCTCTGCTTGTCCAGCCATCATATGTCTCAGCCAAATGCAGAGGCATTTCATAGTGAGATAAGGTGACAACTGGCGTAATGCCGTGCTTTTCCAGTTCATCAAAAATCCGGTCGTAATACGCCAGCCCAGCCTCATTCGGTTCTAGCTCATCTCCCTTAGGAAAGATTCGGCTCCAGGCAATTGAAAGGCGAAAACAGGTAAACCCAAGCTCGGAAAACAACTCTATATCTTGCGGATAACGATGATAAAAATCGATCGCTATATCTTTGATATTAAAGTCTCCGTCCTGTCGATGCTTTAATTCCCCAAACGAGCCAAAAGGTTGAATATCGGATGTCGACAGTCCCTTACCATCAGCAGTATGCGCACCTTCGATTTGGTTTGCCGCCGTTGCTCCACCCCACAAAAAACCATCGGGAAAACGAAAAGACATAGGTTGCTCCTTGAAACTGACAATTAAAATCACATAAGACAAGCTAATTAAAAAGGAATACTTTGATCGTCACAACTCAATTCGAGTACAGTATGAATTAGCTGAACTAATAGATAAGAGCAAGATGGAAAACAAACAGCACGTCGTCTCAAACCTGTATACTTTCAACGTGGCCGCAAAGTGTTTAAGCTTTACCAACGCGGCCGAAGAGTTGCACTTAACTCAGGGAGCGGTAAGTCAGAGAATTAAACAACTGGAGCAGCAGTTAGGCTTCAAGCTATTTATCCGGCTGACCAGAAAGCTGGAACTGACGGAGGAAGGAAAACGACTATACGAAACAGTAAGCGGCTCTTTTTCTACCATCTTTTCTGACATTGATGATATTCGCTTTAATGAGCTCACCGGAGAGCTATACATCGGGGTCGCACCGACATTTGCTCAGTCATGGCTTTTACCTAAACTGGCAAATTTTCAGGCTCGCTATCCTAACCTGAACTTAAAGATCCGAGTGAAAGCCAGCTATCTGGACTTTCATCACGAGCCAGTGGATTTAGCTATCTACTACAGCCGCGAACCCCAATCTGATATGCATAACGAAATGCTGTTTGAAGAGCATCTGACCCCGGTTTGCACGCCACTTTATGCAGAAAAACATAAGATCACTGATCAGGTAAGTAGCTTAGCTAACGCCAATTTAATCCATTGCACAGAGTCTATTGATTCAGCCAATTACGATTTTGAATGGCAACATTGGCTCAAGCAGCAAACCGAACCGATTACACCAAACGCCAATTACTATGTTTTTAACCATGGTGAGATGGCAGTATCCGCAGTAAAAAATCATATGGGCGTAGGCATGGGACGCGTGGCGCTGATCCAGCCTTATCTTGATAGCGGTGAATTAATCGCACCATTTGGCGTGACGCCAGCCGACATGAAGTATTTACTTATTTGTCCCAAAGGAATGGAGCAACGACCGAGGTTCAAAGCGTTTACCTCATGGTTACGCAGCCAGCTTATTGAAAACGGTTAATTTAACGATTAAACGCTATCCACTCGGCCAGGCGTTGCGGCGTATCTATGTCAAACGCCGCATTGGAAAGCGGGATTTCGCAGACAGGCAGCACATCGCCGCGCAATAGATGTCGGGCACCATGCTCGCCTTGCAGTTGCATTAGCTGCTCAAAACAGCTGGCAGGAAAGAGCGCAGGCACGGCGCGCTTACCGTTATAGTGTGAACAAACAATGCGTTCAGTTTGGGCCAGTTCAGAAATTTGGATTAAATCGGCCCCATGCAGTGCCACTTGATCGGCAAGCGTGATTAGAATAGCGTCATAATCAGCCGCCAGCGTTCTGACGCCATGTGCGATCGAGTTGCCTAATCCCTCAGACCACTTGGCATTGTAGAGTAACGGTACCGATGGCAAACTACCCTCATGCTGCGCGTGCTCAATTTCGCTGTGCCAGCGGCCGGTCACAACAAATACCGGCCCGACTTTACTCCCCAGCGCGATATCCACGGCATGAGACAATAAGCTGTGACCACTATCAAGCTGACTCAGCAACTTGCAGCCACCAAAGCGTTTACTCTGCCCGGCAGCCATGATCATCACGGCGATTTTCATTTTGCCTGACTCCGACACTACTCGTACGCACCGGCCGGTATCACGCCACTTAACGAACGCGCCGTTTTTTGAGTAACCGCAGCCTGGCACTCAGCCAGAATCGACAACGCAATGGTTTCTGGTAATTCTGCGCCCAGATCAAGCCCTGCTGGACCCGATAAAGGAACGGACAACTCGTCCAGTCCAATGCCCGATTGAGCGATAACTTGCTCACGGCGGTTAACAGGACCAAGCAGAGCAAGGTAATTAAGTGGAAGCCCGGATAAAGCCGACAAAGCATTCGCGTCCATGGTGACATTATGGCTCATCAAAACCGCTGCTTTTACGGAGTTCTGCCTGCAATAATCGTTTAGTTGGTTTGCATCCCCACTCAATTTTTGCGAGAGATGAGGAAAATACTCCATTCTCCCATTGGCAGGTCTTGGATCCCACAAGCTCACTCGCCAACCCAATTGATGCGCCAATTGAGCGACGGGTCTTGCGTCAATACCGCCGCCGACGATAAGCAAATGCAAGGGCGGCTCTATTGCGGTACACAGCCATAACTCATCGTCCTGTTCGATAAGTTGCGAGCGCCGGGCTTGCTGCAGCCCCGGCAGCGGCTCGTCCATAAATCGGGCTGCGACATCCTGATTCGATACTTTTTGAAAGTAGTAACCTTTACGATGCTGTTGCAAAGCCTCTAACACTTGGGGAAGTCCTAAATAACGATTTTCCTCTGTTAGTGGCTGTAAAAGGATATGCACGGTTCCACCGCACCCAATACCAAGCTGAAAAGCCAGGTCATCCTCATCACTGCCGTCATAGGTCAGCGTTACGGGCTGTTGATTCAGCATCACTTTGCGCGCGTGCAGGTGGATATCGGATTCAAGGCAGCCACCACTGAGCATACCTAACTGGTGTCCGGCATCACTGAACAACATCATCGCACCCGCTTTACGATAGGCGGGGCCTTCGGTTTTATAAACGGTTCCCAGTACCCAAGAATCTTCGTCTTTCAGACCAAACCATTGGGTCAATAGATACAACAAATGATTAGACATCACTCTTCACCTGGCGTCGTTGAATTGAGAGAGTCCAATAGCTGGACTCTCATCCTAAGTAGAGCGACTTAAGCCGTCGCCAATTTCAGGGGTAAGGTGTGTAAACGCTGTCCGGTCGCGGCTGCAACGGCATTTGCCACTGCAGGAGCAATAGGTGGAACACCTGGCTCACCGACACCAGTAGGCGCTTCTGCCGAAGGAACAATGTGGACTTCAACTTCCGGCATCTGATTTAAGCGCAATACCTGATAGTTGTGGAAGTTCGATTGCTCTACGACTCCGCCCTCACCCAGCGTGATTGAACTCATAAGTGTAGGAGACAGACCAAAACCGATACCGCCTTCCATCTGAGCAGCGATAACATCCGGATTCACCGCTACACCACAATCAACAGCACACACGACTTTGTCGACAGAGATACTGCCGTCTTTGACCGTAACCTGAGCTACCTGAGCAACAAACGTATTGAACGACTCATGTACCGCAACGCCCAAGCCAGTACCAGCAGGAAGTGTTTTACCCCAACCCGCTTTTTCCGCAGCCAGTTTGAGCACACCTTGCCAGCGAGGATGTTTAGCCAGTAATTGCATGCGCATTTCGACCGGATCTTTGTTCGCTTTTACCGCAAGCTCATCAATCATCGTCTCAACTGAAAACGCGGTATGAGTACTGCCTACAGAGCGCCACCATTGCACGGTTGGCCCCTCGTTAACCGTGGTCAATTCGATGGATAAGTTCGGAATCGCATATGGGATGTTAGACGCCCCTTCCACCGATGTATTATCGATGCCCTCTTTTACCGAGAAAGCTTCAAAAACCGTATTGGTCAGAATCGATTGACCAACGATATGTTGCTGCCAGCTTGAGATGTTTCCATCCGCATCGAGACCCGCCTGAATACGATGCACATAAGCAGGACGGTAGTAGCCCACTTGCGTATCATCTTCTCGGCTCCAGACTAATTTAACTGGCGTGCCTTTCTTCTGTTTGGCGATTTCAACGGTTTCAATCAAATAATCAGAATGCGGGTTCGCACGGCGACCAAAACTACCACCAGCGAGTAACATGTTTATGGTCACTTGCTCTGGTTTCATTCCCAACACTTTAGAGATGTTCATTTGATCCACGGTTTGAAATTGTTCACCGTTCCAGATCTCACAGCCATCATCAGTGACATGAGCGACACAGTTCATCGGCTCCATGGCTGAGTGGGACAAAAACGGGAACTCATATACGTTATCAATAACCGTGTCAGCTTGCTCTAGTGCGGAGGTCGCATCCCCTTCGCTGCGAGCAGGCAAGCCAGACTTTTTCACCAGCTCTTTGTATTCCGTCATGATTTGCGACGAACTTTTGCTAAACGCGTCGCTTTCATCCCAGGTGACCGAAAGCAGGTCTCGCGCTTTCTTCGCACTCCAGTAATCTTTTGCAAGGACGGCTACGCCGGTTGGAATCGTCAAAACATCAACCACTCCCGCTGATGCCTTCGCCTGATCGGCATCCAGAGACTTTAACTTGGCACCAAATTTCGGCGGGTGTAAAACCATCGCTGTCAGCATACCTGGCAACTTAAAATCCTGGGTGAAGATAGCGGTACCGTTGTTTTTGCCCGTATCTTTGCGACTGACGTTTTGTGTACCGATAAAAACAAACTGTTCTGGCTTTTTAAGTTTTACACTTTCTGCATCCGGAATCGCTTGTTTCGCAGCGTCTTCTGCCAACTCGCCAAAGGTCGCCTTATTATTACCGTGACTAACGATACCTGATTTCACCTGAATTTCTCTGGCATCAACGTTCCAACGCTGAGCGGCAGCCGCGACTAACATCGCTTTAGCAGCGGCACCCGCGGTGCGCATTTGAGTATAAGAGTTGGCGATGGCAGTACTGCCACCTGTACCCTGCATTTCACCCCAAAATGTGTTGTTGTAACGTTTTGCATCTGCTGGGGCACCTTCCGCTACCATTTGATTCCAGTCAGCATCGAGCTCTTCAGCCACTAACGTCGTCAAACCGGTATAGGTCCCCTGACCCATTTCGATATGTTTGATCATTACGGTTACTTTATTGTCAGTCCCGATACGAACAAAAGCGTTAGGTTCAAATGATACGGCGGAGGAAGTGGCCTCTGCCGCTTGTGCATTACGTGATGCAGGGATGGAAAATCCTAAGGTTAGCCCGGCACCCAGACCACCCATGATTTTTAAGAACTTTCGACGACCGAGTGCAACATCTTCAGCCGGATTTGAAAAGGACATTCTACGCATGATTTATCACTCCTTTGTCAAACGACTTACAGCTTGGTCGCAGCATCTTTGATTGCTTTACGAATACGAACGTACGTGGCACAGCGGCAGATATTACCGGACATCGCCGCATCGATATCATCATCGCTCGGGTTGGAATTATTCTCTAATAATGCAACCGCAGACATAATCTGTCCGGACTGACAATAACCACACTGCGGAACTTGCAGTTCATCCCAAGCTTGCTGAACCACTTTCGCTGCAGGGCTTTCCACCCCTTCTATCGTGGTAATTTTCTGGCCGACCGCCGCCTGAATAGGCGTGACACAAGAACGAATCGGCGAACCATTCAGGTGTACCGTACAAGCACCACACTGAGCCATTCCGCACCCGAATTTGGTACCAGTCATTTCAAGATGGTCACGAACCGCCCATAAAATAGGCGTATCCGGAGTTGCATCGATTTCTCTATCGACACCGTTCACATTTAAAGTCACTGACATGGAGCTTCTCCTGCTCTCTATAATGATGAGTAAGCGCACTTCCCCCTTCTACTAAGAGAAAAGGCAGCACCTTAATTTAATTAAGTTTGTTGAGCATCAATAATTATAGAAGTACATAAAAGGCGTGCCAGACAGAAAATCCTTAGTGCTTGCCTAATTGTCCAAAATATTAGCAACAGCACCCGCATATACATGAGGGAGGTTAAACCTACCGGTCTGGTCATGATGATAAAGCGCTCCAGCACCAATAAGGCCTATCAAGGACGAAGAGAAAATAGGCCAAGCAGATAAGGCATTCAGCTGAATAAACTACAGCAAATTTTCTTTTCCTCTCTTTACCCCTTAATTGCCCCGTAATCTGCTTACACTCTCACCAACATTGATCATTCTGCAACATTTAGGTGCACAACACCCTTCGCTTTTGTTGACAAAATACCCAACAAACCCCGTCGTAACTGTATACAACCATGTGGCATGAAAAGTGCTTTTCATAAAACGAGCACCAAGAAAAATATTTTACTTGATGTTGTTATGTTAAGAAAAAGCCGGAAGCAGCATGCTTATCCAATGATGTCTTGGAGCTGCTTATTTGGTGAAAAGGCGTAAGTTTGCGCTGAACATGGATTGAATTGAATACTGAGGGAACAATCATGAAAACACGATTACGTAGTTATCTTTCCACCGCTGTTAAATCAAGCTTGTTGGTTGCTAGCTTAGCTGGCTTTCAGTCAACTGCAGTAGCGAATGAAAATGAAGCAACACTGACAATTCTTAACTCACAGTGGTTAGATGCGTTACGTGGTGAATCTTTATGGGGCGCGGTTACAAAGTTTGAGGCTACTGACCCAAGTATTACCCTTGAACGTGAAATGATTTCTTCATCAGAAATGTATACAAAAATGATGACACAGTTAGCAGGTGGCCAGGGTGCTGACCTGTTAATTCTTCAGGAAGGTCTGTTTTACTCTGCAGCAACTGCTGGATTTCTAACAGACATTAGTGAAGCAGTGGAAGGTGTCGATAACCTTAATACAACCAATAGCAACGGTGTTGTTGATGGTAAGCGCCTGGGTATCGCATGGCAGCGTGCTCCTTATGCACTTATCTACAACAAAACACTTGCTGATGACGCACAGGTGTTTCTGCACCAACAACGGTTGATGAGCTAATTGCAGCGGCTAAAACCGTGCATGAAAAATCTGACGTGATTGGCTTTACCGCTCGTCACCGTATGGCGGATGTCAGCACATGGGCAATGGATTTCCAAAACTGGGCGTTTGGTTACGGTGTAAACTGGGTGAATGCTGATGGCAAGCTGACGGTGAATACGCCAGAAGCGGTAAAAGCGGTTGAAGCGTTTAAGAAGCTATACGATGCGGATGTGATTCCAAAAGGTGATGACTTCCCGACGCAACGTACTCGCTTTAAGCAAAACCAGGTCGCATTCAGTATTGATAACAGCGGCGGTACTTTGAATATTGCCAACGGTGGTGAATTAGATTCTAAAAACCTGGCGGCTGCATTACTACCATTCCCTCAACCAGGTGCTCACCAGCAGTTATTTATCGCACTTAACGCCGAAAGCGAGCACAAAGCTGAAGCGATTAAGTTCCTGAAATGGCTAGTTTCAGCAGAAGGCCAGAACTCTTTACGCCAGGCATCTGGTCCGGATTCACTAGCAACCGATGTTCCTGTTACACCTGAGTTTCTTGCTGCGAACCCTTGGGCTGCTTCATTTGCAGAAGCGGGTAAGCACTCACGCAGTACTCTGATTCCTGGATACGAAAACGAAACTCCGGCGATCATGCGTACCGTTATGGGCGCGGTAGAAAAAGTCATTGTTGCTAATGAAGATGCTAAAGAAGCGCTAGATTTCGCTCAGAAGCGTATTTCAATGAAATACTAAACCAGAGTCCTATCGATTAAGAGAGTCCTCATGGAAGCAATTTTAACACAACGCTCGCGTAAGTCGCGGGCGTCCCTTCTGCCCTATTATTTCGTCGCTTTGCCGATGATCTATTTGGCGGTATTTATGTACTGGCCGCTGATTAAAGAGATGTATATGAGTTTGACATCAGCGATGTTGACCAATCCATCAGGCGGTAAATTCATTGGTTTAGGGAACTACGAACTACTGTTCCAGGACCCAACCTTCTTTAAAACGGTAAGAGTCACGATTGTTTACTCACTACTGTCTGTAGTGTTTAGCGTGGCGTTAGGTGTTGTAGCAGCGCTTGCTATCAACCGTCCTTTCCCTGGACGTGCCATTGTGCGTGCAATCCTTCTGTTTGGATGGGCGGTACCAAGTGTAGCAGCAGCGTTGATCTGGTTGTGGATGTATAACGAGCGTTCAGGTGTCTTTAACGAGATTGCACAGATGCTTGGTTTTGATGCGCAATCCTGGCTGACAAACGCAGATATGGCGATGACATCGATTGTTTTGGTGACTGTTTGGCAAGCCGTACCATTTGTGATGCTGGTTGTCCTGGCTGCCCTTCAGTCGGTACCTGATGAAGTAAGAGAAGCAGCTCGAATTGACGGAGCAGATGCACTTAACGTTTATCGTAATGTGACCTGGCCACACATCCGCCCTGCGGTTCAGCTGGTCGCGCTACTGATTACTGTATGGTCAATTCGCCGTTACGATTTGATTTACCTTCTTACAGGTGGTGGTCCACTAGACAGTACCGGTACTTTGGTTGTCCAGCTTAAACAAATCGCATTCCGCGACTATGACCTTGGTGTAGCAAGTGCTTACGGGGTTGTCGGACTGGTACTTGCGATGTTGGTTGCTGCTTTCCACCAATATGTAGAACGTCGTCAGGCAAGGAAATAGATATGTTGTTACGGAAAACACCTGCGTTATTACGCTATGTATTGATCGCAATCTTACTGGCCTTTAGTGGGTTCCCGATCTACTGGATGCTGAATACTGCGCTATCTTCTGAAGCTCAGCTTTATAATGAAGGTCAGAGTTTTTGGCTCCAGCTAGAAAACCTACCGGCCATGTTTTCGGCAATAGGCAGTGTGCCAGTTATGCACTGGTTGTTTAATACTTTCTTCATTGCTGCGGGCACGACAATATTAAGTTTGTTATTAGGCTCTTTGCTGGGTTACGCATTAAGTCGACTCAAATTCCATGGTAAAGGCCTGATTGGTTTCTTACTGTTCACTACACAGGTTGTGCCTGAAGCATTGTTGGTTGTTCCGCTTTACTCAATGTTTATTACTATGGGCTTGCTCAATAGTATGTATGGTCTGATTCTGGCTAACGTTGGTTTTGCTCTGCCTGTTGCTGCTTTTATCATTAAAGGTGCGATCGATCAGGTTCCTTACGAAATTGAAGAATCAGCTGCGGTTGATAACTGCCCACGTTTTGGCATTTTCACGACCATCATTCTCCCTTTGATAGCTCCAAGCTTATCAGCGGCGGCGGTCATTTCATTCTTCTCCGGATGGAACGAATTCCTGTTCGCTTCAACCTTTGTTAATGACGACGATTTATGGCCAGCGAGTGTCGGTTTGGCTTCATTCATTGGTCAATACGACACACCTTTATCAACCGTTATGACGGCGGCGCTGATTTTCAGTATTCCAGCCATTGTCTTTTTCCTAATTATTCAACGCAGAATTGTAGCTGGTTTAACTGCTGGCTCAGTTAAGGGGTAATCATGCCTAAACTTAATTTCAACAATATCTCTAAGTCTTTTGGTGATCATACCGTCATTAGCGAATTCAATGCTGAAGTCAATGACCGCGAGTTTCTGGTTCTACTGGGTCCATCAGGCTGTGGTAAATCAACACTACTTCGCATGATTGCTGGTTTGTCTGATATTTCAGGCGGCGAGTTCCTTATCGACAATCAAGTCGCTAACGACTGGACGCCGAAAGAGCGTGGCATTGCGTTTGTATTCCAGACGTATGCGCTATATCCACACTTAACAGTGCGCGAAAACATTGCGTTCCCATTAATGATGAACCGCTTTAACTGGTGGCATCACTTACCGATTATTAACACGCTAAAACGTTGGTCTCTGATGAAAGATGCCGCCATCGTAAAAGCGACTGACAAAATCGCTGAGCAACTTGAGTTGACGCCGCTACTGGACCGTCGCCCTGCTGCGCTTTCTGGTGGTCAGCGTCAACGTGTAGCGCTAGCACGTTCATTGGTTCGTGACCCATCTATCTATCTTCTGGACGAGCCGCTATCAAACCTGGATGCAAAATTACGTACTCAGATGCGTTCTGAAATCTCTGCGTTACACAAAAAAGTGCAAAAGACCTTTGTCTATGTCACGCATGACCAGGTTGAAGCGATGACCATGGCAACGCGAATCATCATCATGAACCAGGGTGAGATTCAGCAAGTCGATACACCGGAAAATATTTATAACGATCCGCGTAATACCTTTGTCGCTCGCTTTATTGGTTCACCAGCGATGAACCTGATTACGGTTGATATTGACGGTAAAGAGCTAAAAGCTTCAGGACACGAAAGCTGGACACACTCTGGTGCGTTACCAGAGGCGAAGAAAGCGATCCTTGGCGTTCGTCCAGAGAAAATGATTCTCGCAGAGGGACTGGAAGGGTTAATTAAAGGCCACGTGGTTGCGGTAGAAAAGCTTGGTGCTGAAACAGTGGTGGGTCTCAACCTTGGTCTCGAAATCGATGAAGAAGAAAACTTGATCGAGAAAGACACCATTTTTATTCGAGTTCCGGGCAATGTGCACCTTGAAATCGGTCAGCAAGGCTCATTTAGCTATGAGGCTGAAGATTGCTACTGGTTTGATGAAGAAACCGGGGAGCGTATCGAAAACCCTGTGGGAAAGCTTTATGAACTGGATAACCGTGTCACTGGCCGAGTAAAGCAAGCATAAAACAAAGAGGCGATTGAGTTTGGGTGTAAATATGTCTGATACCAATAAAACCAAAGTAGTCAAAGACTCATTTATCTCACGCGTAAAAGAGCATTATCCATCGTTGCACCCTGTTGAGAAACAACTCGCGGGATTTATATTGGACTTTCCGGGTGAATTAGCCAGCTACACTGCGTCAGAACTGGCTTCTTTGGCCGGGGTATCTAATGCAACCGTGTCTCGTTTTATTCGTCATATTGGCTATCAAAACTTTGATGAAGCGAGACGGCAGGTACGAGAGGAACGTAAATCGGGGGTTCCTCTGTTTCAAGCTGAGCGAAAAGCGGTGTTGAGTGATGAAAAGATGCCAGACACCAGCATCCTCTACGGAAGCAATATTACTGAAACGTTTAAACAACTTGGTGAATCACGAGTAAATAGTATCTCAGATAAGATGCTTAACTCTCGCCGAGTGTGGGTTTTTGGTTTCCGAGCAAGCCATGCTTTAGCAGCCTACTTTCAACTTCAGTTATACCAACTCAATGATGAGGCTCGCTTAGTCCAGACCGGTGATGGTGGCTTGGGCGAGTTTCTTAGCGCCATAAACGAACAGGATCTGGTGGTTTTGTATGGCTTACGTCGCCGCCCAACTATATGGCGTCAATTGCTTAGTCAATGCATAGACACCGGAGCCGAAATATTGCTGATTAGTGACAATCACTTAGCGTTTAATCAGGAAGTCTCCTGGCACATTCGCTGTTGTTGCGACAATACAGGCCCACTTGACGATCACACCTCCGTCATGGCCTTAAATCACTTGCTACTTAATGCAGCTTTTGAACGTGCTGGCCCCAACGAGCGCCGCAGACTCGCAGATTCATATAATCAGCATCAGCAATTGGATGAACTGTAAAACAGCCAATTATAAATAATGGAAGTCATGCCTGAAGGAGTAATAAAATGGCTATGAATCAGTTTGAAAAACTTTTACAAGGGTTTGAACCCAGCTTTGAATTTGTGCCACCAAAGGCGATTCCTGAAGCAGAATTTTATTCCAGAATTGAGCAAATTCGTCGTGAAGCGATGATTGCAGAACTGGACGTCACCATTGTGAACGCCAACGGTGCCAGCGGTTTTAATACCACCAACAAATACCTTCGCTATTTATGTGACTGGATGCGTGAAGGCGTGTTAATTATCCCAACTGACAGCAGCAAAGGCTTACAGTTATATTCCTTCTACACACAATCTGTCCTACTGCCACCTTCTCTCGGTGAAGCGGTAGGCGTTGAAAAAATGTATCAGGTTGGTGCACTAGGCCGCGAATATTCAGGCCGTCAAGGTGACTCCGGTCGTCAACTGGTTGAAGGCGTGGTGAAATCACTGGCCCACCTTGGCTATAGCACAGCCAACATCGGTTTGATTGGTGATTCATCATCGGTTAAACACTGGCATGGTATTCAGAGTTTGCTGCCGAAAGCGACATACAAAGAGATGACTCACGTTATCCTTAACATGCAACGCATTCGTTCTAAAAACGAAGTGGACCAAATCCGTGCATCAGCACAACTAATGGATATCGGCTTTGAAGCGGCAGTTCATGCCTGTAAACCGGGTGTGACTGACTTTGAATTGTACGCAGCATTTAGCTTTGCACAGCTGGCTCGCGGTGGTGAAAATGCTGATGCTTACCAGATTGGTGTCAACCAATATGGTACTCATTGTGGTAAGCCATACGGCCACCGTATTGTGTCTGGCGATCTGATCAACTTCTACGTATCAGGTATCTCTTTCCGTGGTTATTCAGCACAAATGGCACGAATGATCGCTGTTGGTGATATTACCGATAAGCAGGAGCAGACGCTTGAAGTTTGTACCGAAGCACTGCGCCGTGCAGAAAAAGCGATTCGTCCGGGAGCACGTGCCTGCGATATCAACAAAGCCGCATTCTCAGCGTATGTGGAGCAAGGTTATGTTGAGGATGATATTACCGCGACCATGCCTTACAACTGGGCACCGAATGATGACCTCTCTGCAGTAGAGATTCCTGAGCAATACGTACCCGATGTCGATTTTGAAGCTACCGGTCGCAAACTTATGCATATTTATCCTGCGGTTGCGGGCCCACATAACCCGAACGTTGGCCACAGCGTTGGTATGCATGGTAATCCGGACAAATTTAACCTGACGTCACATAACACCGATATCTGCCGCCCAGGCTTAACATTCGTATTGCATCCACAATGGTTAGCACCACAAGAATCTGGTGCCAACATCGGTAACAGCTATGCCGTGACTGAAGATGGCTACGAAAACCTAAATTGCCACACGCCAATCGAAACGATTCGTATCAAAGCGTAATTTTTTAAAAGTTAACAATTAACTCACTCAGTATTTAACTGATTAAATTTGTTCGTCCTGAATCTGTTCAGTACTGGGTTATATCGGCATGATTGCCAGAGGATTTTATGGAAAAAATTCAAATTGCTGCAACCGGGCACAGCCTTAACTATTTGCCGGAATATCTGGCGGTAGCAAACGGGTATTTTGCAGAAGAAGGCATTGAACTAAACGCTATCGTACCTAGCCCATGGGACAAGGTGATCACTGAAATCGAACAAAGCACGTCAAACTATGCTCTGGGTGGCATTTGGGTGCCTGCGATGTATCACGGTAACGGAAAACAACTGGTGCCTTTTGCACAACTTGCTGCACGTTGCCCTATGGTGATTGTTGGCAGAAAAGAAGAACAATTTCAGTTCGAAAACTTAATCGATAAAACCATTTTGGTCCCTGGAGGTAATGGTGCCAGCCCGGGCATGTTCCTGGAGCAGTTGCTAAAAGAGCATGATATCGACCAGGCTCAGGTCAAAATGGCTCGTTGTCTGTCCGGCGCGATGATGAAAGAGCTGTTTGTAGGTGGATTAGGCGATTACCTGCTGATTGATCCTATTTCTGCTCTGAAGCTCAGTCGCGAAACCGACAATGTAATAGTGACTCATTTAAGCCAGACAGGTGGCGCAGTTCCATGGAGTGTTTACTACTGCACACCAGAAACGTTGGGCGCTGATGAAGAGTTTCAGGTTAAGTTCAGCCGTGCATTAGACAAAGGTATGCAGTTTGTGAATGAGCATCCTGCAGAAGAAATCAGTGAGCTACTGGCCAAATTGTTCCCAGCTAATGAGCTTGATGACTTGATTACTCTCGTCAATGCGTACCGTGAATGGGGAATGAGGACTTCGCCAGAGATTGACCGCCCTTCATGCGAACGTTGGTTGCAAGCTATCGCTGACGGAAACCTATCTGCACAACCAATTCCTTATGAAGAACTTGTTAATCATAAAATTGCTGCTCGTGCATTAAACCAAACGGCTTAATGATACGTTGTAATTTGACTAGTCTACTCTGTGCCTGTGTTTAAAGCTTAGAATTTATCCGTTAATAATATGCGCCCCATTGGTGGAGAAGTAGCATTCGCGGGGCGTATTTTTTACTGATATAACTTTGAATATTATTCAGGCAGAGAGTATGTCGTTAACCTATTGTATTGAGAATCTATAATGTCTAGCGAAGATAAAATATACAATAAGCTATTGAAAACAATAGTTGCGCATCAGTTGCCACCGGGTGCCAGGTTACCTGAGGATAAGCTTTCTGAAGCATTTAATGTCAGCAGAACGGGGATTAGAAAAGTATTACAACGTCTGGCTCTTGAGCAATTCGTTTTGATACGACCAAATAAAGGCGCTGAAGTTTATGCTCCCGATCAACGTGAAGCTAATGAAGTTTTCGACTCCAGGATATTAATTGAAACTCAATTGATTCCAAACCTGATACGTAATTGGGACCGTAAATTATCCGCCCAATTACGACAAATTGTTTTACAAGAGAAACAAGCTGAAAAGGACAATGATTTACCGTCTTCGATTTTGTTAACTTCTCAATTTCATTATGAATTAGCTAAAATTGCCGGCAATACGGTACTGGCCAATTTTGTAGAAAACTTATGCTATCGCTCATCGCTAGTTATCGCCTCTTATGGCTCTATTAATAGCGTCGGTTGTGACTGCGGCGATCATGGCCATTTGCTCGACTTACTGGACAATCAAGACACTGAAGGTGCAGTGGTATGGATGAAGCATCATCTAAGTCAGATCAAAGCATCACTCGAGATTGATAGGCAGAGAAATAGCCAAATTGATTTTCGAGAATTGTTCGCGAGTTAAGCTTTTTTGGTTGGGCCTAACATCAAAATGCGGGAACTTTTATTGCAAGCCTACAACAAGAAGAGCCTATGAAGACTTCTACAACAAATATGAAAAAAGCCTGCAATGTATTTAAACACTGCAGGCTTTTCAATTTGATGCTTGCAACATAAGTCAGCAAAATCGCTTGGTGATCATAGTAAGCCTGATCATTTTAAACTTGGGATAGAGCAGCGAACCTTTTGTACTAACCCAATAAGCTCGACTTAGCATAATTTAGTAATGTCACCACATCGAATACGGGAAGCCCGGTAGCTTGTCTTATCGCATTCGAATATGGCGGCATATTCGTGCATTCCAGTACTATCGCACCAAGATTCGGGTTATTAGCAACAAAACGTTGCGCTGTTTCAACCATTTCCTGACAACACAGAGACTCATTCAGTTCAGTTTTATTACCCAAAAATACTGATACAAATTCTGAATCTTTATCCATACCAATAATTGGATAATCGGAACGACGCACACCCAATGCCGAAAAATGTTTTTCCGTCAGTGAATCAGAGCTAACGGTCATGACACCTAATGACTGAGATGATTTGAGCATTATTGGCGCAGTTTTCAATTGCAGCAAACTTGACGTTAAAACAGGGATTTCAACACAAGCGCTCAGTTCCTGCTGATACATAGCAAGAAAACCACAACTGGTCGAAATCATCGTTGCGCCACGAGTTTCCAGCTTACGGGCAGCTTCTATAAAGGGTTCTAACAGCCCAGAATCCGCTTCTTTTACCACTCGTTGGGCTGTTGCTCCACTCACTCGCTCGTAAATTACCGGAAATTCAAAAGTAGCTGGGTTACCAATGTCACCTTTGATACGTGGAAATTGAGTATCAAGCATAATCAAACCAAGAACTGGTTCGCGATCGGGACTACTCATCAGAAAAAGACTCCAATGAAATTAAATTTACAGGCTTAACAGGGAAGCGAACGCTCGTCGATGTCGCTGTCAGATTATTAGCAGTAAGGATATCATTCAGTATTGGTGAACAAGTTCTACCCTGACACCGCCCCATACCTATTCTTGTACCGCGCTTTAGTAGACTCACCGAATCAAGCCCGAGTTCCATCGCTTTCCTGATATCCCCCATGGTAATGTCTTCACAGCGACAAATAACAGTATCGTCGGCCACATCTTCCCAGGCCGGAGTAGGAACAGAACTCAGCTCAGATATAAATTTATTAAAACCCAGCTGACTGCTCCTAAAATGTTGTAACTGCTTGATTCGCGTTTCAGTTGCGTCAGATAAGTGTCCCAACTGCTCTGCGATAACTAAAGCAGCCAGTTCTCCTTCACGTAGGGATTGCTCCCCACCACCGATACCCGTAATTTCACCGGCTGCATAAATGGAATCTTTCGATGTTTTTAAACGGGAATCAGTAGCCACAATCCAACCACCCAGTTGGTCTGAATAGCGCACGTCACAGCCTGCACCTGAAGCAAGCTCAGTATTCGCAACCAGCCCCTGACCGATTGCAAGACTATCCGCACTGACAGTATGTTCCGTATCAGGAATAAATTTGCCGTGCTTATCGAGTTTGGCATAAACCACTTCTTCCAATTGGCCGTCCCCACGAGCTTCAACGACTGCGTGCTGACTATGCATTGGTGTAAAGTGTCTGGTAATCGTACTCATGTCCTGAACGACCTGACCGATCTTCGACCATTGTGGTGGCATGAGTTTAAGAAACTTCATCTTATCAATCATGGATGAGCGATCCAGAATCAAAGGAATCTTCCCACCATGACGTAAAATCTGCCCGGACAAAACATATAACAGAGGTCCGCCACCTGCGATAACCGTATTTTTTCCCGGTAATATCCCAGAACTTTTCATCATCACCTGACAACCGCCAAAGGAAATCACACCGGGTAATGTCCAGCCTTTAAAAGGCATGAATTTTTCACGCCCTCCTGTGGCTAACAAAATGAAACGACTTTCGATAAGGTGAGTTTTTCCCTGAGCATCTTCCAGATAAATATTTTGGTCGCCAAAAATACCGAGAATTCGGGAGTTTCGCAGAATGTTTGTATTCTCAGCGAAGTCATCCACTAACTGGAAACCGGCTTTTTTAACTTTATCCTGAAACTTGTCTAACGGAGGTTGCCCGGGTTGCTTGCGAATAAGCTGACCACCGAGGTGACGGTTTTCTTCGACAACCAGGTAACGAATACCCAGATTTGCAAACTCTTTTGCAGCAGCCATTCCTGCAAGACCACTACCAACGATGACTACGTCATACTGCTTACTTTTCATCGATTACTATGTCCATATCAGCAACAACTTCTGTCATACAGGCGCGAACATTTGGAACGTTATTTACCGTTACCAGGCATTCGTAACAAACGCCCATACCACAAAAAACGCCTCTTTTTTCTCCGAGCTTAAGAGAGCTGCGTAATTGTCTTTTCTCTGCAGCAATAAGAGCAGCGTGAACCGACTCTCCCTGATATACCGTAACTGATTCGCCATTCACTTTAATCAGTACCTGGGGACCAAGCACTTTAGAAATTCGTAGATCACTCATGGTTAAAGCACTCCCTGCGGTGCAACTTCAAACCGCGATAAGGCAAACTCATCCAAAGAGATATCGGTTTGATTATCAACGGCAAGCTGAGAGATCAAATCTCCGGTAATAGCAGATAACGCAATACCATCACCCTCATGACCGGCTGCCATAATAAACCCTTTGATATTTTCAACATGTCCCAGTATGGGCAGTCCATCAGGCGTATAGGGTCTTAAACCGGCCATAACCCTTACAATTTGTCTTTTCTTCAATTCTGGAATCACCCGTGCAGCGTTACCTGCAATTCGACTGATTGCGTCAGGAGTTGTACTGCGGTCAAAACCAACAAACTCTCTGCTGGAACCTAACAATAATGAACCCGTTTTTGTCTGTTCAATCGAAACCGCTTTTGCCCCAGCTTCGGCTAAACTGGGATCGAACTTCTGAGCAATATAGCTTGCTGATATCATGCAGGTCTTAAGAAGCTTCGGAATAGGTTCAGTGATAAGCAATTGCCCACGGCGAGGCTTAATCGGTACAGTAAGTCCCACCATTTTGGCTATTTCTGGTGCATAGATACCAGCGGCATTAATAACTATGTTAGAGGAAATGGTACGCTTACTTGTTTTTACACCCACCACTTGACCGTTATCACACAACACATCAATGACAGGCTCACGCATTAATAAGGTAGCACCACGCTGTTTAGCACCGAACGCTAGCCCTAAATTAAGTGTGAGTGGATTAATCTGACTATCAATAGGCGAGTATGCAGCCCCGACAATAGAGTCAGCTAACGCAGGCTCAATCTCCCGAGCCTGTTTACCGTCTATCAGAGAAACGTCCAATCCGGCAGATTTCTGCTGTTGAACATACTGGCTCATGGCCTTATATTCGGCTTCACTCTCAATTGTGACTAAACCACCAGTATGCTCTAATTCCATATCAAATGGCAGCTCACCCACCAAGGAATCGAATATTTTTTTGCTTTCCATCGCCATTTTCAGGTGGGTCCCAGGTTTTTTAGACTGACAGAAAATCAATCCATCACAAGCACCTGACGTTTCACCCGCTGGCTCATTTTTATCAACGAGTACCACAGACATTCCACGCTTAACAAGATGGAATGCTATAGAAGATCCTATGACACCAGCACCAATTACTACGACATCCGAAGTTAAATCAGACAAACAACACCTCCTAGAGACAATTAGTCGTTAAACCAAACGACCAACTACTCACAATCAACTGGTACTGGTTGGCGCTTTCCCAAAAAGCGACCTACAACTTTATAAAATAAGAAAAGATAGATAGCGCTTTCAATGGCTATAACCACGGGATGACTAACAAATTCAGGGTGCGCGCATAGCAGCATCACTCCAACCGCTAAACCGATAGTCAGCACACGCTCCAGCAAAGAAAACTTTCGTTTCCAGAAACCGGTAAAGCCCATCGCAAATAAAGAAATAGCAATAACCAAAAGGCCAACTAAAAGAAGAATATCGAATGTGTCGGCTTGCAGTAACATCGCTTTGTTGTAGATAAATAAATAAGGAATAACAAAGCCTATAGATGACAACTTAAACGCTTCTATACCCGTTTGTAATGGCTTCGACCCCGCGATTGCCGCGCCACAATAGGCAGGAACACAAACTGGCGGTGTTACACCTGCGAGAATAGCAAAGTAGAACACGAATAAGTGAGCAGCGAGAAGATCAACGCCCATATTAAGTAACGCCGGACCACCGATAGTAATCGCAATGATATATGCTGGTGTACAAGGTAATCCCATACCCAGAATTAGCGAGGTCACCATAATAAGGAACAGAGCTGGTAACAGGAACCCTCCCGACCAACCAGTGATCACAGATGCAATACCAAGCGCTAAACCAGTATGAGTGACTACAGCCACTACCATACCTGCACCCGCACACGCTAACGCGATCATCACCATGTTCGTTCCGCTGGATTCCAAAGTGTAGAATAGACGCTTCGGAGTCATGCGCGTCTCTTTATTAAAGAAACTGATGATGAAGGACAATACGATAGCGGCGTTTGCTGAAACATACGGAGAATATCCAGCAAATAAGAAACCAACCAGCCCGACAAGAGGAATAAACAGATACGCTTTTTTGGCAATTCGGCTCCAAGGCACAACATCTTCTTCGTTGATGCCACTCATCCCTTCTTTATACGCAGTAAAATGGACTTTGAGGATAAGACTGGCGTAAAAAAGAACCGCACCAATTAAGGCAGCCAAAACAATATTCAGATAAGAGACGCCCGTAATTTCTGACATCACAAAAGCGCCCGCCCCCATAACCGGTGGCATTAACATCCCACCGGTAGAAGCAGCCGCTTCCACAGCACCCGCAAACTGCGGTCTATAACCCAATTTTTTCATTAATGGGATAGTAAAAGTCCCTGTCGCATAAACGTTTGCTGCCGCTACGCCACTAATGGAACCAAAAAAGCCACTAGAAATAACAGCAACTTTAGCCGGTGCGCCCGGACCTTTACCTGATAGACGGCATGCGATATCCGTTAATAATTCGCCAGTTTTTGTTTGCTCCATAAAAGAGCCAAAGATCACGAACAAAGCAACAAAGGTTGCCGACACCCCAGTAATAGAACCGTAAATTCCCGAATCGGTCAGCAAAAACTGCATTTCAATGATTTCACTAAACAAGACAGGTTTCGCGTAAAAAACGCCTGGCAAGTATGGAGCGATAAACAGGTAACCAATAGCAACGGCGATCAGAATAGCCATTGCCGGGACCACAGCTCTTCGAACCGCTTCCAAAATCAATATAATATTTAACGTCCCGAGACAGACTTCTAACGTCGTCAATGGGTCGATAAATGAATATCTCATATTTAGAGCATCATTATTTATGATGACATAGAGAGATGGTAGTAGAGAAAGAAACGCTAAGACCCAGTCATAAAAAGGTATTTGGTCCTGCTGTTTATTTTTACTTCCTGAAAACAGCAAAAACGCGACCGGCAATAGAAAGAGTATATGAATACCCCTTTGCCAACGCGGTTCCAGAATTCCCGTAAAAGCTGTAATTAGCTGAAAAACTGCTGCGCTAAATAACCACCAGCCAATAATGGTTTTTTGAAAACCCGATAAATTCCTCATGAGGACGGTCCCTGTATATATAACAACTCGACGACTCAATAATCTGAATATCAAACAATTATCCAGTTCGTCGTAACAACCCTGATGTCACATCATCATATTCGTGCGACATCAAGGTTTCAGGTATAACTGACTTGCGAAATTACTCCATGTAACCTGCTTCTTTGTAGAATCTCACTGCACCTGGATGCAATGGTACTGCTACGTTTTTCCAACCGTCTTTTGGAACAAAGTATTTGTTCGCTGGGTTTTCTTTTTTCAACGCATCAATATTGTCAGAAATGATTTTAATGATCGTATAAGCAACATCATCAGAGATATTTTTATTAATCAATAGTTCACCAGACGAAACGACAGTAGAAACACCACCAGATTGGCCTTCATAAGTACCCGCTGGAATAACAGCCATACCACTTTCTGAAGAAAGCGTACCTAGAGAATCATGAAGGGATGCAATACATTCTTCGCTAATTTGTAACAACTGAGTATCACGGCTGACTGCCATTTCAGTTACTGCAGCGCCTGGAATTGATAGATGGGTAAAGACATAATCAACATGACGGTCTTTATATAAGCTAACCATATCTGAGTACACAGCATGAATGACTTTACCGCCCGCATCTTTGATCATATCAATAGACACACCATAGAAGCCCAGAATCTGTTCTATCATAGGTAGATCAGATGTTCCTTTCATTGGTACTGCAACATTTATTGATTTGCCCGCTTTGACCATATCTGCAAGTTCTTGCAATGTTGTTATGCCTGTATCCGCAGCTGCAACGGTATGAATGTAGTACATACCAAATACTCCGCCTAAACTGGTCACATCAGGGCTAGGACGTCTAAACAAAGGTTCAGAACCATTAAGAGCCATTTTATCGATAAAAGTAATACCCCAACCAAGGTCATCTTTACCCATTGATACGCGCATTGGGTTAACAACACCACCACCCGGTACTACTTTAATGGTCAGATTAGGCTCTTTTTCTTTGACCAGGTTTGCAATCCCCCCCGCCTGAACATACCAACCGCCACCAACACCACCGGCAGCCCAGGTCAATGTTTTAGGCGATAACTCACTCGCATGAGAAAGTTGCGATTGAAAAGAAAAAGCCAAGAACATCAGAGATAACATCAACTTACTAAAGTAAGATGTCTTTATCTTTTTTAGATTCGAATAATCCATAATTAACCTCATTCCGGGGTTGTTAACCTAAATTTTAATTTAGTTCCGTACATATCCATGCAAAAGCTTCGAATAATAATACAACTTATTTAGCAAGCGCTCCAGACTATACTATCAGAGGTCACATTTTCAATTGGTTATAACAATGGCATTACAAAATAGTTGATTACGCTAAAAGGTGTAATGAAACCCTCAATTGACTCGGTTTACTTACAGTCCAGGCCTTATTTTCCGCTCCCTTTGGCGAAAACTTACCCACATAAAACCTATATTGTTACGGCGTATTACTATGGGCAGAAGAGGCAAAAGCCTCTGCTGGTATCAAACCTAGAGTTCGTTTTGATAAATTATTTTCATAAATGTGGAATTAAAATAAATTGACAAAATAATTTCACAATGGCTTGATGGTTTTAATCGACACAAACCACGTATTGTTATGAACGTAAAACAACGAATCGAACAAATGTCTAAGGAACTCACATCAACAGAGCAAAGGCTTAGCTCTGCGATATTGGCTGACTATCCATTCGCCGGACTACAGCCAATCAATGAGTTCGCCCAAAATTTACAGACTTCACCACCCACAATTTCAAGATTCGTAACCAAGCTCGGGTTTTCTGGCTATCAGGAGTTTCAACGCCAGCTAATCAACGAACTGAAAGAAGGTCAACGTTCACCAATTGAACTCAAAGATTCAAGCGTGCCAGTTGAAGGCGATTATTTAAACGGCTTTTTAAACCGCGTGGAAACACTGGTTGAGCAGACAAAAAATTCGCTCTCTGAAGCACAATTTAACCGAGTATGTAAATTGCTTTCCGCCTCAGATAGACGTGTGTTTATCATAGGTAACCGAATGAGTGACCCAATCGCTCTTTACTTTTTCAGACACCTCCGACAAATCCGCAGTAAGGTTTACCACATCCCTTCAGACCCAGAAGAGTGGCCAGAATACCTTTTGCGGATTCGGCCTAAAGATATTCTCGTTATCGTTGATTTTCGCAGGTATCAGGAACGTTTATGTGAACTCGCAAAACATGCACGTACAGAACGCAATGCCCATGTAGTTCTGATAACAGATCCCTGGTTTTCCCCGATAGCAAGCTGGTCAAAAGAAGTACTCGCTTTACCCGTTGGAATAGACACATTCTGGGACTGTTACGCTTCAGCCTTTGCCGTTATTGAGGCTATGTTCACTTATATCGCAGAGTCGAACTGGGATGAGACAAAAGATCGAATGGAATCATGGGACTCATCGAGAAAATGGCTAAACCTTAGTCGTGATGAATAACCTGGCTTATTTAGGTTACCCATAAAAAAGAAAATATTAGGAGGCAAGGAATGCTTGTTGTCAGACCAATTAAAAGAGCCGATTACAGCACGCTCAGATTGTGTGCTGAAGAATCTGGTCATGGATTTACCTCACTCCCTGTCGATGAAGCGCTACTCAATGAAAAGATAGCGAGCTCGATTAAGAGCTTTGAAAAGCAGAAGGTTAATGAACCGACTGACGAAAACTACCTTATGGTAGGTTTCGATTCTGAAACAGGAGAAGTTGCCGGGACCACAGCTATAGAAGCATCAATAGGTTGGGAGGTGCCAGCATATAGCTACCATATCAGCACGATCCTTCATTCTTCCTCGAAGCTTGGCGTGAAAAACATCGTGAAATTACTGACATTCGGGAACAATTACACTGGCTGTACAGAAATCTGCACGCTGTTTTTACGTCCTTCTTTTCGGGCAGGGTTAAATGGAAAACTGATGTCAAAATGCCGCTTTCTTCTTATGGCTGAACACCCGGAGCGGTTTGCGAAAGTCATTATTGCAGAAATGCGCGGAATCTCAGATGAAAAGGGTCACTCCCCTTTTTGGAAATGGCTACAGGATTCCTTTTTTTCTATTGATTTTACACAAGCTGATTACCTAATCGGTACACGCGACAAAAGCTTTATTACAGAGCTAATGCCTAAGTTACCCATTTACGTAAATCTACTTAGCCCTGAAGCTCAGGCTGTTATAGGCAAAGTCCATACTAATACCGTCCCAGCACTTAAAATGTTGGAAAAAGAAGGGTTTGTCTGCCGTGATTACGTAGACATTTTCGATGCGGGACCGACTGTAGAATGTGATTTAAGAAATATAGAATCGGTGCGCAATTCATTCCGTGCCACTGCGAAAGTCGGAGATATTGCCGAAACAAAAGACTTTTTGATCAGCAATACATCGTTTGAGAACTTCAGAGCAACGTCAGCCAAAGCACATTATGACACTTCAACGGGTTCTCTTTATTTGACGCAAGAGATTTTAAGTGCGTTAGAAATTGAAGAAGGACAATCAGTTCGAGCTTTGCCCTTATAATGATGAACAACAAATATGAAAAAAGCCTGCAATGTATTTAAACACTGCAGGCTTTTCAATGGGTGGGACCCCAGCCACATCCCGGCACACAAGTCACACGCTGCGGCTGCTTCCTTCCGGACCTGACCGAGTTCACGAGCTATTGTTGCGAGAGGACCAGGGCCCCATAATTCTTTTGTTGAGTGCTTGCCTCAAACGATGGGGCGATTATTCAGTATCGGACCTCATAATGCAAGGGCAAAAACCTTTAATTTCACCAATTAGCGATCGTTTGAACAAAACTCGGTCAATATAGGATCTGATAACTAACTATAGCTCCGCTTGCTCATCCCCACTGCGTAAGATGTAATCCGTCATCCAGGCCGTACCCAGTAAGCAGATCCACACAACAAAGACAGGTTTAGGCACATCTGTCGCAGGGCTTACAACCAGCGCTGCAAAACCTACTGTTGGTAACGTCCAGCAAAGCAGCTTACTCCAGTGAATGGATTGCCTGATCCTTGTCAGCGTCTCCATTGAGGCGAGCATACCAGTCAAACAGAGTGCCACCAGCGCAGCGTAGGTCAAATCCGCCACCCATAAAGGCAACAACAATAACAATGGCCACCAGCTGTGCTTATTCGAAGCCTTCCAATGAGTAATTGCCCACCACATAACGATGACAGCGAGCGTCTGTACAACCGTTACCGATGCTGAGCCATCCAATTTCCCCCCCTGCTGGGTCACCATAATGCCGACCTGTAAAGTCAAAACAATTAATCCGGTAGTAAGCAACACACCAAGGGAACTGCGATGAGAGAACACCACCATTAACAATGGGAATAGAATCAATATCCCGATAGATAACGCGATCGGTTGAATCGAGAGCGTGGCTCCAAACGCCATCATCGCGCCAAGCAGCACTAAACCGGCTAGTCCGCCTTGGGGAAGTAGCCATAATGCAGGGATCATAAGAGCAAGAACAGGTAGCTCTCCGCCACTTAAACTCATTGCTCTGGCACACACTACCGCGAGTAGAATCGTGATAAAAAACTGGATTGTAGAAAAAATCATAGCGCCTCCTGGCTTCCCCACCAACTTTGGAACTCAACGACAAACAAGGCACGAACTCGTTCGTCGTTAAGTGGGGTCTAGACATCATTTTGTATCGCACAGAGTTCGCCAATATCGTACTGGGCTGCGAAAATGTAACGGCGTTCAAACGCTAAAAACTGGGTTGCTACACGCGTCAATAACTAATGGCGAAATACTGGCCGCCTGTATTACCATTCCTTGGTAATCCACAACGGACACTTTGAGTATGGACCAATTCTTAACGCAAATCTTTGCTGTAATTCACCAAATTCCACCAGGGAAAGTGTCAACTTACGGGGAGATCGCAAAAATGGCAGGTTATCCGGGCTACGCGAGGCATGTTGGAAAAGCACTGGGAAATTTACCGGAAGGCAGCAAACTCCCGTGGTTTAGAGTAATCAACAGTCAGGGCAAGATTTCATTAAAAGGTCGGGACCTGAATAGGCAAAAAGCCAAGCTTGAGGCTGAAGGAATAGAAGTGTCTGAACTTGGAAAAGTATCGCTTAGAAAATACAAATGGCAGCCTTAAACAAAGCTGCCATCTTTTGTTCGCACTTTTACTTTAACGGTCGGAAATTAGCGAACGCCGACAAGTCTGATATCGACTTGTTGAGTTTGCTCCGGATCAGTAATCACTGCGTGGCGAGTATCGCTGATGAAACGTAACTTACCGTCGACGTCAATACGTGCACGAACGCTGTAAGTATGCTTCGCCTGAATTTCGTTGCTGTCGTAGTTAAGTTCAAAAGCAAAAGGAACCTGCTTGCCTTCTGTTTCAAATGTTTGCTTAGCAAGTACTTTTGACGGCGCATCTGCCAGAGACACATCCTCTAGTGATACGGTAACCACAGCATTTGGCGGTAAAGCAATACGTTCGCGGTAAGCCACTGTACCTGTAATTGTCTTCATTGACACCTCAGCAGAATCCATTTCTGTTGTTTGAGAAGTTTGGCAGCCCACCAAAGCAGCACCAAAAAATAAAGATGTAACAAGTAATAGTGTTTTTTTCATATATTCCTCAGGATGAATATTAAGCCGAGATAAGTATACGGCCGAATCAGCATGCTGTCTTTGACAAGTCACTTGATTTAACAATAGTTTGACGGAGTTAAGAGATACCAAGCATTTGATTTTGTTTCATTATTGTTACAAAGTATACTTCTGGTAGTTTAGACCCCTTCACAGACCTGTGGGAAATGGGGTAACTTGATATCAACACACTCGGTGAGGAGACACAATGAGTAAACCACTAAAAGAGTTGCTCAGCCTGCTACAACTCGAACAACTAGAAGAAGGCTTGTTCCGCGGACAGAGCGAGAACCTAGGTTTACCTCAAGTGTATGGTGGTCAGGTGATTGGACAGGCACTGTCTGCCGCCCGATATACCGTCGAAGAGACTCGAACTGTACACTCATTTCACAGCTACTTTCTCTATCCGGGCGATTCTGAAAAACCAATTATTTACGACGTGGAAAACCTGCGCGATGGTCGTAGCTTTAGTACCCGCCGTGTTAAAGCGATTCAAAATGGCCGCCCTATTTTCTACCTGACGGCTTCCTATCACGGCGATCAACCTGGATTCGACCACCAGAAAACCATGCCTGATATTCCGGGGCCAGAAAACTTTCCTTCCGAAAGCGAGCTGGCAAGCCATATTGCGGAATATCTGCCTGAACGGCTGCGCAAAACGTTTTGTGGTGAAAAGCCGATTGAGACGCGACCGGTCACGGTAATCAATCCACTCAAACCGACCAAAGCAGAGCCTAAACAATACCTTTGGATTCGAGCTAATGGCGAAATGCCGGATAACCAATTAATTCACCAGTATTTATTAGCGTACGCGTCGGATTGGGGCTTCCTAGTCACTGCGTTACATCCACATGGTGTTTCTTTAATGACACCAAATTTCCAGGTGGCAACCATCGATCATTCTATCTGGTTCCATCGTCCGTTTAAGATGGATGAATGGTTGCTTTACGCTATAGAAAGCCCAACCGCGAGCCACACTCGAGGGCTGGTTCGCGGAGAAATCTACAACCAACAAGGTCACCTGGTCGCAACAGCGGTTCAAGAAGGCGTGATGCGTTACACGAAATAGATTGGCTTTTAAATACGACAAAGGAGCGGCACGCGCTCCTTTTTAGCAACTGATTGCCGTTGATTAAATACGACCAATAGGTAACTCTGTGGTGTATTTAATCGACTCCATGGCAAACGTAGAGGTCACATTTGAAAGCCCTTTCACACTATTCACCAGACGCTTATAAAACTTATCAAAGCACTTCATGTCTTTGACCAGCACTTTCATCATGTAATCGTACTCACCCGCCATTCGATAGAATTCCATGACTTCGGGGAAATCACTCACTGTAGTGACAAAATGGTGATACCACTCTTCAGAGTGATCAATGGTCTTAAGTTGCACAAACGCAATGAACGATAGATCCAGTTTTTCCGCACTTAACAGAGCAACTCGCTTTTCAATGAATCCACCGTCCTCCAATTTCTTAAGACGCTTCCAACATGGCGTTGTGGTGAGGTTAACCCGCTCTGCCAACTCATTGAGCGACAGTGTTCCGTCTGTCTGGAGTAAAGAAAGTAACTTCTTGTCAATTTTATCTAAATCATTTTCCATAAAATCTAATTTTAAGAGAATTTGTTTCTACAAAATAACCATCACAAAACAAATATAGCAAAGTTTTTCTCCCGAATTATAGGTAAATTATTTTCAAACAAAATCTAATTTATCACTTTCAAGGAGAGACGCTATGTGTACTGACCACCAGTGGATCAATAATGCAGTACGTAAAATTGAAGCGGATTTTCAACGCTCTGCAGATACTCATCTTTTTAAACTCGACCTTCCTTCTCTGGAAGGGATCGATATCTATTTAAAAGATGAGAGCACCCATCCTACTGGATCATTAAAACACCGTTTAGCGCGCTCTCTGTTTTTGTATGCGATTTGCAATGGCTGGATTGGCCCTGAAACCACCGTGATTGAAGCCTCCTCAGGAAGCACTGCTGTATCTGAAGCCTACTTCGCTCGCCTGCTTGGCCTGCCATTTATTGCTGTTATGCCAAAAAGTACGGCCCGAAAAAAAATAGAACAAATAGAGTTTTATGGTGGTAAAGCCTATTTAGTCGAACGCTCGGATCAAATCTATGACGAGTCCCGACGTCTCGCCCAAGAGCTGAATGGGCATTATATGGATCAGTTCACCTATGCGGAACGTGCAACTGACTGGCGTGGAAACAATAACATTGCAAACTCCATCTTTAGCCAAATGAAGTTAGAAGACCATCCCATTCCAACTTGGGTGGTAATGAGTCCGGGTACGGGTGGCACATCGGCAACCATAGGTCGATTTATCCGATACCAAAAATATGAGACGAAATTGTGCGTTGCTGACCCTGAAAATTCGGTGTTCTATGACGCTTTCCAGTCCGGAAATTCGAATTTGAAGTGCGAGAGCGGAAGCAAAATTGAAGGTATTGGTCGCCCTCGGGTAGAGCCTAGCTTTATCGCTGGCGTGGTCGATGAAATGCGCAAAATACCAGATACGGCAAGCGTAGCGACTGCTCATTGGGTTTCTCAGCTAATAGGCAGAAAAGTGGGCGCTTCTACGGGAACCAACCTGTATGCGGTGCTTCAGCTCGCCTGTGAGATGAAACTTAGTGGTGAAACGGGATCTATCGTGACTCTGCTGTGTGATTCTGGTGACCGCTACCTGGATACTTACTTCAATATGGCATGGGTTAAGACAAACATCGGTGATATTCAGCCTTATCTTGCGCAGCTTGAGGTCATCCAAGCGAAAGGCTGTGTTGAGCCTGCATGCTGTGAGCCGATTGTAGCCTAAAGAGGCTAAACAACGAGATAGGAAAAACAAAACAGCCCGCACGATGCGGGCTGTTTTTTATACGGTTTAAAGCACTACTTTTTCTGACGCGCTTCAAAGGCGGCTAACTGCTCTGGCGTTGCTGCTGGTTGGTGGTTTTGCTTCCACTCATCGTAAGTCATACCGTAAACACGCTCACGAGCGTCATCGATGTCTAAGTCGACACCGAGTTTTTCTGCCTCTGCGTTGTACCACTTACTAAAGCAGTTACGGCAGAAGCCCGCTAGGATCATTAGGTCTATGTTTTGAACGTCTTTATTTTCGTCCAGATGAGCTAATAGACGACGAAATGTCGCTGCATCGAGTTTGTCCTGCTCTTCTTGGGTAAGATTTTTGTATTTAAATTCAGCCACTTTACTTTCCTTCTCGATTATTTCACTTGCTGCCAGCGGCATGAATGCGAACTACACGTCACATCCTTAGCCAGAGAGTAAACAACAAGCACTATTATTGTAAAAATGATTCGTCACACAGGGTAACGCCAAGTCACCTAAAACGCCATTGTGTCTTACGCAAAACGGATTTAGACAAAACAAAAAAGCACCGAATGAACCAATCAATCGGTGCTTTCTACCGTCGACAAATTGGCATTATTAAGGGTGAGCAATACGCCCTTTTGTATCCTGGCTCAATGCCTTGTTGAGTTTAGCTTCTACGTGACCTGGTGCGCGCGTATTTGCTGCAATCAAGCGGTACATTGCCGGGATAACAAATAAAGTCACCATGGTCGCAAAGGCCATACCAAAGAAAATTACCGTACCAACCGCGACTCGGCTTTCATAACCCGCCCCTGTCGACGAAATCAATGGGATAGCACCAGCTAGAGTGGTAAATGCCGTCATCAAGATTGGACGCAAACGGCGAGCCGCCGCATCAATGATGGCTTTTTCAAACTCAACCCCACGGTCACGAAGCTGGTTAGCGAATTCAACGATCAAAATGCCGTTTTTCGTTACCATGCCGATCAACATGACCATACCAATCTGGCTGTAAATGTTCATGCCCTGGCTCATTACGATTAAGCCCAAGAAACCACCAAATACCCCCATTGGAACGGTAAACATCACCACTAATGGGTTGACGAAACTCTCAAACTGAGCCGCCAGTACGAGATAAGCAACCAGCAAGGCCAGTGCAAAAACAACCGCAACGCTGGACTGATTCTCTTTAAAGTCTTTTGACTCGCCAGAATAGCTTATTGAGATATCACCCGGCAGAGAATCAATCGCTTCTTGGTCGAGATAATTGAGAGCCTCACCTAAGGTATAGCCTTCAGATAAGTTCGCCGTAATGGTGATGGATTTCTGTTTGTTGTAATGAGAAAGACGAATAGAAGCCGCCACTTCTTCTATTTTGGTGACCGTATCCAGCGTCACTAATTCACCACTGTTGGTGCGCAGGTAAATCTGACTTAAATCCGCCGCGTTGTTGAAACTATTCTCATCACCGCGCAAGTAGACGTCGTATTCTTCACCACGATCAACATAAGTGGTCTCACTTTTACCACCCAGCATTATTTCAAGGGTATCGGAGATATCTCTGACACTGACACCGAGTTCCGCTGCACGCTGTCTATCGACGGTCACTAACAGTTCTGGCGTCTTCTCAGAGTAGTCAATCTCTGCGCCTTCCATCATTGGTGACTCTTCCGCTTTGTTTTTCAGTTCTTCAGCCCAGACCAGTAGCTCATCATAATCCGAGCCGCCCAACACAAACTGAACGGGCTCACTGGAACCGCCCCGGAAACCTGGCATAAACGGGAACACACGCACATCTGGAATACCCGCAAGTGCACCACGCACTTCTCCTAAAGCCTGCTGAGCGGTGATCTCTCGATCATTCCAGTCTTCAAGAATCATAATCACAAAGCCCGTTTGGTCGCCTGCCTGGCCACCAAATGCCGGGGTCTGGATACTAAATGACTTCAGGAACCCTTGCCCCAACAACGGCATTAAGCGGTCTTCGACGGTGTCCATGTTGGCAGCCATCCGGTTGTAAGACGTTGCATCCGCACCACGAACAAAAGCAAAAACCACCCCTCGATCCTCTTGTGGTGTCAACTGCGCCGGAACCTGATTCATCAAAACATAGCTTCCGCCCATACAAGCTAAGATCACCAAAGGCGCGATTAAGCGAACTTTCAATGCACCTTTCAATGCGCCGCGATAACCACGCTCCAGTTTCGCAAACAGGCGATCGACCGTTTCGTTGAAACGATTTGGTTTGACGTTGGCTTTTAAAATCTGACTGCCTAATACTGGCGTCAACGTCAGTGCTATCAGCGAAGAAAAAATTACCGACATTGCCAGCAATACTGAAAATTCCGTAAACAGCAAACCAACCATGCCATCCATAAAGGAGATTGGCAGGAACACCATCACCAGAACAAATGTGGTTGCGATAACCGCAAAGCCAACTTCACGCGTTCCTTTATAGGCGGCGAGTAACGGAGACTCACCTCTCTCGATATGGTGGAAGATATTCTCCACGACCACAATGGCGTCATCGACCACCAGACCGATGGATAGAATCAGTGCCATTAGCGTAATCAAGTTGATAGAGAAACCGAAGTAATACGCGGCGATGAAAGACGAAATCAACGAGACTGGTACCGTCACCGCTGGTATTAACGTCGCTCGAGCCTGACCAATAAAGATATACAGCACCAGAATAACCAGACCACCAGTAATAAATAGCGTGCTGTAAACTTCTTCTATGGATCGCTCGATAAACACCGTGGCATCATAATCAATCGCAAGGCGTGTGCCATCCGGTAAGAACTTTTGGATATTATCTACTTCAGAGCGAACCCGCTCAGCTACTTCCAACGGGTTAGCATCCGACTGCGGCACCACGCCTAAACTGACGTTCACCACACCATCGCTTTTAAAGGTCGAGTTTTCGTTTTCCGCGCCAATAAAAACATCGGCAACATCTTTCAGGTAAATGGGCGTGCCATCGTTCGCCCGCTTTACCACCAGGTATTGGAAGTCTTCGGGCGTTTTATAGGTTCGTGCGGTTCGTACCGACATGACGGTAGAGTCATTACGGACTTCACCACCAGGACTCTCAAGGTTTTCGTCACGCAGTGCGGTGGTAATATCCGATGCCGTCACTGATCGGCCAGCCATAAGATCAGGCTTGAGCTTCACATACATGACTTTGTAAAGGCCACCCGAAAGGTCGATCGAACTCACCCCGGAAATCAAGCTGAAGCGATCCATTAACACACGTTCTGCGTAGTCCGTCAGTTGGGTACGGTCCATCTCTGCAGAGCTGAGGTTAATATAAAGAGATGCCTCACCTGAGCCGTTGTTCTTATAAACAATTGGGTCGTCAGATTCATCAGGCAATGAACGTTGAGCTCGAGCGACGGCATCACGCACATCGCTGACCCCGGTGTTGAGGTCGTACCCAAGTTCAAAGGTAATCGTGATTCGTGACGAGCTGTTTCGTGTGGTAGAACTGATCTCGTCAATGCCACTGATACCGGAAAGTTGGTCTTCGAGAACGGAAGTAATTTGGCTCTCAATGATGGTGGCAGAAGCCCCCTCATAACGAGTAGAGACCGACACGACAGGGCTTTCAATATCTGGCATTTCGCGCACGGAAAGCTTGTTGAATGACACAAAGCCAAACACACAAAGCAGCATACTCAATACCAGTGACGCAACAGGACGTTTTACAGCAATATCAGAAAGTAACATCAGTTCTATTCCTTATCCGATTCACTGTTCACACCGGTTGACGTTATTTTTGGCGCTTTTTTTGGCGCAACAATTTCTTCAACCTGTACGCCATCACGCATATTTACGATGCCTTGAACAACGATCTTGTCACCGACTTTTACTCCTGACTCAATCACAACTTCGTTGTCCACGCGAGCGCCAAGCAGCACCTCTGTACGTGTGGCTTTGTTATTTTCATCAATGACATATACGTATCGCTTGGTGCCAGAATACTCTAACGCTTGGACGGGTATAATCGGCGCTTCAATAGCAGGAAACGCTAAAGATGCGTTCATCAACATCCCCGGCTTTAAGCGATTTTCCGGGTTATCAAACTGAATACGCACACGTAAATTCAGCGTCTCTGTGCTAATACGAGTATCAATACCGGTTACTTTGCCGATAAAAGATTGATCACCCCATGCGCTTGTCTTGGCTTGGACGTCCATCCCAACAGAAAGCATCGACAAATATCGCTCTGGTACCTGCAGGTCTAATTCCATAACAGAAAGATCATCCAGGGTTAAAAGTTCAGTACCCGCACTGACCATTTTTCCTCGGCTGAAATCAATAAATCCAACAGTCCCGGAGAATGGTGCAGTAATATGAAGATCGGCAAGGTTAGCTTTTGCAGCATCTAAGCGAGCATCTGCAATTTGAACACTGGCTTTCTGAGCATCAATTTCCGTCGGCGTAATTGCATTTCGTGCGACTAATCGCTGAAACTCTTTGAGCTTACGTTGCTCATCTTTAAGGTATGCCTGAGCCTCAACAAGCGCTGCTCTTGCTTTGTCATCATTTAACTTAATCAACAGTTGCCCTTGCTGGACATTCTGATTCGCTTTTACGGCAATTTGCTCGACTTTGCCCGACACTTCAGAAGCAACAACCACAGACTCTGCTGCCTCTAATTTACCAATTAGAGATAAGGACTGGTTGATTTCATGCGTTTCTACTTGCTCTGTCACAACCGTAACAGCAGTTGGGCCGCGCTGCGCTGCTAAAGTAGTTTGCGATGCCAATAATAGAGAAAGCGTTAAAACAGATAAGGATAAAGTGGCTTTCATATTCATATTCTTAGTCAATTAGCGAATAAACTTAGGTCATTAAACTTCATACAGTTTATCAATAGTTACGAGCCGCAACGTCAAGTAGTGTAAATTCCGGAAGAAATGAGGATTTATTCTGTATAAATGACAAACAAAACGCTGACTTTCTAGCATCTTTGCATAAAAAGACAGCATTCGACGTATAAACGCAAGAAAAATACTTTACAGTCGGAGCGAGTTTGCTATGATTCGCTCCGCACTTGGGAGATGAGTTGGGAAAACAGCTTCTAAGTATAAAAA
>NZ_JAWLID010000019.1:0-51639 GCF_033042495.1 Vibrio sp. EA2 | reverse complement strand
TATTGGATAGCTTGGTAGGTTAGTGATGTTCCTAATGAACCTAGAGAGCCATTGAACGAGCACTGCAATACACGAGAGAAAGTACTTGTAAATCCATTAGCCACATTTACTGAGGGAGAAAAGCAAACGATCAGATCAATCATATTGGAATCTAATAGTTGTTTGCTTAAATAGGCCGCCATTATCGTTTTACCAGCACCGGGGGTGGCCTGGGTAAGAAAATGTTTGTTGCCTGATGTGTATCTTTGTAGGATGTCTTCGATACAACTTCGTTGCCATTCTCTGAGCATCAGACTGCCTCCGACTGGAGTACTTCTATTGTTTTCGAGATGGCTGTGATCTGTCCAGTTAAAGTGGCGGAATGTTGTGTTGATTCTTCATGCAGTTTACTTACTTTTTCTTTAGTCTGAGGGAACTGCGTCATAATCGATCGGTACTCGTCCATTTCAGCGATTAACATTACAAGTTCCGCATTAAGCCTACTTCTTGCTTTGTCCAACTCTTGTAAATAAGAGTTCGGTTTTTTCACACATTCAGTGCCTGTTTTGTCGTGTGCTGATCCTTTGCAACTTGGAGTATTAAGCTGTTCAAATAACTCGGTTTTATGAAACCGTTTATTACGGTTATTTCCTGAAGTCGTTAATATTCCTTGTTTTACCATCTTATTGAGCTGTTTAGATACAAACAGACGTACATGGTCTTTACTCTTTTCTTGCATTGTGGTGGCGAACAACAGATCTCGGATTTCAGAAATTCCAAATTCATTTTTGTTTTCTTTTTTCAATGAATCAATGATATAGGGGTGAATGGTAAAGCCTTGTGACACGGATGAACTCTCAGTGATGGGGTTGAACATGGAAAATAAAATGCGGATTATAGTCCGTGGAAATGCATGCATCAAGAATAGATAGTCTTTCTTTTTAATGTACGATTGAAATGAAAGACTTAGCGAAAAAATTTGGTCACAATGTTCGCTCTATGCGAAAAGACAAAGGTATTTCTCAGGATAAGTTAGCGTTAACCGCCGATATTGACCGTAGTTATGTGGGGCGAATAGAGCGTGGGGAAGTGAACATCACACTAGAAAAAGCCTACCAGTTAGCGGAAGTTCTTCGGTGTGACATTAGAGAGCTTCTACCATAATAATTATTGGGTAGAAGCTACCCAAGTCAGTTGGCTCAAACCACCTACCTGTTCGGCAGTATGCGCTTTTTGGCAGAGCCTGGAGATGTAAATTTGTTATCAGCTACTTTTCAGTAGTAATGAGGATTATAGTCCTCATTCAATGCCAAAGCAAACAGCTAAGAGTTTAGCTGTTTGGAGATGGTAATAGTATTGATTTTTTAAACTGATCCTCTCTACCTATGCGGCAGTTCACGGGGACATGTTTGGGTACGAGATTTTTGAGCGATTATCAGCTACCTATGCGGCAGTTCACTATTACCAATTTAATAATAGTCCATAAATATCAGGTAGTTAATGTTTATTCTACTAATTTACCCTTTTAAACTTTATGATACATTATAGGCTTTAAAATCAATAGGTTATGAAGAGGGTTTAGAAGTAAGGTTAAATCAAAGGTACAACCTGTAATGAATTATCTGTATTGCCTAGCCCATAACTGCTAAACCTTCCTGTGCTTAAAGTATCTTCTAACTGTTCCATTTGTATATTTAGTCGGAACCCATTACCACCGCTACTATCTTCTTTAAGTGAGTGGTAACTATGGAATGCATGAGTCGTGCTTTTGGAATAATACGCTGGGTCAAATATTTCGCCACGCTCTAATGCTCTTCGTTCAAGTCGTTTTATTTCTCTTGCTTGGCCTGCTGATGTTGCTTTGTCTATAGATTGCTTACGCCTAAACAGAGCATAAGAACAATTGTCTGGGACGATTTGCGCTGTGGAGATGCTAAAGTACCCAAGTTTTGTCATTTGTGTGAAATACCGTCGTGACAACAAAAAATCCAGTTCCATTTTGTTGGTACTAATAAAAGTGATTTTATGTCCCACGGTTTCTTCTGCCCAAAGTGGAAACGAAACGCCAATGGATCTCGTATGGTACTTGTAATTAAAACGATGTAATTCCTTTAGACATTTAGCCGCTATTACTTCATTGTTTCTATATTCAGGTAAGAATGTGATTGTCCGATAGTACCAATCCATGGCTTAGCTTCCTTTTCGTTGAAGTGGCGAGCCTTTAATTAGGTTTGCAATGATAAAATGCAGATCATTAATCGTTTCTTGAGAAAGTTCATCTGCAGCTTCAAGTTGGTCTACATACTCATCTGCTCTTTCCAAAAGTGTAAATATGTCTTTTCCTGTGTTTGGAAATCGATAGGAGTATACATCTTGCTTATGTACACCATAGTGACTTATACGTAATGGCTCTTCAGCATTAGGATACCAGTCGTCAATAGTGGCAATTGCTGCTCCAGTTTTATAACTGCCTAATATAGGACTTCGTACTCCGTCCACTTCAGTTGTTTGATAAATGCGACTTTTTTCTCCTTTGACCGAATTTTTGAAAGCTAGGCTTGGAAATAAAGGGTCACTTTTGGCATAGCGAAGTGTAGCACTGACTTCAAACTTACATAGACCGTTTGGTTGTGAAAAAGCGTCAGTAATTAACTTGATTAGTGCTCCCCAATGTTGATGCGCCTTGAAGTTGTTAGCGTCACCATAGTTTTTTCGAATGTCGTCGAAAGTGATAATAGCTTCTTCGTTATCCCAAGGCCATGGTTTCACGCTAATAGAAAAAGAGTAAGGAAGTTTTTTATTTTTCCAGAGCCATCTACCGTTACAAATGTTCATAAAATATCGAGTTGCTAGCTCTTCCCAACCAATCTTTTGTTCATATAGCTTCACAAGTTTAATAAGGGTGCTTTTGACTTTAGGATCGGAGCATATAAAAGGTTTTTGATGACTTGAAACAAATGAAACAGAAAATTCGCATTCGATACTCTCGGCTCCGTGAGGCACACAGCAATAGTCTAATTCATGGATATTTCCTAGCGCTAATGAATATTCAGTGACCTTTTCATCTATTTCACCATTATCTTTGTAAGCTGACGTGAAGCCTTCTTTCATACCCAACTGTTTATTTGCCGAATATGTCAGTGGCTTTTTTCTACCTTCAGGCCAGATCACATGGAACGTAACATGGGTAGGTTCGATAGAGCGTTCATAGGATAGCTGAGTCGGTAGTCTCATTGTATACACTCCTCGGTAGTAAAATTGAGCCTTGCGTCGAATAGTGATATTGCCAAAAGTATTGGTCGGGATTTGTATTTTCACTGATTGCGAATAATTTTATGACACCAAGTATGGTTTCGGCGAAAGCGTGTTTGTAGCTGCGAAGTGAGTAACGTTTTTCACTTGGAAGTTCTAACAGGTGGTAACCAATGCAGTTGACGGTTTGCATTTTGTTTTCTTTTAATTCAGTAATGATATCTTGAACACTATGTAAGGTTGTTTCGTTATTCAGGCTAAGCCATCTACCAGTTTCAAAGGGGATCGTCTTTATGGCATCATCTAAGCTCATGCTTCTTCCCAAACGTTCGATATCGGAAATAGCAACTGTTACGTTTCCTCTCGCTATTCTTCTTGGTAGTAAGCACATGAACTCTCGTGGTGTTATTTGAGAATAATTGTTGCATTGAAGAATCAAGCTGAGGGTAAAATCGCATTGCCAGTCATCTCGCGTCGCAGGCGCTGTGATGTCATTTTTGGTATTGAGAGTCCACTCTCTTGTTAATCCTCGGTTTTCTACGTGTATGCTATGAATGCATACGGAAAAGCTATCTATTTTAAAGTTGGGAATAACTGTTTGTAGGTTTCTCTCAAAAGCATGCACGAACCCATAAAATGCCATCATTGAGGGGAGTCCAATGCTCATCGGTGAATTCATGGCAGATGCGCCTGAGATTCGTAGGTTTGTTAATAGCAAATAGTTTTCGCTTGAGTTTTCTAGCTCTGAATGTTGTTGAGGATATGGCGACTGAATGATTGAGCCGATGGTAGTGTAGACTAGCTGAGTTAAGTTGGGATCATATGCGTAACTACTGGCAGATTTGGTTTTGGCTAAATCTGCATTGAAACGCTCTGTTAATTTCCTTTTATTTAAGCTTTCTTGGCCGGCAGTAATGCTACTTAACCATTTGGAAATCATCGTCTTTACGTCTTCTATAACTAATTTTTTTCTTGTCGCAAGTTTAGTTGGTGACATTACCCACTGAGATGATTCGATGTATTCTCGCATCGCTTTCAACGATGATTTCGTTAGCCATTGCTGGCTATCTGTTAAATGATGGTGTTTGTACTTTGCTATCGGAGGTAAAAATTGAATCATTCTAAAATTACCTCCGCAGCTCATTGCAAGAGATCCCATGTTTGTCGCTCGGCTGAACCGGGTAATAGCAGAAAATCGATAGTGTTCTCTAAGTACTTCATAACAATCATTTTGCATCGATTGAGAAGCTACTGGTGATAATGAAATATATGAGTTGTTGTTATCCGGAAGAGAAATCTGTGCCAGATAATTTCTAGCTAGCGAAGTATTAATTTCCAACGGAGGAACAAGTGCTAGCTCTTTTGATATGTATTTGGCTGTTTTAACGTAACATCCGAGCTTTCTTAGGATATTCCAAAGAGGATGTTCAATATCAGCAAGTAATTGCCCTAAGCAATGAATATGGCCATCCCATATAAATTCGCTCGTTAAAAAACAGGATTTATTCACTTGGCTAGAGTCATTGGCATAAGCCCAGTTATCGGTGGGCAGCTTGCTCGAAGATAGCAAGAAAGGTGGCAGGTGCCCTATAGGTAAAGCTCGAATAATCCCACTTGCTCTAATGTCAGGGAACTTGGGATTATGACTTTGGCGATATTTAACAGTACTTAAACAGCTTGCCCACCATTTCTCGTCTCTAAGCTTTTCTTTACATGTTTTTCTATCAAGTAGGTCTTTTTGTTTAAGGACCTTATCTGTTAGGTTTACTAGTATGGTTATGGCTTCGAGAGGAGTATTTGTTATGTCTATGGGGCGAGAAAGTGGTCGGAATGCTCTCCGTAAATCCCTATTGAGGTCGTCTGTATCATTTTCTATTATTTCTGCCAGTTTCGTCATTCACCACCTCGACACATAGAAAGAACGATTGAACTCATCAGTTTGAAACTCTGAAAGCCAAAGACAATAAATATCACCTAAGTAAAAGGCGTAATCAGTAACGGCTAACACATCTCGATTTCCAAGACGAAAATTTGGGATGAGTATACGTTGTTCGACCATGGAAGTAATTTGCTCCCGGGAACAGTTCAGTACTATACATGCTTCAAGTGTATTTAGTCGCAGATTGGCGAGCTTGCCGTTGTCGTTCCACAAATTCATTTCTAAATACTGGAAGAGCTCTTTCAATATAATATTCGAACGAAAATTTCGGTCAGGAAGCTGAATTGAGCTGAACAGCATTCTGCCAAGAATATCTTTCACTCTTAGCTCCGCTTGGCTAAGAACGGCGTATTCGAAATTGAATTCTATATCTCTTTCAATCAATTCATGAAAGGAGCCAGGCCACTGTTCCCAAAAATCTGTGAACTCACCAAAATTACTAGTTTGAGATGAGTCGGATACTTTTGACCACCAATGAATAAACCCCCATCTGAAACTAAGAGGGACAATTGGTAATGGTTTAACATCAGCGCCAGATAACCAAGAAGCTACTGTGAGCATTTTTGAACCATTACTTTCTTGAGGTGAAGATACGATTTCACCACATTCAGGGCAGACTCCGGATAAGCCCGCATAACGATAATCATAGGATGCCCCACAGGCGCAGTGACTAGACAGCTTAATACTATGTTCGTGACAATACTCATATCCGGAAAAGTGCCATCGGTAACTTGCATACCCCTTTTTTTGCAGACAAGTAGGGCAACATGGCACTGAGTCTTTGCGTAAAAGCGAACGTGGAATTACCTCAGCACCACGTATTAGAGCGGTAGTTGACGGAGAAAACTTCATTTGGCTTCTATTTAACGCGATACCCAATAGATTTGCTGGTTCGTTAAATGTTAGCTGACTGAGTTGATGTAATGCGTGTATTCGCGAGCTTGAATGTTTGTTGGATGAGTAAGGGTTGATACGAAAGATATCTGTGGGAAATGTCTGGAACTTCGTTGGATCTATATCTAAAAGGTAACGTTTAACTGCTACCAAAAAACGATAAACATCACTATAACCATTTCTGTTGGCTACACGAATAAAAAAGCTTTCAAGGCTTTCGTCTGAATAAGGTTTTGGACGTTGTAAAAGCATCAATTGAACCAATTAAATTATTCAATTTGAATATAGTTCAAAAATAGGATTATGAGATATTTTTATCATATTTTAGTAGGTTAGTTGAATAACCACTGAATAGCCACCGAGTCAGTAGATACTAGTTAGTCTTATCTTCGATTCAACTAGGTATTACTCAAACTGATGGCATTACTCATGTGCTCTTGATTAAGAACACTTAATATTAGACCTCAATATCCTCACGTTCTACAGCACAACCAATCCTCAAGATAGATATAGATGGAGTGGCAAACAGTTTTACCAACCATGTATTTATTTAGTGCATCCAATAATTCTACAGGCAGCGTACTAGGATCAACAACTGGATATGGTATGCCTTCCAGTCTGAATGCTTCTAGTTTTGGTATGTTGTTCATCATTAAAACCCTAGTTGTTATAAGCTCAGTCAGAAGTTCGATTTTCTATCAGCCCCGGAATGACGCGAATTGTCGACATTTCTTTAAGTGTATATCAAGGATGGTAAGCCTGTAACACCTGTAAATCACTACTGTCCAGGTTCAAGCTAACTGACGCTACAGCCGACATTTGTCAGCACAGTATCGCTTGGTGATCACATGCCAGCACAGTATCGGTTGACACGAGCCTACCCCAAAATTGCTTTTGGTAAGTTGTGGTAAACGATTTACCACAACTTACCACAATTTGAGATTTTGGTTAAAAATCCACCAAAGGACGTGTCAGGCCGATCTGTTCACAGTTGGCACTTGGTAAGTCAAAAGTGCCCCCAAATGAGTTATAGCCATGAATTGTGACTAGAAAAGTTAGTCGAATTGGCTGAAGAAAAACTAATAGTACAGCCTATTTATGGAGACTTTCACGTTAGTTGATTCAGTTCATTTTGAACTAGGTTACTAAAAGTATACTAATTGCAATCGACCTTCAGGTAACTAATATATACCGTAAAGTATTAATGGCGCAGAGGTCACTTGTGTATACAATCTATTTTTGCTGTGTAATTAACTATGAGTAACTTGCTTATCAGCAATGACTGCGAGTCATCGCCTTTCTCAGAAAGTAAGCGTAATCTTATCTGATGGATAAAGCGGTAGGTTCAGCTCGTGCAGTGACCACGTACAGTAACCGCCTGTGGTAAATTCAATCCAACTGATATGTAGTGCAACTATGACGTAGAAAGTAAATCAAATAGCTGTGGTTCAATGACACTAAGTGAAACCGAAGCGACCTAGTTTCCTAATTGAAGAGGCTGTATGAAAGCAAAAGTTGAAGTTGACCCAAAAGGGCGTAAGAGCGTTGTTGATGCCTGTACCGAGCCTTGTGCGATCGAAAAAGGTATGAGGATTTTGGGTTCAAAATGGAAGGGTTCGATTATCTACCATCTGAAAGATGGTCCAGTGAGATTCAATGACCTTTCAAGAATGTTGGGCGGTGCAAGCAAGAAGATGGTCGACCAGCGTCTAAAAGAACTAGAAAGTGAAAACATGGTAATACGTCGTGTGCTCAATGAAAAACCACTTGCAGTCAGTTACGAACTCACCGAGTTTGGGCGCAGTGCGTTAACGATTCTCGATGAGTTGAGAAAATGGTCTGAAAGCAACAATGTGCAGCTAAAATAGCGAGAGCCACATTTATCTAACTCCCCTTTGCGCAGAAAGGCAACCAATATGGTTGCCTTGTTGTCTTTCGAACTGGAGGTTCAATAGTCTAGCGTGCCACGGATAGGGTAGTGATTCTCTGGGTTACGAATCCATGTCAAACCTCGGGTCAGTGCACCGAGCTCTGGTCTGACAAATGGGTTATTGGATAAGTCAACCACGTGTAGGTTGCCGTGTTCATTGACGACAAACAACCCCGGCTCTGCAAAGTTATGGTCGGTTTCCGCTTCAGAGCGTGGTAGTGATATATAAAGCCCCAGAGTCTTCATTTGCTGCTCAGTAAGACCATAGGCGATCGGAAAACTGATATCGAGCTTTTCAAGGTGTTGCTCCAATTGTTGCTTCGAGTCACCAGAAATAGCCAGAATATCAACGCCCGCCTCACTAAAGGCTTGCTTATAGGTCTCAATTTCATTCAGATATTTGGTGCAAAGTGGGCAATGTTTACCACGATAGACAAACACTGCTTGCCATGTTGCATCACCTTGAGGCTGGCCTAGCTTGACTTTGGTTCCATCCAGCTTTGTTGCCTCTAACGTAGGAAAAGCGTCACCCGCTTTGAGTTTTTGTGAGTATGTCATCTCGGCTCCTGGGATTGAAGTCATCACTAACTAGAAAAACGATAAGATACTAAGAGACCAGTTTCAACCAGTATACTTTTAGTAACCTAGCTTTGATTAGTCTGAGCCATTAACTCAGTTAAGATCTGTTTGTAACCTTCCACTGGATGTGCACCAGAAACAGCATGTTCTCTGTTGAAAATCACCGTTGGCACACTCGATATGCCCATATTTTGCCATTGTTTCTCAGTACTGCGGATTGAATTACGTCGCTGCACATCATCTAGCCAGCGCATTCCTTCTTCAGGGTCTAGGCCTACAGAGATGAGCTCTTGCTTTAGAATCTCACGGTCAGAGACGTCTTTCTGTTCACTGAAAAATGCGGTAAATAAACGTATCTTTAGCTCAGTCTGCTTGCCCAAGCTCTTGGCGTAATCGAGCAAAAGGTGTGCGTCAAACGTATTCACCATCTTCATGTCATCAAAGTAGTTAAACTTGAAGCCATGTTCAGTGCCAATGCTGGCGATACGAATGCGCGCGTTTTTACTTTCCTCTGCGGTACTGCCATATTTACGAGCAACGTGATCTCGAAGGTTTTCACCTTCAGCAGGCATATCCGGGTTCAATTCAAAAGGCTGCCACTCGATCTCTATGCGATCTTCAATGTCGAGTTGTTTGATCGCCTCTGTTAAATGGTTGTATCCGATGATGCACCACGGGCAGACAACATCACTGATAATGTCGAGCTTAATTGTATTATTCATATGGGTTCTCTACTCAAAGCACTGTGCTCACTCGGCAAACAGTGCTTTAAGTTGTGTTTGCTTGTTCTTGACTGAGTTTAACGCTCGCTAGGATGCGTCCACGCAAACTTCTGGAATGGCGCATCGGTTTCAGTATTTGCCAGTGCATTAGTGAAGTTTGAGATAAGTTTAGCAGACAACCCCGTCAGCACTTCCAGCGCCTGACGTTTGGTAAAACCGGCGTCGAGGAATACTTGCAGTTTTTCATCACCGATATGGCCACGGTTATCAAGCAGTGCTTTGGTAAAATCATGCAGTACTTGCAGCTTCGCATCAGGGATGGCGGTACCTTCACGTAATGCTTCAATCACCTCATCTGGCATTTTGCCTGCATTCATCATCCATGTATGACCAGGAACACAGTAGTGACAGTTATTTTCAAAGTTTGCGGTCATAAAGACCACTTGCTGCTCCAATGGACTGAACGTTGTGTTTTTCATAAACAGGTCGAAGGCAGTATTGTATGCTTCGTAGGTTGCCGGCGCTTCAGCGAGAACGGCGTGCAGGTTTGGCAGCATACCGAAGCCTTTTATTGACTGAGCTACAAGTTCTTTAGACTCTTCTGGGGCCGTTTCTGCATCGTAGTAAGTAAATTGAGTGCTCATGACTACCTCCTTAGAAATGTGCGTCTAGGTGCGCTTCAAAGCGAGCAAAGTCGTTCTCAATGTCTGCGTTTTTCATAACGTCGTAGCAAGCAAAGGTTGGCAGTGCAGACATGCCAAAGAAGCGGAAGTTTGCGTGCACGTGGAACATCAAGTCATCCACACTGCGCCCTTGGAATAGGTATTCGCGATCATCATTAAATGACTCTTCTGGCGCATTGAATGTGAAAGAAAGCATGTATTTAGTATTGGTACGAGCGCCGCCTGTTCCATAATTTTTCTTTGGTTCTTCTGGCGTTCTGCCATCGAAGGCACATAGCGCACCACCCATCCCCGCAGTGAATACTTCATCCATGTATTTCTTGAAAGACCATGGGATGGTCATCCAGTTGACAGGTGACTGTAGGATCACTCGATCTGCCCATTCAAAATTCGCCAGTTGCTCGTCAACTACGATGTCATCTTGCATTGTCACTACGCGAACTTCGTGATCCTTTGATTCTAACTGGGTGCGAGCTTTCTCAACTAAAGCCGCATTGAGTTTGCCTTCAGAAAATGGAGATGGTTCGTGTGCGTTAATGATTAGAACTTTACTCATAATATTAACCCTTCAATATTTGGATGTTTACAGAGCGAATAATGATTTCGCTGTCTTGCGGTTTATTATGGTTACCTGCATTTCTAGTGCAATTAGTTAACTTTTAGTAACCACCATAAAAGTCGAGAGAAATGGTATTAAGCCAATGTTTTATGTGACTTTTATTTTTTAGATTGAAGTGGGTATATGAGGGGAGAGGCGTTTAAAGGTACCAAAGGTATACTAATTGATTAATGTCGTGTGGCTACCATAATACACAATAATATTAGACACCCTCCTAAGACTGTACCGATGATTTTTTCTGAACTAACTCGGTCCCCCGCGAACATGAAAGCACCAATCACAAATCAATTAACCAACAACAGAAAGACGGCACTAGCCCTGGTCCCATGGATTTTTGTGTTTCTATGGAGTACAGGTTTTATCGGTGCGAAATATACGGTTGCCTATAGCGAACCTTTCTATCTGCTGTTTCTGCGTGGAATGCTGTCTTGCGTAGCTTTCGCAACTTTAGCTTTTTTAGCCAAAGCTAAATGGCCAACAATAACAACTGCTATAAAACAATTAACAACCGGGCTGTTGATTCAGACAATTTTCCTTGGCGGTTACTTCAAGGCAATCACTCTTGGTATGCCTGCGGCATTTGTTTCGCTGATAACTGGAATGCAACCAATTCTTACTGCTGTAATTCTGACTTCACTATACAGAAAGAGATTTAGCACAATGCAGTGGATTAGTATGGCAGTCGGCTTTATAGGTGTATTTCTTGTACTCAGCCCAGATAGGGAGTACGGATCTTTCATTCAGATCACGGCCATTCTCGCTTCAGTTGTTGGTCTGCTAGGCATGACTATGGGTAGCATCTATCAAAAACGCTTTAAAGGGGACGGCCATATTCTGACTCAGGTGTTCTTTCAATACGTCTCGCTAACACTGATTATGGGGGATTCTGCCCCTTGTGTTTGAGAAACAGCAAGCCAATTGGAGCATGAGCTTTATACTGGGACTTGGCTGGTTAGTATTTGTCGTCTCCGTCAGCGCGATCCTTCTTTTGATGTTTATGATAGAAAACGGAGAGTCAACAAAAGTTGCGACATATTTCTATCTGGTTCCTGTGTTTACGGCTATTGAGTCGTGGTTGCTATTTGATGAAAGCATATCTGTAACGGTGCTAACTGGAATGGGTTTATCTCTTAGTGGGTTACTGCTATTCCTCCGAACTGCTGACTAGCTAGTTCACCCCTAGTAGACATGATCTGCTTTAATCAAACCGGACACTTTGATAATGGAATATAATCTGTATTGGATGAGTGAATTTGGCCAACTACATGTAGGCTGGCCACATGGTTTCAATACTAAATGTAATCCGAAAAATTAGAATGTTCGAAAGGTCGTAACTCGGAAATGATGTGATGGACGCCCCCATTAACGGCTTCGATGAGCCAGAATTAAGGTGTTAGCACTTAATTACGAGGGAGCAATGAGCATTATGGCGCGAGCAGTAAAAGCTCATTGAGACGTCGGATATATGTCAGCGAGCCGAACCTAATCAGTTCTTGCAATCACAGGGGCGTGCATATATGTCCAAAAACGAGTTACAGAGGCACTTTCGCTTGTGTGATCGCCAAGCGATTCTGTCGTGTCTTCACTGTCTTACGCTGCTTTTTCGAAGTAGAACTGACTAGGGTTCTGATCAAACTATCTTAAATGAGTTAGCAGCAGCCTTAGTGTACTAATTACTGTAGGTAGACTGATTTGAAAAAAACTCTCATTTAGTACGTATATCGCGGTTTATATCTAACTAGCTGGATACTAACTATTAAACCAGAAAAGACTGAGTAGTCTCAGCTTTTCTGGTTCGCATTTTATAGAGAGTACTTAATTTATTTGCTCAGTCTTTTTTGACGTGTTTGGTCGCTTGAAAGAATAGATTGCATACCCAACAACACTAACAGCAACGATCACAGAACAAACTCGGATAAAGTTAATCAGCACCGGAGCGTTGTCGATAAATTCATTGATTCCCCAAAGCAGAACCAGTGAGAAAACAAACATGACCAGTAATCCGTAGCAAGGCGCGTCAATTTTACCCGGTACCACATACCAACCATCTTCTTTAATTGGTTTGTTGAGACGAGCATATTCAGCTTGTTGCCCTTTGATTGTGTATAGGTGCATTTTGCTTTGTTTACCCGTTAATACTAGGCTTGCAACATACGCGACTGCTGCGTTTACGATAACCCCGATCACGCAGTACCAAGGCCATGAAACGTCAGTGGCAACAGCAACATACCAAATTGCCAGGAAGCTAGCAGCAACACCAATCAGAAGTCCTTTTTCAGTAATATGTTTAGAGTAGAAGCCAAGAACAAACATACAAAAGCTTGCACCAACAAAGTAAGAACTCGCTTTGCTTAGCACCTCTAAAACTGAACCAGTGCTGGTAGCAAACATGAATGCCGGAATGATGATTAAGATTGCCCACATAACTGTGAAGAAGCGCGATGCTTTCAGGTAATGTTCTTCGGACTCATTCGGCTTAAAGAAGCGTTTATAAAAATCTGCGACTGAAACGGTTGCCATTGAATTAAATGCAGAGTCAAGGCTCGACATACTCGCAGCGAGAATAGCTGCTGCAATAATCCCCATTAGCCCTGGCATACCATATTCACTGGCGTAGTGCAAAATGATGGTATTGCCGTTTTCAAATTCTTTACCATCGTAATAAGCGTTAAACAGCACACCGAGTAGAATAAATACAAAGTAGATAAAGAATGCGACATAACCCATCATTAACATGGATTTCTTCGCGTCTCCCATGCTTTTCGCTGCCATACAGCGTTGCACCATCATTTGGTTGCCGCCATACACAGTAGTATGGAACATCGTCATCGCAATAACACCAGCCCAAACTGTCGTTACTTGGCTTAAATCAAAGCTTGTTTGAAGTGCATCGGTCATGCCTTTTGATTTGAGTTCAGCCATTACTTCTGTCATTGGTTGGGGCATGCCGTTCCATACTGCTTCAATGATAATGAACGCCCCAACGAATAAGATCACGGCTTGAATAACATCAGTCCAGATAACGGCCGCAATCCCGCCCATTACGGTATAAATTAGAGCGATTGCGGTGACAATCATGATGCAATACATTACATCTATACCAGTAATGAACTCTAATATTAGCGCTGTGGCATACAATACCGCAGCCGAACTTACAGCCTGTTTAATCAAGAAGATAAACGATAGAGTAATACGAGAAGCTTTGCCGAACCGTCGCTCCTGGTACTCGTAAATCGAGGTTAAGCCATTGTTATAGAAAAATGGCATAAACACTGCGACGATAAAGAAGATAACCAGCGGATAGTTTAGGTGTATTGCAATAACGGAAAGACCTTCTTTGTACGACCAAGCCGGTCCACCTAAGAAAGACATCGCGCTGACATAGGTACACACAACGGAAATGCCGATTGCCCACCAAGGGATGCTTTTATCGCCTAGGGCAAATTGATTAGCAGAGGTGACTCGTCTACCGATTAACGCGCCCATGACAAGAGTTAGGACAATATAAGTCCCTAAAATTGTCCAGTTTAATGCTCCAAACTCATACATAGTTAAGTCCTTTTAATTGTTCCTTAATCTGACCAAATAAATCGTAATCGAGCTGTAGTAAAATATGCGCGATATCGATTGCTACCCAATTCTCTTTGAGTAATTCTCCTTCGCGTCGCCAGATATCGATTACGCGAAGTTCAATCTGCTTACCTGTAGGTGCAAGCCCTAACCAACCACTGTTTCCTGAGTGTGTTCCATGCATATGTGGCCAACCACCAGTGGATACGTAGTCATTTTTAGCTAAAATATTTAGCTTACTGTCTACAATTCTGTCTGGGAAAGCAAAGACAAATGGTCCTTGATGGTGGTCACGAAATCCTTGGATACCTCGCGTGGTGCCAATTCCTGCGGGACCATACCACATGAAGTCCGGATGCCAGTAATTTTCCAAATCCATCGAACAAAGGTTTTTTCCATCAAAGCTGCCCAAACAATCCAGCATATCCAGTACCAGCTGTTGGCTTTTATTGCTTTCTTCCTCTGAAGTTTGTGCGAGAAGTAATCCGTCTTGAGTCGCTGGCGTTGGAACTAATCCATCATGGCCAAGGCTTTTTCTTAACGGGTTGACACCTACTTGGTTCATTACGTCGATAAAATCCGGAATCATATAGGATTCGGTGATTTGATTATCTTCTACGCACACCATTTCAGTGTAACGTAAATAAAGCGTTTTCCCTGTCGAAGGGATGCCAAACAGTGGCTTTGAAAACGTACCAACAAAGTAACCGGTTGAGTTAATCCAAGAACGGCCTTGATATTCGCCATGTATAATGATTGATGGACGACGCTCTATGTCAGGCATAGAATCCACAAGTGGTTCGAGGAATGTTTGTTCTGTCGCAGGTATACCAGCGACATCATTAATCGGGTGGGCGACACACCACTTCACATCAGTATTTAGCATTTCATGCGCGATTCTAGTGCGTAGTTCTGAGTTAGCACAAAAGTAACGTTTATAAAAATTTTCTATTAAGTTGAGAGACATGCTGCTTCCTTACTAGTTTAACCAAGTTGCAACAAAATCTGTTTCCAGATAGCGCTTTCATCTAGTAGGGTGAACTCTCTACGTAGCCCCCATGGGCCGAACTCTGCGTGGCTGATACCCATGATGTAAACCTCTTTTCCAGTTGGTTTTCCAAACATGCCGTAACCTTCATGTTTACCTTGTAACGACCAGCGAATAGCCGCACGTGGTGACATCATCTCGTCATTGCGGCCTACACGGTGATGAACTTTAAATTCAGCATTAGGAAATGAGGAGCGTAGAGACATCCAGAACTGATCAATTTGATGGTGAGACAGTGCCGTTTGACCGCCAGTATATTCGCCAACACACGCTCTATCATACTCGGTTGGAATCACAGAGAATTCCGCGTTCATGATGCTGCGAAGAATATCTTCATAGCGGTAGCCATATTCATTGTCATTGCCAACACCGTGGTACGGGCCTTGAATGTCCACTTTAGGAGTGAAAGGGAATGGGCTTAGCTCGATTCCACCTTCTGCTTCAATTTGTTTACGAGCAAACTGTTCTGATGTCATACCCAACTGGTTGGCAATGGCTGCAACGTCGCGGATCATCCATTCGTCGTTGATTTGATTATTGATAGCATGGCAATCTGCGATGATACGAAATTTAAGCTCTTTGTTGGTAGCCTTACCAAAAACGCCATCTCTAGCATGGGTTGCGGTTGAGATAATTCGGTGTGACGAGAGCATACCTTGCTCTGGAGTGCCCGACCAAATTACATCTTCACCTAGTAATGTGCGGTTAGGGAACTCAGCTAGTGTTCCCATCGTTGCGCTGATGACGTTTTTGTTCCCCTCTACAATGGAAAGTGGTGTACGGACAATAATGTCAGGGGCATAATAGTGGTGTAGTGTATGCAGCCCTCTATCTTCCCAAATTTCTTTGGTAATTCCTAAAATGTAATCGGGAAAGTCTTGCCACTTATCATCAAAGCCAACCATGGCCATAAATCACCTCCTGTGTAAAATGGTGTTGTGTTGAATTATTTTTGATTACGTATCCAAAGTCGTGTTTTGTTGCGATTATGTCAATGAATTGTTCTAGCTGTGTGCAAAGATCGTGGTACGGATCAGGTTTTTAACAATTTTTCGATTAATAAACCTAGATAGGAAGTATATGTGAGCCGATTAAATGTCAGGAATAATCGTCTATTGGAAGGCATCAGCACTAGTTAAGGTTAACTTTTGTTATGAAGGATATTTGCTCGGTAAAATAACGAAGAACGTATCAGATGTAATGAGTATTACCACTAATTTGCATACGAATGCGTTTTGGTGATTTGATGTGTGGAGCTGTTAGAATAATGAAAGCCATTAGCAAAGCGTTACCTAGTTGCTACTGTTACGGTATGAGATACATTTAGGACAAAGGGTGTGGATAGCCACAGGCAGGTTTGAGCGTAACTGTAGGGCTATGAAGCTAAATGCTACTTAAAGATTAGGGTGGCTGAAACAGAAAATGCCCTATTTGATTAAGGGGCACTTTCATCTTTGAGTTTGAATAGGACTACAATCTACAACGAAGTACTGCTGCGCTCAATCAAGGTGCCTTGCTCCAGAAGATATTCGCCTGTCGCGTCTCTATTGCCGTTGATACGATTCATCAGATCTTCTACTGCGCGTTGAACGATTTTATCCACGGGCTGAGCAATGGTAGTTAAGCTATAACTTGGCCATGCTGACATCGGAATATTATCGACACCAATTATTGCGTAATCTTGTGGGATTTTCGCTCCAGCCTGGCGCAAGCCATCCATTACTCCCATAGCGAGGATATCGTTGGCACAAAAAATGGCTTCCGCTTTGGTGGAGTGACCTAAGATTAGTTTTGCTGCTTCTAAGCCTGCCTCAAAGCTGTATTTCGCTTGAATGAAGATTGGTGAAGCGGCTCCTAGTGCTTGAAGCTGTGAAGAAAAACCTAGCCACCGCTCTTCACTAGTCATTGTACCAGCATCCCCACTAACATAGGCACATTGCTTGACGCCTTTGTCAAATAGGTATTGTGCGGCTTGAATGCCAGCCAGTCGGTTGTCGATGCCCGCACTATTGGCATTGGTTCCTTCGGCATATCGGTTAATTAGGCTTAAATGAACGCCAAATTTTTCGCATTGAGCGAAGGCTCTCGAAGTGAGGCGACTGGTGGCGATGATCAAACCATCGACCTGATACTCGATTGCTCTTGATATAGCGAGATCCAAATCCCCTTTATCGATTGGGCAAAGTACGACTTGGCCGCCACGACGCTGAATCTCCATGGCTAACGCTCGCGATTGCATGTCATACATTGGGTTGGGTTCACTATCCAGAGCAATAGCAATCAGCCCCGAGCGATTAGAAATCAAACTGCGAGCAATAGCGTTAGGTGTATAACCTAGCTTAGCTGCAGCATCCATAACCATCTTGCGTTTCTTTTCACTGATGCTTGCTGTAGGACTAAACGCTCTTGATACTGTCGATTGAGAGACGCCAAGCATTTTTGCTACGTCAATCGAAGTGACTTTCGCTTTAATAGTGATACTCCTTAAAAATCGGTATGAGAACCTTATGCAAGAGGAGTTTATGGGCTAGACGATTTACGTGTCTAGCCCAGATCATTAATATGATTTAAATATCGGGGAAAACTTAAGAATTCATCACATTTCTTTCATGTTTGAAACCATCAATGATCATTTTATGCTCAGAACCTACGCAGAAAAAATTCACCCCTAACTCTTTCCAGTCCTTTATTTGCTCTGCTGTCGATAGAAACATCCCAACGGGCTTATTGGCGAGTTTTGCAGCTCGAATCACCTTGATACTCGCGTCACGGACTATGTCCTCGTTGACACTTTTCGCACCGTAGGCAACAGTAAGATCGACTTGACCTATAAACAGCGCGTCAATGCCGTCTACGGAGGCAATCTCTTCAACATTATCAACGCCTTGAGGGTCTTCTATTTGTGCGATGACGACCGTGTTAGCACTGCTGTCTTTTAAGTGCAGTGCCATTGGTTTAGTCGCGTACTTTGCCGCGCGGCTTGATCCTGCGTAGCCACGACCACCCTCACCATAATGGCAAACCCTGGCGAGTTGCTCGGCTTGTTCTGCAGTACAAACATGAGGGATCTGTACCCCCGTGGCTCCACAATCTAACGCATTCAGAATGGTCGAAGGTGCGTTGTCTTGAACTCTGACAATACAAGCCAATTCATCTGCTCTTGCCGCCATGATGCAGGTATCTAACGACGATCTATCGAAAGGCGCATGTTCTGCATCCAACACGATAAATGATAAGTCTGCCAGAGCGAGTACCTCAATAATGTGCGGGTGAGGCGTTTTAACAAATGTACCTAATAGAAATTCTTTATTCAGAGATTGTTTGAAAGTAGTCATATGTAGCTCCATTGCAAAGGTATGCAAAAGCTAACACGTCAAAATGTAAAATAAGAGTAAAACTGATGTGATCTAAAACTCATTTTTGATTAAAAAGTGAAATAAAAACGATGGCATTTTTCGTTTATTATCATTTTTATTTATTTATAACAGTGGTTTAGGTTGCCATTCTCATTGTGTTGATATGACTTGTCAAATGTTAAAATAGTGTTTAGTCTGATTTTGCATTCGTATCCAAAAGTATGAAAAACAAAATCAGTATCAAACTATCTAGGAGAAGCACACATGGCACGCTTTATCAAAAACGGAATTACAGAAGAATTATCGGCATCGAATGATGCAAAAGTACGTCAAATCGTAGAGGATATTTTAGGGAGTATTGAATCGAAAGGTGATCAGGCTGTTCGCGAACTATCAGAAAAATTTGATAACTGGTCTCCAGATCAATTCCGTCTTACCGATGAACAAATTCAAGCTTGTGTCGATGCATTGGACGAATCAACTCGCCACGATATTGAATTTGCTCAAACACAAGTACGTAACTTCGCGCAAATCCAGCGTGACTCAATGAAAGATGTCGAAGTTGAAACCATGCCTGGTGTGATTCTGGGTCACAAAAATATTCCGGTTAACAGCGTTGGTTGTTACATTCCTGGCGGAAAGTACCCACTGGTGGCTTCTGCACATATGAGTGTTCTGACGGCGAAAGTGGCTGGAGTGAAGCGTGTTATTGCTTGTGCACCACCATTTAATGGTCAACCTAACGTTGCTATTGTGGCTGCAATGGCGCTAGCAGGAGCCGATGAAATCTACTGTTTTGGTGGTGTTCAAGCGGTTGGCGCAATGGCGCTAGGGACAGAAACCATTGCACCCGTCGATATGATTGTTGGTCCAGGTAACGCCTTTGTTGCCGAAGCGAAACGCCAGCTATTTGGTCGTGTTGGTATTGATTTGTTTGCAGGACCTACAGAGACACTGGTGATTGCAGACGAAAAAGGGTGCGATCCAGAACTTGCGGCAGCAGACTTGCTAGGTCAGGCAGAGCATGGCTACAACTCTCCAGCCGTGCTACTAACCAATAGTGAGCAGTTCGCGCATGAAACTATTAAAGAAGTAGAGCGTCAGCTTACGATTCTTCCAACTGCGGAGGTAGCAGGCAAAGCTTGGGCAGATTATGGTCAAGTGATTGTGTGTGACTCTTATGAAGAAATGGTCGAAGTGGCGGATGATATCGCTTCTGAGCATGTTCAGGTGATGACACAAGATCCTAACTACTTCCTAGAGAATATGACCAATTACGGTGCGCTATTCCTGGGTCGCGAAACCAACGTTTCATACGGTGATAAGTGTATCGGTACTAACCACACTCTACCGACTAAAAAAGCGGCGCGTTACACAGGTGGCTTATGGGTTGGTAAATTCATTAAAACCTGTACTTATCAGCGCATTACAGAGGCTGCATCGTTGAAAGTAGGTGAGTATTGCTCACGTCTCTGTGCACTTGAAGGTTTTGCTGGCCACAAAGAGCAAGCGGACATTCGAGTTCGTCGATACAAAGGTAAAGTAGAAGAGGCATAATATGACAAAACTCGCCTTAGTTACGGGCGGCAGTGGCGGCTTAGGGGCCGCCATCTGTAAAAAACTTGCAGAAAGTGGCTATCAAGTTGTGCTTACCTACAACAGCAATGCAGATGCCGCGGAGCAAGTGCTCAGTCAACTGGAAGGGGGAGGCCATTGTGCTTACCAACTTAATGTTGAGAACTCTCAAGCGATTACTTCATTTGCCAATCAAATCAGCGAAATCAGCAATAAGCTCGATTTGTTGGTCAACTGCGCAGGTATGACAAAGTTCGTTGCTCACTCAGACCTAAACGGCTTGGATGACGCACTGTTTGATAAAATCTTCCAAGTGAATGTTCGAGCGCCTTTCGCTATGGTCCGAGCGTTTGAAAGACCTCTGCGCCTAGCCAAAGGCTGCGTTGTGAATATTACTTCCATTGCGGCCCAAACCGCAATGGGCAGTAATGTCGCCTACTGCGCTAGTAAGTCGGCCGCAGAGAACATGACCCGCTCGCTTGCTCGTGCATTGTCACCAGATATTCGTGTTTTGGCGGTCGCTCCAGGGCTGGTAGATACTGAGTTTGTGAAAGGTTTGGATGATGATTGGCGTAACCAACAAGAACAATCAACACCACTTAAACGTTTAGCCAATGATGAAGAAGTCGCCAATGCGGTTTACGCTGCTGCCGATGTACTTACCTTTTCAACTGGCAATACCATTGCAGTCGATGGTGGACGCCCACTGAGCTTATAAAAAGCTAGGAGAGCCTTTGGCTAGGCAGTTTAGAAAGATTTAAAGGATAAATACGATGTCTCTACAACAAAGAGTAAATGAAAACCTAGTTCGTTATATGGAGCTGATCCCAGGAACAAGCGCGTTTATTGATGCCCGAACTCCGGGAAGCGATCTGAAAGATAACTTCTGTATTATTGGTGCCGGTGTGGCTGAAAGTAGCCGCCAGCACGTACACATCCGTGAAACCGCAGGTTTTAATATCGGTGCGGCGGGTCAACCTCCGGGTATCAAAAATTCACTGCATTCTCATCGTACTGCTGAATTGTTTATCGTTTTTAGAGGTCAATTCCGCTTTTACTGGGGCAACGATGGTGAGTTCGAAGCAGTGCTTTCTCATGGTGATGTCATTTCTATTCCAACCAATTTATTCCGAGGTTTTGAAGTCGTCGGACGTGATTACGGTTTTATGTTCTCGGTATTAGGTGGTGATGATTCGGGCGGCGGCGTAATTTGGCACCCGAATGTTATCAAGGACAGTCAAGGTTACGGTTTATATCTTAAAGCCGATGGCACACTAGTAGATACGATTGATGGTGATGCTGTTCCAGCAGATTCCGAGTTAATGCCACTGCTAACTAACGAAGAGTTGGCGACATTTGATACTTACACGGCTGAAGAAATGATGCCGTTCGTCGCGCTGCGTAAAGACTATCGTGAGATCACAAGCGAATTTGGTTCTAAAAATGTTAAGCAATACGCTTTGACAGGACACCCGTTAGCAGATTACGACTTCCAAGTGAAAAGTGAAGATAAAGTGAGCATCATGGCTTATGAATTGTGTGAGGGTGGCTCTATTCCTCAGCATCACCGTGATGAAAAGCAAGTGTTGATCAACTTTGATGGCGACACCGAAGTCGAGCTGACTCATGAAAGTGAGCAAGCGAGAGTGGTTTTAACACGAGGTGATGTACTGAATGTACCAAAAGGAACATCTTATTCACTGAGAAACCTGCGTGGGAACAGTTTGACATACAGTATCCTCGGTTCGGATCAGCCTAAGAAGTTATAAGGGGTGTAACATGACGCAAGCTTTACCATTAATCTGGCTACCCGGGTTGTTGTGTGATGATGCGCTGTTTGAAGAGGTAAATAAGGAGCTGCCCGATTGGGTAGCTCCTTCTACTATTGAACTAGCGTCACTACCTACCATGTCAGAATTAGCCCAGAATATGTTGCAAAAAGCGCCGAGTGAGTTTGTGTTGGGTGGACTATCAATGGGAGGAATACTCGCTTTCGAAGTTTATCGGCAAGCGCCAGAGCGAGTGAAAGGTTTGATTTTGATGGACACAAATGCGGCAGATGAAAAACAAGCGGTAACGGATAAGCGAGATGCTTTGGTTAAACGTGCTGTTGAAGGAGCGTTTGACCAAATTACCCCAGAAGTATTAATGCCAGTTTTGATACATCCAACTCGTCTCGCACAACAGGAGTTAACTGAACGAATTGAACGGATGGCGTTTAACGTTGGTATTGAGGCATTTAAGGCGCACGCTAATGCATTGGCGACTCGTCCAGACTCTAGACCACTGTTGTCGGAGATTACTGTGCCAACTTTGGTGATCACGGGCAAGCAAGACTTACTGTGCCCTATAGAAAATCATCTGCTTATGGCGGAGCATATTCCAGACGTGACACTCCATGTCATACCCGAGTGTGGTCATCTATCTTCAATGGAGCATCCAAAGCGAGTTGGCGTTCATATATCAGACTGGCTTTCAATTCATCACTGTCAGTGATTTAGAACGTAAAGGAGTCGCACTAAAGGCTCCTTTTTAATAATTACGATTAGCGCACTCAGTATTTAAGGTTAAATGAGGCCAGTTGGAATTGGTGATTGACGTTTCTTCTAAACTTTAAATGGCTAACATACAACCTAGAATTAGGAGCATGATATATAACAATATAGGAAGGCTTAAATTAACGTTAAGCACCTAATGATTCATCTTAGAGAAAATTGAAAAATAAAATCAAGACCTGCAATCGTGACTAAGCCGTGATGGCAACACCACTGATGGTTGATGTTTGACTTAGATAATGAAGTGTTCGTTTCTAACAGACCTAATGTACCATAGACACAGCGATAACTTATTCAGTGTCTATGGCCTTTAATACATTATATTAACTTCTTAAGAGTATAAATTTGGGAAACGGGATTGATTCAATTCACGCATACGAGCAAACACATCAACCCCCAATTGGTTGTAGGCATCAAGGATATCAACCAGTACCCAGTTTTCACGGATAAGTGAACCTTCACATCGCCAAAAATCGAGACTTCGCATTGTGATTTCTTTTCCACTCGGCGCGATACCTAACCAACCGTCACCAGAAAGCTTCATGCGCATTCCAGGCCAAGCGGTAAATGCAACGTAATTGTTTTCAGCAAATAGTACGCCATTTTCCCAAATTGTTGTTCTGTCGGGCATTGCATTTAGGAACGGTATTTGGTGATGCTTTCTAAAGCCCTGGATACCTCTGGCGGTTCCTATGGTTGAAGGGCCGTACCAACTGCAACGAGGATGCCAATGTGACTCAAGTCCCATTGCTTTTTCACCACCTTCAGCGTGCTTCAGCAATCCATGCAGCATGTTGTTGACCACATCATAGGTTTCTTGAGTCAACTGCTGGTCTCTTTCTCCAAGGATAATGCCATCATGCGTGGCTGGCGGTGGTACATGCCATTCGCGACCCAGACTAGGAGAAAGAGGCCAAGAGTCTGCCTGAATCATTAATTCAGGAATGTCCCAAAGTGCTTGTATCTCGACAATTTTGTTGTCTTCTATGCGGTAAAATTCGTGAAAACGCATGGAAACTTGCTTACCAGTCGGTGGAATACCCAACCAAGGTTGCTCAAATGTTCCAGTATAGTAACCTCCAGTGCCGACCCATTCAGCCCCATTTACCTCATTTGCTATCAAGATATAAGCACGCTTTTCTAGATCTGGAATCGCTTGAATAAGCGGAGCGAATGCTTTGCTGTAGTACTCTTCAGGACCATGCAGGGTTTCAAATGGGAAGCACATATTGATCTGCGCATCATTTGAGATAGTTTCGTTTAACAAGTGAACAAACCGCTCAGGTTTATGATCATATAGAGCTTGGTTAAGTGTATTGATCAATTTTTTTCTTTCTGCATACGTCGTCATTTTATGCTCCATGGAAGTTATTGTTTTCTATAAGACATTGATTGTCTTATATCTTATAAAGTTTTTATAATTAAATGCACTGTGAATAATAATGTCTTTGTTTATAATAGGTTTTTATGTTTAATTTGTGTTTTAGGTTGGCGTTTTTGTTACTGTATTATTTCCACTGAATCGGGTAAAAGATAGAGGTTTGTATTGTTTTTGTTAACTTGAACGTGTGTTTATTAACAATTGCATTCGTATTCAATTGGGGTATTTTATTTAGTGTGTCTATAACTAAGTTCAAGTGTTATCTGAGTTAGATTTAGGAGGTATGTCTCATAAATTGACTACATAGTGCTAATCAAATCTCACATGAAGTCTTTGCTTTATCGGTAGGCTATTTCATTATTTAGCCTGCTTTTCAATGATCAAGCCTAGATGGTAAGGACTATTTACCGAACCGATATTATTCAAGAACGTGGGAAAGATAGGGGAAGAACTGACTCTATGCGCTATTAGATCAACCTTCCAAGAAGTAGGAGTACATTATGAGTCGCTCATTCAGAATTTGGACCTTGGGGAATAAGATTAGAATATATATTGATTGATGAAGTAGACATTTAGAATTAAAGTTTACTTGATTTAGGTTAACCAGACATAGTGAGAATGAGTGCTAGCAAAATTTAGGCTAGCACCGACTAGAAGACTCTTATTCACATGGTGGTGCAAGGTGAATCAAAGCTAATCCACCCAGTGATGTTTCACGGTATTTCTTATTCATATCTTTACCGGTTTGGTACATAGTTGCGATAACCTTATCCAACGAGATCAAGCATTTACTATTACGCTTGAGCGCCATACGTGAGGCGTTGATCGCCTTCATCGCTCCCATCGCATTACGTTCAATGCAAGGAACTTGCACCAAGCCACCAATAGGATCACAGGTCATGCCTAGTGAATGCTCCATTGCGATTTCAGCGGCAATACAGATTTGCTCATTACTGCCACCGCGAAGCGCCGTCAAGCCTGCTGCTGCCATTGAAGAAGACACTCCGACTTCGCCCTGACAACCTACTTCTGCACCAGATATCGAGGCATTTGTTTTGTACAAAATGCCAATTGCGCCAGAGACGGCCAGGAAATCGATTAATTGTTTAGTATCAAGCTTGTTGATAAAGCGGTGATAGTACATCAATACTGCTGGGATCACGCCTGCCGCACCATTAGTTGGAGATGTTACAACTTGTCCTCCTGCTGCATTTTCTTCACTGACCGCAAAGGCGAAGAGGTTTATCCAATCCATGATTTCCATAGGATCGTTTTCTATGGCAGCGTTCGCTTCGAGCTTTTTCAATAAGTTTGGAGCTCGGCGGGTAACATTCAAACCGCCCTCCAAAATGCCTTCTGTCTCAAAGCCACGTTCCATACAACCTGTCATTACATCCCATATCTGATCGGCGCGACGATTGATGGCCTCTATATCCTGAAACGCTTGTTCATTTTTCAGAATCATGCCACCTAGGCTCATGCCATATTTGTCAGCTTGTGCTAGCATTTCATCAGCCGTTGAGAATGGAAACTCAACTTTCACAGATGTGGTTGTGCTGCCATTATTCAACTCGTCGGCAGTCACAATAAAACCACCACCAATTGAATAGTACGTTTCAAAACTAACATGATTACCTAGCTCATCGAATGCGGTAATCGTCATGCCATTTTCGTGTAGAGGAAGATTCTCCTCATGAAACAGCATATCGGTTTTATAGTTGAATTCGATGTCATGGCGACCACCGACAGATAACATCCCTTCGTCAATCGCCTTGCGCATCGCGCTGTTGGCAGACGCAATATTAATAGTGTTAGGTTTGTTACCCAACAGCCCTAATATGGTGGCCCGGTCTGTATGGTGGCCAATCCCTGTTAACGAAAGTGATCCGTACAAATCAACTTGAATACGCTTCACTTTTGCCAAGTTTGATTCTATCAAACGTGTAAAGTGGTAACCCGCGATCATAGGACCATTAGTATGAGAGCTGGAAGGACCTACACCAATTTTGTATATATCAAAGATGGACAGCATAAATTTACTCGCTATGACAATGCAGCATAGAGCCAGTCGGGGAGGACCATACAAACAATGATGGTCGCTACCGCAAACACCAGCAATCCATAATGGCTTGTGGTTGGCTTTGCAAAAAGATGTTTTTGATGATTAATAAAGGTTTGTTGCTCGGTGGTGACGGAGCCCCAACGAAGACTTACCAACACACCAAACAAAAGGAAAACAAATGTACCGATAGGTGCAAACCAAGGCCACGCTATATCAAAGTATCTTGCAGAAAACACCACAATGATACTCATGAGGCTACCAATAATTACACCCTTCTCATTTGCTTTGCTCGAGAACAATCCAAGTACGAATGACCCCAAACGAATTCCGACAAAGATAGAGGTCAAGCTGGCAATGGTTTTGAGGACAGACTCATTTGAGACCGCAAGTAGTGCTGGCACAACAACTATCCCTGCGGCAAGTAGGCTGAATTTCCTCGCTACTTTTTCATAGTGTTCATCATTAGCTCCTTTGCGGATAAAACGTTTGTAGATATCGAACGTTGCTACCGTCGCCATGGAGTTATAAGTTGAATCAAGGGTTGACATCGCGGCAGCGCTCAAACCAGAGATGACCAACCCAACGACAAGTGGATTGGTATGATTGAATACGAAATCCAAAATCACTTCGTTACTATTTTCAATCGATTGATCCTGATAGAAAATGCTGAGTAAAACCCCAAGGACTGCAAAGAACAGATAGATGAAAAAAGCGCCGTACCCACAAAGCAACATCGACTTCTGTGCCGTCTTTTCACATTTTGTTGCCAGCGTACGTTGGATAATCAATTGATTGGTACCATATACACTTAAGTGAAGAAAACTAACCGCTACAATCCCTGCCCAAAAGGTAGTATCGACGCCCAAATCAAAGTTGAAATTAATAATATTTAAATGCTCTTGCGATAGGTGACTTGTAGCATTTATCCCTGTCAGCAAAGTAGCAAAAATCGCAATACTGGCGGCTACTAAAACCGCTGATTGCAACATATCGGTCCAAATCACCGTTGAGATACCACCTGAATAGGTATAGCAAGCGGTAAAAATACTAATGTAGATAATCGCTTCTGTAATACTGATCGGCAGCACCTGAACGATAATCAGTGCGACAGCATATAGAATTACGCCTGCTGAAATGCATTGGACTACAAGAAACACCGTCGAATTGATGGTTCTTGCGATAACGCCAAAGCGGTGCTCAAGGTACTCATAGATGGAGGTTAACTTCAATCTGTAGAAAACGGGTACAAAGAAAATAACGGTAAAAAAGATCACGATAGGATAATTTAAGTGAATACTCATCGCTTCCATGCCAGAGCTGTAAACCCATCCAGGCATCCCTACGAAAGTCATTGCACTAATGTAAGTCGCGAGTATTGATACCCCGGCAGTAAACCAGCCAAATTGCTTACCCCCCGTAGAAAAGTCGCCACCTATACTGTAACGCTTATTTACTAAGTAGCTGATTAATAGGGTAGTTACTATGTATAACATAATTACCGCAAGGCTTGAGTACGTAACCATTTTGAGGTTTTCCTGCTTTGGTTGATTAGTTATTATCCTGGGATACTACTTTAAAATAGACTTTTTATGATATCACCGCGTGATAACTGTGATGTTTATCACTTACATGGTCTGAAATTTATCAAGGCAGTCTATTTTACGAGATCTATGTCACTAAAAATCAACAAATGGGTGCGTATTCATTTTTTTATTTGACTTTGATCACAGATCAAATGTGATGGATAACCTTATGATTAGCCACGACACGAATTCGGAGACATCCAACAAAGCGATCGTGTAAATTTAACTTAAATAGAAAATATCTTAATATAAATAGAGGTTTATCGGTCATGAATGCTAAAAAACACATGAGCGAAGTTCCTATGATTCAAAGGGTGGCAGCTTATCTTGCGATATTGGTTGGTTACTTTTTTTATTGTTACAACTTTGTAATTATTGACTACGTACGCCCATACATTGTAGAGGCTTATGAAGGCATTAGTTTATCGGATACTGCCCAGTTTTATACTTGGCAATCACTAGGAGCGCTCATCGGTGCATTGTCATGTGCTTGGTTTGCAACCAACTTTGGTAAAAAGAATACGCTAATTGTCATCACCGCGCTCAATGGTGGCGCAACGATTATGAACATGATGTTTAGTGATTACGCGACATGGGCAGCAATGCGATTCATCGTTGGTATCTCTCTAGGTGGTTACTTTACAGTCGCTGTAAGTATGATGATTGGTCTTTTCCAGCCAACAGTACGCGGAAAATTAACCGCTTTTGCTTCTTCTATGTTTTCCGTTGCTTTGATGGTCATGGGTGCGTATGCCGCGTTTATTTCAAGCATTGATGCGCCTTGGCAGAGCCTAATGTGGGTTGGTGGCGTACCTCCTCTAGTGGCGGCTATTGTCATGGTTTTTATTTTACCAAGTGACAAAAAGACCATTGCTTATGGTGAAGAAGAGTCAGCCAACGAAGCGTCTGGAGCAAGTGTAAAAAAAGGGTCGTGGGGTGAGATGTTAAGTCAACCTTACCGCAAGATTACTATCACCTGTTTATTACTCGCTGGTCTTAACTTTTATGGTTACCAATTTTTCTCAGGCTTTGTCACCACATACCTCAAAGAAGTGCGTCAGTTTGATGGAGCAACGATCGGCCTTATCTTTTCTATCTCTGCATTCGGTTCGCTATTTGGTGCATGGGTTTGGGGGGCGATCGCGGACAAATTTGGTCGTAAGGTGAACGCGTTCGGCTTCATTCTCGCGGGTACTATGGTGTCTATTTTCTTTGTTGCACCAAGTGATGTGATGATTGGCAGCTTGAACATGTTAGCGCTACTAGGACTTATTTATAACTTTGGCCTTTCAGCTTCTGCGGTATGGGGGGGATATTTCTCAGAATTATTTCCATCGCATCTACGCAGTTTCGGCGCCGCTTTATTCCACGGTGGCCGTATCATCGGCATGTTCGCTCCTATGGTGCTTATCTTTATTCAAGAGCGTACCGATCTTCAAACTGCGATGTGGGGATCACCAATCGTATGGATTGTTGCTGCTCTTCTATGGCTCTCATTGCCAGAGACTCTAAAAGGCGGATTGTTCGATAAGAACAAAACATCCGAATCAGCAAACGCTTAATCAAATTATATATATCCGGCTGGCAGCCCAGCCGGATGAAAAAATAAACTTGAGTCCTGTTCCCAACGCTGACTCGACAGCATAAAGAGAGATTTATTATGTCTAAATACCAAGAAGCAAAACGAGTTGTTCGTCAATACTTCGACGCTATGGAAAATGCAACTTATGAAACCGTTGCAGAAGTGCTAAAAGCACACACATCAGAAGACTACCTATGGCGAGGGGTTTACCCATTTCGTGAGCAACGTGGAGCTCAAGCGGCAGCTGACGTTTTCTGGGCTCCGCTAATGAAATCAATGACTCGCATGCAGCGTCGTCAAGATATCTTTATCGGAGGTGAGAACGAAGTAACGGCTGGAGAAATCTGGGTAATGAGTATGGGCCACTTCATGGGGCTATTCGACGCCGAGTACTTAGGAATGCGTCCAACTGGCAAGATCATGAACATCCGTTACGCAGAGTTCAATTGTGTCGAAAACGGCAAGATCACTAAAACGGGTCTTTTCCTTGACCTTTTAGGTGCAATGGACCAAGCAGGTTGTTACCCACTTCCACCGTCTACCGGTAAGCATTTCGTTTACCCGGGTCCTCGTAATCACGATGGTTTACTTTTTGAAGATGCGGATCCAAAAGAAGGCGTAGCAACACTGGCCTTAGTCAACAAGATGGTTGATGACTTATCTGCGCTTAATGATAGCGGCGCAATGGGTTGCCCGCCAGAAGTATTAGAAAAGAGTTGGTCTAAAGATATGATCTGGTACGGCCCATGTGGCATCGGTGCGTCTTACACTATCCCTCGTTACCAACAACAGCACCAGCTACCGTTCCGTAACAACCTAAAAGACAAGAAGTTTAACGGCCACGTATGCCGTTTTGCAGAAGGTAATTTCTCTTGTTTCTTTGGTTGGCCAAACCTATCTAATACGCCAATTGGTGGTTTTTTAGGTATGACAGGTGGTGAAGTACGTGCAGATATGCAAGTAGTCGATGTTTACTACCGCGATGGTGACAAGTTATCTGAAAACTGGGTTCTGATCGACCTGCCTTATTGGTTAAAGCAGCAGGGGCTAGACGTATTCGAACGTACTCAGAAAATCTTAAACCCTTCTCTTTAAGAAGTTATCAGGGCGGTCATCTGCCCTGGTATCCCCTGAATGCCTTCTCGCTTTAGGGGATATGCTCCCAACTAGTACCTCAGGGATGGGGTACATCCTATTTACATAAAACGATTACCGAGAATTAGGCCTCTTGGAGGCTTTCTAGTACCTAAATATGGAGATTACGATGAAGAAAACGGCTCTTTCTGCGCTGATTCTAGCTGCACTGACTTCTGGCAACACCTTTGCTGCACACACTTTTACTAATGACGCGGGTGACAGTTTAACCCTCGACGGTCGTTTCGAAGCTCGCTACCAAGATCGTGGCGGCAATGATGAAGGTGAATGGAACAGCGGCAGCTCGCGTTTTGGTTTGAAAGGCCAAATGGGTTTAGATAATGACTGGGTAGGCTTTGGTCACGCGGAGTGGGGATACAACTCTGGCGCAAATGGTGACAATATTTATGACCGCTTATTGTATGCAGGTGTACAGCATGAAAAATACGGCAAAATAGCAGCGGGCACTAAGCAATGGTCAACCTTTTATGACATTGCATGGTTTACGGATATGGGCCGTATTTTTGGTTCACGAGGTTCAGGCGTATATAACCTCGCAGATTGGGGGATCTCATCTGGTACAGGTCGAGCGGAAAACTCCATCACCTACCGGAATTCAATTAACGAGAGAATTAGTTACGGCTTTACTTACCAAACTACACGTGAAAATGTTGCATTAGCCAGCAACTCAACTGCTTCTTTGAAAAACGGTCTTAGCGCGTCAATCATCTACAAGCCCGTTGATGGTCTGACACTTGGTGCTGCTTATCACCAAAATGAACTTGCTGATCTTAGCGCTGTAACCGAAGGAGCGGAAGACGGCGATAATATGCGTATTTTGTTAGTTGGGACCAACTACAGTAATGAAGGTTTCTACACTGGCTTTACTTTTCACATAGGGGAAAACTGGGAAGCTGCTAGTCAAGGGGCAAGCGATGTCCTATTCGATACTCTTGGTGGCGAGTTCTTCGCATACTACCATTTCGAAAATGGTTTTCGTCCGACTATCAACTATAACTACTTGAAAGATCGTGGTGACGAAACGAATGGTTTTGAGCGTAACTTGTTGATTCCTGGTGTCGAATATCACTTCAAGAAAAACAAATTCCTAGTTTGGACTGAGTACCAATTTGATTTAGGCAAAGATCAATACGATGGTAATACATTTGAGAATCGAGACGATCAATTCGCGGCGGGGATTCGCTACTACTTCTAAACAATACTCGAAAATTGATTTCGCTTGTGTAGCGCATCCGATTTATTGACCATGGCAACAAAAAGTAAGCCTTTACCCTCGGGTTAAGGCTTTTTCGCATCCGAAAGTGAAACACTGCTTGGGTAATACCCAATTTACACTCCTAACGAAACCTGACTCCTTTAATTTCTTATATCTGGTCAATTCGATTTATGACTACGTAACTATCTGTGTTAACCTGATTAAAGTTAAATTGACTTATGAACTAGCTTAAATGAATCCTGAAAAGCAAACCGTCACATCGAAGGACGTCGCTAAACTGGCTGGCGTTTCGCAATCTACCGTATCACGAGTATTTGTTCCGGGTAGCTCTGTGTCAGAAAAGACCAAGCAAAAGGTATTCGAGGCCGCAAAAGCCCTAAACTATCGTCCCAATGCTTTTGCACGTAGCTTGACGACCAACGAATCTAAGTTGATTGGCTTAGTATTTCCAGATACGGACTACCCGATCCACATGAAAACACTGCAACTGATTTCAACAGAATTGCAGAAGCAGGGATACTCTGCAGTGTTGATTCCTTGGCAAGTGGACGACAAAGATAATCATTCTATCCCTAATATCTTCCAGTACCGCGTGGATGGAGTAATTGCTGCTTCGGCAACGTTTAACAAGTCACTCTATGAAGAATGCGAAGAGTTCAATATCCCTATCGTTCAGTATGCGCGTGTGGTTGATGGTACTAAAAGTAGTTATGTTATCAGTGATAATTACGAAGCAGGGCAACAAGCGGCTCAATTGCTTCATGCAAGTGGCGTGAAGAATGTAGTATATCTAACTGGCGAAGTGCCGACCTTCACTAATGATGAGCGCCAAAGCGGGTTTGTTTCTGAGTTTGAAGATTTAACTGGTAAAACGCCACGTATCATTGAAGCAAGTTACGACTATTCAAGTTCGCTGGATAAGATTCGTGAAATGCTGACAGATAATAAGCGTCCAGAGGCAGTATTTTGCGCGACGGATAACTTAGCGATGGCTGTAATGGATATTGCTCGAATTGAATGTGGCATTTGTATTCCACAAGATCTGAAAGTCATTGGCTTCGACAATATTCCACAAACTGAATGGTTGAGTTATCAGTTAACGACCTTCCGCCAAGATTTCCGCCGATTGGCTCGTGAGTGTGTAAAGATCATTGTCGATCAAATCAACAATAAAAATAGTAGCTTGGTAAAAATGATGGTGCCTGTAAAGCTGATTGAGAGGAAAACTACTATTTAGTGACACTATAAAGTAAAAAGAGCCAATAAAGACATCAATACTGCTGATTTTCCAGGGATAGTGTGATGTCTTTTTCATAATAAATTCCATCAGTACTTACTTTTGTCTTTCGGAAGTTTTACTCTCCCAATACCTAAAGTTATTTATTAACTTCTAATTTATATAAAACACCTACATGCTTTATCCAAAAGAAACTCAAACTCTCGTTAATGCTAATCGTTATAACGATTAGCGTGGGTAATCGCTTGGTGATCACATCAATTGTGATGCGCTATTAACTCGAAAATGCCCCATCTCGTGTTAGAGTTGATGCTCATTCACAGGCTGTTAATGACGTTTTGAGATACTAAAGCTAATGTGATGGTATATGGGATTATCGTCACGATTCACATGTCGAAAAATGACACTTCAACTTTGTGGCTACAAATTCTGTGCGCTAAGTGTCTGTTACGTTAATTCTGTGTCGAACGAGCATGATATGTGACAAAACCACAAATTTAAGTGCTGATCCCATATTTTCGCAATTTACTCTGCAGTGTTGTGCGGGGGAGCTTTAACTGCCGCGCCACTTCGCTATGGTTGCCTTTACACCGCGTCAGGGCATTGATCAGTAATTTCTTTTCATAGCCAGCCAAATGTTCGGCCAACGATTCTTCTGGCTCCCGGCTGTCTGCTGGAATCCACTCTTGATATGCAGGTACAGGCTCGATAGAAATCGACGGTTCTTGTATTGAGCCCAAGTGCAATGCATTCAGCACACCGTCGCTTAATTGCGAGCACATCAGCATGCAACGCAGCACCACGTTCTCCAACATCCTGACGTTACCGGGCCAGGGACGAGACTCCAGCGACTGGATAAAGTCCGGGGTATAGCCGGTTATTGCGGTATTGAGCAGCGGATTATGCTTGCGGATAAAGCATTCAACCAGGTGTGGGATATCATCCAGCCGCTGTTGCAGCGGGGGAAGCACCACCATGCAGACACCAAGGCGGTAAAACAGATCAGAGCGCAGCTCTTTTTTTTGTATCGCCACCTCGGGCTGCTCGTTCATGGCGGCGATGTAGCGAATAGACACGGTCTTTTCATGGTTGCCGCCCACTGGGCGGAAGGCGCCGTCCTGAACAACCCGCAGCAGTTTGCTTTGCACCTCTATCGGCATGGAGTTGATTTCATCTAAGAAAAGCGTACCGCCATCAGCCAGTTCCAATAGCCCCTTTTTGTTTTCGGCACCGCTAAACGCCCCTTTAACCGTGCCGAACAAGGTACTCTCAATTAAGGTCGGCGGGATCGCCCCGCAGTTGATAGTGACCATCGCCACATTGTTATGGCTGCTATTGAGATGAATATAGCGGGCAACCAGCTCTTTCCCGGTGCCGGTTTCCCCGGCGATCAGTACCGGAAGTTGTGTCTGGGCGAAGGTTTTTACATCCTTGAGCAGCCGCTTAAACTGTTTGTTCTCGGTGACAATCTGCAGGCTTTTCTTTGTCGGAGGCTGGCTTTCCTTCAGGGTTTCTGTCAGGTGGATCACGTGATCCGTCAACTCCCTTAAGTTACTGATATCATGAACGACTTCAATCACGAAAATCGTCGTGTTATCAATATCGAGAATGGGAAAAGTCGATGCGGTCATGGTCATCACTTTACCCGACGGCGCCTGATAACTTTGGGCCTTGTTCCAGATAGGCACACGGTTACGTAGCACCTGGAGCATCGAGCTCGAATGTCTGGAAAGGGACGGGAACACATCCAGCAGTTTGCGGTTGAGAACCTTACCGACGGCGATGCCATCCAGTTTCGAGCTAACCTCGTTATAGGCAACAACCGTTTCTGATGCGTCGATAATAATGTATGAACTGGCAATGCTGTCAAACACCGTCATCACCTGGTTGATAAATGAAAGTATCTCCGCAGGGTGCTTCTCCATCACTGTCCCATCCCCGAGCTGACGAATTATCGTCATATTAAACCACATTATAACCACTAATTTAGCGAAATTATTCACATAAAAATAAGAAAAATTAATTAGTTACACTGCATTTGCCGAAAATTCAGCACTGACGATCTTTCGTCATGATATTTCAGCCTACCATAACTATACCAAATAACGTAATAGGCTGATTTAAAAGCATTTTAAATAAAAGTTCCAACATGGCACGGTTCTCGCTACCTACTGTTCACCAAGCGTTAAAGACAAATATATAGAAGGACTCACTATGTTTAACTACATTATTGCGCGTACCCCTTGTAAAGCACTGGTTGATGGCATTTCTTCAGCTGATGATGGCAAACCCGATTACGATCTCGCCATGAAACAGCACCTGGCGTATTTAGATGCTTTAAGAAAGTGCGACGTTGAAATTTTATTACTTCCTCCGCTTGAGGATTACCCTGACTCTGTCTTTGTTGAAGACCCGGCGCTTTGCACCAAACACTGCGGCATTGTGACCCGCCCGGGTGCCGATACGCGTCGCGGGGAAATAGATTCGATTGAACCGGCGCTGCGCCGTTTCTACGGGGACAAAATTGAACATATCAAAGCCCCTGGCACCCTGGATGCCGGTGACGTGATGATGGTGGGTGACTCCTTCTATATCGGCCAGTCGGCGCGAACTAATGAAGAAGGTGCCACCCAACTGATCGCGATACTCGAGAAATACGGTATGTCTGGCCATATTGTTCCTCTGAAGGAGGTGCTCCACCTCAAAACCGGTCTGGCCTACCTGGAAAACGGTAACCTGCTTGCCGCCGGTGAATTTATTAACAAACCAGATTTTGCCCACCTGAACATTATCGAGATCCCTGAGAACGAAAGCTATGCCGCTAACTGTATCTGGGTAAACGGTACCGTCATTATGCCAAGTGGCTACCCAACAACAGAAAGTAAAATCCTCGAACTGGGATACAAGGTGGAAACCGTCGACACCTCGGAATACCGCAAGGTTGACGGTGGCGTAAGCTGCATGTCGCTACGCTTTTAATCAGCTATTGAGGAGGGCTGGAATGCCCTCCTTTTTCAGGAGGATACATAATGACGGACAAGAGCATACGGAAGCTGGGTTAGTGCCAATGACCGCCCTTGTAAAAGGGGCGATTGTCGGCAGTGGGATCTTCAGCTTGCCGCAAAATATGGCTGAAGGGGCAGGGGCCGGCGCTATTATTATCGCTTGGCTTATCACTTTCTTCGGTATGGTCACCCTGGCAAAAATTTTCCAATGGTTGTCTGTTAACCGGCCTGATATTGAGGACGGGGTATACGGTTATGTGCGGGAAGGGTTCGGCGACTACCTCGGGTTTAATGCGGCATGGGGGTACTGGATTTCTGTTTGGGTCGGCAACGTCGGTTACCTGGTCGTTATATACAGCGCACTGGGCTCATTCCAGATCTTCGACTTCTTTGGCAATGGCAGCACACTCCCGGCCATGGTTTGCAGGGGCTTGTTGCAAAAACTGCCTCTAAGCGAGAGACTGATGTGATTGTGATATAAGCAGAGCTGAGAAAACCTTAAATGACCAACGAATTCAAATGGAAACATTTTGCCCCTGAAATCATTCTCTGGAGCATTCGTTGGTAAGGCTCTACCCCGATGAGCTACGCCAACCTCAGTGATATGTTGGCCGAGCGCGGGAGCTCCGTGCATCGCTCTACGCTCTACCGGTGGTTTGTTCAGTACTCGCCTATCTTGCATAGGAAGCTGCGGCGGCATTATCAATTCATCCGGGCTGACTCGTCGTGGCAGCTTGATGAGACTTACATTAAGGTCAAAGGAAAGTGGTGTTACCTCTACCGGGCCATCGATAAGCAGGGAAGAACAATAGACTTACGCTTTTCGCCGAAGAGAGATAACTATGCGGCCTACCAGTTCCTTCGTCGCTGCCTGAAGCGTTACCGTCATGAGCAGCATCCAAAGACACTGAATACAGATAAGCATGCCTCGTACGCCAATGCCATCAGCGAGCTGAAACGCGATGGCAGACTGCGTACTGACGTCCAGCATCGCCAAGTTAAATACCTCAATAACCGCATCGAATCCGACCATGCCCCTATCAAGAAACTGATTGAGGCCACCGGGGGTTTTAAAGTCAACAAACGGGCCAACGCAACAATACATGGGTTTGAATCACTGCGGATGCTGAACAAAGGCCAGTTTGATTTCTGGTTACGAACTGATGAGCGGAAGACATTGGTACAGGAGAGATCTGCCTTTATGAATCGAGTCTTCAACGTAGAGCGAATTTTTGCCTGATAACCTATCAAAACCCAGGGTAAATCTGCTCATATCCATTTTTTGCAACAAACCCGGTATGAAGGTCTAACTGCATCAACTGGCACGGGGTTCTCATCGCTCGCCGTGCCAGTAGGCTTTCTCTGGCGCACTTTTGCCCCAAAGTGTGCTAACTTCTCGGTAGATAAGTTTAAGTACCTACCGAGATTTTAAGTTATAAGGATTTGAGGTCAATCTACACAGATTTTTATCAACTTATCTTTTTATGCTTCATGAAGATTGTAACACTGTTAATTCTCGATCGAACTTCTTATCTCGGGAAGTAATTGAAACAGCGATTGCTCCTAATACTGCAGAAAATAGGGATCCTAGTAGCACGCCTACTTTTACCTGAATAAGGGTAGAAGGTATACTTTCGTCAAATGCCAATGTTCCTACAAATAAGCTCATCGTAAATCCGATGCCACATAATAAACTCACTCCATATAATTGAATCCAATTGGCACCTTTAGGTAAACTAGATATTCCTAGCGTTACAGTTAGCCAACAAGCCAACATAACACCCATTGGTTTGCCTATTAATAAACCACACAAAACACCTAATGAAACAGGAGTAAATATATCGTTGATACTTAAACCTGTAACAGATACACCAGCATTTGCGAAAGCAAAAAGCGGTAAAATGACTATTGTTACCCAAGGAGATAAACTATGTTCTATCTGAGATGAGATAGACTTTTTCGGGTCTTTATCGATGGGAATACACCATGCTATGGCAAAGCCTGCTAACGTAGCGTGTACTCCAGATTTAAGTACAGCAGCCCAGATCATAAACGAAACCAAAGCAAATACAGTTTTATTAAATAAATTTAGGCGATTTAATAGAAACAAACCACATAAGCCTATAAATGCGATGAATAAAGGCATCATCAATAAACCATCATTGAAGAATAATGCAATAATCGCAACCACACTAATATCATCGATAATCGCAACCGACAATAAAAACAGCTTCAAGCTAGATGGTAAATACTTACCAAATAATGAATAAACGCCGACAGCGAATGCAATATCAGTTGATGAAGGAATCGCCCAACCCTTAATCGCAACTGGGTCGTTAAAATTAAAACATAAATAGATAAGTGAAGGTACAATTATCCCCATTATCGCAGCAATTAAAGGAAGGGATATTTCTTTTAAACTTGATAATTGTCCATACAAAGTTTCTCGCTTGATTTCTAACCCGACATGGAAGAAAAAAAGCGCCATTAAACCATCGTTTATCCATAACAACACAGGTTTAGTAATATCAAATGCCCCTAAATTAACTCCAATCTCAAATTGAAGAAAAAATTTATAGTTATCGGAGTATGACGAATTGGCTAAAAACATTGCAATAATTGTTGTGCAAACTAATAGTAGACCGCCATAAGCTTCCTTTGGAATTAGTGATTTAATTTTTTGCAAGTACATAGTTTTTTTCTATTGATGAATAATGATGCGCTATTTTAGATCAAGAGCATAAACAACATAAATCGAATTAAACTGTATCACTTGCAGAAAAAAATTGAAAAGAAGTTATACTGTTCAAATTTGCTAGTATTTTGAACTGATTATTATGTCAAAGTTAAACTATCGCCATCTACAATACTTCTACACAATCGCCAAAAGTGGCAGTATTACCCGTGCCTCAGAAATATTACATATCACTCCACAAACCTTGAGTGCTCAACTTAGTACGCTGGAAGAGAGACTAGGTTATCCACTGTTTGAGCGTCGTGGTAAACGACTTGAATTGAATGATATGGGACGATTAACTTATGGCTATGCCAAAGAGATATTTTCACTGGGTGATGAGTTACTCCATTCACTGACTTCCCAAGCTAAAGACGTTGCGTTGTATTTTTCAATTGGTGTAACCCCTGCAATAGATAAAGCCGTATCATTTAACTTACTCAAAGAGATCTATTCAACACGCTCATCTGTTCATTTGGTATGTAAAGAAACCAACTTGGAACAACTACTGCCAATGTTGGCGGTAAATAAAATCGATGCCATTATCAGTGAAGCGCCATTACCACTAGATTCACCTTTTAAAGCGTTCAATCATTTGCTTGCTGAAAGCGGATTAACCTTTTTCGCTGAAGAAAACACCGCTAAACTTTTACGTGATGAATTTCCATTGTCTTTGGATAAACACCCAATGTTTACCTCTGGAGATGGTGCTAACCAAAGACCTAACTTGCTCTCTTGGTTTGATCGAATCAATATCAACCCAGAAATTATTGGCGAATTCGATGATTCAGCTTTAGCTAAATATTTTACACAAGCAGGCTATGGTGTTTTTTGTGCGTCTTCTTCACTAGAAAAACAGATCTTAGAACAGTTTAACCTTGGTATTGTAGGAAGAACCTATGATATCACAGAAAGAATATACCTTATTTCACCAGAGCGTAAAGTTAAGCACCCAGTAGTTAAGCAGTTGCTAGAAGTGGGCTATTCCTTATTTAAATCACCAGTGAGTTAAAATTTCTTAGATCTCACTTTGATCAGTTTATGGAGTTAAGAATGGCCGTTTAGTTTTCTGGTTTGTGATGAAGCACCGCTGGTATTGCCAACACGTTTCTGTCCAGAGGTGTGCTGACGTGGATGTGTAATACACCTTTGTCCCATTGTTGTTTATCAGTAACAATATGCAGGTTTTTCACCGCTCCCTGTTATTGACCTAGTGTCCCTTGTGTATGACTATACTATGGTTCTTTGCTTTCTATCAATTTTATATTAATGAGTACAAACAATACTATGGAGGGTAAATGGCTATAAATTTTGATTGGGTTTATAAGTCGCAGTTTGAAGCTTGGAGTGAAAATTCTGCATATTGGCATGATAAATCTACTAGTTTAATGCACGCATCTGAGATTCTTTGGAAATCTTATGAGAATGGTGAATTGATTGACGGTGGTAATAGTCATCGGTTGCTCATGGGGCTGTCTTTTGAGCTAATGTTTAAAGCTTTTTATGTGGCTGAAAGCGAAGAACCACCTACACACCATGATCTTAATAATCTTACTAAACACTGTAAATTACAATTAAGTAAGAAGGATAGGGTAATCTTAGAGGTTCTTCACGGATATATTTTATGGCAAGGTAGATACCCTACCCCAAAGAAGCCAAAAACAAAGAAGTCAAAAACAGAGCCAGATTATAAAGGAATTAAAGATCAGAGTGATCCATTTGTGAATACATTACCTATCGAAAGTCAATTGGACGGAAACTCAAACCAGTTACTAAAAATAAGGGACTTAGATTTCGAACATTTGTTCAATTTATGGAAAAAGATAAATAATGAATATTTAGATAAATATCTAACGTAACATCACCACAACAACCTAAGATCAACCACAAAGCTTGCTAACTCCACACTCAGAATGACAAGCCAGATGCATAATTTGGCTTTGACATACCTGAGATAATTAATCATTTGCTAAATTAGCGGAAGCACTGACACGTTTCTGTCCAATGACGTGCCAGCTCGATCACAGCTAGCATGTGATCACAGCTAGCACGTTTATGCCCCATTATTTGGTAGACCTTTTACTCATTCACATCCTGTTCATGGGCTTTTCCCCTACTAAAACTTATCCATTCTTTTAGTGGTGTTCGTTGTAAATCCCCGTGTTGTATTACGAGGGTAAATTCCACCAAATTAAAGATAGCTGTATATCGAAGTACAGATTCATTAAGCGTTACACAGCTATTATATTCATGTGTAAATAATAGTTGTGTAACACTTTTAATTTTCCTTAGTCTATGCTCAGTAAAGCGGTCACTTGATATTATAATTAACCGTTACATTGTTCTTTTTTGTATCTGAGGAAAGTTCACGATATAAACCCCAAGACATTATCAATAGTATGATCATAAATGGGAGCCCTGCACTCACTGTCGCTGCTTGTAAAGCCGATAGAGCATTAGCTCCTCCACCGTAAAGTAACGCACCAGCAATTAGACCAATGATGATAGCCCAAAAAAGCTTTTGTTTAGTTGGAGTGTTAATGTTACCGCCAGCCGTAATGGTATCCATGACTATTGAGCCCGAATCCGCTGAAGTAACAAAAAATATAATAAGTAACACTATGGATATTGCGGAAAGAACATTGCTAAAGGAAAGTCCTTCATACATTTGGTAAAGCGCTAAAGAAACATCGCTTAAACCACTTGCCAGCCCGCCGACACCGTGATTAATCTGGTCAATCGCTGTTCCTCCCATGACCGCCATCCATATACCTATAAGAATACTTGGGATAAATAATGTAGCCGATAAAAACTCCCTTACTGTTCGGCCTTTTGAAATTTTAGCAATGAAAAGGCCAACAAATGGAGCCCAACTCATCCACCATGCCCAATAAAACACCGTCCAACCTTGCATCCAAGTAGTATCACTTCTCCCAATCCAATTGGAAAGCGGGATTATATACTCGACATATCCTAAAAGAGTCATAGCTGAATCTTGCAAGAGCAATTCAGTTGGACCTAAAACAAGAATAGCGATAAGCAAAGATAGAGCCATTATTATATTGATGTTACTAAGGAGACGCACACCCCCATGCATACCTCTAAAAATAGAAAACATCGCGATCGCTGAAATAATCGCAATAACACTTAGTTGCGTAACGATGTTGTTATCTATACCTAACAGATGGTGCAAACCACTGGATACTTGCTGAGCACCTAAACCTAAGGACGTGGCTAAACCGAATACGGTAGCAATAGATGAGATAACGTCTATAAACGATCCCCAACTGCCCCAGCAACGCTCACCAAGTAGAGGGTATAAGGTCGAACGAACTGTGAATGGCAGGCCTTTGTTGTAACAAAAATAGGCGAGTGAAAGCCCAATCATCGCAAATATAGCCCAACCATGGATTCCCCAATGATATGTAGCTGAAGACAATGCAAGGTGAGCAGCCGCTGGTGTATTAGGTTCTACGTTTAAGGGTGTTCCATACCAATTCGTATAATACGCTACTGGTTCTGACACCCCCCAAAACATTAAACCAATTCCAATACCGGAGGCAAATAACATGCATAACCAGGAAAAGGTAGAATATTCAGGTTTGGCGGAATTGCCGCCAAGACGAATTTTGCCAGTAGGTAGAATTATTAGTAGGAAACAGAAAAAAACAAAGTAATTAGCGGACGCCATGAAAAGCCAATCTAAATCGGATATGATCCAACTACGAATGCTAACAAGAGCGCTGTTGGCTTCCTCTGGAAACATGATACTTGTTATCACCAATAGCAACATGAATACAGAAGAAACTAAGAAAACTGAGTTGTGGACGTCGAATCCATAGACAGGTTCCCCCGTGTATATATATGTGTTGTCTTTTTCTTCATTGACTAATACAGGACCTTGAAGGCTCTTATTTTTTAGAGTGAACATATCATTTCTCCTCTAGTGATGACCTATTTGATTCGGTCATCACGTTGAGCTTTAGTAATATTATTTATATGTGAGTCTTTTAGAACCTACTCTAGCGTTACGTGTTAGTACGAATATCAACGCCGTCTTCAAGAATGTTATCCCTACCTATATGCTCTAAATCAAATGGTTTGCGAGTGAAGATGCGCTGTACCATTGGTTCGAAAAACTCAAGTTCTTTTGTGGGATATTCGGGGTCAAAAGATGCTTGATCGTATTTTTCACAAAAATCGACACATGACTGATACCAAGGATGATCTTTGTAGTTATCGCGTTGGTTAGGGTTGCCATTCAGGTGATGAAGGTAGTAGTAATACTGGAACACGCCATGCATGTTTATTACCCAAGTAACTTCAGGGCGTACATATGGTCTAATTATGGATGCAGCGTATTGCGAGTGATTATAAGGTGCTAATTCATCACCGATATCATGTATCAAGGCTGCGACAATCATTTCTTCATCTGCACCGTCATCATAAGCACGGCTAGCCGCTTGAAGTGAGTGCTCTAATCTACTAACGCGGTAGCCTGAAAGAGTATGCTCCAGACAACGTAAAGCAGACATAATTCGAACTGGTAATTCAAGAGCAAATCCGGCTTCGAGTTCATCAAGAAATAAATATTCTTCACGAGTGCCATCTTTCATTTGAGTAAAATTAACGAAATCCATTCTGCGATTAATCCTTATTAAGCATTAAGTGTATTTTTTAGAACTCGGTAAATACCTTTTGGTGTATCGATATCGATATAACAACCTTGTAAATGGCGTAGTCCCTCATTCGCATCAAATTCTGTTCTACCATGGAGTACACGACTGTTGTGGAACATTTGGATTTGACCTGGCTCTAAGCGGAATTCCCATTTATAGGTTGGATCATCAAAAAGTTCTCCCAGTCGTTTACGAGCTTGATGGAACAACCGAGTGTCTTCTAATGACATTAAAGGTAAGTAGTCAAGACGAGGGCTATAAGTGACACCGGATATCCGACCCATGTAATCCGTCTGGATCATAGTTTGACGTTCTATTAATTCGATATTGGAGTCAACATGTCGATAGCGTACAGGGATACGCGTTAGCAAATCGTACCCATCCGGGCATTCAACTTTTAATTGTTCTAGGACCGAGAGACTGTCCACTAGTGTTGAAAGACCACCTTTAGTTTCATTGTATCGGCAGTGCAGCAACTGGATTCCGGGCATTGGATCTCGGTAAGGGTTATCAGTGTGTGCTGCTAGCGGGACTGTTCTATACGCGAGATCATTTGAGTCTGGGCGTGTATAAACTTCGAAGTACTGACCAAAGTTAGTGGATCTGACATGCCCAAAGAGATCTCCTACTCGTGTTACAGCATCCGGTTCGTTTGGTACTCCGTTGATAATTATTGCGCCATAAGTGAGAAATCGTTCGATGGCATTAAATAACCCTTGTTCGGTTTCTAGATCGGATAATTCAACTTGGAACACGGACTTATCTATGTCACTTCTCCATGCTACCTGCGCTGGAATCCCATCGTTAAAGTCGAAGTCAGGTAAAAATTGGTCAGTTTTATAAGTTCCTTGGTAACCATCGCTAAATGTTAATCTGATGTCACCACTTGTTAGGTGGATAGCATCTGTAATTATCAGATCTCTGGGAAGATCATGCGGATTAAATAACCTTTGTTGAGTTATTTTATCTAGGTTGTTCTCATCTTGACAGCGTTCACGCAACCATAACGGTGACAGTTCGTAATGAGAGTTTTCAACGGCTGCTTTTATAGATAACGTATTGTTATCAATGATTATTGTTATGTCTGGCATTCTTCTTTCTCCTATTGTTTGCTAATCCAGTATTACTTTTGTTTTGTTAAACTGGTAGCCTAGGAATACTTATACGTAACATGCAGTTTTCTTATGATTAACAAATCCAGTATTCCGTCACTCAAAGCGATGATGGCGTTTGAATCAACTGTTAGGCTGAGCTCAATGACCGCGGCTGCCAGAGAATTAGGGATCAGTCAGCCGCTTGTGTCTCAAAGAATCCGGTCTTTGGAAGAAGATTTAGGTTTAATCCTCGTTGATAGGACAATTAAACCAGTACAAGCGACACAGGTTGGACGTCAGTTTTATGGTCAGATCTCTGTATCAATAACGGCCATCAAAACAGCCATTTCACAAGTTAGGCAATCATCGTCCCAGCAGTATCCACGCGTTAGGATCGCAGCTCCGTTCGGATTCATGTTTTTCTGGATTCTTCCTAAGTTGCAAAACTTGCAAAATGAATTTAGAGATATTGAGTTTGATATTCAGCCATGGGTAAAAACGGTAAATGAAAAAAAACAAGATTCCGATATAGTTTTTTACTTTGGTAAATCTGAAAAAATATATGGATATGAAAAGCAACTTGTTCCTGAAATAGTGCAACCTATATGTTCTAAGAAATTTGCTGAAGAACACGGACTTTATGCTGGAAAGTATTTATATTCAATAGATAATTATCCATTGCTTCACATGGATACGAATAATGCGAGTTGGTTTGATTGGAATGACTGGACTAGAATCTTAAGTATTAAAAATAAAAAAGAATCCACGACATTTTACCATAACAATTATCCACTTCTCGTTGACGATATAAAATCTGGTAAAGGTATTGGACTTGGTTGGGTTGGATTAATTGAACCATTAATTAAAGATGGTCTAATCATTCCTCTTGAACCAAAAATTCAATGTTGTGCTCGTGGTTATCATATTTGCACAGATTACCACCATACTCGATTAATTAGAACTCTGGTTGATTGGTTTGAATTACAAGCAGATACTGAATTTAGTAAGTATCTTGTTTCTTAGCTAATGCGATAAAAGTAGCTTCTCGAGGTTACATTTTCAATTGGATAACATTCATAAAGTTATTTAGCGATAGGATAATAATCTTGATTAGTTTTGATCCGAATTAATAGACGAGAAAATATTGGATAGTAGTAAGGCTCGATACGAGTTCAAAGGGAATTGGTTAATAACGGTGATGTGCAAAATGTGCAAACCATTGCAGCCAGTATAAAACTGAAGGATGTAACGTTGAACGCTGCCCGCAGATGGTTGTATCTAATTAACTTAACCAATAATTATTCAAAGTAAATAACGCTAGTATGCATCTATCTCCAATTAGGTCTTCGTAGATTTCTTTACTTCTTGCAAAGGCATCACTGCCTTTGGTTGTTTCAGTAACGGATGACACTGTTACCTAGGTTTTTTGTATTTAAATGCTTCAACAAACGCTAAAAATGCAGGTGATGATTGTCGTCTGTTGGGGTAGTAGAGATGAAATCCAGGAAAATACGGTGTCCAGTCTGTCAAAATCGTTTTTAATCGGCCATCATCGAGATAAGGTTTTGCCAACTCTTCTGGGACAAATCCAAGACCAATCCCATCAACGGCGGCGTTTAATACGTGCATGATACTGTTAAATACGATGTGTCCTTTTCCCTTGACTGTGAACTCTTTACCATCTTTTTTAAATTCCCATGCGTAGACAGAACCTTCTGGCCGGTGACGGATATCAATACATGAATGTTCAGGTAACTCGTAAGGTGTTTTAGGTTCACCGTGTTGTTTGAAATAGTTGGGAGAGCCAACCACAACAAGGCGTATATCTGGACCAACCGGAACTGCTATCATATCTTGACTAATTGATTCACCAAAACGAATACCCGCATCAAATCTTTCTGTAACGACATTGGTAAAACCATAGTCGACGTAAAGCTCAACGGTAACATCAGGAAACTCCTTCAAAAACTCAGCTAACTTAGGTCGTAAGCAAAGCTCAATTTGGTCGTCAGTGCATGAAATACGAATGGTACCAGAGGGCTTGTCTCTTAACTCGCCCAGCGCTTCTACCTCCTGATTTATCATCTCAAAAAGAGGCGATAAAGAGGTAATTAGCCGTTCTCCTGCCTCCGTTGGCGATACATTACGAGTAGTTCTGGTCAGTAACCTTAGACCCAGTCGTTCCTCCAAACTTTTCATCCTGTGACTTAATGCAGATGGAGTAATACCGAGTTTTGCCGCTGCTTTGGTAAAACTCTGGTCTTCGGCCACAGCTAGAAATGCCTGTATGTCGTCAATCTTTGTAAAATTCATTGCTGAGTTTTTCTCACAAGTACATCAAATTAAATCCTACTAATCATGTTGGGGTGTTTATGTCAACATTTAAATCAATTAATCAGCTACTCGATCATGACTTCATTAAAATGATAAAGGAGATATACCAATGACATTATCCAAAAGTAACGAACATCTTGAGCAGGCAGATAGCGAGCCGTCTCGACGTACTTTTCTTAAAAAATCAGGTGCATGCGCTGCTGCACTAGGAGCTTTATCTGTAACGGGAGCGGCTTTTGCGGCAAGTAATGGTGCACCAACACTCACGCTTTCTAGCGAGTGGGATAAGACTTTCGCAAAAAGTGACAAAGTGGATCATAAAAAAGTCAGCTATAGAACTCGATATGGTCTAACACTAGTTGCTGATCTTTACGTACCAAAAAATATCACTGTTAAACACCCAGCGCTGGCTGTTAGTGGTCCGTTTGGTGCTGTTAAAGAGCAGTCATCAGGGCTTTATGCTCAAACAATGGCCGAGAGAGGGTTTATCACACTTGCCTTTGATCCGTCTTATACAGGAGAAAGTAGTGGTGAGCCACGTAATGTCGCATCTCCTGATATCAATACTGAAGATTTTAGTGCCTCTGTGGATTTCCTTGGTTCTTTACCCAATGTCGACCGTGACAGAATAGGTGTAATAGGAATTTGTGGCTACAGTGGTATGGCACTGACTGCAGCAACGAGTGATTCACGCATTAAAGCTGTGGCGACTTCTTCCATGTATGACATGTCTCGCAGTATCAGCCGTAGTTATAAAGACAGTTACACGATGGAGCAACGGCACAAGGTTATGGACTATCTTGGTCAGCAACGTTGGGCCGATGTTGATCGAGGTAGTTATGGCTTGGGTTATCATGAAGTCCCTTTCGATGAAAACGGGAATATTGTCACGGGACAACGTGTCCTGCCAGACACCTTGCCAGCTAACCCACATCCGGTCGTAGCAATCTTCTTTGATTACTATCGTACAAAACGTGGTTTCCATCCCCGCGGAATTAACTCTGCGTCGGCTTGGACTGCAACGACACCAATGTCATTCTTTAATTTTCCTATGTACGCCAACATAGAAATGATTGCACCACGACCAGTGATGTTGATTGCAGGTGATAAAGCTCACTCTCTCTATTATTCAGAAGATGTACACAAATTGTCTCCTGATAATTCGGAGCTAGTGATTATTCCTGATGCAGATCACGTAGATTTATATGACCAAATGGACAAAATTCCGTTTGATAAATTAGCTGCGTTTTTCCAGAAAAACTTAGCTTAAAGGCTGGGGTGGTTAGCTATGCATAAGATGACTAAAAGACTCATGTTAGTTGCATTTGTTGGTACAGCGGCTCTAGTCGGTACCTATACGATCTGGCCTACAGAGAGAACACTTTAACGACGCAGAAGTGGTTGTTGAGGCGCACCAGCGACTCAAAGATAAAATACCCTTTGGGGTTTTCGACAATGTTTATGACGCAGCTACCAGTATGCTGTTTCCGAGTGGCACACATTTTTCGATTAATAGCAGAATGCTACGCTCACCAAACTCGTTGTTTCATAGAGCTCCGGGTCGATACAATATCAATCAACTGAATAATAGCCTCGAACCTAATGATCGTGTCAAATTCTTCTATAGGGGCTTGTCGTCTAGCGATTACGAAAACATTTCACCATTAGAGCGCCCTATGAACAACTCAAGTAAGCTTTCACTAGGCTTGCGAGCCGAAAGACTAGCCCGAATTGAACATTTCAGAGCACATCTTCGAGCAAAGTTTACCTTGTACGAAGACGTATTTGGCAGTGCACAGACAGAGGATCTTGAGCATTTGGAGCTCGCTTTCATGCAGCACTTTAAGAGTGAAGCAAAACTCGCCCCTCCACTTCTGGATATCACCTATGATCCGCTCGTTGCGCTTTACTTTGCGTCGTATGAACCGACGGATGGACATATCGGCGTCGTATACAATTTTTCCCTCAACGATACATCCCGCACACTATCACTTGCAGGCGCAGATTTACGCGTGACTATCATGCCCGATGTCACGCGATTGACACGTCAAAGAGCACTCATCTTCGAAGGCGTGAGCACGAGAACTATTGAGGCTATTGTACCTCATAAACTTACCTTCACTCAGCACGAGAACCTAAGGTTTGAGGACCCGGAGCTAGGGATCGATGACTTACACCTTTTGGGCGACGATAAGGTTGCTAAACAATTCTGTGAAGACTATGCAAGCCAATTTGCGAATCAACGAGTACCTATGAACGCTCCGCTCGTTCAAGTTCAGGATGAAAACAAACAACTCTTCGAGCGCATTAAGAAAATGGCTCAATCATTACACGACTCGACCCGACAATGTATCCTAGTATCAACCTAGACTTACTCGAAAGGCTAGCAAAGTTTCATTCGGAAGCAAAAGGGTCGTTCCCTGACCACTGGACGTCTTGGCACAACCTCGAAGGATCAGTTAAGAGAATTGCTCGTGGGCGGGAAATAGTCCCGCGAGACTACTACTCGTGGCTTTACAATGAAAAAAAGCGAAAAATAAATTCGTTCATTGAGCTTTGGAAACGTTACTTCAATAGTTAATCTACCAAATTATTAAATTAGCATTCAGGTGGATCCTCGACCGAACAGCAATTTTAACGAGAAGGAATATTATGTTCTGCCATTTGGGGCTGACTTCCTTTTTCTCAATTCGCTACCCTTGGCAGCAATGGCAAAATCACTTGCTGCGCGGGCGGTCTTGAAAACATCAACTAATCGGTTCCGGCGCTCTTGAGGTGTTTCTGTGATGGCTTGAGCTCCGTCCTGCATGACTTCGCTCTTGAAAACCCTTGAGACTCTACTCAACGCCGATAGCTTATGGAAAAAGTCAAACCAGAACGGCCCCCCAAACCCGACCAGCAACCCAGCAGCGAAAACTGAAAAGAACCACGCCAAGTACTTCCAAACCGTCATGTTCGTATCACTGTTTTTCCAAGGCAAGTGCTCCCAGCCGATAGGCAAATTGGCTCGCTTCAGTGCTCTCAGGCTCTTGGAGAAGCTTTGCCCCAGTTCCTCGGCGTCGAATGCAGGAAGGTCGGAGTTTCCTGAAGTCGCTTTTACAATACTCTCCTCGGTTCTCTTGAGCTGTGCGTTCAGGTCATTGGCTATTTTCTCACCTTGCTTAATGAGCGCTGCCCTAGATTCCTCGCTTTGCACTAGGAACTTGACGACTTCGACGCTACTGAAGTTGATCGAGAACACGAGTATAAAACCGAATAGAACCGAGGTGACTCGCGCTCGACGGGCGAAATATTTCGTGGCTTCATCGCCGAACGCTTCGAACTTGTTAGCGATGTCTTCAAGGAGTACGTTCAGCGTTTCTTCATTAACATTGGGGTATCCTGAGCGTTTATGAATCTCCTTACCAAATGGTGATTCCGCGAAGCGTTCGAAGAATTCTAACGTTGTAAGTGACTGAAGTTTATCGGCGCGACGGAACTTGTTAACGAACTCGTTCAACACTTTCTTCCATGTTGACGCATCGCGATCAACTGGCTCCAAACGCATTGAAGTCATTTGGTTTACGAAGTTAGCTCTGGTCAGATCATTTGGCGTGCCTTTTCCCAATTTCGGCGAGATGACTTTGTCGAACATTTCCTGCATCAACCGCTCTAAGCCTTTGACGCGATGATTGAGAAGACTATTGAAGGCTTCCACGATCGCGGAGGTGATAGTCGATAACACCATCATTGTGACAGCGAAGGCAAGCAGTGTTTCCAGCCAAGCCATAATGCCCTCCTTGGACAAAGCTTCTTAGAAGAGGAGAGGTTCTTAATCAATTCCTTCGATATGGAGGATTATTTCCTAGTAAAGATAGTCAAATGTTTCCCTGTTAACAAATGAGATACTAGGGGCTGTTGATCTTTGGTGGCTATTTTTTAATCGGCATGGTGAACTTGTATAATTGGTTTCGCCAAAAATCAAAACACAAGGACCCACCATGCCAAGGACAATGCTAACAGATCGACAATGGGCCAAGCTATCAAAACTTATGTTAAGCAGCGGTCGAATCTATAATAAAGCTGAGCATAGAATGACGCTTGAAGGCATTTTATATCGAATGAGAACAGGCTGCCCTTGGAGAGATATTCCAAAAGAGTTTGGGGGTTGGAGTAAAATTTTTAGACGCTTTAATCGCTGGTCTCAAAAAGGTGTCATTCACTCTATATTCAAAGAGTTATCAAAAAACTCGGACAATAGATGGTTATTCATAGATGGAACCATTGTCCGAGCCCACCAACATGCAGCAGGTGCTGCAACAAAAGAAAGTGAAGAGATAGGACTAAGCCGAGGTGGAAAATCCACCAAGATTCACCTAGCGGTTGATAGCAATGGATATCCAGTTCACTTTGAGTTATCTGGCGGTCACAGAAATGATATTGTTTTTGCTGAGCAATTAGTTTCGAGTAGCCCAACTTGTGACTTCACTGTCGCTGACAAAGGTTACGATAGTAAAAAATTCAGAAGTTTCTTAAAGAACGAAATAGGCTCAATCCCTATGATCCCACAAAGAAAACTCAATATTTGAACAATGATGAGATGGATTGGGAGCTGTATAAAGTGCGTCACCTTGTAGAAAACGCCTTTGCTAGGATTAAGCATTTTATAGCGATATCAAGCAGATATGATAAGTTGGCAAGAAACTACTCAGCGATGATAGCACTTTCATTCACTATGATGTGGCTACCGAAATACTGCTGAGTAATTTGTCGATATGAAAGATCAACAGGCCCTAGGGCGTGTTGATCTTTCGTGAGTATTTTTTGAACAGCATGGTAAAGAGTTATAATTTGCTTCGCCAAAAGTAAAACCATAACCAATACCATGCCAAGAACA
>NZ_JAWLID010000018.1:0-61283 GCF_033042495.1 Vibrio sp. EA2 | reverse complement strand
ATCCTGAAAGATTGCGAAGGCAAGCCAGAGCTTATCCTTATCGCAACAGGCTCTGAAGTTGAGCTAGCAGTAGAAGCTGCAGCACAACTAACCGCAGAAGGTAAGCAAGTACGTGTTGTTTCAATGCCATCAACAGATGCATTTGACAAGCAAGACGCGGCTTACCGTGAAGCTGTACTGCCATCAGACGTTACAGCACGTATCGCTATCGAAGCGGGCATCGCAGACTTCTGGTACAAGTACGTGGGCTTCGACGGTCGCATCATCGGCATGACGACCTTCGGCGAATCTGCACCAGCAGGCGAACTGTTCAAGATGTTCGGTTTCACTACTGAAAACGTAGTAAACACAGCAAAAGAACTGCTAGCGTAAGAAAATACGCAACGGAAAGTTCGAGCTAGATGAAAAAGGCCTTGTCATACGACAAGGCCTTTTAGTAAGTGCTAAATAATACTTACTTTACCAAAAGCTTATTCTGCCGTGGCACGCAGCTTGGCGACATCTTGTGGCTGCACTTTAGCATCGCCCTGACCATAAGTATCGGTCAGGAAGTTAACTAGAGTGGCAACCTGATCATCAGACAGATGCTGGCCGAAAGATGGCATAAACACTTCTCCCTCGTTGGTGTGACGCTTCACACCATGCAGCACGACCTGAATCAGGTTACCCGCTTTCTCGCTGCCGACCACGCTGTTGTGGTAAACAGAAGGGTAGTAGCCATCTGGTGAGCCACTGCCATCTGCATCGTGACAGGTGCTGCAGTTAGCCATGTACAGGTATTTGCCCGGCATTTCTTGGCGTGCTGTTTCTATCGGCAGTCCGCGCATTTGTAGATCCTGCGGTGTAGCTTCGCCCTGCGTATAACGTGATGTGTCGCTTTCGGAGACACCCGGAACCGAGCGCAGATAAACGGCAATCGCATTCAGGTCGCTGTCAGTCAGGTGGCGGAAACTGTTTTCCACCGCTTCAGCCATTGGGCCTGCTGCCTGCGCTTTCCCTGCTACAGAGCCAGTTTTCAGGTACTGCACAATTTCTTCATTACTCCAGCTACCCAAACCATTCGCGTCATCATTGCTGATGTTAAACGCGTGCCAGCCAGCCAAATCTGCGCCGGACAAGAAGCCCGGTTGCGACTCATCATTGGCGGTGGTCTGCATTGCTAACCCGCGTGGGGTATGACAAGTTCCACAGTGCGTTGAACCTTGCACCAGGTAGGCACCACGGTTCCACTCCTCACTTTGCTCCTGCTGGGCCTGATACGCGCCTTGCTCATGGAACATCCAGTTCCAGATAGCCAATGGCCAGCGCATGGACATCAGTGCCGGGATATCATTCGGGCGATTGGCTTGTTTGACTGGCTGAACTGAGTTCATGAAGTAGTCATACATGGCTTCAATATCACTATCAGATAGCTTGGTGTACTCGGTATATGGCATAGCCGGGTACAGATGGCTGCCGTCTTTGCGAATGCCCTCGCGAAGGACGCGTTTAAAATCGTCCTTCGAGTAGTTGCCGATCCCAGTCTCTTTATCTGGTGTGATGTTGGTTGAATAGAGTGTGCCGATAGGCAGTGGCATGCCTAAACCACCCGCGAAAGGTTTGTCTTTCTCGGTGGTATGACAGGCGGTACAGTCGGACATTCTGGCGACATACTCCCCGCGGTTCATGCCCTGCGGCACTTGCATGGTCTGTACTTGCTGCTCAGACGCTGGGTTGTGACCGCTTGGTCCCCAAACGCCGCTGACAATCAAGCCAAGGGCGATGGCAGCCAGTGGAATCACTGACAGGATTAACCGTTTCAGTGTCATGGCTTACACCTCCTTGTTCAGCGTGGCAGCTATGCGCAGTGACAGTGCGGCGATGGTCAGAGTACAGTTGACCGTGCCGACTGTTGGCATAGTAGCGGAGCTGGCAATAAACAGGTTGTCATGGTCGTGAGTACGGCAGTCTTTGTCCACGACACTGTCTTTTGGATTGTCACCCATAATTACGGTGCCACAGATGTGCTGATTATTGGAGAAATCGTCGCTGTATTGTATCTCAGTACCACCCATCAACTGAGCGATTTTAGTGTAGGCTTCACGGGTATGCACCGCACTGCGCTTCACGTAATCATCGATCGCGTAATAGAACTCAGGTTTGGCAATGCCCATTGCATCCTTTGAGCTGCTGGCGACAATGCGGTTTTCCGGGTGTGGCAACAGCTCATGGAAGCTATCGAACTGGACATAACGGGCCGCTTTATCGCGGATTTCATTATCCAATACATTGCCAAGCATCAAGCGATCCTGTGCCAGAATTTCTTTCGCCATCTGGTCGGTACGTGACATATTTGACAGGTGGATTTTCTTACCGGCGTATTCGGAGCGGAAATCGCCGTCACGCCAGCCAATGATTGAGGTCATTTCCTGCGCTCCGCGACCGGGCCATAGTTTTTCATCTGCGAAGAAGCGGATGCCAGTGCCAGGGTGGTCCATAAGGTTACGGCCGACCATGTCTGAGCTGTTACCCACATCGGACATAAGCATCAGTTTCGGTGTCTCTATACCGTTAGCGGCCAGAACAAAGTATTTACCCTCTACTTTTACTGATTCACCTTCCGGGGTTTTGTAGTGCACAGCGACGATTCGGTTATCGGCACCTTTCTCTATCTTGTACACAACGGCCTTATCGATCAACTTGGCCCCTGCAGCTTCCGCTTTTTCGACGTGGGTGATGCCATTGTACATCGCACCAATCGGACAGATCGGCATACAGTTGTTGTTACCGCAGCAGGTAGGGCGGTTGTCGTACGGGCGGCTGTTACGGGCGACCGGCTCCGTGACGACATAAAAGCCGTTGTCATTGAGGCGATCTTTGATGACCTTCTCGTTGTAAGAAATCGGCAGCGGTGCCATCGGGTAAGGTTTGGAGCGCGGAGAACCCAGCTCTTCATCACTTGGCCCCCAAACTCCTAGTTCCTCTTCGGCGCGCTGATACCAAAGCTCAAGATCGCTATATTCCAGCGGCCAGTCGCGACCAACACCGTAAATGGATTTGAGTTTAAAATCCGACGGGATATAACGCCAGGCCGAGCCGGCCCAGTGCCATGTGGTACCACCGACGGCGCGAATATACTGCGCGTCATAGGTCTGTTCGCCTTTTTGCACCAAGTAGCCATTATCTGGGTTAAATTCCGGATGTGGTGCGTAGGGAGTCGAAGGATAAGGCGCCATAAAATCCATTTTGTCCGGCTGGTTGCGAAAGCGCTCGACAATTTCGCCACGGGAGTAACGCGGACCAGCTTCCAGAATGATGACAGATTTGCCTGCCAGAGCTAATTGATGCGCGACCAATCCGCCCGCTACGCCTGAGCCTACGACAACGACATCTGCTTGTTGGGTGGTGGTCATTATGCTTTCCTCTCAGTCGGTTTTTCAGCCCAGAAACCAGGCTTGTTGGGACAATATGAACGAATTTCCAGAACATCATCGACGGCTTGAAATTGCAGCGCATGACGGTAGGTAATAACCTGCGCTTCGGTGCCTGAGCCTACGATGCCGGTATACCAGGATGAAATGATGGTTTTGGCTGTTTGCTGTGCCGCAGGTGTCAGCGTGGTCGTCAGTAACTGAGTCTCGATTTGTGCCATCTCTTTAACCAAGGCTCTCAGGTTGTTTTCGAACCTTGGGTTGTGATCCTGCAGTGTTTGGAAAAAACGTTCAGAGAGGATTGGAGAGAGACCTTGGTGTTGAGTCAAACGCTCTGAAACGAGTGTGAAGAGAGTGATGGGGTCGGCAGGTGTTGATTCCTGCGCCATTACGCTCAGGGGAAGTGGAGCAACAAGCGTGAGTATGCCAATTGACGCCATCCCCTTGAGTATATTCCTGCGTGACATCTGTTGAGCGGATGCCTCCAGGTGAGGAGGTTTTTTATTCATAGCTTCCATTGATTCCTAACATTGAAATGTTTTTTAGAATAATTTGATGAAGTGCTGAACTATTTTTGCCGTTGAAACTTTGCATTCCGGTTACTAACGAGGCTACGGTGAGAAATATTTTCCGTAAGCAAGGCATTCGTCTCCGGATAGTTTCAAATGCGGCAACAATGAGTGTAGCAGTGTCTACTTCAGTGCTTACCGATATGCGCTCACAGCACAGGCCTGGCTACCATGTTTAAGAGTGGTAACTGGAATATTATTTGCAGCGAATGCCGATAATGTCGCAGACACATAACGTAGGATTATGGGAGATGTCTTTTTATATTTATTGTAGTAATTAATTGATTAATCACAGTATTTTTAAGTTACGTGCATAGTGTTTGATGCACGGCGAGAGTCTACGCCTGCGGATATATCAATGAAATTAGACCACTTGAAACTCAGACGAAAAGAGAATATTTACGCTAACGGATACCATGACATAAACACTATGTAATATTGCGATCTGCCTTTCGGTAGTACTGTTTGCCTGTGTTCAACATCTGGGGGAGATGTTAGGTACTAACAATTTGACGTGGTTCTTGATGTGTCAGATGACTTACCGTCGAAATGAGCTACGCCCTACAAATCCAGATTCAAGCTGTCATGCTCGGTTTTTATGTTTACGGTGTTGGTAAAGACACATACTTAATGCGTTTTTGTTTGTCATCGGGTACTATCTGTGACACGAATTATTGGTAGGGCGAAGGATAAATGCTAAAGGTTGCGATCAATGGATTTGGGCGTATAGGTCGTAATGTTCTGCGAGCTGTGTATGAAAGCGGCAAACATCAGCAGATCAAGGTAGTAGCAGTGAATGAACTGGCTCAGCCTGAAGCGATGGCGCACTTACTTCAATATGACACCAGTCATGGCCGTTTTGGCAAAAAGATTTCTCACGACCAAGAGCATTTATACGTTCACCACAGTTCATGTCATCAAGACGCCGGTGATTACGATGCTATCCGTATTCTTCACCTCTCAGACATTGAACTTCTTCCTTGGCGCGATCTCGAAGTTGATGTGGTACTCGATTGTACCGGTGTTTATGGTTGCAAATCTGACGGTTTAGCGCATATAGAAGCAGGTGCTAAAAAAGTACTGTTTTCCCATCCTGGCTCTGCCGACATCGATAACACCATTATCTACGGTGTAAACCACGAAACGCTTAAAGACGAACATGTTGTTGTTTCTAACGGATCTTGTACGACAAACTGTATCGTGCCTATCATTAAAGTCTTAGATGAAGCATTCGGAATTGAATCTGGCACCATTACGACAATCCATTCATCCATGAATGATCAACAGGTTATTGATGCATACCATAGCGATTTACGCCGTACACGTGCTGCAAGCCAATCTATTATCCCCGTTGATACCAAGTTGCATAAGGGGATTGAAAGAATCTTCCCGAAATTTTCTAACAAATTTGAAGCAATTTCTGTTCGAGTTCCGACAGTTAACGTCACAGCAATGGATTTAAGTGTCACAATTAGTACAAATGTGAAAGTTAATGACGTAAATCAAACCATTGTTGAGGCATCTCAGTGTACATTACGTGATATTGTTGACTATACTGAATCGCCACTCGTTTCCATCGATTTTAATCACGACCCCCATAGTGCGATTGTGGATGGAACTCAGACCCGAGTGAGTAACGGGCAGCTCGTAAAGATGCTCGTCTGGTGCGATAACGAATGGGGCTTTGCTAATCGGATGCTGGATACCGCGTTAGCAATGCAAGCTGCGAGGTAAGCCGTACAGCAGCGATGGAAAAATATTTATTTTTAACCTTGAAATAAATGTTAAATATCTCCATATTCTATACCCAGTTTGAAGAATTAACAGGCTTGGCAGGGTTGCCGAGTTTTCAAAAACTTTAATTATTAAATATTTGAGAGGACACAACATGTCTGTAATCAAGATGACTGACCTGGATCTTGCAGGTAAACGTGTATTTATCCGTGCTGACCTAAACGTGCCAGTAAAAGACGGAAAAGTTACTTCTGATGCACGTATCATCGCATCTCTTCCAACTATTAAGCACTGCCTAGAAGCTGGCGCTAAAGTAATGGTTACTTCTCACCTAGGTCGCCCAACTGAAGGTGAATACGCTGAAGAGTTCTCTCTACAACCTGTTGTTAACTACCTAAACGACGCACTAGATTGCGAAGTTAAGCTAGCAAAAGACTACCTAGATGGCCTAGAGCTAAACGCTGGTGAACTTGTTGTTCTAGAAAACGTTCGCTTCAACAAAGGCGAAAAGAAAAACGAAGAAGAGCTATCTAAGAAATACGCAGCACTATGTGACGTATTCGTAATGGATGCATTTGGTACGGCTCACCGTGCACAAGCGTCAACTCACGGCGTTGGTATGCACGCTCCAGTAGCATGTGCTGGTCCTCTACTAGCAAACGAACTAGAAGCGCTAGGTAAAGCAATGGACAAGCCTGCTCGTCCAATGGTTGCTATCGTAGGTGGTTCAAAAGTTTCTACTAAACTAACTGTTCTTGAGTCTCTATCTAAAATCGCTGACCAACTAGTTGTTGGTGGTGGTATTGCTAACACATTCATCGCAGCGGCTGGTCACAACGTTGGTAAATCTCTATACGAAGCTGACTTAGTAGACACTGCTAAGAAGCTAATGGAAGAGTGTGCGATTCCAGTAGCAACTGACGTTGCATGTGCAAAAGCGTTTGATGAAAACGCAGAAGCTGAAATCAAAGATGTTTCTGAAGTTCAAGATGACGACATGATCTTCGACCTTGGTCCAGATTCAACTGCGGCACTAGCTGAGATCCTTAAAAACGCAAAAACTATCCTGTGGAACGGCCCTGTAGGCGTATTCGAATTCAAGAACTTCGAAGCGGGTACTAAAGGTATCTCTGAAGCTATCGCAGCTTCTGAAGGTTTCTCTGTTGCAGGTGGTGGTGACACGCTAGCAGCTATCGACAAGTTCGGTATCAAAGCTGACGTTTCTTACATCTCTACTGGCGGTGGCGCTTTCCTTGAGTTTGTAGAAGGTAAAGTTCTTCCAGCAGTAGAAATGCTAGAATCACGCGCTAAGTAATTAAAGCAAAGCGGGGGAGGTTACTCTCCCGCTTTCTTGTTTGCTGCAACGTGTGAGGAACTCTGCTAAAATAGCCTCAGTTGTGAGCAAACGTTTGCAAGATTTTCAACTTAATAAGTTTTGTTTAAAAACGACAGATAAATAGGATTAAATCCATGTCTAAGATCTTCGACTTCGTAAAACCAGGTGTTATCTCTGGCGATGACGTTCAGAAAGTTTTTGAAGTAGCGAAAGAAAACAACTTCGCACTTCCAGCTGTAAACGTTGTAGGTACTGACTCTGTAAACGCAGTACTAGAAGCAGCAGCAAAAGTTAAAGCTCCAGTTGTGGTTCAGTTCTCTAACGGCGGTGCAGCTTTCTTCGCAGGTAAAGGCGTGAAACTTGAAGGTCAAGGTGCTCAAATCCTTGGCGCTGTAGCGGGTGCTAAATACGTTCACGCTGTAGCTGAAGCTTACGGTGTACCAGTAATTCTACACACTGACCACGCTGCTAAGAAACTTCTACCATGGATCGACGGTCTTCTAGATGCTGGTGAAGAGTACTTCGCGCAAACTGGTAAGCCTCTATTCTCTTCTCACATGATCGACCTTTCTGAAGAGTCTCTAGAAGAGAACATCGAAATCTGTGCTAAATACCTAGAGCGTATGGCTAAGATGAACATGACTCTAGAGATCGAACTAGGTTGTACTGGTGGTGAAGAAGACGGCGTAGATAACTCTGACATGGACGCATCTGAGCTTTACACTTCTCCAGAAGACGTTGCTTACGCATACGAGAAACTAAGCGCTGTTAGCCCACGTTTCACTATCGCAGCATCTTTCGGTAACGTACACGGTGTTTACAAGCCAGGTAACGTTGTTCTTACTCCAACTATCCTACGTGACTCTCAAGCACACGTTTCTGAGAAATTCGGTCTTCCAGCGAACTCTCTAAACTTTGTATTCCACGGTGGTTCTGGTTCTTCTCAAGAAGAAATCCAAGAGTCTATCGGTTACGGTGTTATCAAAATGAACATCGATACTGATACACAGTGGGCAACTTGGGATGGTATCCGTCAGTACGAAGCTGAAAACCACGATTACCTACAAGGTCAAATCGGTAACCCAACTGGCGAAGATGCGCCAAACAAGAAGTACTACGATCCACGCGTATGGCTACGTGCTGGTCAAGCTTCTATGGTTGCTCGTCTTGAGAAAGCATTCGCTGACCTTAACGCAGTTGACGTACTATAATTCGATTGAATTAAAGTTGATAAAAGCCCGCTCCTTGAGCGGGTTTTTTTATATCTTCATTTAGGTATTGGTCTAGATTTGTCCCACCTTTTGTAAAATCGAGCTCGTCACTGGATAATATATCTACAGCAAAATTTGCATATGGTTTGTATACAATAGGTTGCTTTTTGTACTGCGTGTTTGGATTATAGGTAATAAAAGTAGCGAAATAGAGTAGCATTGCGTAATCTGTAACAGGCAGATATAGGAAAAGTCTGATAACGTCTTGTTTTGCATCTCTTTGCGAAATTCTGACTTTGCAATGCGTCAAAGTTAATATATCGTGCCAAAATTCTGACATCGTTCAGTTTTACAATAGTGATATTGTTACAGATAAGAGCCTATAAAAAATAAGGTTCATAATTAAGCGGCAATTGGTTTTATATCTTGATTTGAGGATTAGTAATATGGCAGGTGAATCGGTGGGTATCGATACCACATTAACGGATGGGCTGAGTAAAGCTGAACATTGGCTTTCAAGTAACTCAGACCTACTCGTTCAGTATGGTGTAAACATTATTTCAGCACTGATTATTCTATTTATCGGTAACATTATCGTTAAAGCAGTCGCTGGTAGTGTGGCTAAAGTTCTTGAAAAGAAAAACATGGATAAGGCGGTCGTTGAATTCATTCACGGTCTTGTTCGTTACTTGTTATTCGTGATCGTTCTGATTGCAGCTCTTGGTCGTGTTGGAGTTCAAACTGCCTCTGTTGTTGCGGTAATCGGTGCGGCCGGTCTTGCGGTTGGTCTTGCTCTACAAGGGTCACTATCAAACTTTGCGGCAGGTGTGCTTATCGTAGCGTTCCGTCCATTTAAGTCCGGCGATTATGTTGAGATTGGTGGCGTAGCAGGTAGTGTTGAAGCGATTCAAATTTTCCAAACGATTCTAAAAACACCGGATAACAAAATGGTTGTTGTGCCTAACTCTTCAGTTATTGGCGGTGCAATCACTAACTATTCTCGTCACTCGACTCGTCGTGTTGATTTAGTCATTGGTGTTTCTTACAAAGCGGATCTACAACTAACCAAGAAAGTTATCCGTGAAACGCTGGAAAAAGACGCTCGAATTCTTAAAAATCCTGATATTACGATTGGTGTATTAGCTCTGGCTGATTCTTCTGTGAACTTCGTTGTACGTCCTTGGGTTAAGACCGAAGATTACTGGGGTGTTTATTTTGATGCGATGCAAGGCATCAAAGAAGCCCTGGATGCAAATGGCATCGAAATTCCATTCCCACAAATGGATGTTCATCTGAACAAAGTAGAAGCGTAATCAAAACGATTTTCTATCTAGAGAGCGAGGCACATGTGCCTCGCTTTTTTTATGCTTAGATCAAACTATGTTTGTTATAACAGGATGAGAATCTCACCAGTACTTAGCTATCAGCTCATTCGCCAACACATAGGCGATAGCAAACATCATCACTGCCACTGCGATATCGATGCCCTTTTTTACCTTAGGTTGAGACAGTGTTGGCCCCAATTTGGCTGCGCCCAGAGACAAAGTAAAGAACCAGACAAAAGAAGCCATAATGGTTCCGAGAGCAAAGGCGATACGATCATGCCCCTCAAACTGGCCGCCAATAGATCCAAGAATCACGACGGTGTCCAAGTATAGGTGTGGGTTTAATACCGTGACGGCAAGTGCGCCTAAAACGACGGTACGACGTCCACGTGCAATTACTTCCCCTTTCGTTTCTGATTCATTTTTTGATTTGAATGCACTTCTTAGTGACAGATAGCCATAAATACTGAGAAACGCGATCCCGCCGAGTGTCACTACAGTGAGTAGCACTTCATTTTGAGATAAAACTGCACCACCACCAAAAATACCTAATGAAATAAACAGCATATCCAGGATGCTGCAGATGGTGGCCGTAGTGAGATGGTGATTGCGTTTGATACCCTGATTTAAGACATACGCATTTTGGGCTCCAATCGGAATGATCATTGATGCCCCTAATCCAAACCCTTGCAATACAACCCAAAAGCTCACAACTCACCTCTAAAAATAGTCATTAAAATCACGAAGAAGAGCAAGATAAAGACTTTGCGTAAATAAGTATAATTAATGATTTTAATATATTATTAGAAAAACTTATTAAATCCCTATTGAGAAGGAGAGGGTATGCGAGGGCTAGATTACAAGTGGATAGAAGCACTTGATGCAGTTGTTTATCAAGGAAGCTTTGAGCGTGCAGCTGAGAGCCTGTATGTCTCTCAATCCGCGATATCTCAAAGGATAAAACAGTTAGAAAAGTTTCTTGCTCAACCGGTACTGATTCGCGAGCACCCACCTAAGCCGACGCCAATCGGTAAGAAGTTGCTCGGACTGTATCGCCGCATTCGCTTGCTGGAACATGAAATTCTTCCTGAGTTAATCAATGACAGCAGTGCACGTCCTGTTCAGCTTTCATTGGCGACCAATGCGGACAGTTTGGCAACATGGCTACTACCAGCTTTACAGGGCGTAATGAAAACGCGCCAAGTTGAGTTGAAACTTGCCATTTATGGTGAGTCTCGCTCTATTGAGAAGCTAAGAAGTGGTGAAGTCGCTGGAGCCATCAGTCTCGAGTCACAGGCCATCCCGGGCTGTAGAGCGGACTATTTAGGGCGTATCGATTATGTCTGCGTGGCCAACCCTGAATTTTATCAACGCTTCTTTTCTGCGGGGGTAAATAATAAAACGCTCGCCGAAGCTCCGGCGGTTTCTTACGATCAATACGACGAGCTGCACAAGAAGTTTCTGACGGAACACTTTAATGTACGCCCTGACAGTGTCATCCACCATAATATCAGCAGTTCCGAAGCTTTCCTCAAAATGGCTTTAGCTGGCGTGGCTTATTGTTTGATTCCCCGCCTACAGATTACCGACGAACTGGAACAGGGCTCACTGATTGATATCACGCCGGGGTTTTTGATGACCTATCGAATTTACTGGCATCATTGGCAGCTAGAAACGGGTGTTTTGCAAGAAATATCACAGGCAATCGTTGGCTATGCTCAACGTCATTTACCACAGTAGGACGCGACAGCAATGACGCTAGTAAGGGCTTCTTACCTCGAATTGGTTAAAAATCACACCAAAGTTACACAGTCAAAGTTGTGTTAGAAGTGAGCGAGGGTGGTTGGATAATCGTCGAAAATTCCTATGATCAAGCATTATATGCTCAAGCCGTTATGAGTGTTTGAGTATTACCCCTGGTGACTTCGGTAGTGCTTACTGCTGTATGTTCGCTGTTGGGACATGTCTTTTATATATGGATGGATCTATCGAATGAAACTGTATTCGTGTTTGCTGGCTTGTTTGCTCAGCCTTACCAGTGTTTCAGCCCTAGCTACTACACCTGAATTTGCACACGTAACGACAACTGGTTATGGCGAGGTCATTGCGACTCCAGATATGGCGACTTTCTCGGTCAAAGTGGTGGATACTACGATGACTGCCGAGCAAGCGAAGCTGTCGGTGGATACGACTGTCGATGAGTTTTTGCAAAAACTGTCAGATGCAGGATTATCTAAAGACAGTATTACCAGTTCGAATTTGTACCTAGCTCCTCAATACCATTATCCAAAATCGGGTAAGGCTGAACTGGTGGGTTATCGCGCTTCTCGCAGTATTAATGTTACGGTGAAGGATTTAGCCAACCTCAATCAGTACCTTGATATGGCGATACAAGCGGGCATTAATCAGGTTGATAATATTCAGCTGAAAGTGAGTAATCAGGCTGAATATCAGCAGCAAGCACGTTTGGCTGCGATCAAAGATGCCAGAGAAAGCGCGGCCTCTTTAGCTTCCGGCTTTGATAAAACGTTAGGTGAGATCTGGCGAGTAAACTATAACAATACTTACCCAGCGCCAGTTTTAATGCGCTCTATGGCGATGGAAGGTAAGCAGAATAGCAATAGTTATCAGGATTCTACGATGGTAATTCGCGATCAGGTAGAGGTTATCTATAAGCTGAAATAAGGCGAACCCTCTTTTCAGATATAAAAAAGGCAGGGAATTTTCCCTGCCTTTGCTTTTTCTGTTGTTCTTAGTGAAGAATACGAGCGCGGATAGTGCCTTCGATGCTTTTCAGCTTAGTGAGTGCTTCTTCTGAACGTTCAGTCTCTACATCGATAACAACGTAGCCGATCTCTGCAGCGGTTTGTAGGTACTGTGCGGCGATGTTGATGCCTTCCTCAGCAAAAATGGTGTTGATCTGAGTAAGGATACCTGGACGGTTTTTGTGGATGTGTAGTAAGCGAGAACATTCACCACCGTGTTCAGGCAGAGATACTTCAGGGAAGTTTACGCTTGAAAGTGTTGAACCGTTATCTGAGTATTTCGCTAGTTTACCAGCAACTTCCACACCGATGTTTTCTTGCGCTTCTTGGGTAGAACCACCCACGTGCGGTGTCAGGATCACGTTGTCGAACTTCAGCAGTGGAGATTCGAATGGGTCCGCATTTGTTTTTGGTTCTACAGGGAATACGTCGATCGCTGCGCCAGCTAGATGGCCCGCTTCTAACGTGTCGCAAAGTGCAGGAATATCAACAACAGTACCACGAGCGGCGTTGATAAAGATTGAACCTGGCTTCATGCGAGCAAACTCTTCTGCACCCATCATGTTCTTCGTTTCTGGTGTTTCTGGAACATGCAGTGAGATAACATCACACTTATTCAGTAGTTCACTCATGGTGTGAACTTGCGTTGCGTTACCCAGTGACAGCTTGTTTTCGATGTCGTAGTAGTAAACGCGCATACCAAGGTTTTCCGCAATGATGCCCAGCTGCGTACCGATATGGCCGTAACCAATAATACCAAGACGCTTACCACGAGCTTCATAAGAGTCATCTGCGCTCTTCTTCCAGATACCGCGATGAGCAAGTGCGTTCTTTTCTGGAATGCCTCGAAGAAGCAATAAGATCTGACCAAGAACCAGCTCTGCTACGCTTCGCGTGTTTGAGAAAGGTGCGTTAAATACAGGAACGCCGCGTTTTGCTGCTGCGTCTAGATTAACCTGGTTAGTACCGATACAAAAACAGCCAATAGCAACCAGCTTGTTTGCTGCATTGATCACTTCTTCTGATAGGTTCGTGCGGGAGCGAATACCGATGAAGTGAACATCTTTCACTGCTTCGATTAGCTCTTCCTCAGGAAGTGAGCCTTTGTGATATTCAATATTGGTGTAACCAGCTGCTTGAAGAACTTCAACTGAAGAAGGGTGAAGGCCTTCAAGTAAGAGGATCTTAATCTTGTCTTTTTCCAGCGAAATTTTGGCCATTTTTTCTCGTCCTTAAAATGGAAAGGTGGGCTAATATGGCGCACATTGGGCAAAACCATTAAAAAGGGGATAATTAATAGTTTTGTAGGAGGACAAACGTTTTCCTTGTGCGTCTTCTGTTCAATAAAGTAACAAAAAAAAATCGCTTTGGGTAAGAAAATTACGGAATAAGGAATAATTTTCTTTGGATAAAAAACGAAAAACGGTGCTTTGCAGCACCGTATGTAATGAAATAACCGAAAAATGAACCTGATAGGCTAATTAGCTCGGTTTTTTACTCTTCGATTTTTGCACCTTCAGGCGTGCCAGTGATAACCACATCCGCACCACGATGAGCAAACAGACCATTAGTCACAACACCTGCGATGCTGTTGATCTTATCTTCCATTTCTTTCGGGTTAGTGATCTTCATGTTGTGTACGTCCAGAATCACGTTGCCATTATCTGTTAGTACACCTTCGCGGTAAGCTGGATCACCACCAAGTTTTACAAGCTCACGTGCTACGTATGAGCGAGCCATTGGGATAACTTCTACAGGTAATGGGAACTGACCCAGAACATCGACCGCTTTTGTGTCGTCCACAATGCACACGAACTTCTCTGAGATGGCTGCGACGATTTTTTCGCGTGTTAGCGCGGCACCACCACCTTTAATCATGTCACGTGTTGGGTTGATTTCATCCGCGCCATCAACATAAACATCTAGCTTAATTACGTCGTTACACTCAAATACTTCAATACCAAGTTCTTTTAGACGCTCAGTAGAAGCCTCAGAGCTAGAGACTGCACCTTTGATATCGTCTTTGATAGTCCCTAGTGCATCGATGAAGTGATTCACGGTAGAGCCAGTGCCTACACCGACAATGCTGCCTTTTTCAACATATTTTAATGCTGCCCAACCAGCCGCTTTTTTCATTTCATCTTGAGTCATGCCTATCTCCTGAATAGATGTCCGTTAACATTTTCGGCAGATTATAGCGGCTTACTTCTCACTTTCCCATTGCCAGATTCGGCTTGGCGTCACGATCTTGGGCAGTGGAATGTCCCAACTTTCAATTGGCAGACGTTCTACATGCTGGCAGTCGTGGGCGATACCGACAGGCGCAGCACCTTCACCAGTGGCAAACCAATGTGAAAGAGTGCGATCGTAATATCCTCCGCCCATACCTAACCGGTGTCCAATACTGTCGAAACCCACCAAAGGCGTGCAGATAAGATCGAGCTGACGAACAGGCATAAGGTGGCGAATATCGAGCTTTGGCTCAAGAATGCCATATTTGTTGTAGATGAGTTGATCGTCATTCAAATACTGAAGAAACAGCAGCTGCCCTTTTGAAAAAGGGTGAATAACGGGCAGATAGATTGATTTCCCTTGCTGCCACAGCCACTCAATAAGTGGTTTGGTATCCAGTTCACCATCAGCTGAGAGGTAAATTGCAATGTGCTGCGATCGCTGGATTTCAGGGAGTTGAGAAAATTGACTGACTAAGTCAAGAGCCGCTTGAAACTGCGTGTCGCTGCATAGAGCATTGCGTTTTTCACGAATCAGTTTGCGGAACTCGTGTCGAGATAGTTCTGACATAGAGGAATACCCCAGGGTGCCGTTGAGGATTGTGGCCCTTGAACCAGCTGGTTCAAGGCGGATCAGCACTGGTTACCGTAGGCTTCTCGGTACATGCCAAGCTTGCTCAATAGTAACCAAATACTAACCCTTAGGTATTGCTTATCGGCTCAGGGACTTACATCCTGCTGACGCACACCCCAGGGTAAATTTTGTATCTACTGCTGTCCTTGCGTAACTTTACTTAATGCGTTCTCTAAAGACGCAGTGAGCTGTTCCATTCGCTCAGTAATTTCTTGCTGTTGGCCGTTCGATTCGTATGACTTGGTCTGCAACTCATAACAAATGTTTAATGCGGCAAACGTCAGCAGTTGAATTTCATTGGTTACCTTAGTACGTTCGCTCATCTCTTTCAATCGTCGATCGAGATCTTTTGCTGCTGCAACGAGAGATTCCTCTTGCCCCGCAGGACAATTTACTCGAGTTACTTTGCCTAATATTGAAACGTCGATCGCTTGATTGCTCATGATGAATAAACTCTATATTCGCGCTATCTAAGGTATTTGCTCTGTACAACTACCGAGGAGGAAACTATAGAAAAACCGCTATTAAGATTCAAGCATTTCCCATCACAGAAAGAGAAATGATGGCATGATCACACAGGAATTCGGCAAATTGAGCAAATGCTGTTCAAAATGAATTTGATAGTCGTTTCGAAGGAGTAGGCTTGATGGTAGGATATGTCGATACATTATTACGCAAGAATGAGCCAAGTTATGAGTGAAATCACCCTTCCTGAATATCAATCTATTGCTGCTGAATTACAATCTGCGAGTTTGGCGGTGACGCCTGCTGAATTGCACGGTTTGCTTGTCGGCATGCTAAGTGGTGGATTGGCGATTAACGATCAAACCTGGCAACCCATTCTATTTGATTACACCAATGATGGTATGGGCTGGCCTGCAACCTCGTTAGCGTACGCACAAAGTGTGTTCAAAGTTTCTGTCGGTGAACTGACCGGATCTTCAATGGAGTTGTCGTTACTATTGCCAGACGAACCTGGTGAAGAAGGCTTGTTTGCATTAGCAGATAGCTTGTCGGACTTCGTCAATCACTTTATCTCTGGCCTTGGCTTAGCTGGCATTGTTATGAGCAAAGCGTCTGATGATGTGAAAGAAGCATTAGCTGACTTAGAAGAGATAGCCAAGCTTGGTATTGATGAAGACGACGATCTTGGTGAGCAAGCGCAATTACTTGAGCAAGTGATCGAACATGTTAAAGCGTGTGTGCTTACTATCCATGCCGAGTTTGGTGCGCGCCCAGAAAGCAGCGACAATAAACCTACGATCCATTAATCACAGATTGTTCAGAGGTAAGCATGAGGCAATATGATGTAGTCATTGCTGGTGGTGCTATGGCTGGGGCGACGTTAGCTCTGGCAATTGAACACTTATCCCAAGCGGCTTTACGCATTGCTGTCGTCGAGCCTTTTAAGGCCCAGTCGGATGTTCACCCGGGCTTTGATTCTCGTTCGATAGCGTTATCTTATGGTACGGTAAACCTGCTGCGTCATTTGCAACTGTGGTCTGTCATTGAGCCGTTTGCTACCCCAATTGAGCATATTCATGTTTCTGATCGTTCTCATGCAGGAATGACAGAAATTACCAAGCAAGAGGTCGGGGTAGAGGCGTTGGGGTACGTTGTTGAGCTGTCTGATGTGGGACGCGTATATCAAGAGCTACTTACCAGGAGTATCTCAATAGACTTCTTCTGCCCAGACTCCGTTAGCTATATCGAGCGAGAGCAAGATCATACTGTTGTAGAGCTCAGCAGTGGCGAAAAGCTTGAAGCGAAGCTGTTAGTGGCGGCGGATGGCGCGGTTTCACAGTGCTGCCAGCAAGTCGGACTAGAGTTATCTGAACACGATTTTGAGCAAGTGGCTGTCATCGCCAACATCCAGGCTCAGGAGCAGCATCAAGGGCGTGCATTTGAACGTTTTACCGAGAATGGACCTGTTGCGCTTCTACCTATGAGTGACAATCGCATGTCGCTTGTATGGTGCTTGCACCCGGATGAAGCGGAGACGGTATTGGCGCTCTCTGACCGTGATTTTCTGGCGCGACTACAACACGATTTTGGCTGGCGCTTGGGGACTTTGAATAAAGTTGGTCTGCGCGCGAGCTATCCGCTATTACTCCGACATCGAAAGCAGAATATTTCACATCGGTTTGCGATTGTAGGTAATGCCGCTCAGACGTTGCACCCGATTGCTGGACAAGGTTTCAACCTTGGGATTCGTGATGTGGTGACTTTGGCTGAAGAGGTGGTGAAGCAAAGCGATGATGTCGGGCGTTATCAGGGCTTAATGCGTTTTAGTCAGCGCCGTGAAGCCGATCGGAGCGAAACCATTTGGTTAACGAGCTCGCTCGTACATATTTTTTCAAACGATTTACCCGCGATGCGAATTGGGCGTAATGCCGCTTTAGCAGCGATGGATAACCTTTCTATTTTTAAGCAGCCTCTCCTGCGCCATACTCTTGGCTTAGTAAAAAGATAAACGGTTGCAAAGAATTAGATAACCATTAGTTATTAGGTACAATCAGTTATTAGGTAAGTAAAAGCAATGATGCAAAGTGTAGATATCGCCATCATCGGCGGAGGGATGGTTGGGTTGGCGCTTGCCGCCGCATTCAAAGATAGTGACCTGCGTGTCGCTGTCATAGAAGGCAGCGTTCCTGATGATAAACTGAATGAACTACCCGATGTACGCGTGTCTGCATTGAGTCGCTCGAGTGAAACCATATTGCGCAAGCTAGGGGCTTGGCAAGGCATTGAACAGCGCAGAGCATCTCCATACTATGGCATGGAGGTTTGGGAGCAAGACAGCTTTGGCAAAATAGAGTTTGATGCACAAAGCATGGCCCAGCCTGACTTGGGGCATATTGTTGAAAACAGAGTGATTCAGCTGGCGTTGCTGGAGCAAGTGCAGAAACAAGACAACGTGACGCTGTTTATGCCGGCACGTTGCGCAACCTTAGCGGTTGGTGAGCAGGAAAGCTGGCTAACGTTAGATAATGGACAAGCAATGACCGCGAAATTAGTGGTTGGCGCGGATGGTGCAAACTCTTGGTTACGTAAACAGATGGATATTCCGCTTACTCATTGGGATTACGGCCATAGTGCGTTAGTCGCGAACGTTCAGACTGCCGAGCCTCACAACCATATCGCGCGTCAAATTTTCACGCCACATGGCCCGCTGGCACTGTTGCCGATGTCTCAACCAAATATGTGCTCTATTGTTTGGTCGACTGAACCAGACAGAGCAGAGCAACTACTGGCGATGGATGAGCATGATTTCAACAAAGCGTTAACCAGCGAGTTCGACGCACGCCTTGGCTTGTGTAAAGTGATTGGTGCACGCGCCGCATTTCCGCTAAAAATGCGTTATGCACGTGACTTCGTCGTTGAGCGTGTGGCGTTAGTCGGTGATGCAGCCCATACCATCCATCCACTAGCGGGGCAGGGGGTGAACCTGGGGCTTCTGGATGCGGCAAGTTTAGCTCAGGAAGTCTTAGCGTTGTGGAAGCAAGGCCAGGACATTGGCAGTAAACGTAACCTACGCAGTTATGAGCGCTGGCGTAAAGCGGAAGCCGCTAAGATGATTGCTGCGATGCAAGGTTTCCGTGATTTATTTTCTGGTGATAACCCGGCTAAGAAGTTGGTGCGAGGTATTGGTTTAAGTCTGGCTGGGCAGTTGCCTGGTGCGAAAGATGAGATCATGAAACGAGCACTGGGCTTAAAAGGGGAGTTACCAGAGTTGGCTCGTCAGTAGTCGCTTATTCCAACAACAAAAAAGGCTGAATTATTCAGCCTTTATATCAATGATTTTTAGCTAAGCATATGCGCATCGGAGTTTCATGATTTCTTGGTTGATCTCTTTTACGGCTCTGAAATGACGTTTCTCCGCTTTTTCTGGCAGTATCAGTTTACCGTTATCAAACTCGAATTTACCGACCCCGTAAATATAAATTCTTCCTTTAAAAAGACGACTTATATGTTTAGCAATCATACCTGGTGTATAGCGCTTAAACAGTCTCATATTTACTTTCCTTTTCTCTTACCTAGCTCAGGTTATTCTACGTTTTTAACGCGAAATTATTGTGATAGCCGTACTACTAAGTGCAGGTGAGATGTAACAACTTAGAGATTTGTGCTGTCTTTGGCAAATCGACGGCTTTATGTCTCAAATTACGTGAGGGTAACCTCAAAAATCACCTAATAAGGAACGTTATTCGTTCTGAATTCTTTTATACGTGGTGCATTAAGCAATAGTTTTGTTACAGAATTAAGAATAGAAGGAAATGGAATGTTTGCTAAATGTTTATTTTCCAACGCTCATTCCGTTTTTTGTTATTACTTAATCTTTAGAGTAAGAAGCCGGATAAAAAGTTCAGACAAAAAAAAGCCCGCTACAGCGGGCGAATAGTCACAGATGCATTACACAAAAGTGGATTGCTGACTTAACAAAGACTGTTATCGAAATCAGCGGATTCACTTTATGTCGGCTGAGTCCTGTTGAAAACTCAACCAACACAGGCATCATATACGAGTTTTTCTTTAGTGACTATTTATGTTTTAAAAATGATTAAAAATTCCCTGTTAATTTGCACGTGATGTGATCTTTATCACAGTTTTTGCTTTGCTATGTAATCGATTACGTTTGTTGTCTAAACTAGCGACAAATATCAGCCACGACGGGCTGACACAGATCGACGAGATCTTCTATTGATAAAGCAATACCCGCCATTCGATCACCGCTACTGATGGTCACTTCCCTTTCCTTTAAAAGGCTGGAGTCGAATACAACTGGCATATGACGCTTCAATAGCAACGGTGTCACCGTGCCAATTTTATATCCGGTAATATTTTCGACATCCGCTTGATCGACACAAGTCATACGTCGGCATTGCAAAAGCAAGCGGACCTTTTTGGGATCAATACTACGGTCTCCGGGCGCACAGGCGAGTGCATAAAGATTCCCCATGTCTCTCAGTAAGATAGCTTTGACCATTTGAGAAGGGCGGATGCCACGCTGCTGCGCGGCATCCTCTATCGTGGTGGAAGGCCTTTGATGTGGAAGCAGACGAAACGGGATGTTTTGCTCTGCCAGAAACTGCATTAAAGGCGTTTCAATGACTTTACTCATCATCAAGGCTGTAAGGCAGTTCGGCGATTGCCCATTCACACTCCGGCTGCGAAACCAGACGCAGACGTGTGTCGTCGTCCAAGTTATTTGGTAGTACGATCAAACCGATCGCCTGGTTATCTGAAAATTGGTAGTGAGTCAGTAGGGAACCTACAGAACGCCAGTTCTCTCCTACGCTACGTTCTAGAGCAATGGGTTCATCAGTTAAGTTAGTTGATGTGGCGCCTTGCACGATGTACATCGCGCGCTTATTGGTTCCACGGTATTTAGCGCGAGCAACGGTTTCTTGCCCAGTGTAACAACCCTTCGTGAAGCTGATTCCACCAAGAGCCTGTAAGTTGAGTGCTTGTGGAATGTGCTCGTTTTGCGCGGCTGCGGGTACAATTGGCTGTGCGTCTTCAATATCAAAACGGTTCCAAAGTTCTTGCGTCGTCAGCGTCGCGTCGCTGCTTTCAATCACTGATTGAGCGGCCTGGCTGGTTAATACCAATAACCAACGGTTATCCGATACTTTGACGGCTGTGCCACCGTTAATCGCACGTACATCGCCGTTTTCTTCGCTTAAATTAGCAATAAACGCGTCGGCTTTAGTGCCTGCTACACCCAGAATAATGTCGCTGGATTCTTCGATCGCCACTTTGGAAAATACCGCGTATTTTTTGATTTCTTTTAGCTCAACGTCAATGGCTGACTTCGGCTGGATCATGCCGTAACCATCCTGGTGATGGAATAAACGGAACACACTCCATACTTTGCCTTTAGCATCACAATGCGCGCCAAGTGTTGATTGGCCTTTCTCAAGAGAGACGACATCGCAGGTGACCTGACCTTGTAAGTATGACTTTTTGTCATCACCTACCACGGTGATCATACCTACGTTTTCTAACAGTGAGATAGATAGCTCAGGTAAAGCATCTTGAGTTGAGAGAGGTAGTGCTGAGAAGCGAGTTTGCCATTCCATGATTACAATGCCTTTTGAAGATGTTTTTCAGCTATGGTAATTCGAGAATAAGCATTTGTCAGCTTTGATTATACTCAAGCGACCTGACCGGGTTTGGTTCGCGTATTGTGACCGGTACACTAGTTGCGTAGCATATCCCTTGTTACACTCCGCACTGATAACAAGACATCTATGAAGGAATAATGAATGTACACTCCGGAAGAAAAGGCGCGTATTAAATGGGCTTGCCGTAGAGGTATGCTTGAACTTGATGTGGTGATTATGCCGTTCTTTGAAGAGTGCTTTGATGCGCTGAGCGAACAGGAACAGCAACATTTTGTTTCTTTGCTTGAGTGTGACGATCCTGATCTGTTCACTTGGATTATGGGACATGGCCGTAGTGAAAATCTAAGTCATGCATCAATGGTTGATAAAATTGTCGCCCACAACCTCAGCAAAGTTCGTTAATTTCACCCTTGCCCCCTCAATTACTGCCCGAGTCATGAGTTTTTCTCTTATTTTCTCAATGACTTGGGCGGTCATCCTATCTGATACGCCAATTGTATTATCTATTTATCTGTTATTAATGATTCTTAAGCTGCACTCTGACCAGCTTTTAGTAGCACCTGCTAGTTTAGGCCTCTGGTCTGTTCATTGTGATGGCACAGTGAGAAGCGAATCTAATCAGGCTCAGATAAAGCGGGTTGATTTGTCGACTCTGCCGTTTAAGACTGCTATTACACTGGAGTCTGGTGATTGTGTGACGGTATGGCGAGATAGCTGTGAAGATAAACAATATCGCCAGTTAAGTCTGGTACTGCGTCAATGGGAAATGAAACAGGGAGCCGATGCCCCCTGTTGATGTGTTGCATTAATCATTTTATCGACGATTAATTTTCAGATAGCTGCTTAGCTGGGGTTAGGATCGTCGGCCCACTGTTTTCCAATTGATTTGGGTAATCGAGTGTATAGTGCAGTCCACGGCTCTCTTTACGCTGCATCGCACAGCGCACCATCAGTTCTGCAACTTGAAGTAGGTTGCGCAGCTCAAGCAAGTTATTCGATACACGGAAATTACTGTAGTATTCATGCGTCTCTTGTTGCAGCATTTGAATGCGTCGTAGTGCTCGTTCCAATCGCTTATCTGTGCGCACGATGCCCATATAGTCCCACATAAACAGGCGTAATTCATGCCAGTTATGCTGGATGATAACCTCTTCATCGCTGTTGGTAACCTGGCTTTCATCCCAGCAAGGCAATTGAGGGGCCAGCTCGACTTCAGAGCGGTGCTTAAGAATATCTTTAGCCGCTGACCATGCGTAAACGACGCACTCTAACAGTGAATTAGATGCCATGCGGTTTGCACCGTGAAGGCCGGTGTAGCTTACCTCACCAATCGCATACAAGTTTTTCAGATCGGTACTGCCGTTTCTGTCGACAATGACGCCACCACAGGTGTAGTGAGCGGCAGGAACAATCGGAATCGGCTCTTTGGTCATATCAATGCCCAGATCCATCAATCGAGCATAGATGGTCGGGAAGTGCTTAGTAATAAAGTCCGCTGGCTTATGGCTAATATCCAGATACATGCAATCTGCACCCAAACGCTTCATTTCAAAGTCGATTGCACGCGCAACAACATCACGCGGGGCTAACTCTTTACGTTCGTCAAAGTCTGACATAAAACGAGAGCCATCAGGACGACGCAAGTATGCACCTTCGCCACGCAGCGCTTCAGTAAGCAGGAAGTTACGTGCTTCAGGGTGGTACAAACAGGTCGGGTGGAATTGGTTGAACTCCAGGTTTGCCACGCGACAACCTGCACGCCAAGCAATCGCAATACCATCACCAGATGAAACGTCAGGGTTGGATGTGTATTGGTAAACTTTCGAAGAACCACCCGTTGCCAGAACGACAAACTTTGCCCGAACGGTTTCTACATGCTCTTCGTTACGGTTCCAAATATAGGCACCAATGACTTTATTTTTGTCACCACCAATTTTATCTTCAGTGATCAGATCAAGCGCATTGTGCCGTTCAAGAACATGAATGTTTGGATGATTGTGTGCGTTATCTTGTAAAGAAGTCTGCATTGCCATACCTGTGGCATCCGCAGCGTGCAGAATACGGCGACAGCTGTGTCCACCTTCTCGGGTCAGGTGGTAGCGGGGTTCTTCGTCTGAATCGTCCTCTTCGCGATCGAATGGGACGCCACCATCTATAAGCCACTGTACGCACTCTTTCGAGTGTTCAGCAATGAAACGCACGGTTTCTTCATCACAGATACCATCGCCTGCAATTTGGGTATCTTCAACATGTGACTCAATCGTATCTGACTCATCAAACACTGCAGCGATACCACCCTGAGCATAATAGGTAGCGCCTTCGCTACGTGGCCCTTTACTAAGCACCATTACTTTACAGTGGTTTGCAACACGTAAAGCCAACGACAAACCTGCGGCTCCACTCCCTACCACTAACACATCACATTCATGTTCACGATTTGTGTTCATATAACTTTCATAATCCCAAGCTAAGACAACAACGTTATCTTGTGTATTATTTGCACACCATGTGCACTTCCATTAGCGTGACATCCGTCACTAAGGGCTAAGTTGGGAGATTCATCTAAATTACAGTTACTCTGGTGACTAGAGCCACTCTTCTTTTTTAGTATGTATAGGCCCTAGACCCCAAATCACATACGAATATTTTCGAGCTTAATTAAAAAAGTTATTCAGACAGCCAACAGCCATGTAAATGATAAGCAATAGTTTATCAATATCATTGCTTTTCCATGCTCTACCCAGCACAATTTAGACAGAGGGCGATTATTATACCCATTTCCCCTTAATTTGCTCGCCTGACAAACTTAGATTTAAGCTTAAGCAGGCTAGGGATTTGGCGCATGACATCACACTGTGAAAAAACAATGATAAAAATTGGGGAAGTCGTGGAACTTTCTCATTCATATTGCAGTCACAATAGTGCTCAAGTAAGCAGTGGTGTCAATACTACGTTTTGCAAAGATAGTACCCATATCTGAGAAGAGTAGGGGCATAACAAATAGGAGTATCCGCTCGAATGAACGAGCAGCTGACCGATCAAGTATTGATTGAGCGAGTTCAGAATGGCGATAAGCAAGCATTCAACCTGCTGGTAACGAAGTATCAGAACAAGGTATGTAATCTTATTTCCAGATACGTAAGTAATCCTGGCGATGTTCCAGATGTAGCACAAGAAGCGTTTATCAAGGCTTACCGAGCTATCCCCAGCTTTCGAGGGGAAAGTGCGTTTTATACGTGGCTGTATCGCATTGCAGTGAATACTGCGAAAAATCACATTGTGGCTCAAGGGCGAAGACCCCCAGCGACAGATGTCGATGCTGAAGATGCTGAATTTTACGAAACAGGTAGTGCACTTAAAGAAATTTCGAACCCTGAGAACTTAACGTTGTCCAAAGAATTGCAACGGGTAGTGTTCAGTGCAATCGAAGCTTTACCTGAAGATTTAAAAACGGCAATGACGTTGCGAGAGCTTGATGGCTTGAGCTATGAGGAAATTGCTGAAGTAATGGATTGCCCGGTAGGAACGGTACGCTCACGTATCTTCCGTGCTCGTGAAGCGGTGGAAAAGAAAATCAAACCTCTTTTACAGCGCTAGTACAAGTAATAACTATGGTGAAAACAATGGCTGACAAAGAAAAACTTTCAGCTCTCATGGATGGAGAATTGATCGATAAAGCTTTAATTCAGGAATTAGAGCAAGATCAAGAGAGCCGTGAAGCTTGGCAGAATTATCACCTGATTGGTGATGTGATGCGAGGCGAAGCGCCAGCAAAACCTGAGTGGAATATTGCTGAAAGCGTGGCGTTAGCGTTAGAAGATGAACCAGTGCATCGTGCTGTCGATTCACATAGTGCAAACGTGATTTCAATTACGGATGCACCAAAAGAGTCGCAACCGGAACCGCAAAAAGCTAAACGTCAGTTACCAGGTTGGTTGACTCAGTTTGGACAAGTTGCTGTTGCTGCGTGTGTATCGCTCGTCGTCATCTTAGGCGTACAGCAGTACGGCGGAAGTGATTCTACGGTACCTCAAGCTGAACAGTTACCTGTATTGCAAACCGTTCCATTCGCGGGCAGTGCGGAACCTGTGAGTTTAACTCGTGAATCCGTAGAGCGTTCTATGGGTGAAGCAAATATGCAGGAGCAACGTAAACGTGTTCATGCTATGCTGAGAGACTACGAACTACAGTTAAGAATTAACAGTGATGCATCTCAGCAAGATGCACCTCTGACGCCGGATGTTGAATGAAAAAATTTCTGATCAGCGCTTGCGCTCTGTTCAGTGTGATGTCTTCACAAGCCTTTGCTGACGATAAGTCGGCGGAGGCTTTATTGCATCAAATGAGCGAGGCGAGTAAAAGTTTAAGCTACGAGCTCTCTTATATCCTCATCAAAAAGAACAGCATTGAACCTTTACTGTACCGCCACGCGACTCACGGTGAAGATCAATACGCCCACCTAGTTTATTTAAGCGGTCCCGTGCGTGAAGTGATTCTCCGAGGCCGTGAAGTCAGCTACATCGAAACCGGTGCTGAGCCTTTCACGATAGAATCGGGGAAAATGGTTGCGCCTACCATTCCAATGCTAAACACCAATATTGATGAACTCAATCGTTATTATGATTATGTTCAGGTTGGCCGAGCCCGTGAAGCAGGTGTCGCAACTCAGGTGTTGCGCATCGTGCCGAAAGACGGTTTACGCTATTCGTACATCCTTTGGGTTGATGAAAAGAGCAAACTTCCCTTGCGCGCTGATCTTGTCGATCGTGATGGCGAAGTACTGGAACAATACCGTACGATTTCATACACAGTGAATACTAAAATCGCTGAGCTCATGAGTGGCTTAGAAGAGGTTCAGTTACCAGCTGTCCTTACCATGCCTAAAGGTGAGGTGAGCACCAGCGACTGGATTGTCGGTTGGATACCAGATGGCTTTGAGGCTAATGAACTCAATCGCTACCGCATGGCGGTTAGTGATCAAATGGTAGAAAGTCAGTTGTATTCTGATGGTTTATTCAGTTTCTCTGTTTACGTGGCGAACAAAGATGAGCATTCTTTGAAAGGGCAGCTTGTTCGTCAAGGTCGCAGAACCTTGCACAGCTACGTAAATGGCGATTATGAAATCTCCGTCGTGGGCGATATACCGCCAGCAACCGCGCAGCGTATAGCTCAATCTGTTACATTTAAAGTAACCAATAATCAGTAAACATGAGTAACGTGCAATGATGACAGCGTTAGCCACTGTGACAGGAGTACAGCGTCACGGTAAGCAATACGAAATTGATTTGAGTTGTGAGCAGCAAACCAGCTGTAGTAGCTGCTCATCGCAAAAAAGCTGTGGTACAGGTGTAGTGACAAAAGCCATAGGCAATAAAAGCCTGTCATGGCACTTGCGTTCAGATAAATCAGTGCACGTCGGACAGGTTGTTGAAATTGGCTTTCCAGAATCCAGCTTAATTAAATCGGCTATGGCGGTGTACTTGTTGCCGCTATTTGGTTTGATTCTTGGTGCGCTGTTCGGCCATCTACTGCTCGCTCCTTTAATCGCTGGTGGCGAAGGTGCGATTATTCTGTCTTCAGTACTCTTCGCTGCTGCTGGAGTCTGGTTAGCGAGACGCATTTCTAAGCCACTGGAAGATGAATCACAGCGCCAGGTCACCTTGATTAGAGTACTTGGAGAGCCGATCCAGTAAGCTCTGCTCCCCGCCTGTTAACGTCACTTGGGTATATGGTTCTTAAATTACGTGCGCCCGCTAACGAAATTCGGTAGAATCTGCCAACTTGATTGAAATGCCATCAGATGATGGCTTTCTTACTGTCCCTATTTGTAAAGAGTTAGTCAGCCTAAATCTATGAAGCACATTCGTAACTTTTCGATTATCGCCCACATCGACCATGGTAAGTCGACCCTATCAGACCGTCTAATCCAAGTTTGTGGAGGATTGAGCGATCGTGAAATGGCCGCACAGGTTCTGGATTCTATGGATCTTGAACGTGAGCGTGGTATCACCATTAAATCTCAGAGTGTGACACTAAACTACACCGCTAAAGACGGTGAGACATACCAGTTGAACTTCATCGATACTCCGGGACACGTAGACTTTGCATACGAAGTATCACGTTCTCTAGCGGCTTGTGAGGGCGCGCTATTGGTGGTTGATGCTGGCCAGGGTGTAGAAGCACAAACGCTAGCGAACTGTTACACCGCGATCGAAATGGATCTGGAAGTTGTGCCAATCCTAAACAAGATCGACCTTCCTGCCGCCGATCCAGAGCGTGTTGCTGAAGAAATTGAAGAAATCGTTGGTATCGATGCGATGGAAGCAACCCGTTGTTCTGCGAAAACAGGCTTAGGTGTTGACGACGTACTAGAAAACATCGTGTCAGCGATTCCGGCTCCAGAAGGGGATCCAGATGCGCCGTTACAAGCTCTGATTATCGATTCATGGTTTGATAATTACCTTGGCGTGGTCTCTTTGGTTCGTATTAAAAACGGCGAGCTGAAGAAGAACGACAAGATCAAAGTAATGAGCACTGGCCAGGTTTGGGGTGTAGACCGCTTGGGTATCTTCACGCCTAAGCGTGTGGATACTGATGTTCTGCGTACTGGTGAAGTAGGCTGGGTTGTTTGTGGTATCAAAGACATCCTGGGCGCACCAGTAGGTGATACGCTTACACTGGCAAAACATGGCTGCGAAAAGCCACTCCCTGGCTTTAAGAAAGTGAAACCTCAGGTATACGCTGGCCTGTTCCCTGTATCGTCGGATGACTACGAAAACTTCCGTGATGCGTTAGGCAAACTAAGCCTGAATGATGCGTCACTGTTCTACGAGCCAGAAAACTCAGCGGCACTTGGCTTTGGTTTCCGTTGTGGTTTCCTTGGCATGTTGCACATGGAAATCATCCAAGAGCGTCTTGAGCGTGAATACGATCTGGATCTGATTACAACCGCGCCAACCGTAGTTTACGAAGTAGAGCAAACTGACGGTAGCATGCTCTATGTCGATAGCCCTGCGAAGCTTCCTGCGGTCAATGACATTGAAGAAATCCGTGAGCCGATTGCTCGCTGTAATATTCTTGTGCCTTCTGAGTACTTAGGTAACGTAATCACATTATGTGTTGAGAAGCGTGGTACACAGGTGGATATGGTTTACCACGGTAACCAAGTCGCAGTGACTTACGATATTCCGATGGCAGAAGTTGTTCTCGATTTCTTTGACCGTCTTAAATCAACCTCTCGTGGTTATGCATCACTGGATTACAACTTCCAACGCTTTGAAGCGTCGGACATGGTGCGTGTCGATGTATTGCTAAACGGCGACAAAGTCGACGCACTGGCGATGATTACCCATAAAGAACAGTCTCAAACTCGTGGTCGTCAGCTGGTTGAGAAGATGAAAGAGTTTATCCCTCGTCAGATGTTTGATATCGCGATTCAGGCGGCAATTGGCAACCACATCATCGCGCGTTCTACGGTTAAACAGCTCCGTAAAAACGTAATCGCGAAATGTTACGGTGGTGACGTGAGCCGTAAGAAGAAGCTGCTGAAGAAACAGAAAGAAGGTAAGAAACGTATGAAGCAGATCGGTAACGTAGAACTGCCTCAAGAAGCCTTCCTAGCAATTCTTCACGTAGGCAAAGACTAAGACAAGAGTTGAACTTTGTACCCTTCTTGTTGGTCATAAGACGTTAGAACTTAAATAAGTGAAAGAGTTGATGCTCTTTCACTTTCGCATTTTTAGATAAGGGAATTTAATGGCGAATACATTCTCACTGATTCTGGTCATCGTGACCTTGGTAACTGGTGTAGTTTGGCTACTGGAAAAACTGGTGTTTGCGAAAAAACGTCAGGCCAAAGTTGCGGAAATCGAAGCTCAAACAGCCAACGGCTTAGATGCAGTCACCCTGCAGAAAGTAGAACGCCAGCCTTGGTGGGTTGAAAACAGTGTGTCTATCTTCCCTGTGATCGCGTTTGTTCTTGTCTTGCGCTCATTTATCTATGAACCGTTTCAAATCCCGTCAGGCTCAATGATGCCTACTTTGTTAGTTGGGGATTTCATTCTGGTAGAAAAATATGCCTACGGTCTGAAAGATCCAGTATGGCGCACTGAGCTGGTAGAAACAGGTAAACCAGAGCGTGGCGATATCGTCGTATTTAAATATCCTCCTCATCCTAGTATTGATTACATCAAGCGTGTGGTTGGTTTGCCAGGAGATATTGTACGTTACTCAAATGACAAGCAGGTATGTATTCAAAGCAAAGGTGAATCGAGCTGTAAGCCAGTTAAGCTGAGTAATGTCGAAGAGAGTCAATTTAGCTCAAATGGTATCCCGATGATCCAGTTGGATGAAAAACTGGGTAACGTTGAGCACAATATTTTGGTTAACCCATTGGTTCGCAATCATGTGGAGCAGTACTTCCCACGTAGCGGCACAACGGAATGGGTTGTACCACAAGGTCAGTACTTTGTGATGGGTGATAACCGTGACAACAGTGCAGACAGCCGTTACTGGGGCTTTGTTCCAGAAGCCAACCTGGTTGGCAAAGCTGTTGCCATTTGGATCAGCTTTGAGTTTGAGCGTGGCGCAGATAGCGCTCTACCTTCATGGATTCCAACGGGTGTGCGTTTTAACCGCATCGGTGGTATTCACTAACTTCTCGTCATATTTGAAGTCGCAGCGTTGTTGACTGCATAAATCCCCCCTAGTCACATAGTACATCTATGCTCATAGGGCTGAATTTATTTGTCGCCTAGCTGCAACTCCAACTATATAGAGAAATAAACATTAATATCGAGAGAGTATGAATTCTCCAATTGATAAACTAGAGCGAAAGCTCGGCTACCAGTTTAAAGATGCCGAGCTTATCAACCTGGCGCTGACTCACCGCAGCGCCAACAGTAAACATAACGAACGTCTTGAGTTTCTGGGCGATTCAATTTTAAGTTTTGTCATCGCTGATGATCTGTACCATCGTTTCCCTAAAGTGAACGAAGGTGACATGAGTCGTATGCGTGCTACTTTGGTTCGTGGACACACATTGGCGGAACTGGGTCGTGAATTCGATCTAGGAGATTATTTAAAATTAGGTCCAGGTGAATTGAAGAGTGGTGGCTTTCGCCGTGACTCTATTCTAGCCGATGCGGTGGAAGCCATTATTGGTGCAATTTACCTAGATAGTGATATTGAAGCAGTGCGTGGCATTGTACTCAGCTGGTACCAGTCTCGCCTTGAGGCGATTAAGCCTGGTGTATCACAAAAAGACCCAAAAACTCGCCTCCAAGAGTTCCTGCAAGGCAGAAGAAAACCACTGCCTGTTTACACAGTGACTAATATTAAAGGTGAAGCGCACAACCAAGAATTTACGGTTGAGTGTGAAGTCGCAGGTGTGGATAAACCTGTAATCGGTAAAGGCACCAGCCGCCGCAAGGCAGAACAGGCGGCAGCGGAAACAGCACTAGAGCAATTAACTAATGGCTGATAACGAATTCGATATTGATGCATACTTTGCATCACATGGTGAAGCGAGCTCACCTGAAAACCAGCACTGTGGCTTTATTGCTATTGTTGGTCGTCCAAACGTGGGTAAATCAACGCTTCTGAACAAGATTTTAGGTCAGAAGATTTCGATTACTTCTCGTAAGCCGCAAACCACTCGTCACCGTATCATGGGTGTAGACACTGACGGTGATTACCAAGCAATCTACGTCGATACACCAGGGCTTCATATTGAAGAGAAGCGTGCCATTAACCGTTTGATGAACCGTGCAGCAAACTCTTCTTTAAGTGATGTGAACTTAGTTTTCTTCTTAGTCGATGGTACCCATTGGACCAAAGACGACGAGATGGTACTGACTAAGCTGCAAAAATCTAACTTCCCTGTTGTACTGTGTGTAAACAAAGTCGACAACGTGCAAGATCGCAACGAAGTGATGCAGCATATGGCGGAGATGTCTCAGAAGATGGACTTTGTCGATGTAGTGCCAATTTCAGCCAAGCAAGGTAAGAATATCGATGTACTGCGTAAGCATGTTCGTGACCACTTACCAGTCGCGACGCACCACTTCCCAGAAGAGTACGTGACCGACCGTTCACAGCGTTTTATGGCATCTGAAATCGTACGTGAAAAACTGATGCGCTTTACTGGTGAGGAACTTCCTTACTCAGTGACGGTAGAGATTGAGCGTTTTGATTACAACCCGGAAACCGATGGCTTCCATATCAATGCCCTGATTCTGGTTGAACGTAATGGTCAGAAGAAAATGGTGATTGGTAAAGGTGGTGAGAAGATCAAAACCATCGGTCGTGAAGCGCGTCTGGATATGGAAGAGCTATTTGGTCGTAAGGTTTATCTCGAGACCTGGGTTAAAGTGAAATCTGGTTGGGCTGATGACGAACGTGCGCTACGCTCACTAGGCTACATCGACGATCTATAAACCTGAAGCGAAGGCACTTCGCTCCAACATCGATTAGAATAAGGAGCCGCATGGCTCCTTATTTTTTATTTTAGATAGGCACATTGATATAAATGAGCAACCAGTCCTCAGAAGGCTTACAACGCTGCTTTGTTTTGCACCGAAGACCTTACAGTGAATCGAGCTTAATTCTTGATATTTTCAGTGAGGAGTATGGTCGTATCACATTAATGGCCAAAGGGGCGCGAAGTAAACGTTCCAACCTGAAAGGGGCGCTACAGCCATTTACACCACTTTTGCTTAAATGGTCAGGCAAAGGGTCGATGAAAACCTTACGCCAGGCCGAGGCAATTAGCCTGGGATTACCTCTCACCGGAATCAACCTTTACTCTGCTATGTACGTCAATGAATTGATCGGACGTGTATTAATGACAGAGGTACCGATGCAAGCCTTGTTTCATGATTATCTGCATGTACTAACCGAGCTTGCTCAGTGTGAGAATCCCGAGCCCGCGCTGCGCCGTTTTGAGCTGGCCTTGCTTTCTTCTATGGGGTACGGCGTTGATTTTATGCACTGTGCTGGGACGGGGGAACCTGTTGAAGCGAACATGACCTATCGTTATCGTGAGCAGAAGGGATTCATAGCTTCAGTGAGGCGTGACAACCTAACATTTTTAGGTAATGAATTGATTGCAATCAGTGAGCGGCGCTTCGTCACTAAAGAGCAGTTAAAAGCGGCAAAACGCTTTACACGTATAGCCTTAAAGCCGTATCTTGGCGGCAAACCTTTAAAAAGTCGTGAATTGTTTATTCAGACATTCAGAGCACGGAGTAATGGAAAATGAGCTCAATCTATCTTGGCGTTAATATCGATCATATTGCTACTTTACGTAATGCACGTGGTACAAAATATCCGGATCCCGTTCATGCAGCTGAAATTGCTGAGCGAGCGGGTGCCGATGGTATCACCATTCACTTGCGTGAAGATCGCCGACATATTTTGGATCGTGATGTACGTATTCTGCGTGAAACTTTGCAGACGCGCATGAACCTAGAAATGGCAGTCACCGATGAAATGGTGGATATTGCTCTGAAAACCAAGCCTGAGTTCGTTTGTCTAGTGCCAGAGAAGCGTGAAGAGCTGACGACAGAAGGCGGCCTAGATGTGGTCGGCCAGTTTGAGAAAGTGAAAACGGCAACCAAGAAGCTAACCGAAGCAGGCATTAAAGTTTCTCTGTTCATTGATGCTGACCGTCAACAGATTGATGCAGCAAAGCAATGCGGCGCGCCTTATATTGAACTTCATACTGGTCACTATGCTGATGCGACAACTGAGGAAGAGCAGCAAGCGGAACTGAAAAAAATTGCAGCAGGCGCAAGCTACGCGGCTGATCTGGGCATTATCGTTAATGCGGGGCATGGTTTGACTTACCATAACGTGGCACCTATTGCAGCACTGCCAGAAATTTACGAGCTGAACATTGGCCATTCAATCATTGGCCGCGCTGTTTTTGATGGTTTGGAAAAAGCGGTCGTTGATATGAAAGCCTTGATGATCGAAGCTCGTAAGTAATCAGGCATTACTCGTGGCTATTTTAGGTTTAGGTACGGACATCGCGGAAATTGAGCGCATTGAAAAAGCGCTGGACCGCAGTGGCGACTCGTTTGCTCAGCGCATTCTTTGTGAAGAAGAGGTGGTTAAGTTTTCGCAGCTTAAGCAAAAAGGGCGTTATCTTGCCAAGCGTTTTGCAGTGAAAGAGGCGGCCTCTAAAGCATTGGGTACTGGCATCGCCAAAGGGGTGACCTTTCACGATTTTTGCGTGACTAACGATGAGTTAGGTAAGCCCGTACTTGCCCTGTCTGGTGCGGCGCAGAAGATAGCTCAAAGTATGGGAGTGACAAGTATTCACCTGTCGATCTCTGATGAGAGACACTACGCTGTGGCGACCGTGATTTTAGAGTCCTGAATCGTCTGAATTTTTTGTAAAGAAGCCAAATAGCAAAAAGCCAGAGCAGATGCTCTGGCTTTTTCGTTTTAGTCAGCGGACTTTTTACGGCTCTAGGTAGAGCTTCGCAGTGGTCGTGACCTTAATCATTTCATCTTGTAGCTCAAACATTTCGGGCTCAATGTCGACCAGATCTGCGCCAGAGCGGAGTGCCTGCTCGAGCGTCGCACACAACGACTTTAACCTTGGCACGCCGCAATACGAGCTACTGCCGTGCAACTTGTGAATGACATGAATGAGTTCCTCACGGGCAAAGTTTTCTTCTTCTAGTGCTTGAGAAACCACATCATCCACTTCAGGGATAAAGTCGATCAACATACGCAGCATATCTTTGGCCAAGTCTTCTTTGTTCGCGCTTTGCTTCAATGCGGCTTGCCAATCGATAATGACATCCTGATGAGCGTTTTCTGTTGCGCTTACTTCTTCACTTTCCTGTTCATCAATGTAAGACGGCGTGACTTTACCAATGCTCTCCGCGCAGGCATTTGGGTTCCAGTGAACCAAAACCTGTTGCAGCACGTGCTCTTCAATTGGTTTCGTGAGGTAGTCATCCATACCAGCGGCGAGGAGACGATCACGCTCACCCGCCATCGCATGGGCGGTTACCGCAATAACAGGTGTATCTTTGTTGAGCTCAATCTGCTTGATATGCTTACAGGCGGTCACCCCATCCATATGTGGCATTTGGATGTCCATGAATACCATGTCGTACTTTTTCTCGGTAGCCAAATTCACGGCTTGTTGACCGTTACTGCATGCCGTCACGGTTTCAACCCGCTCTTTAAGTAAGGCAGAAATCAGCTTCAGGTTCGCCGGGTTGTCATCAACCGCTAAAACATGCAGTGGTAAACGCTCTTCCGCTACCGTCTTAATTGGCGCGCTTAGAAGAGGTTGAGGCGATTCAACCCGTTCGCTAATCAGGCTTTGTAGTAATCTGCGTCGTGACAGAGGTTTAGTCAGACACCGGATGTGATGCTCCGTCATGATATGATCGGCAAGAGCGAGCTCTGTACTTGGTGTCCCCATGATCACACTTGGCGCCATCTGCTTCGCTTTTTCTATCCAGGTCTCAACCGACTGCTCATCGTAAGTCTGATTTGCGGCCAGATTAAGCAAGACGTAATCGTAGTGCTCATTCGCTTCAGGTAACGTTGAGCGATATGTCACTAGGATACCCTCCTGGCTGAGGATCTGTTGTGTTACTGATGCAGCCTGCATATTTGGCTCAACCAATAACAACTGTTTGCCTGTAAGCAGTTCAATCTCGATCAGATCGCTCATCGGCATATCAGTCGAGTTGAGGCGCAGGGTAAACCAGAAAGTGGACCCCTGGTGCAAACGACTGGTCAGGCTGATTTCCCCGCCCATTTGGCTAACCAATTTTTGAGTAATGACCAGTCCAAGCCCTGTGCCACCATAGCGGCGCGAGATACTCGCATCAGCTTGGCTAAATGCCTGGAAGAGCTGAGCTTGCTGACGCTCTGAAATACCGATACCGGTATCGCGAACCATAAATTGTAACTCAACGGAGTCACCGGACTGAGAGCGCATCTCGACACTGATATCGATGTTGCCACGCTCAGTAAATTTAATTGAGTTACCGACCAGGTTGGTCAGGACTTGTTGAATACGCAGAGGATCGCCAATCAAACCGGATGGGATTTTAGGATCCACTTTAAGCGTGATTTCCAGACCTTTCTCATGTGCGCTGGTGGCTTGAAGGTTGACGACTTCTTCTAAGCTTTCACGGAAATCAAATGGAATGTTTTCTAATGCTAGCTTACCCGCTTCTAGCTTAGAGAAGTCGAGGATGTCGTTGATAATATTGAGCAGGTTATTTGCCGATTTTTCGATCGTCTGCAGGTAATCCGTCTGGCTATTAGAAAGTTGGGTCTTCAGCATTTGGCGGGTAAAACCGATCACACCGTTCAGTGGTGTACGCAGCTCGTGAGACATGTTGGCCAGGAACTCAGATTTCACACGTGCGGCTTCCTGCGCCCGTTTTTTCGCGATGTCTAACTCAACGTTCTGAATTTCCAGCTGTTCTAAGGTTTCACGCAGATCAGAGGTGGCCTGATCGATACTATGTTGCATCTCGACATGGTACTCCGAAAGTGAGACGGCCATAGCGTTGATACCATTTTTTAGCTGGTCAAGCTCACCGTGCATTTTCCCTTCGATACGAACATCCAGGTGGCCGCGTCGAATACGGTCTACAACGTTTTTCATGTGTGTGATCGGCTGAGTCACATCATGCATTAAACGCGAGGCGAACACACTGGCAAGGCCGAGGCCTAAAATTAGCACCAAAAAGGCAGAGAAGACTTCCTGATATTGCTGAAGACGCAGAGACGAGAGATCCAGCTCCACGGCAATGTAGCCGATGGCTTTGGTCGCTTGGCTTTTATTAGACAGATCTGTCAGGTAATGGCCTTCAGATAAGATAGGCACACGCAAAATTAGGTAATTATCGTAGATTTCCGAATTTCCCAGCTGTGGGATAGGTTTATCTTTCGGAAACATCAAGGCTTCAAAGTTAGGATGAAAGTTTGAGGTGACAAAAAGTTCATGCTTTGCATCAAATACCGCAATACTCCGAACCAGTTTGGAGTTTTTGCGGTGCGCATAGCTGATAAGGCGGCGGACAGCTTCTCGGCTTTCTGTCAGAAGATGAGTTTCACTGGCAATCGCTAGCGGCTCGATGATGCTATTACCTGTGGTGATAACTTGTTTCTCAAGATCCTGGTAGCGGTTAAATGAGAAAAAGCCGCTCAGTAATAGGCCAATAATGAGAGTGGGAGCGAGAGTCAGTGTAATTACACGTGCTCGTAAGCCATATCTGGTCATGTTATCTAATTACATCGGAGTCTGGATATGGGAAAATAACGCATTATTTCTCAAGCGCACGATAAAGCCTTGAGTAAAGAAGTGACGTCACCGAATAAACGGTAAGCATAATCAAGTCACTCCAATCACACAACGGCTGCAATCAAGAATAGTGAAGCCGTAGGGCAATTAGACACAAATCAGGCACAGAGCATGGCACGCATCTTTCAACCAAAAAAGAAAACCCAACTCAACACTCGTCACCAACAGGTGCACGTTGAACGTTTGGATCATCATGGCGCGGGTATCGCTTACCTAAAGAAAAAGCCGCTATTTATTGATGGCGCGCTGCCCGGTGAGGAAGTGGTGACACAGCTGGTGGAAGAAAAAAGTAAATTTGCTCGCGGTAAACTGATCAAAATTTTACAGCCAAGTGACGCACGTGTTGAACCATTCTGCCCGCATTACCATGAGTGTGGTGGCTGCGATTTACAGCACTTGGGTTATGACCAACAATTGACGCACAAACAGCAAACGCTGCGTCAGTTGATGCGAAAATTTGCCGGCAGTGATATCGAGCTTGATGCGCCGGTTTTGGGGGAGGAGCGACAGTACCGACGTCGCGCTCGTGTCAGTCTGTTTGTCGATAAAAAGACGCGCCAACTGCATTTTGGCTTCCGTAAAAAGCAAAGCAAACAGATTGCTCAGGTGACCGATTGTCCAGTGTTAGCGCCGCAATTGAACGTACTGCTTGCAGAAATTTACACAGAGCTAAAGCATTTTAAAAAGCCTGAGCAATTGGGTCATGTTGAACTGGTGTTAGGCGATAACGGTCCGTGTATTACACTGCGACACATGAGCCCTTTGACGGAATCGGAAGTGGAGTCTTTGGTTAAGCTTGCTGAGCGTCATAGCGCGACACTGTACCTGATGCCGCAAACTGATCAGCTTGATTTAATTGCAGGCGAGATACCGTTTTATCAGGAAAATGGTGTGAAAGTGCCATTTACGCCGAATAACTTTATCCAGGTCAACCAAGCGGTAAACCAAAAAATGGTGGAGCAGGCGATCCAATGGCTAGACCCACAAGAGAGTGACCGAGTGTTAGATTTATTCTGCGGACTGGGTAACTTTAGCCTGCCAATCGCTAAGTTAGCCAAACATGTTGTGGGTGTGGAAGGGGTCGCTGACATGGTGGAAAAAGCCACAAATAATGCATCCTTGAACCAAATCAACAACGCACAATTTTATCACGCTAACCTAGAGCAGGATTTTGAAGGCCAGGTTTGGGCGGCAGAGAAGTTTGATAAAGTCCTTCTCGATCCTGCGCGTGCCGGAGCGAGCGGGATCATCGATCAAGTTTCCGCACTTGGGGCTCAGCGCGTGGTTTATGTTTCTTGTAATCCTGCTACCCTTGCAAGGGACAGTCAGAGCTTAATCGAACAAGGCTACAAATTAACCAAACTAGGTATGTTGGATATGTTCCCGCACACCAGTCATTTAGAATCAATGGCCTTGTTTGAAAAGTCCTAGTACTTAGGACCTTGGCCCTTTTACTTGTGGTGGGGCCAAAATGTCAGCACTCCAATGCTGACTGAAGAACTAATCTGGACGGTGTTAGTCAAACCACACGAATATAATAATTAGGACGATGAGATGGTTGCGGTAAGAAGCGCGCATTTAAATCAAAATGAACAGTTTGAACTCGAGCAATGGGTGGCTAGCCTGGGGCAAGAGAAAAACACAGCATCACGCTTAATTGAGGTTTACAGAGACTGCCAAAACATTTTGGTGGATCACGAACAAGCGGAATTATTGCTGTGGCGTGGGCGAGAAATGATCGAAATTCTGATCACCTTGTCTATGGATAAAGCGACCTTAGTGGCTGCACAACTGTTTCCATTGGTTTCAAGTGGTGCTTTCAATAGAGAACTGCTGGAAGAAAAATACAGTAAAGAAATCATAAAGCTAATTGATGGCGTTGAAGAAATGGCCGCCATCGGTCAGCTTAATGTCTCTATGGATGGCGGCGAGGCGTCGTCTCAGGTAGACAATGTGCGTCGCATGTTACTTGCCATGGTGGATGATTTCCGTTGCGTGGTTATCAAGCTAGCAGAACGTATCTGTAACCTGATTGAAGTTAAGAAAGCGCCGGATGAAGTGCGTCGTGCGGCGGCAAAAGAGTGTGCCAACATTTATGCGCCTTTAGCCAACCGTCTGGGTATCGGTCAGCTTAAGTGGGAAATCGAAGATTACGCTTTCCGCTACCAGCAGCCAGAAACCTACAAACAAATTGCTAAGCAGCTATCTGAGCGCCGTATAGTTCGCGAGCAGTACATCAAAGACTTTGTAGAGGATCTCACAGAGGAGATGAAATCCTCCGGTATTAATGCTGAAGTGAGTGGGCGACCAAAGCACATTTACAGTATCTGGCGAAAAATGCAGAAGAAGAGTCTGGCGTTTGACGAGTTGTTTGACGTCAGAGCGGTACGTATTATCGCCGATAAGCTGCAGGACTGTTACGCCGCTTTAGGTGTCGTCCATACCAAGTACAAGCACTTACCAAGTGAGTTCGATGACTACGTCGCGAACCCGAAGCCAAATGGTTACCAGTCCATCCATACCGTTATCCTTGGTCCTGAAGGGAAAACCATCGAAATCCAGATTCGAACCAAGCAGATGCATGAAGAGTCGGAACTTGGTGTTGCCGCGCACTGGAAATACAAAGAAGGCGCGAGCGCTCGCAGTGGCTATGATGAGAAAATCACCTGGCTGCGTAAGCTTCTGGATTGGCAAGAAGAGATGTCCGATTCTGGTGAGATGTTGGATGAGCTACGAAGTCAGGTCTTCGATGATCGCGTTTATGCCTTTACGCCTCGTGGTGATGTTGTCGACCTACCAATGGGCGCGACACCATTGGACTTCGCTTATCATATTCACTCCGAAGTGGGTCATCGTTGTATCGGTGCCAAAGTCGGCGGACGTATCGTACCGTTTACCCATAAATTGCATATGGGCGATCAGGTAGAGATCATCACTTCAAAAGAGCCAAACCCATCACGTGACTGGCTAAACCCGTCATTAGGGTTCGTTCATTCTGGTCGAGCTCGCGCCAAAATCAATGCTTGGTTCCGCAAGCAAAGCCGTGAGAAAAACCTAGAGGCAGGTCGTGAAATCCTAGAGCACGAACTGGTCAAAATTGGCGCGACCATGAAAGATGCTGAGCATTACGCGCTTAAGCGATTCAACGTTAGGACGCCTGATGAGTTGTTTGTTGGTGTGGGTAGTGGTGATTTACGTATTAACCAGGTTATTAACCACATCAATGCGTTGGTAAATAAACCAACCGCAGAAGAAGAAGATCAGCAAGCACTTGAAAAACTTCAGGAAGCTGAGCATAAATCACCCGTTCAGAGCCGGCCGAAGAAAGATGCGGTAGTGGTTGAAGGGGTTGATAACCTAATGACGCACCTTGCGCGTTGCTGTCAGCCAATCCCAGGTGATGATATCTGTGGCTATATTACGCAAGGCCGTGGTATTTCCGTTCACCGCAGTGACTGCGAACAGCTGGAAGAACTGCGTCATCATGCGCCAGAACGCATCATTGATACCGTCTGGGGCAGTGGTTTTGTCGGTTCCTATATTCTTACCGTACGAGTAGAAGCCATGGAGCGTGGTGGTTTGTTAAAAGACATCACCACTCTATTTGCGAATGAGAAAATCAAAGTCACCAGCATGAAGAGCCGCGTCGATTATCGTCGCCAGCTTGCCATCATGGATTTTGATCTGGAAGTGACCAATATTGAAGCACTCTCTCGCGTGTCGAAACGTGTTGAGCAGATCAGAGATGTTATGTCTGTAAAACGCCTCGGCTAGTTTTTACGTCACATTTAGCTTTTTATCTGCGTTAGCTGCACTTATTCGCTCCATCACATAGCGGGCTATGCTCAGGAGGCTCATAAGTTTGCTGCCTTGCTAAAAGAGCCAACTGTTTAGTAAAAACGCACTAGTGAATTAATTTAAAAGGTGAGTGGTTATGCTGCTCGCCTTTTTGTCTATAAGAATACCTTGTTAAAAGGAACGCTTTGTTTAGGGGAAAAGGTTATGAGTCATCCAATTGAACAGCTTGAAGCGATCATGGCGCAATTGCGTGATCCGGAGGGAGGGTGCCCTTGGGATATGAAGCAGAGCTTCGATACGATTGTTCCGCATACCATAGAAGAAACCTACGAAGTCGTCGATGCAATTCAGAATCGCGATTGGCCCAACCTCAAAGAAGAACTGGGTGACTTGCTGTTTCAGGTTATTTTTTACAGCCAATTGGCGAAAGAGCAGGAGCTGTTTGATTTTTCTGAGGTGGTTGAAACCGTGAATGAAAAATTAACTCGCCGTCATCCTCACGTTTTTTCCGATGCTGAGTTCGAATCTGATGCTGAAATTAATGCCAATTGGGAAGCGGAAAAGGCGAAAGAAAAAGCACAAGTAGGCAAAGAAGAAAAAAGTATTCTAGACTCAATACCAAACTCTTTGCCGGCGCTTTCGCGTGCTACAAAGATTCAGAAAAAATGCGCTAAATTTGGATTTGACTGGGATTCGCTTGGGCCGGTTGTAGGTAAGGTCCAGGAAGAAATTGATGAGGTAATGGAAGAAGCCATTCAAGTTGACCCGGATGAAGAGAAAGTAGAACTCGAACTGGGTGATTTACTTTTTGCGACGGTGAACTTGGCTCGTCATCTTGGTAAAGACCCTGAAGTGGCATTAGGTAAGGCGAATTTAAAGTTTGCGCGACGATTTAAGCAGGTAGAGGTGAAAGTAGCTCAATCCGGAAGGGGATTAAAAGATTGCTCTCTGACTGAGCTTGATGAATTCTGGGATGAAGTGAAAAAAGAAGAGTAGTGCGGGCGTCAAGTGACAAGAAGCGGTTTTGAGACCAGTTTGACGAAGAAGATAAATATGCATCCTTGTTCTCTTTGTCCACTTTGATTTGAAGCAAAAAATAAAAAATTGCGGTGTGATAGATTTCACGTTGTGGCGGTAAGGAGCTTCTGGTATATTTATCTCCCGTCCAGAAGCACTCCATTTCCCTCATTCAACCAATTTCAGGTTAAACATGACGACAAATTACATTTTTGTTACTGGCGGGGTTGTATCCTCTCTAGGTAAAGGTATTGCAGCAGCATCTCTTGCGGCTATTCTAGAAGCTCGTGGTCTTAAAGTGACTATGATGAAGCTTGACCCTTACATCAACGTTGACCCAGGCACTATGAGCCCGATTCAACACGGTGAAGTGTTCGTCACGGAAGATGGCGCTGAAACTGACCTTGACCTTGGCCACTATGAGCGTTTTATTCGCACTAAGATGTCCAAGCGTAACAATTTCACAGCAGGTCGTGTTTATGCCGACGTACTTCGTAAAGAACGTCGCGGTGACTACCTAGGTGCAACGATTCAGGTTATCCCTCACATCACGAACGCAATTAAAGATCGTGTGATCGCTGGTTCTGAAGGTCACGATGTAGCTATCGTTGAAGTCGGCGGTACGGTCGGTGATATCGAATCACTACCGTTTATGGAAGCAATCCGTCAGTTGGCGATCGAAGTCGGCCGTGAAAACGCCATGTTCATGCACCTGACGCTTGTTCCTTACCTAGCAGCCGCTGGCGAAGTAAAAACTAAGCCAACTCAGCACTCTGTAAAAGAGTTGCTATCGATCGGTATCCAGCCAGACATCCTAGTTTGTCGTAGCGACCGCATGATCCCAGCGAACGAGCGTAAGAAAATTGCACTTTTCTGTAACGTTCCAGAGAAAGCGGTCATTTCAATGAAGGATGTGGATTCAATCTACAAGATCCCTCAATTGATTAAATCTCAAGGTCTCGATGATCTTGTGTGTGCTCGTTTTGGTATTGACGCTCCTGAAGCTAACCTTTCTGAGTGGGAACAGGTTATTTACGAAGAAGCAAACCCAACCGGTGAAGTCACTATCGGTATGGTAGGTAAATACATCGAACTACCAGATGCTTACAAATCAGTAAACGAAGCGCTAAAACACGCAGGCTTGAAAAACCGTCTAAACGTGACCATCAAGTACGTTGACTCACAAGACATTGAAACCAAAGGTGTTGAGCTCTTAGAAGGGCTAGACGCAATCTTGGTTCCTGGTGGTTTCGGCGATCGTGGCGTTGAAGGAAAAATCCGTGCGGCTCAATACGCACGTGAGAACAACGTTCCTTACCTAGGCATTTGTCTTGGTATGCAAGTTGCCCTAATCGAATACGCGCGTAACGTTGCGGGTCTGGAAGGTGCACATTCAACAGAATTTAACAAAGAAACGAAGTACCCTGTGGTAGGTTTGATCACAGAGTGGGTAGACGAATCAGGTAACGTCGAAGAGCGTACTGAAAAGTCTGACCTTGGTGGTACTATGCGTCTTGGTTCACAGCTTTGTCACCTACAGAAAGGGACAAAAGCTTACGAACTATATGGTAGCGCGACGATCCATGAGCGTCACCGTCACCGTTACGAAGTAAACAACAATCTTCGTCCGCAAATCGAAAAAGCTGGCCTGAAAGTTTCTGGTCTGTCTGCGGACAAGAAGCTAGTAGAGATGATTGAGAACCCAGAACACCCATGGTTTGTGGCGGCTCAATTCCATCCAGAATTTACATCGACGCCTCGCGATGGACATCCATTGTTTGCAGGCTTCGTTAAAGCCGCGGGTCAATTCTCACGCGGCGAGTTCGAGAAGTAAGTAAAGGGATGCGGGCAGCGGCGAAGGTTGTGCTGCTGCCCTTTAAAATTGACATTTATATTTGAAACGAGAGGAAACATTAATGTCTAAGATCGTTAAAGTTCTAGGTCGTGAAATCATCGACTCACGTGGTAACCCAACAGTAGAAGCTGAAGTTCACCTAGAAGGCGGTTTCGTAGGTATGGCAGCAGCGCCATCTGGTGCATCTACTGGTTCTCGCGAAGCTCTTGAGCTACGTGACGGTGACAAAGCACGTTTCCTAGGTAAAGGTGTTCTTAAAGCAGTTGAAGCTGTAAACGGCGCAATCGCTGAAGCTCTAGTTGGCAAAGATGCTAAAGACCAAGCTGCAATCGACGCAGTAATGATCGAACTAGACGGTACTGAAAACAAATCTAAATTCGGTGCTAACGCTATCCTAGCTGTTTCTCTAGCAAACGCTAAAGCTGCAGCAGCAGCGAAAGGCATGCCTCTATACGAGCACATCGCTGAGCTAAACGGCACTCCAGGTCAATTCTCTATGCCTCTACCAATGATGAACATCATCAACGGTGGCGAGCACGCAGACAACAACGTTGACATCCAAGAGTTCATGATCCAACCAGTTGGCGCGAAAACTCTTAAAGAAGGTCTACGTATCGGTGCAGAAGTATTCCACAACCTAGCTAAAGTTCTTAAAGGCAAAGGTATGAGCACTGCAGTTGGTGACGAAGGTGGTTTCGCTCCTAACCTAGAATCTAACGCTGCTGCACTAGCTGCAATCAAAGAAGCTGTTGAGCTTGCAGGTTACGAGCTAGGTAAAGACGTTACTCTAGCGATGGACTGTGCTGCATCTGAGTTCTACGACAAAGAAGCTGGCAACTACAACATGAAAGGCGAAGGCAAAGTCTTCACTTCTGAAGAGTTCAACCACTACCTAGAAGGTCTAGTTGCTCAATACCCAATCGTTTCTATCGAAGACGGTCTAGATGAGTCTGACTGGGATGGCTTCAAGCACCAGACTGAACTTCTTGGCGGTAAAATTCAGCTAGTTGGTGACGACCTATTCGTTACTAACACTAAGATCCTAGCTGAAGGTATCGAGAAAGGCGTTGCTAACTCTATCCTTATCAAGTTCAACCAAATCGGTTCTCTAACTGAGACGCTAGCTGCAATCAAGATGGCTAAAGACGCAGGTTACACAGCAGTAATCTCTCACCGTTCTGGCGAAACTGAAGATGCAACTATCGCTGACCTAGCGGTAGGTACTGCTGCAGGTCAAATCAAGACTGGTTCTATGAGCCGTTCTGACCGTGTTGCTAAGTACAACCAACTTATCCGTATCGAGGAAGCGCTAGGTGAGCGTGCACCTTACAACGGTCTTAAAGAAGTTAAAGGCCAAGCTTAATTCTTAAATGAATAAAGTTTAACTTTAAAGCTTTTTAAAAACGCTCCACTTCGGTGGGGCGTTTTTGTTTTAAAACGGGTAATTAAGAACGATGAGCCGTTCTGGCCGTGTTGCTGCCATACCTAAAAGAAAGCAACCAACTTATCCGTATCGAGGAAGCGCTAGGTGAGCGCGCTCCCTCTTTTCACAAGAAAGCGGTCTTAAAGAAGTTAAAGGCCAAGCTTAATTATTAGCTTAACTTTATAGTTCTTTTAAATACCTCGCTTAGGCGGGGTATTTTTTTGCCTGAAGAATCTTTATGTGAATACGCTTCCAAAAGCTTTTCTTTACACTCTTTCATGTGAGGAGTCTGTGAGTCTTCCTTTCTGCCCTAGAGGCAATCCCGCATTTATGCTATATATATCATCTTATCTAATTCCTTCCGGTACAGAATGTTAGCAACGATATGCGAATCTTTGTTATAGCCCTTACGTTACTGTTTGGCTTACTTCAATACACACTTTGGTTCGGTAAGAACGGGGTGTCTGATTACTATGCAGTAGAAGATGAAATCGAAGTACAGCAGCAAGTAAACAGCAAGCTACAAGCTCGCAATAATGAAATGTTTGCTGAAATTGATGATCTAAGACAAGGCATTGATGCGATTGAAGAAAGAGCACGTCATGAGCTTGGCTTAGTCAGAGATGGTGAAACTTTCTACCGAATTGTTGGTGAGGAAAACCAGTAAGATGTTGGATACTGTCCCGTCTCATATCGCTATTGTGCCCGCTGCTGGTGTTGGTAGCCGAATGAAAGCCGATCGCCCCAAACAGTACTTATTGATCGATGGCAAGGCGGTGTTAGAGCATACCGTAGAGAAGCTTCTCTCTCATCCTAAAATCGCGAAAGTGGTGGTGGCGGTTACCGAAGGTGACCCGTATTACCCTGAGTTATCCATTGCAAATCATCCAGATGTGATTCGAGTGGCCGGAGGCAAAGAAAGAGCCGATTCTGTACTTTCAGGGCTAAACTATGTAAGTACGCAACTCACCAGTGAGTGGGTGTTGGTTCACGACGCTGCAAGACCGTGCATAATGTTAAAAGATATAGACCATTTGATTGATGTTTGTATTTATCATCCTACTGGCGGCATTCTTGCCTCACCAGCGAGAGATACGATGAAACGTGCCAACTCAGCACAAAACATTGATCATACGGTCGACAGAGAAGCATTGTGGCATGCACTAACTCCACAAATGTTTAAAACTCAGCCCCTAAAAAATGCTCTGAGCGACGCTTTACAGCAAGGCATCACCATCACTGATGAAGCCTCCGCTTTGGAGTGGAAGGGTGAAGCGCCCGCTTTAGTTCAGGGCAATGCGAGCAATATAAAAATTACTCAACCAGAAGATCTCGCATTAGCTGAGTTTTATTTAAGCCGTGAGCGCGGCGATTAAGTAAGGATAGAAAATGATTCGAATTGGTCACGGTTTTGATGTCCACAAGTTTGGTGGTGAAGGCCCTGTTATTATCGGCGGAGTCTCTGTTCCTTATGAACAAGGACTTATCGCACATTCAGACGGTGATGTGGCTTTACATGCATTAAGCGATGCGTTACTCGGTGCAATAGCGGCTGGTGATATTGGCCGTCACTTTCCTGATACTGATGACAAGTGGAAAGGCGCAGACAGTCGCGAGTTGCTGAAAGATGTTTACCGCCGGGTAAAAGAACAAGGGTATCGATTGGGTAATGCAGACATTACCATCATGGCTCAAGCACCAAAAATGGCACCGCATATTGAAGCCATGTGTGCGGCCATTGCTCAAGATCTTGAAACGGATATCGGTAATATCAACGTAAAAGCAACCACAACCGAACGCTTGGGTTTTACAGGACGTAAAGAAGGTATCGCTACAGAAGCCGTTGTTCTTTTGTTTAAGCAACAATAATTAACTTGTTCCCTAATGCTGCAAGAGCAGTGGAATTAAATCATGTCAGATATTTTATCTTCATTGGCTTACCTTACAGATAAGCCAGTCGCATCAGCGAAAATCAAAGCGCAACCAGAACACTTTCAGGTTAGCGAAGATCTCGGCTTTGCCTTTACTGGCGAAGGGGAGCATTTGATGGTGCGTATTCGTAAAACGGGTGAGAACACCAGCTTTGTTGCTAATGAGTTAGCTAAAGCGTGTGGTGTGAAATCTAAGGATGTGAGCTGGGCTGGCTTAAAAGACCGCCATGCGGTGACAGAACAATGGTTGAGCGTTCATTTACCAAAAGGTGAAACACCGGACTTTTCCGCGTTTTTAGCTCAGTACCCTAATATCGAAATTCTGGCAACGGATCGTCACAACAAAAAGTTACGTCCGGGTGATTTGGTTGGAAACGGATTTGTCGTCACTTTGTCTGAAGTGACAGACATCGCGGACGTAGAGCGTCGTCTTGAAAAAATAAAACAAGTTGGCGTACCGAACTACTTTGGTGCTCAGCGCTTTGGCAACGATGGGAATAATCTGGAAGAAGCTCGTCGTTGGGGGCGTGAAAACGTACGTACTCGTAATCAAAATAAACGCAGTATGTACCTGTCTGCCGCACGCTCATGGATTTTCAACCGTATTGTCTCTGCGCGTTTAGAACAAGGTCTATTCGATAAGTTTATCGATGGTGATATCGCACAAACACCAACAGGTCAGGTGCTGGTGGATGCAAGTAATATGGCGGATATGCAAGCTCAATTTATCGGCGGTGAGGCGGAAATTACTGCTGCTTTGGCTGGTGATAACGCACTACCAACTCAAGCCGCTGCTTTGGCATTGGAGCAACCGTTCCTGGATGAGGAGCCAGACTTGATGGCACTTATTCGTGGTAACCGTATGCGCCATGACCGCCGTAATATTGCATTAAAGCCGCAAGATCTTGCCTGGAGTGTTGACGGAAACAATATTACTCTGACTTTCTCATTAGATGCAGGCTCGTTTGCTACATCCATTGTTCGTGAGTTAGTCAACGAGGTAAAAGTAGAAAGAGAATACTAATGGAACAAGATTCACCAAACGCCAAGTCATTGCGAATTCTGATTAGCAATGACGATGGGGTTTATGCTCAGGGAATTCATGCGCTTGCCGATGAATTGAGAGACATTGCCGAAGTCACTATTGTTGCACCAGACCGAAATCGTTCCGGTGCTTCTAATTCGTTGACCTTAGAGCAGCCACTTCGCGTAACCAAGATTGCACCGAACACCTACTCTGTACAAGGAACACCGACAGATTGTGTTCACTTTGCTTTAAATGAGCTGATGAAGGACAACTTGCCTGATCTTGTTCTGACAGGCATTAATCACGGTGCGAATTTGGGTGATGACGTCCTGTACTCAGGAACTGTGGCCGCCGCAATGGAAGGGCACTTTCTTGGCGTTCAGTCTGTAGCATTTTCTTTGGTTGGAAAGCGCCACTTTGAGTCCGCGGCAAAAATTGCACGCAGACTCGTACAACAACACCTTACTATGCCAATTCCAACCAACCGCTTACTGAATGTGAATGTCCCTGATCTTCCTCTGGAACAACTGGGGCAAATTGAAGTGACTCGTTTAGGTGCGCGCCATCACGCAGAGAATATGATCAAGCAGAAAGATCCGCGTGGTCATGATATTTATTGGTTAGGGCCTCCTGGTAAAGAGCAAGATGCCGGTGAAGGTACAGACTTTTATGCCATTGAGCACGGTCGGGTTTCTATTACACCGCTGCAAGTTGATCTTACGGCTCATGAATCATTGCGTGCTATGGATAGTTGGTTGAAGGAAGAGAAGTAATGAGTAACCCACATGCTGACCGGTTGATTGAATATCTCGTCGCCAGTGGCATTAAAGATCAACGCGTTCTGGATGCCATTCATCACTTACCTAGAGAACGGTTTGTTTCTCAAGCGATGATGCACCAAGCCTACGATAACAATGCGTTACCGATTGGTCAGGGACAAACTATTTCTCAGCCTTACATTGTTGCGCGTATGACGGAGTTATTGGAGCTCGAGCCCTCAAGCCATGTATTAGAGATTGGCACAGGCTCTGGGTATCAAACTGCGGTACTGGCTCAGCTTGTTGAACGGGTTTACTCCGTCGAGCGAATCAAGTCTTTACAGTGGGAAGCCAAACGACGTCTTAAGCAACTTGATATATACAATATCTCGACTAAACATGGAGATGGGTGGCTTGGTTGGGAAACCAAAGGTCCATTTGATGCCATTATTGTCACTGCTGCTGCTGAAGTCATTCCCCAAGCACTTCTGGCGCAGTTGAAAGATGGCGGTAAGATGGTTATCCCTGTGGGGGAAACGGAACAGCAACTTTTGAAGATCGAGCGTAAAGGAGATGAGTACCTTTCTACTATGGTGGAGATGGTGCGGTTCGTTCCTTTAGTCTCGGGTGATTTAGCGTAAGGGTTGAGGATAGGTGAGTAAGTTATTACGTCGTACTGGTATTAGCTTTATGTTAGCTGCGGGACTTGTCGGTTGCGCGGCCCACTCACCTGCACCCGTTTCCAGCCTGAAAAAAGATTACTCCAACGTTGAACGAGGAAGCTATAGAGGGAGTTACTACGAAGTAAAGAAAGGAGACACACTTTATTTCATAGCATACGTCACAGATAAGAATGTAAATGATCTTGTTCGTTACAATGAGCTCTCTCAGCCTTACACTATTTACCCGGGTCAACGTCTAAAACTTTGGGCTCCGAAATATATTGCACCTAAATATGGGCAAAAAGTCGAACCCGTTGTGGCACCTATCGTTGCGAAGACTCCGGCGCCAGTGATTAAAACATCAACAGTGTCCAAGCCCGAAACTTCAAGTAAAAGCTCTACCCCAAAAGTGCAATCTTCTACCCCTAAAGTGGTACAAAAGCAGCCGCCAAAGAAGGTTGAACAATCTAAAACAAAGGAGTATGTTGGTTCAAAAGATAACCAAAATGTGAGGAAAAATACGCCAACAACGACGACTAAAAACACGAATGTATCGAAGTGGTTGTGGCCAACAAAAGGGAGAGTAATCAAGAACTTTTCGGCGGGAGAACAGGGAAATAAAGGTATTGATATCGCAGGACAGCGTGGTCAGCCAATTGTTTCAACCGCAGCCGGCACAGTTGTTTATTCAGGTAATGCGCTACGAGGTTATGGCAACCTAATTATAGTGAAGCATAATGATAATTATCTAAGCGCATATGCTCATAATGACAAGCTGCTGGTATCCGAAGGACAGAGTGTGAACAGTGGACAGAAAATAGCAACCATGGGTAGTTCCGGGTCGAAATCAGTCAAGCTGCACTTTGAAATTCGCTATCAAGGTAAATCAGTGAATCCAAAACGCTATTTACCGTAAAACTTTGAAAAACAACTTGCGAAACCATTTAGCGACATATTGAGTTGTCATGTCTTGCTAACTCGCCAGGGGGAGGCGTTATGAGTATCAGCAACACAGTAACCAAAGTTGAAGAGTTTGAATTTGACGATGAGTCAGTGAAGACCGTTGCCAGCCAACTCGGAAAATCATCCAAAGAAAGCAAAACCGCTGCGCGTGAAGAATTTGATGCAAGCAGCAAAAGCTTAGATGCAACCCAATTGTATTTAGGTGAAATAGGCTTCTCACCTCTACTTACCGCTGAAGAAGAAGTGCTGTATGCTCGACGTGCATTACGTGGTGACGAAGCTGCTCGTAAACGCATGATCGAAAGTAACTTGCGCTTGGTGGTTAAAATCTCTCGCCGTTACAGCAATCGTGGTTTAGCTCTTCTGGATCTTATTGAAGAAGGTAACCTGGGCTTGATCCGTGCGGTTGAGAAATTCGACCCTGAACGCGGTTTCCGTTTCTCTACTTACGCGACATGGTGGATTCGACAAACAATCGAACGTGCGTTAATGAACCAAACGCGTACCATTCGTCTACCGATTCACGTTGTGAAAGAGCTGAACATTTATCTGCGTACTGCGCGTGAACTTTCTCAGAAGCTCGATCATGAACCAACGGCTGAAGAGATTGCAGCGCAACTCGATATTCCAGTAGAAGATGTCAGCAAAATGCTGCGCCTGAATGAGCGTATCAGTTCTGTTGATACGCCAATTGGTGGCGATGGTGAAAAAGCGCTACTCGATATCATTCCAGATGGAAACAATTCAGACCCTGAAGTTTCTACACAAGACGACGATATCAAGTCTTCTCTGATTCACTGGCTTGAAGAGTTGAACCCGAAACAAAAAGAGGTGTTGGCTCGCCGTTTCGGTCTGCTAGGCTATGAACCATCGACGCTGGAAGAAGTTGGTCGTGAAATAGGGCTTACTCGCGAACGTGTTCGTCAGATTCAGGTGGAAGGTTTGCGTCGTCTACGTGAAGTCCTCATTAAACAAGGCTTGAATATGGAAAACTTGTTTAACGTTGAAGATGATTAATCTCCGTTCTTAATCAGAAAAGGCTATGGGTAACCATAGCCTTTTTGCGTTTTAAGTGGTGTGTCCAATTACTGCTAAAGCATTCTTTTTAAACGATACAGTTCTTCAAGTGCCTGACGCGGTGTCATTTCATCCGGATCGATGTTAGACAAAGCTTGTTCAACTTCGCTTGGTTCAGGTATAAGGCTGAGCTGATTTGCCACATCGACTGCGCCAGGGCGAGGGGAATCGTTACCAAGACTTAACTGCTCAAGTTGAGACAATTTCGTGCGCGCATTTTTGATGACGGTTTTCGGCACGCCAGCGAGGCCAGCAACGGCTAGACCGTATGATTTACTCGCCGCACCTTCTTGAACCGCGTGCATAAAGGCAATGCTGTCTCCATGCTCTACTGCATCTAAATGGACGTTTGCCAAGTGTGGCAATTGGCTTGGCAGCTCGGTTAATTCAAAATAGTGCGTGGCAAACAGTGTCATCGCGCCGATTTGTGTTGCCAGCCACTCTGCACTTGCCCATGCTAAAGACAGACCATCATAGGTACTGGTGCCTCGGCCAATTTCATCCATCAGCACTAAGCTGTTTTTCGTTGCGTTGTGCAGAATATTCGCGGTTTCCGTCATTTCCACCATGAACGTAGAACGTCCGGAAGCTAAGTCATCAGAAGCACCAATACGAGTGAAGATGCGATCGAGTGAACCAATCTGAGCGGATTCTGCCGGCACGTATGAACCGATATGGGCCATCAGAGCGATCAATGCCGTTTGACGCATGTATGTCGATTTACCACCCATGTTTGGACCCGTAATGATCAACATCTTACGTTGTGGGTTGATCTCGATTGGGTTAGCGATAAATGGATCACTGGTGACTTGTTCGACGACTGGGTGGCGACCCGATTGGATATGGATGCCAGGATCTTTTACTAAATTCGGACGGCAGTAATCGAGAGAATCAGCACGCTCTGCGAGGTTTTGCAGTACGTCTAGCTGAGAAAGTGCGGAAGCCAAATTCTGTAGTTTTTCAAGGTTCGGCATCAGCAGATCAAACAGCTCTTCCCATAGCTGCTTTTCTAACGCGAGTGCTTTTGATTTTGAGTTCAGCACTTTGTCTTCATGCTCTTTCAGCTCAGGAATGATGTAGCGTTCTGCGTTTTTAAGGGTTTGGCGACGCACGTAGTGTGGCGGTACCAAATGGCTTTGCCCACGGCTTACCTGAATGTAAAAACCATGCACGTTGTTGTAACCCACTTTAAGCGTATCAATGCCATGGCGCTCACGTTCGTCCACTTCGAGTTTGTCTAAGTATTCAGTTGCGCCATCCGCAAGTTTGCGCCATTCATCCAGCTCTTCACTGTAGCCCTCTGCGATCACGCCACCGTCGCGAATCACAACAGGAGGGTTTTCTTTAATTGCACGCTCTAATAAATCACACACTTCATCCATAGGCGCAGCAAACTGAGCCAGTTTCACTAGGTATGGATGAGTCAGTGAGGTGGTAGTGGCTTCCAGCTCAGGCAGTTGCTGCATAGCATGACGCAGACGAGCCATATCACGTGGACGTGCTGAGCGTAATGCCAGACGCGCCAAAATACGCTCAATATCTCCAATCTGTTTTAAAGTTGGCTGAAGATCGGCAAACACGCCTTGATCTTTTATTTCACCAATTGCATCAAGACGGTTATTTAGTGTATCGACACAACGCATTGGCTGATGTAACCAACGCTTGAGCATGCGGCTTCCCATTGGGGTTGCACAGTGATCCAGCACGGCGGCTAACGTGTTGTCGGTGCCGCCTGCAAGGTTTTGGGTAATTTCGAGATTACGGCGCGTGGCGGCATCCAGAATAACGGAGTGATCCTGACGATCAAACGTTAAAGAACGAATATGTGGCAGCGCGGTACGTTGCGTGTCTTTGACATATTGGATCAAACAACCCGCAGCACATAAGCCAAGCGCGGCATGTTCTACCCCAAAGCCAACCAAATCTTTGGTGCCAAACTGTTGGTTGAGTTGTTGCTTAGCGGTATCGAGCTCAAATTCCCATACCGGACGACGACGGTTACCGTTGCGGCTCGACATCAGATGCACAGGTTCAAAGTCTTCAGGAAACAGTAACTCACGTGGTGCGGTACGTTGCAGTTCCGCCGTCATTGCCTCTTCGGTTTCTGGTTCCGTTAATTGAAAACGGCCTGAAGTGACATCCAGCGTCGCGTAACCAAACTTCCCGTTATGGTGATAAATTGCCGCAATCAAGTTATCGATGCGCTCAGAAAGCAGGGCTTCATCAGTCACGGTGCCTGGTGTCACAATTCTTACTACCTTGCGCTCAACAGGGCCTTTACTGGTAGCAGGATCACCGATCTGTTCACAGATTGCGACCGACTCACCAAGCTGAACGAGTTTGGCTAAATAGCCTTCTACGGCATGAAACGGAACACCAGCCATAGGAATTGGCTCTCCGCCAGATGAACCACGTTTGGTCAATGAGATATCAAGCAACTGAGAGGCACGCTTAGCATCATCATAGAAGAGCTCGTAGAAATCGCCCATGCGGTAAAACAGCAAAATATCAGGGTTCTCAGCCTTTAGCTTGAGGTATTGCTGCATCATCGGAGTGTGTTTTTGTTCAGCTTTCACAGGTAAGTTCTTTTGTTTATTTCCAGAGCGGCTTAGGATACGTGAATCCCTATCAAGTAAAAAGAGACAAAGGGCATTTTGGCTATGGAAAGAACAACAAAATTAAGTGCTGATTTAGGTGCGCTTTTAGAGCAGCGTGGGCATGTAATAACGACGGCGGAATCCTGTACCGGAGGCGGTGTAGCTGCCGCCATTACTGACATTGCCGGCAGCTCGGCATGGTTGGATCGTGCATTTGTGACGTACAGCAACGAAGCGAAAATGGAAATGCTTGGCGTTGACGCAAAGACACTGGATGAATACGGTGCTGTCAGCGAACCTGTGGTGATTGAAATGGTTCAGGGAGCGCTTAAACATTCGAATGCAACGATAGGTGTCTCGATCAGTGGTATTGCCGGTCCTGGTGGTGGCAGCGAAGAAAAGCCGGTTGGAACGGTATGTTTTGCATTCGCGGACAATCAACAATGGCTGTTGGTTGAAACCATGCATTTTGACGGCGACCGGGCGGACGTTCGTGAACAGGCCGTGTTTCATGCACTGACTCGAATCTATCAGCATTTGGACAAGAAAATTTAAAAATACCTTAGCCCAGACGTGATAAGCTCTGGGGCAAAGTGCGATGTAGAATAGGCCAAGTTTTTTTCATACAGGTATGGACACTGTATGAATCAACAGTATAATGACTTTCATTGCTGAGCGGATTAACTGCTCAAGAAAAGTTTAATGACTATTCGTCGCCCAAAGAAGATGAATAAATCGGAGAAAGTAATGGACGAGAACAAACAGAAAGCGCTCGCCGCTGCGCTAGGTCAAATTGAAAAACAATTCGGTAAAGGCTCAATCATGCGCCTTGGCGATAACCGCGCAATGGATGTAGAAACCATCTCAACAGGTTCTCTTTCTCTTGATATTGCTTTGGGTGCGGGTGGCTTACCAATGGGTCGTATTGTTGAAGTATACGGTCCAGAATCTTCTGGTAAAACGACACTAACTCTTGAGCTTATTGCTGCAGCACAGCGTGAAGGCAAAACTTGTGCGTTTATCGATGCGGAGCACGCCCTGGATCCTGTATACGCGAAGAAGCTTGGCGTAGATATCGATGCACTTTTGGTTTCTCAGCCAGATACGGGTGAGCAAGCGCTGGAAATTTGTGACGCATTAGCGCGCTCTGGTGCTATCGACGTAATGGTTGTCGACTCTGTTGCTGCACTAACGCCAAAAGCGGAAATCGAAGGCGAAATGGGCGACAGCCACATGGGTCTGCAAGCACGTATGCTATCTCAGGCAATGCGTAAGCTAACAGGTAACCTGAAGCAGTCGAACTGTATGTGTATCTTCATCAACCAAATCCGTATGAAGATTGGTGTGATGTTTGGTAACCCAGAAACAACGACGGGTGGTAACGCACTTAAGTTCTACGCATCGGTTCGTCTTGATATCCGTCGTACTGGCGCAATCAAGGAAGGCGACGAAGTTGTGGGTAACGAAACTCGCATCAAAGTGGTTAAGAACAAAATTGCGGCGCCATTTAAAGAAGCAAATACACAGATCATGTACGGCCGAGGCTTCAACCGTGAAGGTGAGCTAGTAGATTTGGGCGTGAAGCACAAACTGGTTGAGAAAGCAGGTGCTTGGTACAGCTACAATGGCGATAAGATCGGTCAGGGTAAGGCAAACGCTTGTAATTACCTGCGTGAGCATACAGAAGTTGCTCAGACTATCGACAAGACACTACGTGACATGCTTTTAGCTCCGGCAGTCGCTGAGCCAGAAGGCGGTGAATTGCCAGAGCAGAAAGAAGAAGAGTTTTAAATTCTACTTCGAGTAAAAGAGATAAAAAGCCCTGCGATGCGGGGCTTTGTTGTATCTGCTATATCTAAAATTACCGGGCTGATCAGAAAGTCTGTACAGGAAAAATAGGTTTAGGATCATCATGTACCAAAAGCGTCAAGCACCGACCTTATCGAGTAAAGAAGCGGCGATTCAGTTATTGAGCCGTCGTGATCACGGACAGTATGAGCTATACCAGAAGCTGGCTTTGAAAGGGTATGAAGAATCTGATATCGAAGTCGCAATCAATTTTTGTTTGGATCACAACTATCTTGATGATCTGCGTTACGCCAAAAGCCAGATTCGCCAACATGTCTATAAAGGCCATGGTGAACGCAGGATCCGTCAGGAATTAGCTCAAAAACGGGTAGCGGAATCGGTCATTGAGGAAGCGATGATGGAAGAGCCACAAGATTGGTTTGAACTGGCAAGAATGGCGGCTGAGAAAAAATTCAAAGGAATAAAAGCCAAAGACCAGAAAGAGTACGCCAAACAGGTGCGCTTTATGCAATATCGTGGATACAGTTTTGACCAAATCAGCTACGCGCTAAGCTTTGAGGAGCACGATTGAGCTCGATTCACCAGCATTTTTTTTGTTTTTCTTCAAAATTATTCCTCTAAGACCTCTTTTCCGTAAGAAAACTAGTCGTAGCTGATTGTATGATCTACAATACGGCGAAATTCTAACTCGACTATTTTCAGGAAGAGCTGCATGTACATGAGCACTGACGAGGTTCGTAACGCGTTCCTCAAGTTCTTTGAAAGCAAAGGACACCAAATCGTAGAAAGTTCATCGTTAGTACCACATAACGACCCAACCCTGCTGTTCACAAACGCAGGTATGAACCAATTTAAAGATTGTTTCTTAGGCTTGGAAAAACGAGCCTATACTCGAGCGACTACGGCTCAACGTTGTGTACGTGCTGGCGGTAAACATAATGACCTGGAAAACGTGGGCTTCACTGCTCGCCACCATACCTTCTTTGAGATGCTAGGTAGTTTCAGCTTTGGTGATTACTTCAAAGATGATGCGATTTCATTTGCTTGGGAATTTTTAACACAGGTACTGAAACTGCCTCAAGAGCGTCTGCTGGTTACCATTTACGAAACCGACGATGAAGCATTTGATATCTGGAACAAAAAAGTAGGTGTTCCGGCTGACCGTATCATCCGCATTGGTGACAAGAAAGGTGGCAAACCATACGAGTCAGATAACTTCTGGCAAATGGGTGACACAGGTCCTTGTGGTCCATGTACTGAAATCTTCTACGATCACGGTGAGCACATTTGGGGTGGTCGCCCTGGTACGCCTGAAGAAGATGGTGACCGTTTCATCGAGATCTGGAACAACGTATTTATGCAGTTCAACCGTCAGGCTGACGGTACGATGGAGCCACTGCCAAAACCATCTGTTGATACTGGCATGGGTATTGAGCGTATTTCTGCGATTATGCAAGGCGTTCACTCTAACTACGAAATCGACGTATTCCAAACACTGATCAAAGCCGCTGCTGAAGTGGTTGGCTACGACGATTTATCTAACCAGTCTCTACGCGTTATCGCTGACCATATTCGTTCTTGTTCGTTCTTGATCGTTGATGGTGTCATGCCTTCAAACGAAGGCCGTGGTTATGTTCTGCGCCGTATTATCCGTCGCGCTGTTCGTCACGGTAACAAGCTAGGTGCACAGGGTACTTTCTTCTACAAACTGGTTGGCGTGCTTGCAGAAATCATGGGTAGCGCTGGTGAAGAGCTGAAACGTCAGCAAGCGATTGTAGAAAAAGTTCTGCGTATCGAAGAAGAAAACTTCGGTCGTACGCTTGATCGCGGTATGACTATTTTGAACGAAGCGTTGGATAACCTGGATGGCAAAGAGCTAGACGGCGAAACGGTATTCAAGCTTTACGATACCTACGGCTTCCCTGCTGATTTAACCAACGACGTTGCTCGTGAGCGTGAGTTTACCATTGACGAAGAAGGTTTCGAAAAAGCAATGGAAGAACAGCGTCAACGCGCTCGTGAAGCGGGCCAGTTTGGTACTGATTACAACGCGACAATTAAAGTGGACGCGGACACTGAGTTCTGCGGTTACACCGGTACAAAAGGTTCAAGTTCAGTAGAAGCCATGTTCGTTGAAGGCAACGAAGTTGATTCACTGTCTGCCGGCGACAAAGCGATTATCGTACTAGGTGAGACTCCATTCTACGCAGAGTCAGGCGGTCAGTGTGGTGACGCTGGTGAGATTCGCACTGAGTCTGGCGTATTCCGTGTTGAAGACACTCAGAAGCTGGGTAACGCAATCGTACACTACGGTGTCATGGCTGAAGGCGTTCTTGCTAAGGGTGATGACGTTGCAACTATTGTCGATGCAGAGCGCCGTGCTGCAACTTCATTAAACCACTCAGCGACCCACTTACTGCACGAAGCGCTTCGTCGCATTTTGGGTGATCACGTCTTACAGAAAGGCTCTTTAGTTCGACCTGAAAGCCTTCGTTTCGACTTCTCGCACCTTGAAGCGGTTACCGCTGAAGAGCTAAAAGAAGTGGAACGTATGGTTAATGCGGAAATTCGTCGCAACCATGTTATCGAAACGAATATCATGGACATTGAATCTGCTAAGCAGAAAGGTGCGATGGCGTTGTTCGGTGAGAAATACGACGATGAAGTTCGCGTACTGTCGATGGGTGACTTCTCTACAGAGCTGTGTGGTGGTATCCACGCTTCAAGTACGGGTGACATTGGTCTGTTCAAGATCACTTCAGAAAGCGGTATTGCTGCGGGAATTCGTCGTATTGAAGCCGTGACTGGCGAAGCTGCTCTAGATGTGATTGAAACGCAAACCGCTAAGTACGAAGAGAAGCTGGCAGAATCTGCACAAAAATCGAAAGCGCTTGAAAAAGAAATTCAAAAGCTGAAAGACAAGATGGCTGCTGCAGAAAGTGCAAACATCATGGGGAAAGCAATCGAAGTCAACGGTACAAAAGTATTGGTTGCTGCGTTGGAAGGCGCTGATAGCAAGAACCTACGTACTATGGTTGATGACATCAAGAACCAGATGGGTTCAGGTGTGGTACTTCTGGCTAACATCACGGGTGATAAAGTTGGTTTGATCGCTGGTGTCACTAAAGATCTGGTTGGCAAAGTCAAAGCGGGTGATTTAGTTAAAATGGTAGCAGAGCAGGTTGGTGGTAAAGGCGGTGGTCGTCCAGATATGGCGCAAGCTGGCGGTACTGACGTAGCTGCACTTCCTGAAGCAATCAAAACTGTTCAGCCTTGGCTAGAAGAACGCTTATAACCAACATGAAATAACAAATTTACGCTCAATCAATTTGTTTTGATTGGGCGTAATTTTTTTACGTTAACCAAGTGGTTTAATTGACCGGAAACTAACCTGGTCATCTAAGCTGCTTGGTTTTTGTTGTAACTGCCACTTATATTATTTTTATCAACAGGATGTAGGTGGTCCGAATGAGACTTTGGTCTTGGGAAGGTGAAGACTGGTGAAAAAGCCCCTTATCGTGCAAAAGTTTGGCGGAACCTCTGTGGGTTCAATTGAAAGAATCCACCAAGTTGCCGAACACATCATTAAGGCGAAAAATGATGGTAATCAAGTTGTTGTCGTTGTTTCTGCTATGTCAGGCGAGACAAATAGGCTTATGGACCTAGCTAAACAGGTAGATAGTGTTCCTACAGCCCGAGAACTTGATGTTTTGCTCTCTGCTGGTGAGCAAGTGTCGATGGCACTTTTGGCGATGACACTGAACAAACTCGGTCATCCTGCGCGCTCACTTACCGGAGCACAGGCGAACATTGTGACGGATAACCAACACAATGACGCAACGATTAAGCACATTGATACCACGAGAGTGATGGCATTGCTTGCACAAGAGCAAATCGTGATCGTCGCGGGTTTTCAGGGTGTGAATGAAAATGGGGATATCACCACATTAGGTCGAGGAGGCTCAGATACGAGCGCAGTGACACTGGCAGGTGCACTACGTGCTGATGAGTGTCAAATCTTTACCGACGTTGATGGTATTTATACTTGTGACCCACGTGTAGTAAAAACGGCGCAAAAAATGGCGGTGATTGACTTTCCTTCCATGGAAGCAATGGCAAGCCGTGGCGCTAAAGTTTTACATTTACCTTCAGTGCAATATGCATGGAAGAACAATGTACCGCTTCGCGTGCTTTCTACATTCGATAGGAATGAAGGCAGTTTAGTTAAGGGAGAGACAGGCACACAAGCCATCTCTGGTATAGCTATTCAACGTGACCTTGCCATTATTGAAGTAGATAAAGAACATTTATCCAGTGCCACAAAGCAATGTCAGATGCTAGGTATCGACATTTGGAATGTGATCGAGGAAACAGAACGGGCAGGTATCATGATAAAACAAGATGCATGTGCCAAGTTCGATCTGGTGTTCAGCGATAAAATCCGTAATAGTGAAATGGTAAGTCTGTTGACCGCAGTAGGGCTTGAGGCCAATGGAATGGTAGAGCATGCGTGCGATTTGCTGGCTGAGCAAGGTGTTGCGATTAACTTCTGCGCAACGAATGCACTCACCATGATGCTAGTATTATCACCTGACTGTGTGGATATGGCGGCAAATGTTCTTCATGATGCTTACATTACAGCTAATGAAGCGTTAAGCATCCAGCAAAAACATGCCTTAATAGGATGATTTTCGCTAACAAGGTAGTTTACGAAAATATAACTTTTGTTGGATAATAGCTTTGATAGTAAGAAAATTTAGAGATTACTCAAGGAGCATAGAATGCTAATTTTGACTCGCCGCGTAGGCGAAACACTGATGATTGGTGATGAGGTAACTGTAACTGTACTGGGTGTTAAAGGTAACCAAGTACGCATCGGCGTTAACGCTCCGAAGGAAGTATCAGTTCACCGTGAAGAAATCTACATGCGCATTCAAGCTGAAAAAGGTAATGGCAACGTTGCTTCAGGTAACTACTAAGTCTCTTCTGATACAGAGCTTAGTTTGAATGAAAAAGGCTAGCCAAAGGGCTGGCCTTTTTAGTTTATGATAAATGTCTTTTTTTCAGAGAAGACTCTCTTTTTTTCATCATAATAGGGTGATAAAGTTCGTTTAATAATCACTTTGATTAAATCACCAACGATTAAGTGTTTTTGGCGGATTTTTTAAAAGAAAGTGTTTGACATATTTTCGGTAAAACGTAATATGTGCCTCCGCAAGACGGTGAGGTGGCCGAGAGGCTGAAGGCGCTCCCCTGCTAAGGGAGTATACGGTTTGTAGCCGTATCGAGGGTTCGAATCCCTCCCTCACCGCCATTCTTGCGAACTAAAAAGTGTATTACGCGTCCTTAGCTCAGCTGGATAGAGTACCTGGCTACGAACCAGGCGGTCGGAGGTTCGAATCCTCCAGGACGCGCCACTCTTTAGAACAAATAAAACGGTGAGGTGGCCGAGAGGCTGAAGGCGCTCCCCTGCTAAGGGAGTATACGGTTTGTAGCCGTATCGAGGGTTCGAATCCCTCCCTCACCGCCATTTATTGACGTAGCGGTCAATTTTTTTGTTCTTAAAGAAAATCAATGTGATACGCTTCACAAATTGCGCGTCCTTAGCTCAGCTGGATAGAGTACCTGGCTACGAACCAGGCGGTCGGAGGTTCGAATCCTCCAGGACGCGCCA
>NZ_JAWLID010000017.1:0-62031 GCF_033042495.1 Vibrio sp. EA2 | reverse complement strand
ACATCGCCAGGCTTTAATTACAGTTACTTGTTATTACCGGTAACAAACATCATCAGTGTACTAATCTGAAGATGACAATTTGTGGAGAGATGGCTGAGTGGTTGAAAGCACCGGTCTTGAAAACCGGCATACGTTAATAGCGTATCTAGGGTTCAAATCCCTATCTCTCCGCCACTATTAAGAAGCCTCGCTAGAAATAGCGAGGCTTTTTTTCATTTCACATACACTGTCCTGACATGTCTTCATACCAATCTGGAAAATTAACTGGTCAGGTCTATCCATCTTCTCGAACACATCTTGATGACTCTTTTGAAGCAATCCAAAAAACGATTCCATGCATCGCAGACTTTGGGGATGATGTCGTTGTAGTCAGTAAAAGATTGGTTGGCTAAATAGCGTTGTCTCAATCAATTCCATACCTGTTCTATAGGGTTCAACTCTGGGGGATAGGGGTGAGTTTGATGACACTGACGTTATTAAATTCATCGGCAATGTCTTCCGTATGCCACCCTTGCGCCATCCATAATAACGACTGCGTGATGTCCCTTCTCTGTGACTGCCGATATTTTTTTTTAAGTGCTCTATTATGATGTCTTTATTGACCCAAGGGACGACGATAGCCTCACCAATTCCTTTGCTGGGACAGGCTGAACCGAACAGATGGGCGTACTCAAATTGTTGTTGCTTCACGGCTCTTGCACGCGTTCCTTTTTCAGCCCATAAACGGGTTGTTGTGTTTTGTTGCCCAAATCTGGCTTCATCCTGAAACCAGACATCAACACACTCTAGAGCCATATGTCCTGGGAGCTTAAGGATCGTTTTGATTTTGAATTTTTTAAATCGTCTTGTGTTTCTTAGATTGGTATTAGAGAGAGTGGCAATCCAGCTCAAACCAATATCTTGGAGTATCCGGTAGATGTTAGCTTGTCTGTATTGGATGCCAAAATGTTGTTCAATATAGATAGCAATATCTTTAGCTTGAAGACGTCCTCTTTAACAGCATAGGTCGTCACAAACTGTTGAAGTTGGCTTAATTACTGTTGTGTCAGACGATGAGGGCGGCCAGTTTGAACCTTTTCTTGTAGGCCTTCTAAGCCAAAATCTAGATAGGCTTTGATCCATTTGTTTACGCTCGTTCTACTCACTTTAAGAAACTGAGCGATTTCAGTGCGGCTTTTCCCTTCAAAAAGTGAGAGACAGCAAGGTATCTGATCCGTAATCGGGCATTGGCAAAACTGAGAGGTTTGAACTATCAGTGACTCCCTCAATAAGTGACCGGCTTGATCGTTAGATTCTTTGAAGTGATCAATCTCTAACATTAGGCAAGAGAGTGTTTTGCATTCCCCTTTGACCCACCTTTAGTTCGATGAGGTAGTTTGAGGCGACTTTTAGTAGGACTACATGCTGGTGATCAAAATGGAGTCATGGAGTCTCTGTCTTGGAGGCTGTTGAGTAAGGTTCGTGTATTTCGCTCTCTTTGCTCTTTAGAGGTGGCATTAGTTATATAAGTAGGGAAATGTGCTGACGTCGAGCTACTTGGCTATGTGGCGCTTTGTAGGCCGAATATTAACGTTTGTAAGTGACGTGTTTTCTTCAGATAAAGAAAAGCCGCGACCTAAAAGGCAGCGGCTTATTCTATAACAACTTTAAGTACGGTCTTAGTTCATGCCGTATTTTTTAAGTTTCTTGCGAAGAGTACCGCGGTTGATGCCCATCATAGTCGCTGCACGAGTTTGGTTACCGCGAGTGTACTGCATGATGGTATCTAGTAGTGGCTGTTCAACTTCAGCTAGAACTAATTCGTATAGTTCTGTTACTTCCTGGCCATTTAGTTGAGCAAGGTAGTTTTTAAGAGACGCTTTAACAGAGTCACGTAAAGGCTTTTGAGTAATCTGGTCTTGTGACGTTACTGTAGTTACTGTTAATGCTTCTGAAGTCAGATTTTGTTCGAACATATTCGGTCTAGCTCTTCTCTTAATTATGATGCAACGTTATCAAAATAACCTTCTAACGCCTCAATTTGCAGCGGTGCTGCATCGATAGCGTTAAAGGTACGGCGAAACGCACTCGCCTGCTCATGCTCTTTTAGATACCAACCAACGTGCTTACGCGCGATACGTGGCCCTAAGTACTCTCCGTAAAACTCATGTAGAGCGTTCACATGACCAAGCATAATGGTTTTCACTTCCTCTGCTGGAAGCTCATCCATTGTGGTGCCGTTTTCCAAATAGTGATGGATTTCCTGGAAAATCCAAGGGCGACCCTGGGCAGGGCGTCCAATCATTAAAGCGTCCGCACCGGTGTACTCCAGTACAAATTTGGCTTTCTCCGGGCTATCGATATCACCATTCGCGATAACCGGAATTGAAATAGCCTCTTTTACCGCTTTAATGCTGTCGTATTCGGCCTCACCTTTGTACATACATGCTTTTGTTCTGCCGTGCAGTGCAAGAGCTTGTATGCCGCAGTCTTCGGCTAATTTAGCGATTTGGAGACAGTTTTTATTTTCTGTATCCCAGCCTGTTCGGGTCTTTAACGTTACAGGAACGTCAACCGCAGTCACTACCGCTTTCAAAATCTCTTCGATAATGTTTGGGTATTGAAGCAGTGCAGAGCCCGCCAGCTTTTTATTCACTTTCTTTGCCGGACAGCCCATGTTGATGTCGATGATTTGCGCACCGTTTTCAACACTGAATTGAGCTGCATCCGCCATAAGCTGTGGATCGGAACCGGCAATTTGTACAGAGCGAACGCCCGATTCGCCTTCATGTACCATGCGCTGTTTCGACTTCGACGTTTTCCATAGTTTTGGGTTAGCAGACATCATTTCACTGACGGCCATTCCCGCACCATAACGAAGGCACAACTCGCGAAACGGTCTATCCGTTACACCAGCCATTGGGGCTACGATTAGATTGTTCTTAAGTTGATAGTTTCCGATTCTCAAAACGTCATCACAGTTCTGTACCAGCAAGGGCGCGCATTTTACGCATTTTTTTACTGCGTGAAAAGACTAATATTTGAGCATTTACAAATTGTTTTTGTAAATTGTATGAATTTCAAACAATTAGCCGTTAAATCCTTGTCTAGCCTCGCTTACGACCAGAGATGCGACACCACTCTTTTTGCTCAATGATAGGATCTATGTGAAGCTCATCACGGTAGTAGTTAGCGACATCTTCTGCTTGGGTGTCCAATACGCCAGACATGGCAAGGTCACCATTTGGCTTAACCAGACCTTTTATAACTGGAGCAAGTTCACGTAACGGACCCGCAAGAATGTTAGCAACGACCACATCAGCGAGCAGTCCGTCCGGCTGATTTTGCGGTAAGTAAACTTCAAGTTGATCGGCAACGCCGTTACGCTCAGCGTTGTCGCGAGAGGCTTGTAGTGCTTGAGGATCAATGTCGATCCCGATCACTTTCTCTGCACCTAGTTTGATCGCCGCGATCGCTAAAATGCCAGATCCACAACCAAAGTCGATGACTGTTTTACCAGTTAGGTCCAGACCCTCTAGCCACTCAAGACAAAGTGCTGTCGTTGGGTGAGTACCCGTACCAAATGCAAGACCTGGATCAAGCATTACATTTACCGCGTCTGGTTCTGGAATGTCGCGCCAGCTTGGGCAAATCCATAGACGCTCACCGAATTTCATTGGGTGGAAGTTTTCCATCCATTCGCGTTCCCAGTCTTTGTCTTCTAGCTGTTCTACTTTGTAAGCAAAATCTTCTGCAAGCATGTTACTTGCGGTAATCTGGGCGATGATGAAGTTGGTATCGGCTTCTGCATCGTACAGTGCCAGAATGTCAGTATCGCCCCATAAGCGAGTTTCGCCAGGTAGAGGTTCGAATACAGGTGTATCCTGCGCGTCTAGGAACGTTACAGACAGCGCACCAGTCTCTTCCATTAGCATGTCGCCGATTTGCTCAGCGTTTTCATTGGTCGCGTTGAGTTTGATTTGAATCCAAGGCATTGATTTTTGCTCTTACAGTAAATGAAGTGGCGCAGAGTTTACCAGAACTCTGCAATTTGTTTGAGTATAGATAGTATACAAAACAAAAATGCCCACAGGTGTGGGCATTTTTTAGGAGTTCAACCAAGGCTTATTGTAGGCCTAGTTTCTTCTCTAGGTAATGAATGTTGGCACCACCGTGCTGGAAGTTCTCATCATTCATGATCGAAACCTGAAGTGGCACGTTGGTCTTGATGCCTTCAATGATCATCTCACCAAGAGCATTCTTCATACGTGCAATCGCTACGTCACGGTTCTCACCGTAAGTAATCAGCTTACCAATCATTGAATCATAATGAGGAGGCACTGAGTAACCTGTGTAGATGTGCGATTCCCAACGTACACCCATACCACCTGGAGAGTGGAAACGCTCAATCTTACCTGGTGATGGCAAGAAGCGCTCTGGGTCTTCAGCGTTGATACGACACTCGATCGCATGGCCGCGGATCTTAATGTCATCCTGAGTGAATGATAAAGGCTGACCTGCTGCAACACGTAGCTGCTCTTTGATTAGGTCGATACCTGTTACCATTTCTGTTACTGGGTGCTCTACCTGAATACGAGTGTTCATTTCGATGAAGTAGAACTCACCGTTCTCGTATAGGAATTCGAACGTACCTGCGCCGCGGTAACCGATTTCGATACATGCACGAGTACAACGTTCGCCGATGTACTTACGCATCTCTTCAGTGATACCTGGTGCTGGTGCTTCTTCCACCACTTTCTGGTGACGACGCTGCATTGAACAGTCACGCTCACCCAGGTGGATTGCACCGCCCTGGCCGTCAGCAATAACCTGAACTTCAACGTGACGAGGGTTTTCCAGGAATTTTTCCATGTAAACCATGTCGTTGTCGAACGCTGCTTTCGCTTCTGCACGTGTCATGGCGATAGCTTGGATCAGGTCTTTTTCTGCGCGAACAACACGCATACCACGACCGCCACCGCCGCCAGATGCTTTGATGATGACTGGGTAACCAATGCGTTTAGCAAACGCTTTGTTTTTCTCTTCATCATTGTCTAGCGGGCCGTCAGAACCTGGTACACAAGGAACACCAGCTTTCTTCATTGCGTTGATCGCTGACACTTTGTCACCCATCAAGCGGATCGTTTCTGCTTTTGGTCCAACAAAGATGAAGCCACTGCGCTCAACTTGTTCAGCGAAGTCTGCGTTTTCTGACAGGAAGCCGTAACCTGGGTGGATAGCGACCGCACCCGTGACTTCCGCAGCAGAAATGATGCGTGGAATGTTTAGGTAGCTGTCGATGCCACGAGCAGGACCGATACATACGGTTTCGTCTGCAAGTAGGACGTGCTTAAGATCGCGGTCAGCTGTTGAATGCACAGCAACGGTCTTAATACCTAACTCTTTACAAGCGCGAAGGATACGAAGTGCAATTTCACCTCGGTTCGCGATGACTACTTTATCTAGCATAAGGCAAGCCCCGCTTATTCGATTACAACTAGAGGTTGGTCGAATTCAACTGGTTGGCCGTCTTCAACTAGGATTGCAGCAACAACGCCAGACTTGTCCGCTTCGATTTGGTTCATCATCTTCATCGCTTCAACGATACATAGCGTATCACCAGCACTTACAGTCTGACCTACTTCGACGAATGCTTTCGCGTCAGGGCTTGGAGAGCGGTAGAAAGTACCAACCATTGGAGAAAGAACTTGGTGACCTGCAGGTGCTGCCGCCGCTGGAGCTTCTGCTGCCACTGGCGCTTCTGCTACAGGTGCCGCTGCCGCTGCTGCTGGAGCAGGTGCTGCTACTGGAGCTGCCGCGTAGTGAACAGGTGCGTGAGCGGGAGCTGTGCCGTGACGACTGATGCGTACTGATTCTTCACCTTCTGAAATTTCTAGCTCAGCAATGCCAGACTCTTCAACTAACTCGATTAGCTTTTTGATTTTACGAATATCCATCTTTTCTTTCTCTTTTATCTTGTGATTAAGACAACCCCATAGGATTGCAGAGTGTAAGGGTTACTTTGTCTGAAGTTTGTTAATTGCAGCAGACAGAGCAAATTCATAACCTTGTGCACCCAGGCCGCAAATCACGCCTTCTGCCTTGTCTGACAGATATGAGTGATGGCGAAACGCTTCACGTGCATGCACGTTTGATAGGTGCACCTCGATAAATGGGATGGCGACGCCAAGTAATGCATCTCGCAGTGCTACACTGGTATGAGTGAAAGCAGCTGGATTGATGATGATGAAATCAATCTTGCCGTAAGCGGCATGAATGGCTTCAATCAGTTCGTACTCACGATTTGATTGTAGGTGTTCTAATTCCACCCCAGCATTGTGAGCCTGCTCTGTTAGCGTATTCACAATTTGTGCTAGGGTGTTATTACCATAGTGTGTCGGTTCGCGCAGACCTAACAGGTTAAGGTTCGGTCCGTTTAGAACGAGAATCCGTGACTTTGCAGACATTATGTTGCTATCTTCCCTTATCGTGAGTGGAACGTTTATATTCCCAAATATACGATAATTCAACACGGTTTTTTTGTTAAAACCGAGTAAAATTTAAAAAATCGACCAAGATTATAGCTAATTCATAGCAATTAGCAGCAATTTACTGGTCTAATCTCCCAATAACGCCTCTTGTTTCTGCAACCAAGTTAACAAAAATAACCTGACAACCCTATCAAGAATGTGGCTAACTGCGCCCCAAAGCAAAAAAACCGCCATCAAAGTGGCGGTTTTCATTTATGCGTTTAATATTGGCGAGTTAGCTTATACCAGCTCGGCTTTCTCAGCGATGAGTTTGTCGACTACGCTAGGGTCTGCAAGCGTTGAGGTGTCACCCAGGTTGCTGGTATCACCGGTGGCAATCTTACGCAGAATTCGACGCATGATTTTACCAGAGCGAGTCTTAGGCAGAGAGTCTGTCCAGTGCAACACATCTGGTGTGGCAATTGGACCAATCTCTTTGCGTACCCAGTCTTTCACTTCTTTGTGCAGTTCCGCTGATGGGTACTCACCATCATTCAGTGTGATGTAAGCGTAGATAGCCTGACCTTTGATGTCATGTGGGATACCGACAATGGCTGCTTCCGCAATCTTGTGGTGCGCTACCAATGCTGACTCAATCTCAGCAGTCCCCATACGGTGTCCCGATACGTTCAATACGTCATCCACACGACCTGTGATCCAGTAGTAGCCATCTTCGTCACGACGAGCACCATCACTGGTGAAGTACATACCCTTGAAGGTTGAGAAGTAAGTTTGTTCGAAGCGTTCATGGTCGCCATAAACCGTACGCATCTGACCTGGCCACGAATCAAGAATCACAAGGTTGCCTTCCGTTGCCCCTTCAATAATGTTACCCATGTTATCGACAAGCGCAGGTTGTACGCCGAAGAATGGACGGGTCGCTGAGCCTGGTTTTAGATCCGTTGCTCCTGGTAGTGGTGCGATTAAGATGCCGCCGGTTTCAGTTTGCCACCAAGTATCGACGATCGGAGAATTCTCGTTACCAATCGTTTTGTAATACCACTCCCATGCTTCTGGGTTGATTGGTTCACCTACGGAACCCATGATGCGAAGACTTGAACGAGAAGTGCCTGCCACCGCTTCATCACCTTTTGCCATTAGCGCACGAATTGCAGTTGGCGCGGTGTAAAGGATGTTCACTTGATGCTTATCAACCACTTCACTCATGCGGCTTGTGCTTGGGTAGTTTGGCACACCTTCGAACAAGATAGTCTTAGCGCCGTTCGCTAGTGGACCGTAGATAAGGTAAGTGTGACCAGTAATCCAACCCACGTCAGCCGTACACCAGAAGGTTTCGCCTGGCTGGTAGTCGAAGACGTACTTAAATGTCATAGCCGCGTAGACTAGGTAACCACCTGTGGTATGCAGTACGCCTTTAGGTTTACCAGTAGAGCCTGAGGTGTAAAGGATGAACAGTGGGTCTTCAGCTTTCATCTCTTCTGGTGGGCAAACGTCAGACACGTTTGCTGTTGCTTCGTGCCACCAAACATCACGGTGATCGTGCCATTCAACGTCGCCACCAGTACGCTTAAGAACCAACACTTTACTGATGGTTTTTACGTCTGGGTTAGTCAGTGCTTCATCCACGTTCTTTTTCAGCGGAACCGCACGTCCACCACGAACGCCTTCGTCGGCAGTGATCACGACTTTAGCGTCTGAGTCAATGATACGGCCAGATAGCGCTTCCGGTGAGAAACCACCGAACACGACGGTATGTACAGCGCCGATACGAGTACATGCCAGCATTGCGATGGCTGCTTCAGGTACCATTGGCATGTAAAGACAAACCACGTCGCCTTTGCGTACGCCCTGTTCTTTCAGTGCGTTTGAGAATTGACATACTTCTTTGTGCAGCTCGTTAAAGGTCAGCGTTTTATCGTCTGCAGGGTCATCGCCTTCCCAGATGATTGCAACGTCGTCACCGTGTTCTGCCAGGTGGCGGTCGATACAGTTTGCTGAGACATTTAGTGTACCGTCTTCAAACCAGCGAATGTCGACATGACCGGTATCGAAAGAAGTGCTTTTTACTTTGGTGAAAGGTTTAATCCAATCAACGATTTTGCCGTGCTCGTTCCAGAAGCCCTCTGGATCGGTTACCGACTGCTGATACATGGCTAGGTAGGTATCATTATCCGCATGTGTATGAGTTTTAATATTTTCTTTTACCGGATAAACGTGGGCTTCGCTCATGGCTTCTCTCCTTGTGCCTTTATTTCTCGGCCTTACACCAATCTACATAAGACTTTGAATCTTTACTTTGTAGGGCTGTTGCTGTTACTCGTTCAATGAATACGCTGATTATCTGACAGCAGAATGAATCGAACGGGTATTTGTTTTAAACAGTCAGCCGTTGCAAGAACGACCTTGTGCTTATAACTGTCAGTCACAGCGCGTATTTCCACAATTAGACTTTAGGATGATAGAGAGGGATCTACCGAAAAAGGATTGAAATAAAAGTAATTATGGGAGCCAGGTCAACAGGAATTATGTGTATGGCACGCTCAGACTCGGTAAATCACCTTTGGTTAAACGCACAAAGACCAATGCAGCGGATATCGCATCTTGCAAGGCGTCATGCTTGTCTTGAATCGGCAGCTCTAGATGCTTGCAAATGGCCTCCAGACTTAAGTCGAAATAGGCATTGGGTAAATGTCGCTCTAGCTTGTCGTGATATATTTGGCTCACCTCAATCAAAGGGTTAGGCAGAGGGAACCCGAGATGTCTTTGACAGGCGAGATCTAAGATTTTTTTGTCGTAGCGAATGTGGTAGCCGACTAACGGTCGATTGCCGATAAAGTCGATGAGCTTCAATAGTGCATCCTTTTCGCTGATGCCGTCGACTAAATCCTGATGGCGAATCTTATGAATTTTCACTGAGCCGGAATCGAGAGACTGTGGTGCCCGTAGATGCACTTCAAAAGGCTGGCTAGTGATGATGCGATTATCAATGATCTTGGTTGCTGCGATGGTAACAAGCTCAGCTCTATTGGGATCGAGGCTGGTGGTTTCGCAGTCGAGAGAAACCAACTCGGTTTTATCTGGCGCACAAAATAGCGACTGATAAGGCGAGCCTTTCAGTTTATGGTGCCAATATTTTCGTTGTAGCCAATTCATCCCAGATACCTCTTGTACGACTAACCGGGTTTAATCACGTATTTGATAGTGGAAGCCTAAAAACTGCTGAAACTTTTTCACTACATGCAGGCCATGACGCAGTAAGTCTCGCTCTGTACGGTCGAGTTGTTTAATGTCGATATTATTCAACGCCTCTTGTTGATTCAGCTGCTGATTGAGACGCAGCTTAAAGAACAACTTGAGTGCTTCGTTTAAATTATCCGCCGTTTCTGGCTCTAAAATTCGCTTGTTTCTCAAGGCTTCTATACGGGCAAAGGTATTTTTTTCTTCAATGGCATATTCAAGAGACAGAGTTCGGATGCCGTGCACTATTGGGAAAATACCGCCTCGTTTGATATCCAAGCCATCTTTGGCACTTTTTACGTTACCAAACAGCGTGAGTGGCACTGAAAATTGCAGCGCTGGTCGGGTGAAGTCAGACAAAATCAGCATGCGATCTTTCATTGTGTCCCTTAGATGATTAGCGACGGGCGTGAGTAACTCTCGGTTACCTGCTACGGCTTGTGCATCACTAAAGATGGCTAAGTCCATGATTTGTTCTGGCTGTGCCTTTGCAATCCAATTGTCGAGGGTTCGAATCCACTCCGATTGAGACTTGACCCATTTGGGATTGTTGACCATGACTTTTCCGGGGCAGAGCGGATAACCCAATTGCTGAAGCGTGTGAGTGAATGATTGCATCACCTGTTCACTGTGCGACCACTCCAAACCGTCTTTAATGATCAGGGCGTTGTCCTGATCGGTTTTGAGAATTTGTTCTCCCCGGCCTTCTGAACCTAAAACAATCAGACAGCAGTGGTCGTGGAGCGCAGGTGGCACCACTAACTCAAAAGCTTTCTCTATGATTTGCTCGTTGACGGCTGAAATCAGCTCCATGATGAAGCGGGTGCGAATGCCGTTCCTCACCAGACTTTCAACTAACTGGCGTTGTCGGTTGGACGCAAGGGCAAGCTCTTCGACACTGCTGGCTCTGGCGATACTGAGCGTGAGTACATGCGAGTGGGTAGAGAAAGCACTGAGGATTTGCGTCATATCCAACATGCCTATCGCTTGGTTACCATCGCAGACCATGAGTCGTTTCATCCGGTTACGCGTCATCGTAATCATGGCGTTAAACAAGAAGTCGCCTTCATCGACATGATAAACCGGGAAGGTGGCTATCTCGCCCACTGGTGTATCAACGGCGCGATCATCTAACATCACCGAGTGAAGCATATTCGTCCGCGTGACAATGGCGTAGGGGTGTTCGGAGGGGGATTTTTCCAGGCGAGGGTCGTCTGGATTCAGCTCAACTAAGGCGGCATCAATGCCATTTTCTTTTAAGGTTTTGGTTACCTCATTGATAGGCATTTCGGGTTTCAGGATCATCGGTGGGTGATAGATACCCTTGTCGACTTTGGTCAGAATAAACTCAGCCAGGTTCTGTTGTTGCTGCGCCGCTTCGATTAATGCCTGTCGTTTGGATAAGTTGTTATCGAAGTACGCCGCGAATTGTCCATTCTCGTTATAGAGCTCCAGAAACACCTCTTTTGGTAACAAGTAGGACAGGGTATCTTCAAGCGCCACATACTGATGGCGTACGTTTTCTTCAAATAGGGAGCGCACATCAAACATATCGTCGTTGGCATAGTGGGCGAAAACTTCGCTCTGATCTTTAGAGCGCTCTTCCACGGCACCTTTGATCAAAATATGCAAATGAGGATTGGTCTGCCCACAAGATAAAATCACATCTCGAGTTCGATAGTAGGCCACATCAAGTGACGAACGCAGTCGCGCTTGTTGCTTGCTGGTCAGGCGGTCGAATGGTGGAGAATGCATATTGAATTTATCAGGCATAAGGAACCCTAAAATGGAAAGGAACACATTCTAAGTCTGACAAATTTCTTTCTATTAGCCAGACGACTTTGGTCTAAATTCAGAACATTGAAAGCCAAGCTTTTTAATTTTTAATACTTTGTATTCCATCGAGGAAACGGTAAGTTGCCGATTCTTCCCTTTTTCTGCTCTGCATAGCGATCCATAATCCACGCTCATAACGTTGGTGTTCCCTTTTTAGGAAAATAATAATGCTAAAACCTTCTCCGTATGGCTGGATATCCCAGTACTTTCTCGGATTCTTTTTTGCGTATGGCGTCTATCTGCCATTTTGGTCGTTGTGGTTTAAAGAGCAGGGCGTTACGCCAACCGATATTGGCTTGCTAGTTGGTTTAGGCCTGGCAACACGTTGTGTGGCGAACTTAGTGATAACCCCGCGGATTCATAAAGTAGAGCTCTTGATGCCCGCCTTACGTTGGCTAAGTTTCGCTGGTCTTATTTTTGTTGGATTCCATTTTTTCACCGGCGGTAACTTTTGGTTAATGGCGTTGGCAACCGTATTGTTTAACCTATGTTGTGGACCAATTATCCCGCTCTCTGATGCGATGGCGAATTACTATGCGCGTTTAAAAGTGCTCGACTACGGGCGTTCACGTTTATGGGGTTCTATCGCGTTTATCGCTGGTTCTACCGTGGTTGGTTACTTAGTCGCTAAGTTTGATGCAGATATGATTCTCTACACAGCGATGATCGGCTTATTTATCGCTTTGTCGTTTGCGATGCGTATGACTAGCCCGATGCCAGTAACTCTCCGTGATCAACATGCAGAACGCCCTAAGTTGTCTTCGCTGTTAACGGAGAAGTCTGTTATTAAGTTTTTAGTCTTGGTATCGCTCATTCAGGGTAGTCATGCCGCCTATTACGGCTTTAGCGCTATCCACTGGAAATCGGCTGGTCACTCTGAAGATGTGATTGGCTATCTTTGGAGTTTAGGGGTGGCGGCGGAGGTAGCCGTATTTGCACTCAGCAAGCGCCTGTTTGCGGGCCGGTCGTTGCGTACCCTGTTTGTCATTGCGGCTTGTGGCGTGATGATGCGCTGGGGGATCACAGCAGGCACAACGTCAATTTTTGCTCTGGTTATCGTTCAGTTATTGCATGGTGTGACGTTTGCGGCCGCACACATTGCCGCAATCCAATACATTCAAAACGCTTCTGAGAATAAAATGGTTGCCTTGCAGGCGTTATACAACGCGATAGCGCTTGGGGCGTTTACTGCCCTGATGACCGTTCTTAGTGGTTGGGCTTATGAGCATTGGGGGTCGCTGGTATTCTTGGGTATGGCAGCGATGGGATTGATTGCCTTGTTCATTAAGCTGGATCCGCAAGAGCCTGCCCAGCATGTGATTGACTTATCTGACAAAGCGCTTGAAACACAGAATTAGACTTCTGTGACAGAGGTTAAAAACTAATCTTTGTCTCTGTTGTGAAAGCAGTGTTAAATGAAACCTCTCCCTAGCGGAGAGGTTTTTGTTTGTTGTAAGCAAGGTCAGAAAGGATATCGGATGCAAGGATGGCTGGTGGTTCCCGTTTCTTTAGCGTATTTGGGCGCCCTATTTATAATCGCGTGGTACGGAGACAATCAGCGCCGGTGGCTGGCTAAGTGGCGACCTTGGATCTACAGTTTGTCTATTGCTGTGTACTGTACCTCCTGGACCTTCTACGGCACTGTGGGCCAGGCGAGCAGCAATCCCTGGTCTTTTCTCCCAATCTACATTGCTCCGATTCTGGTCTTCACCCTTGGTTGGCGGGTACTCGCGCGACTGATTCTGATCGCCAAGCGCGAACACATTACCTCTATTGCTGATTTCATTGGTGCTCGTTACGGGAAATCGCAGGGGCTGGCGGTTGCGGTAACGCTGATTGCTGTTGCGGGGATCTTGCCTTATATCGCATTGCAGTTGCGTGGTATCACCATGGGGCTGGAAATCATTGCGCCTGAGTTGGCTTCTGACTTCGGTTATGAGAACGACAGTGTCTCATGGTTTGTGGTGATGGCACTGGCTATCTTTACCATCTTGTTCGGTACGCGTCATATCGATAATACCGAGCACCACCGGGGCATGATGATGGCGATTGCCTTTGAGTCGGTTATCAAGCTAATGGCGTTTTTAGTCGTTGGTGTGTTTATTGTCTGGCTGGCGATGAGCGCAGAAAACCTCAGTCTGATAGATGTGGCGACGGAAACCTATCAGCCGCCAAATATTCCGACCATGCTGATTCATACCGTACTCACCATGCTGGCGATCGTTTGTTTACCGCGTCAATTTCATACCATGGTGGTCGAAAACGAGCGTGCTCAGGATCTGCATGTTGCCCGCTGGTTGTTCCCGGTTTATCTGATCTTAATGGGCATTTTTGTACTGCCGATTGCGTGGGTAGGGCAAGGATTGTTGAGTGGTGCGTCGCCAGACACCTATGTGATCAGCGTGCCGATGGCGGTAGGTGCCAGTGAGATCGCTTTACTGGCGTTCCTTGGTGGTACATCAGCGGCGAGTGGAATGGTAATCGTCTCGACTATTGCGTTAGCCATTATGGTGTCGAATGATTTAGCGATGCCACTGCTTCTGCGCCGCATGCGTCTTTCACAACGTAATCATCAGCACTTTTCTCAGTTGCTGCTGCGTATCCGTCGTGCTCTTATTCTGCTTCTTTTGATTGGTGCGTGGGGCTTCTACCAGGCACTTGATAGTATTCACTCACTCTCTGCGATAGGTTTTCTCTCGTTTGCAGCGATCACCCAATTTGCTCCGGCCCTGATTGGCGGGATGTATTGGCGTCAGGGAAACAAAAAGGGCGTTTATGTCGGTCTTGCGGTTGGTTTTACCATTTGGCTGATCACTCTGATGAGCCAAACCGACATGCTGGCGGGTAACGCCAGCAGTAACTTTTTGATTTGGCTTATTACGCCACCAGAGATGCTAACCCAGTTTGATATTGCGATCTCTGACTGGGGAATGATTCTCAGTGTTGCGGCCAATACCGCCTGTTTTGTCGTCGTTTCTCTGATTACTCGTCCAAGCCTAAGTGAGCGCTTACAATCGGCTTCGTTTATTGGTACACCGTTGCCTGAAAGCGAAAATATGAGCCTTTACCAGAGCCGCGTGACGGTGGCTGAACTGGAGATGCTTGCGTCTCGTTTTGTTGGGCGTTCACGCGTTAAAGTTGCGTTTCAGGCTTACTGGAGCCAGCAACGTGAAGAGCTGATGCCGAACCAACAAGCACCGTCTTCATTGATACGACACACAGAACGTGTGCTCGCCGGGGTCTTTGGCGCATCTTCTGCAAAGTTAGTACTTACTTCTGCTTTGCAGGGAAGAAACATGCAGCTCGAAGAAGTGGCGACCATCGTCGATGAAGCTTCTGAACTTTACGACTTCAGCCGAGGACTACTGCAAGGGGCGATTGAGCACATCGGGCAAGGTATCGCTGTGGTTGATAAACAATTGCGGCTGGTGGCTTGGAACCAACGTTATCTCGAGTTATTTGAATTTCCTCCCGGGTTAATTCAGGTGGGCCGTCCGATCGCGGATGTGATTCGCCACAATGCGGAGCAAGGGCTATGTGGCCCAGGTGATCCAGATGACCATGTTCGTCGACGGGTTTACCATCTTGAGCAAGGGACTCGACATACCTCTTCGCGTGTTCGTCCTGACGGACGAGTGATTGAAGTACAGGGCAATCCGATGCCGGGTGGTGGTTTTGTAATGAGTTTTACCGACATCACCGTGTTCCGCGATGCCGAGCAGGCACTCAAAGAGGCGAACGAGACGCTTGAGGAACGTGTACGACTTCGGACCCGCGAACTAGAGCAGCTCAACAAACAGCTGGTGGAGGCGACACAACGTTCAGATTTAGAGTCTAAGTCGAAATCACGCTTCTTAGCCGCGGTGAGTCATGACCTGATGCAGCCCCTTAATGCTGCCAGGTTATTTGCATCTTCGCTTTCTGAGGTGGCCAAAGACGATGAGGCGAAAAAGCTCTCTGCTCATATCGAAAGCGCGCTCGGAGCCGCAGAAGATTTGATTGGCGATTTGCTGGATATTTCCCGTCTTGAGTCGGGCAAGCTTGAAGTGCACATATGTGGTTTTGCCGTTAACGACGTGCTGGCAAATTTAAATGCCGAGTTTAGTGCATTGGCGAAACAACAGGGGATTGAGTTCACCATGATCCCTTCCTCGCTGACGGTGAATTCTGACCCCAAACTCCTGCGCCGGGTGGTGCAAAACTTTCTCACTAATGCGTTCCGCTACAGCCCAAATGGCAAAGTCGCTTTGGGTGTTCGCCGTGTTAAAGGACGTGTGCGTATTGATGTTTGGGACAATGGCATGGGCATTGAGGAAGAGAAACAGCAAGAGATCTTTGAAGAGTTTAACCGAGGTTCTCAGGTGCGTTCGGATCAGGGCTTAGGACTCGGTCTTGCTATATCGAAAGGTATCGCACAGGTGCTGGGACATGAAATCTCGATGCGTTCCTGGCATGGCAAAGGCAGTGTTTTCTCGATCACGCTCGACAGAGCCGAAAGCGTGAAGGCGCTTAACACAGTGAAGATGCCAAGCAGTACTCAGTCTGAGCTTTGTCACCTGAAAATTCTTTGTGTCGATAATGAGCCTGATATTTTGGTTGGCATGGAAAACTTATTGTCACGCTGGGGATGCGATACTCGACTGGCCACCGACTTGGTAGAAAGTCTGCAAGCGCTGGATGATGGCTGGGTGCCCGATGTGATTTTCTCAGATTATCGATTGGATAACGGACGCACGGGATTAGAAGTATTGCAACAGTGCCGCCTCCGCTTAGGTAATAGCTTTGAAGGTGTCATCATCAGTGCGGACCGGACGGACGATATGCTCGATGGCATTAAGGCAAATGGATTCGGTTTCATCGCCAAACCAGTCAAACCATTGAAATTACGTTCGGTGCTAAATCGAGTCGCTTAGTGCTGAGTACCTATAAACCGAGGTCTCCATATAGAGAAATATCAGTTGCTTAACGAGCTTTATAGGGTCATTCCAGCGAGCTCTAGCGAGACTAGGAATCTAATATCTGCGTGCTGAGAAGATAGAAAAACTCTTTAATAACAAAGTGCCCGGATAGAAGATCCTGAATCACGCTCCTTCGTCGCTTTTCAGGATTACTATAGGCTGGGGGTATATTGCTCGTTGTCAAACGAACGGTATTATTCCGTATATAGGCTTCTTTTTTGGTTACCAGGTCGATAGCTTATTTGGCTACCCCACCTTGTGTCAGCGTTGCTGGGTTCAGCAATTTCTCCAGCGTCGCGCGATCTAAGTCGGTTTCCTCTTCTGCGACATCAATGATCGCGCGTCCTTGTTTATAGGCTTTCTTCGCTATTTCAGCGGCTTTTAAGTAACCGATCACCGGGTTAAGTGCAGTCACCAGAATCGGGTTCTTGGCTAATGCTACATCGAGGTTGTCTTGCCTAACCGCAAACGTTGCAATGGCTTTGTCTGCCAGCGCTGTGGTGCTATTCGACAGTAGGTCAACACTTTCCAGTACATTATGCGCAATCACAGGCAACATCACATTGAGTTGGAAATTGCCTGACTGACCTGCAATGGTAACCGTGGTGTCATTGCCAATCACCTGAGCACAGGCCATGGCCGCGGCTTCTGGAATCACAGGATTTACTTTTCCCGGCATGATGGAGGAGCCCGGCTGTAATCCCTGTAATTCGATTTCTCCCAACCCTGCGAGTGGACCGGAATTCATCCAGCGAAGATCGTTGGCGATCTTCAGGATCGCAACTGCTGCGGTTTTGAGCTGTCCGGAGACTGCCACGATCGCATCCTGACTGCTGAGATTAAAAAAGAAATTCTGGCTGGATGAAAATGCCACTTTTGTGGACTGAGATAGGTTATCCGCGAATAGGGCGGCAAAACGGGGATCGGCATTGATCCCTGTACCCACGGCGGTGCCACCTTGTGCTAACGCTTTTAATGTAGGCAGAGTATGTTCAATAGCTTGTTTGGCATGCTTAATCTGAAACTGCCAGCCTCCGAGCTCCTGTGCGAAGGTAACTGGCATTGCGTCCATCAGGTGAGTTCGTCCGGTTTTGATCACATCTTTCAATGCTTTCTGTTTAATACTGAGTGTCTGGATAAGATGGTCTAGCGCTGGGAGCAACTGTTTTTCGATCGATAGTGCTACGCTGACCTGAATCGCAGTTGGCACCACATCGTTACTGCTTTGGCCCATATTGACGTGATCATTTGGACTTACGCTATCACCAAGGGCCTTGGAAGCCAGAGTCGCGATCACCTCGTTGGCATTCATATTTGAGCTGGTGCCAGACCCGGTTTGAAAAACATCGATTGGAAACTGCTCAAGATTCTGTCCATCAATGATGGTTTGTGCCGCATCAGCGATCGAATTAGCAATATCCCCGTCGAGCAAACCCAGTTGTGCATTGGTGAGCGCGGCGGTTTGTTTGATATACGCTAGGGCGTGGATAAAACCCTGAGGCATGGTGTGTTTACTGATAGAAAAATTATCGACGGCACGCTGGGTTTGAGCTTGATAGAGAGCATCGGCTGGGACTTTTACTTCCCCCATGCTGTCGGTTTCAATACGAAAGTCGCGGGTCATGACTTGCTCCTTTAATTCTCAATCCTAGGTCTTTTATCAACCATAGGTTATTTATGAGGATTTTGAGGACAAAAAAGCCGATGCATGAATGCAGCATCGGCTTGGAGCAAGTGAGCTATATCCCTACAATTAAGCTCAGCTTTCTTTTTGTTCTTGAATTCAGTTATTCCGTAAACAACGTTTCGTATTTCACGAACGCTGTTTGCGTCTCGCCGTAATAGAGTGTTCCTTCCGACTGAATCACCACTCTTAACCAACTTTCTGCTGACTTTGGCTTAGGCAGGCTGATGTACCAGTTTTTACCTGCTTGATCGGCAGGCTTCATATCGATTGGCTTAGCGTTTTTTTCCTGGTTAGCAACCACAGAAACTTTTACGCCTTCCAGCGGATAAGCGGCATTCAGAGACAGTTCTAAACGGTCTTTCGTTAGCTTCTCAGAGCGAAACTTCACTTTAAAATCGCCATTTTCCATATCACACAGACCACTGGTGTAGCGACAATTTGACTTGCTGGCCAATTTGTAACTTTCACCTTCTTTCGCGGCATGAGGTTTTTCACTTAATGCCATATCGGTACCGAAGTAGGCAATTAACGATAGGATCGGAGCGATCAACAGGGCGATAATTAAGTGCTTGTTTTTGAACATCTTGGCTTCCTTGCAACGACAGACTTGGAAATAGTAACTGAAAACTTAGAATAAAAAAGCCCCGGACAGGTGTTTCCAGACGGGGCTTTAAGGTTGTTATTATAATTAGTGATCTACAGCATCGCCTGCACCAACTGGTACACGAACGTGCTCAACCAGATCTTTCACTTCTTGAGGCGTTTCTGCAGTGACTCTCGATACTGCGAACGCTACAACAAAGTTGAAGACTGCACCAATTGCACCAAACGCGTTAGGCTCAATGCCTAGGAACCAGTTGCTACCCCAGCTTTCCAGGTATTTCCAATCAGCGACAAACAGGATGCCTTTGTGCTGGAATACGTAGAATAGAGTGATACTGATACCTGCAATCATACCTGCGATTGCGCCTTCTTTATTGATGCTTTTACTGAAGATACCCATCATCAAGGCCGGGAAGATAGAGGATGCCGCCAGACCAAAGGCCAGTGCAACGGTACCTGCTGCAAACCCAGGCGGATTTAAACCTAGATAACCAGCTGCAGCGATTGCCACCGCCATGGAAATCCGGCTGGCAAGCAGCTCTTTCTTCTCTGAGATGTTAGGGTTGATAACCCCCTTGATTAAGTCATGGGAAATTGCCGACGATATGGCCAACAACAGACCCGCAGCGGTTGATAGCGCAGCCGCCAGGCCACCTGCCGCAACCAATGCGATTACCCAGTTTGGTAGCTTAGCAATCTCTGGGTTTGCCAGTACCATGATGTCGTTATCTACACGTAGCTCGTTAGTCGCCGCATCTGAAGTGTATTGGATGTTGCCGTCACCGTTTTTATCGTCAAAACCTAGTAGGCCTGTAGTTTCCCAGTTTTTGAACCAAGCTGGACGCTCGTCATAAACAAGATGCTGACCAGGCGCAGGGTTAACCGTATTCATAAGGTTTAGACGTGCCATTGCTGATACTGCTGGAGCAGTAGTGTAAAGAATAGCAATGAAAATGAGTGCCCAACCTGCAGATGTACGTGCGTCACGAACCTTAGGTACCGTAAAGAAACGGATGATTACGTGTGGCAGACCCGCTGTACCGATCATCAGTGACATGGTGTAAACGAACATGTTTAGCGTATCACCACGAACCTGGGTGGTATATTCACTAAAGCCGAGTTCGGTCACCACCTGATCGAGCCGATCGAGTAGATAGACGTCGGTTCCCGCCATCGTACTACCAAGACCGATCTGAGGAATTGGGTTACCAGTTAATTGCAGAGAGATAAAGATTGCTGGGATAGTGTAAGCAAGAATGAGTACGCAATATTGAGCAATCTGCGTGTAAGTAATCCCTTTCATGCCGCCAAGTACAGCGTACATGAATACGATACACATACCGATCAGTAGACCCGTTGAGTAATCAACTTCCAGGAAACGACCGAATGCAACGCCAACGCCTTTCATCTGACCGATAACGTAAGTTACCGATGCGATGATCAGACAGATAACCGCTACGATACGAGCCGTCTTGGAGTAGAAACGCTCACCGACAAACTCTGGCACAGTAAATTTACCGAACTTACGTAGGTAAGGAGCAAGAAGCAGAGCAAGCAGCACGTAACCGCCAGTCCAACCCATGAGGAATACAGAACCACCGTATCCCATGAAGGCAATCAGACCTGCCATCGAAATAAACGAAGCCGCTGACATCCAGTCTGCTGCTGTCGCCATACCGTTCGCGATTGGGTTTACACCGCCACCCGCAACATAGAACTCTTTGGTCGAGCCAGCACGCGCCCAAATCGCAATCCCGATGTACAGGATGAAGGTTGCACCAACAACCAGGTAGGTAATAGTTTTCAAATCCATCTGAGTGACTCCTTACTCATCTACGCCGAATTCACGGTCGATTTTGCGCATCTTCCACGCGTAGTAGAAAATAATACCCAGGAAGGCGTAGATGGAGCCTTGTTGAGCGAACCAGAAACCAAGCTTGTATCCACCTAGTTGAAATTGATTTAGTACATCGACAAATAAAATGCCGCAGCCGAAAGACACAACGAACCAGATGACCATTAGGCCAATCATGAGCTTCACGTTTTTGTCCCAATAGGCTTTGGCTCTTTCTTCACTTTCAAATGCCATTGCCGTCTCCTTACGATCGGTATTGTTGTTAAAAAAATGTTTCACCATGTACATTAGCAAGGTGTTGGCAAGAACTCTTTTCAACTTTAGTCGGGGCTTAAAAATCAAAAAACGCCCGTAGAATGGGCGCTTAAAGGAATTGTAATAGAATTTAACTATGTTAACACGGTGTTAAATTAGCCTAAGGTCTAATGCGAAATGACATTTTTCATCATTTATTTTTGCGGGCGTTATCTTTTCTTCATTGATTTGGTGAAATCTATGCTGGTGACCACAAGTTATTTGTTTACATAAAGTTTTCGTTTAACTAGAGCGCTGCGACACAATAAAGCGGTAGACTAACGATGATACCTACGTTGGTGATAACTTTTATATTTGGGAGGGGGAATGGACGCAAACACCATTAACAGCTTTTTTCTTGTCGGTGCATTGCTGATTGCACTTAGCGTTCTTCTTAGCCCTGTCTCTTCTAAGTTGGGTATTCCCATTCTCCTTGTCTTTCTTGCCGTTGGTATGCTGGCAGGGGAAGACGGCTTAGGCGGAATTCTGTTTGATAATTTCTCGATTGCTTACTTAGTCAGTAACTTAGCCTTAGCCATCATATTGCTTGATGGTGGCATGAGAACAAGAGTCGCAAGTTTCCGGGTGGCATTATGGCCATCGGTGTCATTGGCCACGTTGGGAGTGGCAATGACGACGCTCTTAACTGGATTGATGGCAACCTGGTTGTTTGATCTGGACTTACTGCAAGGCATACTTGTCGGAGCCATTGTAGGGTCTACGGATGCGGCGGCGGTATTTTCTTTGCTTAAAGGGCGCAGTCTCAATGAACGTGTGGGTTCGACTCTGGAAATTGAATCCGGCACCAACGATCCAATGGCCGTCTTTCTGACCGTGACCTTAATTGCCATTTTATCGAGCTCAGGGGCGGAGTTAAGCGTTGGCTTTTTAGCCCTGAGTTTTGCTAAGCAGTTTGGTATTGGTGCCTTGCTTGGTTTCGCTGGTGGCTGGGTATTGTGGAAGATCATTAACCGTAATCAACTGCCAGATGGTTTGTACTCAATTTTGACCGTGAGCGGTGGCCTGCTGATTTTTGCCTTATCGAATACACTCGGTGGCAGCGGCATCCTATCCATTTACCTGGTGGGTTTGCTACTTGGTAATCGTCCAACGCGTAGCCGCCACTCGATTCTGCATGTCTTGGATGGCATGACCTGGTTAGCGCAAATTGGCATGTTCTTAGTACTGGGCTTGCTGGTAACGCCATCCAATTTACTCGCCATTGTCTTACCCGGCTTAGCACTTGCCTTCGGTATGATTTTGTTTGCGCGTCCAATTTCAGTGTGGATAGGCTTGTTGCCATTCAAAAGTTTTACGCCACGCGAAAAGTGGTTTGTCTCCTGGGTTGGTTTACGTGGCGCTGTGCCGATCATTCTGGCGGTATTCCCGATGATGGCGGGCCTTCCTGATGCACAGCTCTACTTTAACCTCGCGTTTTTCGTTGTGATGGTCTCGTTAATTGTTCAGGGAGGCACTCTGACCAAAGCGATGACACTAGCCAAAGTAGAATTACCCTCAAAGCCAGAGCCGGTTTCGCGAATTGGTGTCGAGGTTTACCCGACCAGTGAGTGGGAGTTGTTTGTTTACAAACTCAAGGCAGACAAATGGTGTATCGGTGAACCTCTGCGTAGTTTGTCTATGCCTGAAGGGACACGCATTGCGGCTGTCTTTCGTCATCAGGAGCTGATGCACCCATCGGGTAGCACCCGGCTTGAAGAAGACGATACCTTGTGTGTGTTTGCTCAGGAGAAAGATTTGGATGCGCTAAGCCTGCTGTTCAGTGAAGCACCAGAAAAAGCCTCAATGACCCGTTTCTTTGGTGATTTCTTTTTGGATATTGAAGTCAGATTGTCCGATGTTGCCATGATGTATGGCTTAGACCTTGGCGAGGAGTCACTGGACTTCACCTTGAGAAGGCTGGTGGAGGAACACTTGGGAACAGCTCCGGTTCTGGGTGACCAATTTGAATGGCAAGGGCTACATTGGATTATTGCTGATGTGGTTGATCAGCAAGTCACCAAAGTAGGCTTACGCTTGCCTAGTGAGCAGGATGAACTGTCGGAAGAAGAGTAAAAATTAGCTATTCATTTCCGTTAACATGATGACGGCTTGTGTGCGATTCTTCACGCCCAGTTTACGGAAAATTGCCGTCATATGCGCTTTGATGGTGGCTTCGGAGACATTCAGCTCGTAAGCGATTTGTTTGTTGAGCAAGCCATCTGACAGCATCCCCAACACTTTGTATTGCTGAGGTGTCAGCGTAGCAATTTTCTCCGCTAAGTCGCTGCATGCAGCGTTATTAGTGATCAGGCCTTCAGGGAAATACGGGTCGCCGTTAAGTACCTGATTGATGGCATTAACAAGCTCACGCATATCACTTGATTTAGGAATGAAACCGAAAGCGCCGTGACTTTTTACCTGAGTCACGATAGCAGGCTCTTCACTGGCTGAAACAACAACAACAGGTAGATCTGGGTATTCGGCACGCAGATGAATCAGTCCTGACATACCATTTGCCCCAGGCATCTTGAGATCCAATAGCACTAAGTCTGGCTCCTCTTCCCTCTCCAATAGCGTGAGCAAGGCATCGAGTGAGTCAGCTTCGAGCAAATTGGCACCACTCACCGCCATATGTACCGATTGGAACAAAGCATTACGGAAGAGAGGATGATCATCAGCGATAATGATGGTGTAGGTCGAATCCATGACGTTAAACACTTTTGACTATTTGGTTAAATTTATTATTGTCCAGCTTTGAGATTGTGGACAATATTTATTCGCTAAAAGTCTGAACCAAATCGACTTTTATTAGAGAAAATGCATATAAGCATCATTTTATCTTTTAATTTTGTGCAATAAAAACGCCAGCAGGAAATGACTGGCGTTTGAATTTGTCTAATCAGAACTGATTAATGTGCTCTAAGAAAGGCTCTGCCTGGATAAAACCAGTTAAACGTGCGTTTGAAACGTGCTCGCCTTTATCGTTCCAAAACTCGATCGTTGGCAAGCCAAGGACGTTCATGTGCTTGAGTAATTCGATATCCTGAACCTGATTTTTGGTCACGTCGGCTTGCAGTAGTACAAAACCACGCAGTTTTTCTTCGACTTTTGGCGCATGGAAGGTGTACTTCTCAAACTCTTTACATGCCACACACCAGTCGGCATAAAAGTCGAGCATGACCGGTTTACCCGCCGCTTTGGCTAGTGCCAGTTGTTCTTCTAGCTCTGCGACATTCGCAATACGAGTGAAGCTGATACTGGCTTGCTGAGCATGAGTTTCGTTGTTACCAAACCAATAGTTCAGCGCAGGTTGTGCGGAAGCGAATAAGCCAAGAACGGCAATAATGCCAATGGCACTCTGTTTCCAGCCGCCAAACTGCAGGCTATTTTTCACATGGTATAGCCAGCCAAAGGCAGCAAAACCCAGTGCAGACCACAGTATCGTCGACCACATTTCTGGTAACAGACGTTCAAGCAGGAAGATAGGGGCGGCAAGCAGAATAAACCCGAACAGAGTTTTAACGCGATCCATCCAATTACCCGCCTTCGGCAGCAGTTTATTGCCGAATACTGCAACTAGAATCAGCGGGATCCCCATCCCCATGGCGAGTGCGTACAGTGCAACACCACCGGTTAACAGATCGCCACTTTGCGCCACGTAAAGCAGAGCACCGGAAAGCGGCGCAGTAGTACATGGTGAGCAGACTAAACCGGAGATCGCCCCCATCGCAAATACGCCAGCACCGCTGCCACCTTGTTGCTTATTACTTAGGTTATTGAGCCAGGTTTGTACACTGCTTGGTAGTTGCAGCGAATACAGGCCAAACATTGACAGTGCTAACGCGATGAATAAGACACTTAGACCAATCAGTACATACGGGTGCTGCATTGCCGCCTGGAACTGCATACCGGCAGAAGCTACAACCAGACCAAGTAGGGTATAAGTCAGAGCCATGCCTTGCACGTAGATAAATGACAGACCAAGTGCGCGTCGTTGGCTGAGTTTCCCGCTTCCTAGCACAATGCTGGTTAGGATCGGGTACATAGGCAGTACGCAGGGTGTAAAAGCAAGGCCAGCACCTAAGGCTAAGAACAGCAGTGGGGTCCACCAACTGTCAGCCAGGTTTGCAGCCAGACTGTCTTGCTGCGTAACTGGCGTTGTTGGCGCTGTACTTGTTGCTTTTGGTGTAGCTTCTTGTGTGGTTTGTTTTACCGTTGGCGCTTGTGAATCAGTGATCGCTGTTTTTGCTGATGAGTCCGTCGGTGAAGTAAAGGCGTTGATAGGAATTTCACGCGTTTCCGGTGGATAGCAGAACCCTGCTTTCGCACAGCCCTGATACTGCACGACTACACGTGCACCTTCCTGCCAATTTGAAAGCGGTACATTGACAAACAGCGGCATGGTGTAGATATGTACGTCACCAAAAAACTCATCGTTGTATGGTGTGCCGCGCTCCATGTCTAACTCACCAAGCGTGACGTTCTCTCCTGATACTGACAAACGTTCCTGGTACAGGTAGTAGCCATCACGTACTTGCCAGTCGAGCATCAGCTTGTCATCTTGCTGATAAAAATTAAACGGAAAGGCTTGATCGACAGGCACAAAGCGATCGCTGCCATTACCGAAGTTGTTGTTCTGACTATCGTTAAACTGGTCTTTGCCAAATAGGGCAAGAGAAGGTGCAGAAAAGGTTATCAACCCTAAGAGTAATACGGAAAGTAATGCACGCATAAAATGTTCAATTCGTCTTAGATAATTGCCGTAAGTGTAACTCAATCAGACCTGCTGACTAAGCCATAAGTTTCATCAAAGTGAATATTTGTTAAGCAAAATGTTCAATTTCTGGCAACAAAAAAGGGAGCCGAAGCTCCCCGAGTAAGACTCTTTTTCTGCTAGATCAGCAGACCACCGAAGATGAAGCCCAATGTTACCGCTGAAGCAATAGTCGCGACACCCGGTAAGAAGAACGGGTGGTTGAACACATACTTACCAATTCGTGTTGAACCAGTATCGTCCATCTCAACAGCAGCAAGTAGTGTTGGATAGGTTGGTAGTACGAACAGCGCACTTACCGCTGCGAATGACGCGACTGCAGTCAGTGGTGCGACACCGATAGCCAGTGCTGCAGGCATCAGTGCTACCGTCGTTGCGCCTTGTGAGTAAAGCAGCATAGAAGCAAAGAAAAGTACCAGCGCAAGCATCCATGGGTAGTCTGCCAGTAGTGCACCGGCCATTTCCTTAATGCCATCAACGTGCGCATTAACGAACGTAGAACCTAGCCATGCCACACCAAGTACACACACACAAGCCGTCATACCCGAACGGAATGTTGCCGCGGCTGGTATTTTGCTCGCGTCGATCTTGCAGCTCATCACAATCGCTGCAGCGGCGGCTAGCATCACTGTCATGATCGCTTCGTTACGACCCAGTGCTGGGTTCTCGATAAGACCCACCGAGCCAGAGATTGCCGCTGCGTAGCAAACGACGAATGCGATAGCACCAAGGAAGATAAATGTTGCTTTCTTCGCTGTTGGTAGAATTTCGCGTTTTGTTTCAGTACTCAGCTTGATCAGACCGTTTTCTAAACGATGTTGATATTCAGGGTCGTCTTTTAGTTCACTGCCCATGAAGTTCGCAATAAATGCACCGACCATACACGCGATGAATGTTGTAGGGATACACACAGCGAGTAGAGTGAGGTAATCGACGCCAAATGGAGCAAGCATTGCCGCGAAAGCGACCACTGCCGCAGAGATTGGAGACGCTGTGATGGCGATTTGCGATGCGACAACGGCGATAGACAAAGGACGGGAAGGACGAACGCCCTGACCTTTAGCCACCTCGGCAATGACCGGCAAAGTAGAGAACGCGGTGTGACCAGTACCCGCCATTAGTGTCATCAGGAATGTCACGATTGGCGCATAGAAGGTGATGCGCTCGGGGTGTTTGCGCAAAAAGTTTTCGGCAACTTGCACCATCCAGTCCAGACCACCTGCGACTTGCATTGCTGCAATCGCGGTGATCACCGACATGATGATCAAAATGACATCAACGGGGATGTAAGCCTGGCTAGTTGGGACGCCAAGGATCAACGATAATGCAATGACACCAGCACCACCAGCAAAACCGATGCCGATACCGCCGATTCTCGCTCCTAAATAGATAAAGAGCAGAACCACGAAGAGTTCGACCATGACCATTATAGATACCTCTTTAGTTTGTATAGATTCTGATTTTTTGAACACTCAGGAACAGGAGTAAATGTTCAGAGAATCAGAGCCGAAGAGCTATAGGATTAAAAAGCTTATAAAAAATGTGGTTAACCGTACGGAACCCTAAAAAGGGGCCCTAAAGGCCCCTATGGGAAATGACTTACTCGTAGCGTTTCGCTTTGTAAGTGGGATGCATGAAGTTTTCCACCGATAAGATTTCGTCAAGTTGCTCTTCTGTTAGCAGACCGCGTTCTAGCACGACTTCACGAACACTCTTACCAGTTTCTGCACATATCTTACCGACGATGTCGCCTTCATGGTGACCGATGTATGGGTTCAGGTAGGTTACGATACCGATGGAGTTGTAAACGTAGTTCTCACAGATTTCTTTGTTCACCGTGATGCCATCGATACATTTGTCACGCAGATTGATGCACGCATTTTGTAGCAGCGAGATGGACTCAAACATGCTTTGCGCGATCACTGGTTCCATTACGTTTAGCTGAAGCTGACCACCTTCTGCAGCGAAAGATACCGTGTTGTCGTTACCCAGTACTTTAAAACACACTTGGTTGACGACTTCAGGGATTACTGGGTTTACTTTCGCAGGCATGATAGATGAGCCGGCTTGCATTTCAGGAAGGTTAAGTTCATTCAGACCAGCGCGCGGGCCTGAAGAAAGCAGACGCAGGTCGTTACAAATCTTAGACAGTTTCACAGCCAAGCGTTTTAGCGCACTGTGCGTCATCACGTAAGCACCACAGTCTGACGTTGCTTCGATAAGGTCTTCCGCAGGAACCACATCCAGGCCTGTCACATCTGCAAGGTGTTTTACCGACAGAGCTTGGTAACCTGTTGGCGTGTTCAGGCCTGTACCGATAGCGGTCGCACCCAGGTTAATTTCTAATAGTAGTTTTGACGTGTAGTCTAAAGCGCGAATTTCTTCGTTTAATGTTACCGCCCAAGCGTGGAACTCTTGACCAACCGTCATTGGCACAGCGTCTTGTAATTGAGTACGGCCCATTTTTAGAACATCTTTGAACTCAATCGCTTTAAGTTCGAATGCACCTTTCAGATACTCAATCGCTTCCATCAGCTTATGTACGCTGTTGTAAACCGCAATACGGAAGCCGGTAGGGTAAGCACAGTTGGTAGACTGACTTTTGTTGACGTGATCATTCGGGTTAACGAATTCGTACTGGCCTTTTTCTTTGCCCATGATCTCAAGAGCAACGTTGGCGATCACTTCGTTGGTATTCATGTTGACAGAAGTGCCCGCGCCACCCTGGAATACGTCTGAAGGGAATTGATCCATACACTTACCTGTTTCCAGGATCAGATCACACGCCTCGATGATGTAGTTGGCAACGTCTTTTGGAATCGCACCAAGTTCTTTGTTTGCGAGTGCCGCGGCTTTCTTGGTCATCACCATGCCACGTACAAACTCTGGTACGTCAGAAATGGTTACATTTGAGATGTTGAAGTTTTCGATCGCACGTAGGGTGTGAATACCGTAGTACGCATCGGCAGGGACATGACGTTGACCTAATAGATCTTCTTCAATGCGAGTGGCTGAGTTAACTGCTTTTTGAGCATCAGATATGGTAGCCATAACAGGATCCTTAGATGATAATTCTAATAGTATGGTTGAGTATTAGCCTATTCTGCAATCTAGAATCCATTCATCAGAATTTTGGGCTGGAAAATCCGTCCTGACTTATGTGGCACATCATACTTTACCTAGCACATAAAAATAGTAACTAGATCACCTTTTTGGCTTTTAATGCATCAATATTGTGCACAGTCTGAACGGGTTATTACTTTATGTTTCAGGGACGTATTTTTACGCTTTATATTGGCGGTTTAATGATCTGAACATCATGCCAAAAGAGGGGCGTCACTAAAGCCATGTGACGGGGTAAACACGCTTTTTTACAACGATTCGTTTGAGCTTGATTGGCTTTTACCATTACACTGAATTAAACAAAGGAGGGCGTGTGTTTCCTATCTTATTATTAGCGTTTATTTTTGTTCCGATCATCGAAATCGGCTTGTTTATTCAGGTGGGCGGATTTTTAGGCCTCTGGCCGACCATTGCCTTGGTGTTGATCACGGCGGTAGTGGGGGCGTCTTTGGTACGTAGTCAGGGTATTCAGACCCTGATGTCAGTGCAGGGGCGTCTTGAGCAAGGTGAAATTCCTGCTCAACAGATTTTCGAAGGTGTCATGCTAGCGGTAGCCGGTGTACTGCTGTTAACCCCAGGCTTTATGACGGATGCGTTTGGTATGTTGGTGTTACTGCCTGCCCCTCGCGCTGCAATTGCAAAATACCTGATGAGTAAAATGGTGGTAAAAACGGTTCATGGTGGTGGTTTCCATGGAGGCTTTTCTGGTCAGCAGGGGCCGTTTGACGAAGATCCATTCCGTCGTGGTCCATTCGATTCTCATTCGGATAATGGCAACACTTTTGAAGGTGAATACGAGCGCAAAGACGATGATGATGATCGTAATGATCGAAATAAGCTCAACTGATCAGTAATCAATTCCAGCAGAAAACAAAAGGGCACATCAGCGCCCTTTTTTGCCTCTTCATTAAGCGATTATTGCGCACCTTCAAAGCCCATCTGACGCCATGCTTCAAAGGCAATAATAGCAACGGCATTTGACAAGTTCAGGCTTCGGGCATCTGGCATCATCGGAATGCGAATGCGTTGCTCCATTGGTAAGCTTTCAATCACCTCTGCTGGTAAACCGCGCGTTTCCGGACCGAATAACAGCACATCACCCGCTTGGTATTGGGCATCCACATGGTGACCTGTTGTCTTAGTTGTACAAGCAAAAAGACGGTAGTCGCCTTGCTTTTCTTTTTCTAAATAATCCAAGAATGCCTGATAGTTTTTATGACGTGTCACACGAGCCAGGTCATGATAATCCAAGCCCGCACGGCGCACTTTCTTTTCTTCCAGATCGAAACCTAGCGGTTCAATCAGATGCAGGTTCGCACCACAGTTGGCACACAGTCGAATGATGTTACCGGTATTTGGCGCAATTTCGGGTTCGTATAAAGCGATATCAAACATGGTTTAGAAATAGAGTTAGTCAAAAGTGAGAGGCAGTATATACCTTAGCTGCGATTGGGGTATATACCCAAGTACTGGCTTAGCTACAGACGCGCCTTTAATGAAAAGTGACTCGCTATTAAAGCGTGTTGAGAAAAAGTAACCCTCCTGAGGCGGAGGGTTACTTGGTTATACGATAAGTGTGGGATTGAATTACTGGCTTAAAGGTAACGTAATCGTCATGCGTAACCCACCCAGTGGACTGCGACTGGCGACAATCGTCCCACTGTGCTGACGGATGGCACTTTCGGTGATCGTCAGCCCTAATCCTGTTCCGCCAGAGTGACGATCACGAGCGGTAGAAACACGATAAAACGGGCGGAAAATCGCTTCCAATTCTTCATCCGGTACCCCTTCACCGTTATCATCTACGGTGATGTGCAGAGTGTTACCTTGTGTTTCAACATTAATTTCAACCTGATCTTTGCCGTAGTAAATCGCGTTGCGGATGATGTTCTCCACCGCGCTCATCAGTAATTTAGGGTTGCCGGAAATACTGACTTTAGGCAATGGCGAATAACGCAATTGCTTACCCATTTGTTCCGCTTCAAATTGAGTGTCTTTAATGATCTCTTCCCACAAACTTTGAATCGGTTGCGTTTCTCGTGTCATGTGGCTGTTTGCCTGCATGCGGGACAGCTCGAGTAACTCACTGATCATTTGCTCAAGCCTTTGAGCCTCGGTATCAATCCGTGTCAGCTCTGGGCTTTCGCCCTGTTTACGCGTAGCTAATGCGCTGGCCATGCGCAGACGTGTGAGTGGTGAGCGCAGTTCGTGAGAGATATCCGACAATAAACGCTGCTGACCGGATATCATCTGATTGACCGCTTCGACCATCTGGTTGAAACTGCTACCTGCCTGACGAAACTCTGAAGTCCCTTTCTCTAGGGTGGGATCTATCACAAACTCTCCCTTAGCGACACGCTGTGCTGCGGCTTCTAGTCTGCGTGCAGGCTGACTCAATGCCCATGCCAACCAGAGCAGAAGAGGAGTACTTGCCAGCATGACCGCCAGTAGTAACTGAAGCGGGTGATCAAACAGTCTCAGGAGTAGTGGTGGTGGCTCATTCCATTTAAAGCCAACGTACATCAGCAAGTCAGAATCGGCCAAGGTAATAGGTACAGGACCAGCAATCATATATCGGCCATAGAGTTTTTGTTTCGGTTGGTTATTGTCTTCAATAATAGAAACAAAGTTCTGCATGGCCCGCATTTGAAAATTATTGCGGTGGTCCGTGGTTAATATTTTGCCGTTATAGTCAGAAAAGAACATTCGTGGTCGAGGGGCTTTTTTATTTTGACGACGCCCTTCAATGCTAAACAGGATACGGCCAAGATCGGTCTCTTTGCTGTATTTTTGTTGAATATCATCACGCAGTTCTTGCATACGCTGATAAGGTGCGTTTGGAATATCACGCGCTTTACGTGGATCCAAATGCGGTAGTGATAGCACAGCGATTAACACCAACAGCATGGTGAACCAGAAGATGGCAAATATGCGTCCATACAGGCTGTTAATATTCGGCAGTTTGATGCGTGATATTTGGCTCATTAATCTTCCTCAAGCAGCATGTAGCCTCGACCACGTAAGGTTTTGATACGAGGCTTGCCATTACTTTGGTCGGGCAGTTTTTTGCGTAAGTTGGAGACGTGCATATCAATCGCGCGGTCAAAAGCAGCGAGCCGCTTGCCAAGTACATCTAAACTCAGTGTTTCTTTCGTTAGAACTTGCCCGGGGTGTTGTACAAAGTGGGTGAGCAGCGCAAACTCTGTGGCGGTTAAGTCTAGAAGTTGCTGATCGCAATAAGCTTCTTGTTTACCCGGGTAGAGGCAAAGTTCTTGATATTCGATGACGTCACTGCTTTTGCTGTCTTTTTGCGTCGTACTGGTACGACGCAAAATAGCGCGAATGCGAGCCAGTAATTCGCGATCACTAAAGGGTTTCGGTAAGTAATCGTCAGCCCCAAGTTCTAAACCAATCACGCGGTCTATTTCTTCGCCTTTGGCAGTCAGCATTAACACGGGCGTTTCCCAGTTTTCACGTAAACGCTTTAATGTCTCCATGCCGTTGAGTTTGGGCATCATGACATCGAGCAAAATCAAATCAATCTCACTCGTTACTGCAGCCAAGCCCGCCTCGCCGTCATTCGCTTCACTGACTTCAAAACCTTCAAAACTGAGCACTTCTTTTAACAGGCTAGTGAGCTCTATATCGTCATCAATCAAAAGAATGTTTGCCATTTAGGGATCTACCATCAATTACCAGATGCTTTAATACTACATTGGAATGAGGTGGGACGAAGAGTATAAAAATCACTCTTTACGAATCTTTACGCTCCCTATACGTCACTTTACCTATCACGTCCTATTCTATACTCAAGCGCTGGGAGAACAGCCCAGAAGAAGCAATCAGATGTATGAGGAATCCCATTATGAAATCTGCAAAAAAAATTGTGTTAGCTGCCGTTGTTCTACCATTGACCTTAGGTGCTGCAGGTGCCTTTGCCTACGGTGGTAAAAACCAGCAAAAAGGCCCTCGTGATGAGTGTGGCCCGGGTATGGAGCGCGGTATTATGGGTCAAATGAATCTGACCGACGCGCAAAAAGAGCAACTACAATCTTTCCGTGATGCCAATCGCGCTGAGATGAGAGGCAAAAATTCAGCCGATCGTGATGCTCGCAGAGCAGAGCGACAAGCTTACCATGCCAAAATGCAATCACTGGTTTTGGCGGATACGTTTGATGAAGCGCAAGCGAATGCGTTAGCCAAAGAAATGGTAGAAAAACAAACAGAGCGCCGTGTAAAAATGCTGGAGAGAAAACACCAGATGTTGAGTGTACTGACTCCTGAGCAAAAAGCAGAGTTTGTGAAGTTGCAAAACGAACGTATGCAACAGTGTGGTGACAGAATGCAAAAACGCATGAGCAAACCAAGCAATAACTAACTAGATCAGCAGAAGAATTTCCAGAGGCAGCCATTGGTTGCCTCTTTTTGATCTGGTTATTTCATACTCATTACCTCATTTAAGAGGTATACTCAGCATATGGTTTGAGTTAACTCTTTGATTATGAAACAGCAATATGCGCGCTTAGTGACAACCGCAGCGTGGACTGCAACTATCGTGGCGACGCTTCTATTATTGGTTAAAGTCATCACCTGGTGGGTGACAGGATCGGTCAGCTTATTGGCCTCTCTTATTGACTCGATGTTGGACATTGCCGCATCGGTAGTGAATTTAGTCGTGGTTCGTTATGCCTTGCAGCCAGCAGACAGAGAACATACGTTTGGCCACGGTAAGGCAGAATCACTCGCTGCACTCGCGCAAGCCATGTTCATTTCCGGCTCTGCGGTATTTTTGATCCTCAATGGGGTCGATCGCTTCTTCCGTCCTCATGCTTTGCATGCTCCTGAGTTAGGGGTTTATGTCTCATTGTTTGCTATCGCCGTGACACTTGGTTTGGTGACTTTTCAGAAGCACGTTGTGCGGGTGACAGGCAGCCAAGCGATTGCCGCCGACTCTCTTCACTATCAAACCGACCTTTATATGAATGCCGCGATTATGGTTGCGCTCGGGTTAAGCTATTTTGGCGTCACACAAGCCGATGCGGTGTTTGCGATTGGTATTGGTGTGTTCATTCTTTACAGTGCGGTCAAAATGGTCAATGAAGCGGCTCAGACCTTACTGGACAGAAAACTGCCGGATACCGAGTTAGAAGAAATCCGCGCTCAGTGCTTTAGTGTGAAAGGGGTCAGAGGGGTTCATCAACTGCGCACCCGAATGTCCGGGCCGACGCGTTTTATTCAGCTACACCTGGAACTAGACGACGACTTACGCTTAATCGAAGCTCACTATATTGCTGATAAAGTAGAAGAAAACTTACTGTCAGTGTTTCCTGAAGCGGATGTATTGATCCATCAGGATCCGATATCTGTGATATTTGGACCAGAGAAAGAACAGAAGCAACAAGGTTGGTAGCGCTCGAAAAATCACAAGGCGTCTGACGACAAACAGGCGCTTATTGTCTATCTTTCCATCAATACGTTTTAAGAATCCTGATACTGATGTGAATCAACGAAGTTGCTAAGAGAAGCTGTAATACTCTTACATAAGTAGAAAAGTTACATAAAAATGTGTGTTTTCATTGGTATTCCGGTATAGGAAATGTAACATAACGCACAGTTCTGGATTATGCAGGTTGCTTGGTGACAAGGGACCTAAAAGAAAATTATATAATTGATTGCCAAAGATCGAGGGTGAGCATGATTAAGAAGATCGGTGTTTTAACAAGTGGCGGTGACGCACCTGGTATGAACGCTGCAGTACGCGGCGTGGTACGCACAGCACTTTCTGAGGGATTGGAAGTTTACGGTGTGTACGACGGCTACCTAGGTCTTTATGAAGATCGCATCGAAAAGCTAGATCGTTCTAGTGTTTCAGATGTCATCAACAAAGGTGGTACGTTCCTGGGCTCTGCACGTTTCCCGGAATTCAAGGAAGTGGCAGTACGCGAAAAAGCAATTGAGAACCTGAAGAAACACGGTATCGACGCACTGGTTGTTATCGGTGGTGACGGTTCTTACATGGGTGCTAAAAAACTGACTGAAATGGGTTACCCATGTATCGGTCTGCCAGGCACAATCGATAACGATATCGCAGGTACAGATTACACTATCGGTTACCTAACTGCACTAAACACAGTTATTGATGCAATTGACCGTTTACGTGACACTTCTTCATCTCACCAACGTATTTCAATTGTAGAAATCATGGGCCGTCACTGTGGTGACCTGACTCTGATGTCTGCTATCGCTGGTGGTTGTGAGTACATCATCACACCAGAAACGGGTCTTGATAAAGAGAAGCTGATCGGCAACATTCAAGACGGTATCGCAAAAGGTAAGAAACACGCAATCATTGCTCTTACTGAACTGATGATGGATGCAAACGAGCTTGCACGTGATATTGAAACGGCAACAGGTCGTGAAACTCGTGCGACAGTACTTGGTCATATCCAACGTGGTGGTCGTCCTACTGCATTTGACCGTGTTCTTGCATCTCGCATGGGTAACTACGCTGTTCACCTTCTAATGGAAGGTCACGGTGGCCGTTGTGTTGGTATCCAAAAAGAAGAGCTTGTACATCACGACATCATTGATGCGATTGAGAACATGAAGCGTCCAGTACGTAATGACTTGTACAAGGTTGCAGAAGAGTTGTTCTAAATAGAGCCGTTCTTTGCAGGAAGAAAAACCGCGTTGATACGCGGTTTTTTTGTATGTGTCTTTCTGCACTTACTTGGCCAAATCGCTAATGGGGTGCATTAAGAGGAAGCGCCGTATTCGACCAGCATTAACTTTCGCTCGCGCAACGCAAACATATAACCGAGTAACCCGCCTAATATATTTCCTACGGCAATACCGATAAACAGCCCTTCCACATCGTAGAGATAACTGCCGAACCAAGCCGCTGGCAAGGTGAATACGAACAGGCGCATAAAGCTCCATTTAAAAGCATGTAAGGGTTTATGCATCGCATTCAGTCCGCTCACTAAGATCATTACAACCCCTTGGAAACCGTAGCTGAATGGCACAACCAGCAGGTAATGCCAAAGTATATTTTTAACGGCCTCTTCTTGTGAGAACAGGGCGGCAAGCGGAATACTCAATGGTACCATCGCCAGAAAAATCAGCCCCTGAAACACCACTGCAAAACGCATACTGAGGAAGAGCCCTGCGAATGCCCGATGTGGATTGTTAGCACCTAGGTTTTGCGCCATAAAGGGAGTCAGTGCCGAGGTCAGGGACATCAGTACCAAAATCAGTATCGATTCAATTCTCTGTGCGGCCCCATAAGCGGCAACAGCAGCGGTTCCGTGGCTTGATAGCAACATCATCAAAATAGCGCCAGAAAGCGGGTTCATCGCTGTAGACAATGCGGCTGGCGTGCCAATTTTTAAGGTTTGCTGCCAATCTTGTTTGAGTAGACTCAACTGTGGTCGAGCGAGTAACTTTTCGCGTTTTACGAGTAAATAGAAAGAGCCTAACAAAGCGCCCAACCAGCTGAAGGCACTCGCGATCGCAGCGCCTTGAATCCCAAGCTCAGGAAAAGGGCCTAAACCGAAGATTAGAAGTGGATCCAGCATTCCATTGATCAAGCCTGCAATCATCATGATTTTAGCGGGGGTTTTGGTATCACCGGTTGCGCGTATCGCACTGTTACCAGCCATTGGAATCACCAGTAATGGAATAGTGAGATACCAAATGTGCATGTATTGCTCGATGAGTGGCAGCAGATCGTCAGTCGCTCCCAGAAAAGCAAACAGTGGCCGGATAGTTATGAAGCCGATTGATGAGGCGATGGCAACTAACATGACCGCTAAAAGCAGGCCATGAGTGGTAAAACGCGCGGCTTGTGTTGAATATCCCTGACCAAGGAGCCGACCAATATTGGTCGAGAGACCCATACCGATCCCCATCGTTATGCAGTTGACGGCAAAGGTAACCGGGAAGGTATAGCTGATCGCTGCTAATGCTTGCGTTCCGAGTAGAGAGATAAAAAATGTATCGACCAGATTAAACATCAGAATCGCGATCATGCCTATTGTCATCGGTACGGTCATCTTGCGAAGCGTTTCAGGAATAGGCGCACTCAACAAACCATGTTTATCTGTTGCTTGGTGTTCCGGCTTGTTATTTTCCAGCATGTTTAACGTCTATCTGGTGGATAAACTGCAAGGATACAAGAAAGCAGGAAGGTGAGCGAGTGCGCATTTCTCACGCAAACCGTTGCGATCTTTTAACTAAGTCACAAAAAAATCACACTCGCCCCTTGGGATCGTTCGTTCGACCCCTTATATAGTGATCACGTGCCCCAAGTCGGGCAATTATCAAATAAACATGGAAATTTTCAGGAGAGACGACCAATGAACATTCGTCCATTACATGACCGAGTTATCGTTGAACGTAAAGAAGTTGAATCTAAGTCAGCTGGTGGAATCGTTCTGACTGGTTCTGCTGCGGAAAAATCAACTCGCGGTGTTGTTCTAGCTGTAGGCAAAGGCCGCATTCTAGAAAACGGCACAGTGCTACCGCTGGACGTTAAAGTTGGTGATACTGTTATCTTCGCTGAAGGTTACGGCACTAAGACTGAAAAAATCGACGGTAAAGAAGTGCTAGTTATGTCTGAAAACGACATCATGGCAATCGTTGAATAATAGCAATCATTGAGTAATTTTTTGCTCAGATTCAAAAACCAAGTCGAACTTAAAGAATTGTAGAAAGGAAATCAAAGATGGCTGCTAAAGACGTTAAATTTGGTAATGACGCACGAGTTAAGATGCTAGAAGGTGTAAACGTTCTGGCTGACGCGGTAAAAGTGACATTAGGTCCTAAAGGCCGTAACGTCGTTCTAGATAAATCTTTCGGTGCACCAACAATCACTAAAGATGGTGTATCTGTAGCGCGCGAAATCGAACTGGAAGACAAATTCCAGAACATGGGCGCTCAAATGGTTAAAGAAGTAGCATCTAAAGCAAACGATGCTGCAGGTGACGGTACAACAACAGCAACAGTACTAGCGCAATCAATCGTAAACGAAGGTCTGAAAGCAGTAGCAGCGGGTATGAACCCAATGGATCTTAAGCGCGGTATCGACAAAGCAGTGGCAGCAGCAGTTGAGCAGCTAAAAGAGCTTTCTGTTGAATGTAACGACAACAAAGCGATCGCACAGGTAGGTACCATCTCTGCGAATTCAGACGTAAGCGTAGGTAACATCATTGCTGAAGCAATGGAACGTGTTGGCCGCGACGGTGTTATCACTGTTGAAGAAGGTCAGGCGCTACAAGATGAGCTAGACGTAGTAGAAGGTATGCAGTTTGACCGCGGTTACCTTTCTCCTTACTTCATCAACAACCAGGAAGCGGGTTCTGTTGACCTAGAAAACCCATTCATCCTATTGATTGATAAGAAAGTTTCAAACATCCGTGAACTTCTTCCTACACTAGAAGCCGTTGCTAAAGCATCTCGTCCACTGCTAATCATTGCAGAAGACGTAGAAGGTGAAGCGCTAGCAACACTTGTTGTGAACAACATGCGTGGCATCGTGAAAGTGGCAGCAGTAAAAGCGCCTGGTTTTGGTGACCGTCGTAAAGCAATGCTACAAGACATCGCCGTTCTAACTGGCGGTACAGTGATTTCTGAAGAAGTAGGTCTAGAACTTGAAAAAGTAACACTAGAAGACCTAGGTCAGGCGAAGCGCGTTGCGATCACTAAAGAAAACACAACCATCATCGATGGTATCGGTGAAGAAGAGATGATCAATGGCCGTGTTAGCCAGATCCGTCAACAGATTGAAGACGCAACTTCAGACTACGACAAAGAGAAACTACAAGAACGCGTAGCTAAGCTAGCTGGCGGTGTTGCAGTAATTAAAGTTGGTGCAGCAACTGAAGTTGAAATGAAAGAGAAGAAAGACCGCGTAGAAGACGCACTACACGCAACTCGCGCTGCAGTTGAAGAAGGCGTAGTAGCAGGCGGTGGTGTTGCTCTAATCCGTGCGGCATCTAAGATTGTTGACCTACAAGGTGACAACGAAGAGCAAAACGTTGGTATCCGTGTTGCACTACGTGCAATGGAAGCGCCAATCCGTCAAATCACTAAGAACGCTGGTGCTGAAGACTCAGTCGTTGCGAACAACGTGAAAGCGGGCGACGGCAGCTACGGCTACAACGCGGCAACTGGCGAGTACGGCGACATGCTAGAGATGGGTATCCTAGATCCAACTAAAGTAACTCGTAGCGCTCTGCAATTCGCAGCATCGATTGCTGGTCTGATGATCACAACCGAAGCTATGATTACTGACCTACCACAGAAAGACGGCGCAGGCATGCCTGATATGGGCGGCATGGGCGGTATGGGTGGTATGGGCGGCATGATGTAATTTGCTGCTTACCTTGTCGCTGTAACGTCTTATAGCGAAAAGGTAACTGACCAAACCAAGAAGAAGCCGAGGTTTTTACCTCGGCTTTTTTTGTGCTTGTCGTTTGGATCAATAATGCTGTCGATATGCCATCGTTATTTCTATTCGTCGTTTATACAGTGCGATGAGTCGCTCTTGTTTAACTAGATACGTGGCTGAACATGACATCATCATTGTGTGTGGCTGGTACAAGAAATACAGCCGAAAATATTGAAATATGGTCAGTGTGGATTTTTTCTATTATAGTCAACTTGTTAAATATGACATGCGAGTGAAATTTTTTCGTACGATTAGTAGAAAATGAGTACACATACGCTATGTTGTAAGTAATGCTTAATATAACGGAGATAAGAATGAAAAAGCTTTTGACGTCTTTGGCAGTGGTAGCCGCTGTTGCATCACCTGTTGCGCTTGCTGACAGTACTCCTGTGATGTTTTCTACGATCGATCATATTAATGCGCCGTCTCGCTCTGAAGTGGGTGGTGTTCGTTTAGCCGTTCTACATGGGCAGGTTAACGAAGTGAAAGGTGTGGATTTCTCACTACTTGGTATGTCAGAAACGGATCGTACAACAGGTATTAACTTTGGTCTGTTCTTCGGTGCGGCTAAAGTAAACCAGGAAATGAAAGGTGCGTCACTTGGTCTTGTTAACTGGAACCGCGGCCAAACAACAGGTTTGAACCTAGGTGCGGTTAACATTACGAACAACGTAAGAGGTCTTAACTGGAGTGCGGTAAACTACTCTGAGGGCTACACAATGGCGGATGTTGGTCTGGCAAGTATCTCTAAAAAGTCTAACTTCCAGCTAGGTTTCTTCAACATGACAGACCAAATCGACGGTATTCAAATTGGTCTGCTTAACTGTGCGGATAACGGCTTCCTGAAGTGTTTCCCTCTGATTAACTTTGCGAAATAATCTGAAGCCATCGAAATAAGGTTTTAAACCAAAAGACCCCGAATCGATATCGGGGTCTTTTTATATATTAGGTGACGGCTTATTTGATTAAGCGGGATGACTTTCTTCGCTGTATTCTTTGGTGCACACCGCGACGCAGTGATTTGATGTGGCGCTCCGCTTCATCGACGCCCAACAACACGGTTAAAGTCAGCACGGTGATGACCACAGACTGTGATAAGTAACCGAGACCTATCATTAATCCTAATCCGGCTAGCACCCATATGACGGCTGCAGACGTTACGCCGTGGATTTTTCCATCTAGCGTCATCATGACTCCAGCACCAAGAAACCCGACACCTGTAATGATCTGACCAAGTACGCGTGCCTGATCAAGCGTGTTAGGCGATAGGGATACCGCCATCGACATAAAAAGATAGGTGCCTGAAATAATGAGAATCGCTGTACGAATGCCAACCGGTTTACCTCGGGTCTGGCGCTCTATGCCGATCAGTAACCCATTGATGGCACAGCAGAGAAGAGCAGACCAACTAAATGGGCCAAGATCGAAAATTTGTTCGAATGTTGTATGCATCTTGACCTCCAAAGCCGCGGAGTATGCATAGAATTACCTTGTAAAGCGAACAAAAATAAACGCTCGTGACGACAAATTTATTTCGCGTTGTTCTTTATTCTAAATGCAGGTCCAGTGGCGTTTTACTTGGTCTGCCGCCGATTTCTCGCGTAAGTTTTGGTACCAGATAACCAGATACACGTGTAATCACTTCACGCATGATCGTTCTTGCTTCCTCATCGGAAACAAAGTAATGCGCAGCACCTTGAACTTTGTCTAATACATGCAAGTAATAAGGCAAAATGCCGGCATTAAACAGGGCTTCACTCAAGTCAACTTGAGCATCCACGGAGTCATTCACATCTCTGAGCAGTACGCTCTGGTTGAGTAGAGTCACACCTGCTTGTTTGAGTTTGAAAAGTTGCACGGTGAGTTCGGCATTGATTTCATTTGCATGGTTGATGTGCGTGACCAAAATAACTTGCAGGCGGGACGCTCTGAGCATTTGGCATAGCTCATCGGTAATTCGTGCTGGGATCACCACTGGTAATCGGCTGTGAATACGAAGACGCTTGATATGCGGGATTTGCGCAATATGTTCTATTAGCCATTGAAGCTCATCATCTTTCGCCATTAGCGGGTCGCCGCCAGAAAAAATCACTTCATTAAGGTCAGGTTGCTGCGCCATATACTCTAGGCTTTGAGCCCAGGCTTGTTTACCGCTTTTGTTATCCTGATACGGGAAATGTCGACGGAAGCAGTAGCGACAATTCACCGCACAGCCACCTTTCACAATCATCAGGGCACGATTGCGATATTTATGCAGTAAACCAGGAATTTCATTGTCTTGTTCTTCAAGTGGATCGCTGGAATAACCAGAATGTATCTCAAACTCTTCACTTAACGGTAAAACCTGACGTAAAAGAGGGTCTTTGGGATTGCCTTTTTCCATTCGATCGATAAAACTTTGCGGTACACGCTGTGCAAACAGCTTGCGCGCAGCAAACCCGTCTCGCCACGGTGAGGGATCTATTTCCAGTTTTTCGAGCAACTTTGCAGGATCAGAGATCCCATTCGCCAACTGTTTGAGCCAGTTTTGCTCAACAGAATCGACTTTTCGGGTTATTATGTGCGGCATTGAATTTAGCTCTAAGAATGTAAGAGGAAAAAATGGCTACAGTTAGCACCAATGAATTTAAAGGCGGTCTTAAGTTAATGCTTGATAACGAGCCTTGCGTAATTCTGGAAAACGAATACGTTAAACCAGGTAAAGGCCAAGCGTTCAACCGCGTGAAAATTCGTAAACTTCTTTCTGGTAAAGTGCTAGAGAAAACATTCAAGTCTGGTGACACTTGTGAAGTGGCAGACGTAATGGATATCGACCTAGATTATCTATATTCAGACGGTGAATTCTACCACTTTATGAACAATGAAACGTTTGAACAGATCGCTGCAGATGCGAAAGCGGTAGGTGAAAACGCTAAATGGTTGGTAGAAAACAACACTTGTATGATCACTCTTTGGAATGGTAACCCAATTACCGTTACCCCACCAAACTTTGTTGAATTGGAAGTTGTTGATACTGACCCAGGCCTAAAAGGTGACACGCAAGGCACTGGTGGTAAACCAGCAACGCTTTCTACTGGCGCAGTAGTGCGTGTTCCTCTATTCATTGCAATCGGCGAGGTTATCAGAATAGATACTCGTACTGCTGAATACGTAGGTCGTGTGAAGTAAGTTACTGCTTCTTTAGAAAGGTCGCTTCGGCGGCCTTTTTTATTGCCTGTAATTTACCGGACTGTAAGGCGATAGGAACAATAGAGGGTACAGCTCTATAAGTAAAAAGATCATGGGTGGCCAAAAGCTTATAAAGCAAAAAGATCATAGGTGTCCAAAAACAAAAAAAGCTGACATAAAGCCAGCTTTTTATCGTTATAACAGTGTCTTAAATCATGAAGATAAAGATAACTGATAGTGCACTGATAAGGCCTGCGAACGCATAGCATGCCACTTTGCCCACCACACCTGTGTGGAACTTAAGGTCGTGCATGCCGTGGTGAACACGGTGCATTGCATGCCACATTGGCAGCGCTAGTGTACCTATGATAAATAGAGCACCAATGATGCTGGTCGCGAATTCCGATACTCGCTCGTAGCTCATTGCTTCTGCGTCAATCACACCGAGTGGTACAAGGATACCCAGTACAAGTACGGTGATTGGTGTGATCATCGCAAACCAAGTACCGCCGGCACCAAACAGTCCCCACCAGATTGGCTCATCTGAACGTTTTGGCGCTGTATTTACACTATAATTTGGTTTCATTATTCAGCTCCTTACACCACGATGAGAACAATCAGTGAGATGAACGCCACGGCTGCCCACTGAGTCAATACGATGATTTTTTTATCCAGTTCTTTACCTTTTATGCGTATCGGCATTACTTGTGGGAACATGTTAAAAAACGTATGGGCGTGGAACAGGCTACCAAGTAGGGCAACGATGTTAATCGCCACGACGATTGGGTTGGCCATAAATTCTAACCAGCCTTGCCAAGCTTCAGGGCCTTTCACTAGTGAGCCCAGGCCGAAAGTCAGGAAGATAGTAAATAGAATCAGCGGCAGAACAGTCGCTTCTCGAACCATGTAGAAGCGGTAGAACGGATGATCTTTCCACCAAGTGCGTTTTACTTCACGAACGTAAGGTTTACGATTACTCATCCTTTGCCTCCACTGTTTTGGCTGAACCATCTGGTTTCAGCATCGCAATTACGAAGTCCATCGAAGACTCAACTTTACCTTGGTTTACTGCCGCTGCGGGATCCACGCTCTTCGGACAAACTTCAGAGCAGTAACCGACAAACGTACAACCCCAAGCGCCATTCTCACCGTTGATCAGCTTCATACGCTCAGCTTTACCATTATCACGGCTATCTAAGTTATAGCGGTGTGCCAATGTCAGCGCTGCCGGGCCGATGAACTCTGGATTGAGACCGAACTGAGGACACGCGGCGTAACATAGGCCACAGTTGATACAACCAGCAAACTGCTTGTATTTCGCCATTTGCTCAGGCGTTTGTATGTTAGTGCCGTCTTCAGGCTTACGGTCATTACCAATGATGTAAGGTTTGATTGCTTCAAGGCGCTCGATAAACGGCGTCATATCGACGATCAGGTCTTTCTCGATCGGGAAGTTCGCTAATGGTTCGATTTTCAGACCATTTGGGTAGTCACGTAAGAAGCTCTTACATGCTAGTTTAGGCACGCCATTGACCATGATGCCGCACGAGCCACAGATCGCCATTCGACAAGACCAACGATAAGACAAGTCTTTGTCTAGGTTATCTTTGATGTAACCGATCGCGTCGAGCACAGACATGGTTTCGTCGAATGGTACTTCGAAGGTTTGCAAGTGCGGTTCTGCGTCTTTTTCTGGGTCATAACGCAGAATGTCTACTTTCTGAATGCGGTTTGCTGACATTATGCTTGCTCCTCTGCGTTCTTCGCTGCTTCTTCTGCTGCTGCTTTTTCTGCCGCTTCACCGTATAGACGCGCTTTAGGCTGAGATTTAGTGATCGTTACATCGCTGTAATCGATACTTGGCGCTGAATCTGGCTGATAGAAAGCAAGTGAGTGTTTAAGGAAGTTCACGTCGTCACGCTCAGTACAGCCATCGTCTAGGCGTTGGTGCGCACCACGAGATTCTTTACGTAGGATCGCAGAGTGAACCATCGCTTCTGCTACCTCTAGGCCGTAACCAACTTCGATCGCGTAGAGAAGGTCAGTGTTGAACACTTTGCCTTTATCTTTGATGCTGATGCGCTTGTAACGTTGTTTAAGTTCAGTGATCTTATCGATTGTTTCTTGCATAAGATCTTCTTGACGATAGATACCACAACCCGCCTCCATGGTATGACCCATTTCAGTACGGATATCAGCCCAGTTTTCATCACCTTCTTGGTTCATCAGGCTGGCAATGCGCTCTTCTACCGCTTTCACTTGAGCTGCGATAGCATCGTCGTTCCAGCCTTTGAATTCTGCTGCACGTTTCACCGCGTTTTCACCCGCTACGCGGCCAAATACCACAAACTCCGCCAGTGAGTTAGAGCCAAGGCGGTTTGCGCCATGCAAGCCAACAGAAGCACATTCACCCACAGCAAACAGGCCTTTAACGCGAGTCTCACAGCCACCATTCGTTTCGATGCCACCCATGGTGTAGTGCACGGTCGGACGAATTGGAATTGGTTCTTTTGCAGGATCAACGTTCACGTAAGCTTTTGCCAGCTCGCAGATGAATGGTAAACGCTCTTGCAGGTACTCTTCACCTAAGTGGCGAAGATCGAGATGCACAACATCACCAAGAGGGTGTTTGATGGTGTTGCCTTTTTGTTGTTCATGCCAGAAAGCTTGGGAAACTTTGTCTCGAGGACCCAGTTCCATGTATTTGTTTTTCGGTTGACCTACTGGCGTTTCAGGGCCCATGCCGTAGTCTTGCAGGTAACGGTAGCCGTCTTTGTTGACAATAATACCACCCTCGCCACGACAACCCTCAGTCATCAGAATGCCTGTACCAGGAAGGCCAGTAGGGTGGTACTGAACAAATTCCATATCACGCAGTGGAACACCATGACGATAAGCCATTGCCATGCCGTCACCCGTTACGATACCGCCGTTGGTATTACAGTGGTAAACACGTCCCGCACCACCGGTAGCAAGTACAACAGACTTCGCTTTGATGGTAACCAGCTCACCTTCAGACATATGGATCGCAATCAGGCCTTGCACTTCACCATCATCAACAAGAAGATCCAGGACAAAGTACTCATCAAAACGTTTGATGTTGCTGTACTTCATTGAAGTCTGGAATAAGGTATGAAGCATATGGAAGCCGGTTTTATCCGCTGCAAACCAAGTTCGTTCAACCTTCATACCACCAAAGCGGCGAACGTTAACTTCCCCGTTTTCTTTACGGCTCCAAGGGCAACCCCATTGTTCCATTTGGATCATTTCACGGGTTGAGTTTTCTACAAAATATTCAACGACGTCCTGTTCACATAGCCAGTCGCCACCGCCAACGGTATCGTTGAAGTGGTTATCTAAGCTATCTTCATCCTTGATAACTGCTGCTGAGCCACCCTCCGCTGCGACTGTGTGTGAGCGCATAGGGTACACTTTAGAAATCAGAGCAACTTCTAAATCAGGGTTTGCCTCTGCCGCTGCAATAGCAGTACGAAGACCAGCGCCGCCAGCGCCGATGACTGCGATATCTGTGGTGATAGTTTGCACAGTTATCCTCCAGTGAGTGATTGCGGAAATCCGCTTGTTATTGTGATTGTGAGGGGAGCTCTAAGATGCGCTCCCCAAAAGTAGTAGGGATTAGTGTAGTGGAGCTGTATGAGATAAATATTGATGTAATTAGGTTTTTTCTTTGGTAATGCACTTAAGAGCATAAAAATTATAGGTTATGTGATTACTATCACGGCGAGAGTATTTGTAACCTCTAACTGAAATTATTGAGTGTTAATGGAGTGTTGCTTGTTGTTGGCGAGGTTGATAATAGGTTTTGTGGCGAGTGTTGACATTGCTCTGTAGTACGAAAAATTATTGCTTCAAGTTCCGTTATTGCAATGTGAAAATCGGTTCTCGTCGAAAAGAAAAAAGCATGTAGAATGTCGACTTTAGCCGTTAATCCCAAGCTTCGAGAGACTTGTTATGCAAACCAACTGGCAACCGACTGCTTCCATTGAACAACTTCGTCAACGTGCGAGGTTAATCGCCATTATTCGTCAATTTTTTGCCGAGCGACAGGTGATGGAAGTGGATACGCCTGCCATGAGTCACGCGACGGTTACCGATATTCATTTGCATACCTTTCAAACTGAGTTTGTTGGTCCTGGTTATGCAGATGGCAGCAAACTGTTCTTTATGACCAGTCCTGAGTTCCATATGAAACGTTTGTTGGCGGCGGGCAGTGGCTGTATTTATCAGATCAACAAAGCGTTTCGTAACGAAGAGAATGGCCGTCATCATAATCCAGAGTTTACCATGCTGGAATGGTATCGAGTCGGCTTTGACCACCATCAGTTAATGGACGAAATGGATGAGTTGCTACAACGTGTGCTGAATTGTGGTGCAGCTCATCGCATGACTTACCAGCAGGCATTTCTTGATGTTCTAGGTGTGTGCCCACTTGAAGGCTCGATGTCAGAGCTCAAAGTCGTCGCTGGAAAATTGGGCCTTAGTGATATTGCCGAGCCGGAAGATGACCGCGATACTTTACTACAACTTCTGTTTAGTATTGGTGTTGAAAATAAGATCGGTCAGGATGCGCCTGCATTTGTTTATGACTTTCCTGCATCGCAAGCGGCATTAGCAAAAATAAACCCTCAAGATAGCCGTGTGGCTGATCGCTTTGAAGTGTATTTTAAAGGGATTGAACTCGCTAATGGTTTCCATGAGTTAGATAACCCTAAAGAGCAACTTGCACGTTTTGAGCAAGACAATATGAAACGATTGGAAATGGGCATAAAGCCTCAGCCGATTGATTATCATCTTATTGCTGCGCTCGAAGCGGGATTACCGGATTGTGCAGGTGTAGCGTTAGGGGTTGATCGACTCATCATGTTGGCATTAGGCTGTGATCATATTGATCAGGTAACTGCATTTCCGTTCCCTATTGCATAAGGATATTCAATGAACCGAATGATCGGGCGTTTGATTATTTGCGCTTTCGCTGCCGTCATTGCGTATTTATCGTTGAGCTCAGGAGAGCTGCAAAAGTGGGGGTCTTTTACTTACCTCGATAAGCTACAACATTTAATGGCATACACTAGCTTCGCTTTTGTTGCCTGTTGTTGTGTTCGTCATTGGCGCCAACGTTGGGTGCTGGCATTGAGTATTCTGATGTTCAGCGCGATGATTGAATGGCTACAAGGCTATGTCGGTAGAGAAACCTCCTGGTTAGACCTTGTCGCTAATGGCACGGGGATTCTGACTGGTCTGCTAAGTTATCGTATTTGGAGCCTCTATCGACCTAGGTTGGTGAAGTCGCTATACTCGATTCGTTAACGGAAAGGGAATACGATAATAATGAAAACGCGCGACAAAATAGTCTACGCGGCACTGGAGTTGTTTAACCAACATGGTGAGCGAAACATCACCACCAATCACATTGCCGATCACATCGAAATCAGTCCAGGTAATCTTTATTACCACTTTCGCAACAAGCAAGAAATCGTCCGCGAAATCTTTGCGCTTTATTCAGCAGAACTTTTAGAAAGATTTACTCCTCTTAAAGGCTCTCAAGAGAGTCTGACTATGCTGAAGAGCTACCTAGATTCGACCTTTACGCTGATGTGGAAGTACCGCTTTTTCTACGCGAATTTACCAGAGATTTTGTCGCGTGATGAACAACTTCATACTCAATACATTGAGGTGCAGGACAAACTGCAAGCCAATCTGATTGCGATTATGCAGGAGTTCGTTGCCCTCAAATTGCTTGATGTTGATCAGCAGCAGTTAACCTCGCTGGTATGCACGCTGCATTTAATTGCTTGCAGTTGGTTGTCTTATCAATCTGCGATGCTACCTAAATCCAATATTACCGAGCAAATGGTGCGACAAGGCATGCTTCAGATGATCAATGTGGTAAAACCAGTCGCAACGGAGCAAGGGTTGGAGCAGCTATTACTGTTGGAAGATGGCGTAAGTGCTATGCAGGGCTAATTGCGTATTATTTTAAGCTTAATTTAGAGTCGCTCTCTCACTTTCGAGTCGTACCTTGAGTTGACTTGTGGCACACGCTGCGCACAATAGGTGAAAAATCCCAATTGATACTCGGGCAAAACTTCTCGATAAAGGAATTATCATTTCAATGAATTACGACATTTTTAATGGTGATGCAGACGGCATTATCGCTCTACTGCAATTGCGCTTGGCTGATCCTCTCGAAGCCAAATTAGTCACGGGTGTAAAACGCGATATTAAGCTGGTGGAAACCGTGGATGTACAAGCGGGGGATGAGCTGACGGTGCTCGATGTTTCTATGGAAAAGAACATGATAGGTCTGGAACATGCTTTGGCTCAGGGCGCTCATGTTTTTTACGCGGATCATCATAAAGCGGGCGATATTCCACAGCATGGTAACTTAGATGCTCACATCGATCTTGATGCGAATATGTGTACCGCGCTAATTGTGGATAAACTTTTGCAGGGGCGTTTTCATGCTTGGGCCATTACTGCAGCTTACGGTGATAACCTGATTGCCAAAGCCGATGAGTTAGCTGAGCAAGCTGGCTTTTCTATTGAGCAAAAATCGCAACTCAAAGAGTTGGGCACATTGATCAATTACAATGGTTATGGCTCCAAGGTGGATGACTTGCATTTTCATCCTGCTGATTTATATCAAGCGTTGAAGCAATATGCTTCACCATTTGATGTGATTGCTGATAGTGCTTCGCCATTCTACCAGCTTCAAGCTGCTTATCAGCAAGATATGGATGCTGCCCAAGCTATCCCAGCAACTCATGAAAGCGACAAACTGAAGCTGTTTGAATTGCCAGATAATGCAGCGTCACGCCGCATCAGTGGGGTTTATGGTAACTGGTTGGCAAACCAGAATCCGGATTCGGCACATGCTGTTTTAACCGAAAATGCTGATGGCACCTACACCGTTTCTTTGCGTGCGCCACTGAATAACAAGCAAGGTGCGGTTGCGGTTTGTGGGCAGTTTCCTACAGGTGGTGGTCGAGAGGCTGCAGCGGGAATCAATGCCCTACGCAAAGACGACGTGAGTGCGTTTATTGATGCGGTTGAAACGTATTACGCATAACGAATTAATTTCGTTCTTCTACGTGAAAAGGAGCCATCGGCTCCTTTTCTTTTTGTTGGTAGCATCTCTGCTTACAGGCGCTTTAACCAGGATTTCGGGTTTTGTGCTTCACTGTTACGACGAATCTCAAAGTAGAGGGATGCTCTGTCTTGGCCGCCGGTGTCACCAGCAAGAGCAATGACCTCACCAGCCGTCACTCTATCGCCTTCTTTCTTCGTTAGTGCCTGATTGTATCCGTAAAGGGTCATGTCTCCTTTACCGTGGTCGAGGAGTACCACCAAGCCGTAACCTCTTAAGTACTCTGCGAATACGACAGTACCGGGATAAACCGCTTTCACTTGCTGACCATAGTTCGCCGATAGCACCATACCTTTCCAGTTAACCTGACCAGTCTGACGCGTGCCGAAGTTATGCAGAACACTGCCTTTTATTGGCCATGGTAGCTTGCCACGCTGCTTGCCTAACCCATCCATCGGTACGGCATTACGCTTAGCGGCTTTAGCGATTTCTGCCTTAAGACGCGTTTCATTGCGCTGCAACTCTGCCAGATAGCGTTTATCGTTTTTAATGCTGCTCTGAATTTTGCTCAGCGTTTGTTTACGTTTGGATTGCGTGCTTGCCAGCGCAGTCCGTTTTTCAGATTGTTGTTTTAGCAGTTTTTCAATCTGTTCTTTTTCCAGCTCAAGTTGGTTTTTATTATGTTCCAGCTTTTGTGTGGTTTGGGTAATGGCATCAATCACTTTGGAGCGCGCTTTTGCCAAGTGCTGAAAGTACTGGCTAATGCGATCTTCTTCCACGCCTTGATTGAGTAGGTGTCCATTAGCTTTCGCACGCTCGGTTACGTAATAGGTTTGCAGCAGTTGTTTTAGCTCCTCTTCCTGAGCCTGACGTTGCCCCTCTTGTAAGGCAATTTTTTCTTCTAAACTGTTGATGTTTTTGTCGGCTTGAGAGAGCTCTGCTTTGGTCTGTTTTATCTCTCGCTCTAAGCTTGAGATGCCAAGCTCCTGATCTTTCAAGGACTTTTGCAGTTCATTCAGTTGCTTTTCTTGAGAGGTCAGGGCTTTTTTCTGACGATTAATTTCGCTAGAGACGCCTTTAAGCTCTTGCTGGCTGACAGCGGAAGAGGTGATGGGGAACGTGGCAGATAAAGCACAAGTTAATAAAATAGCCGAGCGGAGCACTGGTTGATTTTGTTTTCTCACTTGAGAGTTACCTACCACATTGTTGTTATATAAAGTTAGAGGGTGATTAAATACCATCTCCATGGATAAAGCTTTGAGATTTGCCATTAAAGCCTTGGTCCATATCGAGCGACGGCTTATCCGTTTTTGGACGGCCAACGATTTTAGCTGGTACCCCTGCGACGGTAGTGTGTGGTGGTACCGGTTGTAATACCACAGAGCAAGAGCCAATTTTTGCCCCTTCACCCACTTCGATGTTACCGAGAATTTTTGCACCCGCACCGATCATCACGCCTTCACGGATTTTCGGGTGGCGATCGCCACTTTCTTTACCCGTACCACCGAGCGTCACGTCCTGCAGGATAGATACGTCATCGGAGACCACAGCGGTTTCACCAATCACGATACCCGTTGCGTGGTCGAGCATGATCCCACAGCCAATACGCGCAGCTGGGTGAATATCTACCTGACAAGCAACAGAAATTTGATTCTGCAGGTAAGTCGCCAGTGCATGTCGGCCCTGTGACCATAACCAGTTCGCTACACGATATCCTTGCAGCGCGTGGTAGCCTTTCAAATACAGCAGGGGCATTGAGTACATAGAAACCGCAGGGTCACGATTCACTGTTGCACAAATATCGCAGGCCGCACAGTCGGTAATATTGGGATCGGCGATAAAAGCCTCTTCAATGACTTCCCTCACTGCCATGGCTGGCATCGATGCTGTGTCTAATTTGTTGGCCAAAATGTAACTCAGGGCAGCGCCAAGACTCTCATGTTTGATGATCGTCGCGTGGTAAAAGCTGGCCAGCATTGGCTCCTGCTCTGACATTTCGCGGGCTTCTGCAACAATTTTGTTCCAGACTTTTTGTTTTTCGCAGTGTTTCATTCTCAATATCCTGAGTGTTTCTTCTTCCGTGACCCGACAACTTCTATTCTCAGGTAAGGTTTTAGGGTGCTATTTACCTTCAGACTTTTTGTCACGAGCAAGTAAATCTTGCGCTGCCAGGCGCGCATCCTTCCCTTGATACAATACTTGATAAATTTGGTCAACAATCGGCATCTCAACACCCATGCGCTGAGAGAGCATCCACACCTCTTTGGTGTTGCGATAACCTTCCACAACCTGACCAATTTCTTCCTGCGCGGTATCGACATCTTTGCCTTGACCTAACGCCAAACCAAAACGACGGTTACGTGATTGGTTATCGGTACACGTGAGGACAAGGTCACCTAAACCAGCCATACCCATAAAGGTTTCTGGTTTTGCCCCCAGAGCTGCACCCAAACGAGACATTTCGGCTAAACCTCGTGTGATAAGTGCAGTACGTGCGTTTGCACCAAACCCGATACCGTCTGACATACCAGCGCCGATCGCAATGACATTTTTCACTGCGCCACCAAGCTGCATGCCAATGAAGTCACTGTTGGCGTACACGCGAAATGTTTTGCTACAGTGGATTTTTTCTTGCAGATCAGCAACAAACTCAGCATCTGGTGAGGCAACGGAAATCGCCGTTGGCAGCCCCATGGCCAGCTCTTTCGCGAAAGTTGGGCCAGACAACACTGCCAGCGAGTAGCTTTCTCCGATGATGTCAAAAGCAACGTCTTTTAGCAGGCGGCCTGTTTCTGGCTCAAGACCTTTGGTTGCCCAGCAGATGCGAGTGTCTTCGCGCAAGAAAGGTTTACAGCTTTTCAGTACGATGCCAAAAACATGGCTCGGAACGACAACCAACAAGTCACGACTTGCCTGAACGGCCTTTTCCAAATCCGATTCAATAATCAAGCTTTCTGGAAAATCGATGCCAGGTAAGAATTCATGGTTAGCACGATCTGCTTCAAGGCGTGCCATATGCTCAGGCTCGTGTCCCCAAAGAATGATGTTTGCACCATTACGAGCAAGAGAAATTGCCAGCGAGGTTCCGTAGGAGCCCGCACCAATTACCGTCATTGCGATGTCTTTACCGTAAGCATTGTTGCTATTTGCTTGTGTCATGCTACCGCCTAATCGTTATTCTTCTAGTAGAATCTAGTTCATTATCACCAGATTTTACGCTCTATAGAGGCTAGGAACTAGGGTTTGTTGACCTTAGTAACTTATCAGAAATAAAAAATGCACATTGCATCACTTGATGGACGCTTTGTGCATTTTCTTAGGTATGTGACGCTTTTAGTTGTGTTCAACCAAAGACGTCACTTACAAAGTGTGAATTACGCTTCAGCTTCGCCTTCACCTTGTTGAGCTTGCTGTTGTAGGTAGTTCATGAACAGAGCGTCAAAGTTTACTGGTGCTAGGTTCAGTTGAGGGAACGTACCTTTAACCACTAGGCTTGAGATAGTTTCACGAGCGTATGGGAATAGGATGTTAGGACAGAACGCACCTAGGCAATGCGCTAGTTGACCAGCTTCCATTTGCTCAGCTGTGAAGATACCACCTTGTTGAACTTCACATAGGAACGCTGTTTCTTCTTCGTTCTTAACCGTCACTGTCAGACGTAGAACCACTTCGTAAACGCCTTCACCAAGCTCACGGCTTTGAGTGTCTAGATCGAGTTTAACGTCTGGGTTCCACTCTTTTTGAAAGACTACTGGAGAGTTAGGCGCTTCGAAAGAAACATCTTTTAGGAAGATGCGTTGAATTGCGAAGTTTTGCTGTGCATCTTGTGGTGTAGCTTCTGCCATTTTTAAATCCTTAATAAACATTGGTTGGGTTTAGAATGCCTAAACCCAGAAAACTGGTTTGTCCTGAGACTAACTGAGCAAGTTTACCTTGACTAGATGAAGCGTGTATTACGTGCAAAGCGTCACAACTTAAGGCTTCAACTGCTTTCTATTTGCTCAGTTTTTATTCACGAGGCATTCAGTTGCGATGAAGGCGAGTCTTGCTTGTTACCACGTACTACTTTTTACCGCGTACTAAAGGAAGGTTCGCTTCGTTCCATGCAACCAAACCGTTTTTCAGTAGGCTTACGTTGGTAAAGCCTGCTTTTGCTAGTAGGTTTGCGCTCTCCTGAGCGGTTTGGCCCGTCTTGCATACTAGGATGATTGGGTCTGATTTATGGTTTTCAAGGCTACCGAAGCTACCCGATTTGATATCTGACGGTAAAATGTGAAGTGAGTCAGTGATATGACCTTGTTTGAATTCATCTTTAGTACGAATGTCCACCACAACACCATTTTCACGGTTAATGAGGTGAGTCAGTTGGTTTACGTTGATTTCTTTATAGGCTGCTGTCGCTGACTTCACGATATTCAGGATAAATGCGATAAGAAGACCTACCCAAACCAAAGATAGAATCATGTTCTGTTGGAAAAAATCAATATACTCTTGCATGTCTTGAGCTCTTGCACTGTTGGCGGAAAATTAAAGCAGGAGTATAGCGAGGTTAGGCCTCTTAGGCGAGAGGGTTAAAATTTTCTAACGAATAATTGAGATCTCTACAAATTCATCAAGCCAGAATTACCCTGCCACTGGTCGTGGCTTTATTCATCAACATTTCCTATTGTAGCTATTGGTCTAAGTGACTTCTGTTTTTCAGGAAAAGGAGAACAATAAGCAATAGGTTTGGTCTTTCAAGCAGCAACACATGTCTAAAACGCGACTCGCTTAGAAAGCTCTACTGCTAAAATCGGACGTAAAAATCGAATATCGACCGGGTGTACAAAGCTTGTGGGGAGTGACTATGCTTGTTGGACAGGTTTGCTGACAGAGACTCGTTGTTTCCTAAACTTGTAAGATAACAACGATAAATCGCAAACAATATTTGATCTTACCCTACAGTTTTGGTTAAAAAGTGTAGTAAAATTACGCTAGTTTTGTTTCAAGGTTAGATAGGGCAGTGAAGCCCTACGCCAAAAGTTACTAAATTTGATGAGGTCATCACTATGTCAGCTAAGAAGCCATTGGCTCTAGTTATCCTTGACGGTTACGGTTACCGTGAAGACACAGCAAGTAACGCAATTGCAAATGCGAAAACGCCAGTTATGGATGCATTGATTGCGAATAACCCAAATACTCTAATCTCTGCTTCAGGTATGGATGTTGGCCTTCCTGATGGTCAAATGGGTAACTCAGAAGTTGGTCACACTAACATTGGCGCAGGTCGCGTTGTATACCAAGACCTAACTCGTATTACTAAGTCTATCGCTGACGGCGAGTTCGCAGAAACGCCAGCGTTGGTTGAAGCTATCGACGCCGCTGTGAAAGCTGAGAAGGCCGTACACATCATGGGTCTGATGTCTCCTGGTGGCGTACACTCTCACGAAGATCACATCTACGCTGCGGTTGAAATGGCAGCTGCTCGTGGCGCAGAAAAAATCTACCTACACTGCTTCCTGGACGGTCGTGACACACCACCACGTAGTGCAGAAAACTCGCTACAACGTTTCCAAGATCTATTCGCGAAACTAGGTAAAGGCCGCGTTGCTTCTCTAGTGGGTCGTTACTACGCAATGGACCGTGACAATAACTGGGAGCGTGTTCAAGTTGCTTACGATCTTCTTACTCAAGCGAAAGCTGAGTTCACAGCAGAAACAGCAGTAGCAGGTTTGGAAGCGGCTTACGCTCGTGAAGAAAACGATGAGTTTGTAAAAGCAACAGCAATCAAAGCGGAAGGCGAAGAAGATGCAATCATGCAAGATGGCGATGCCGTTATCTTCATGAACTACCGTGCTGACCGTGCACGTCAAATCACACGCGCATTCGTACCTGAATTCGACGGTTTTGAGCGCGAAGTATTCCCATCACTTAACTTCGTGATGCTGACTCAATACGCAGCAGATATCCCTCTAGCGATCGCATTCCCACCTGCGTCTCTAGAAAACACCTACGGTGAGTGGTTGTCTAAGCAAGGTCAAACTCAGCTACGTATCTCTGAAACAGAGAAATACGCGCACGTGACTTTCTTCTTCAACGGTGGTGTTGAAAGTGAATTTGACGGTGAAGAGCGTCAACTTGTTGCTTCTCCAAAAGTAGCAACTTACGACCTTCAACCAGAAATGAGCTCTCCAGAGCTAACTGAGAAGCTGGTAGCGGCTATTAAATCTGGTAAATACGACACTATCATCTGTAACTACCCGAACGCAGACATGGTTGGTCACACTGGTGTTTACGAAGCGGCTGAAAAAGCGATCGAAGCGCTAGACGAAAGCGTGGGCAAAGTGGTTGAAGCTATCAAAGAAGCGGGCGGTCAGCTACTGATCACGGCAGACCACGGTAACGCAGAAATGATGGTTGACCCGCAAACTGGTGGTACTCACACTGCACACACAAACCTACCAGTACCTCTAATCTACGTAGGTGACAAAGCGGTAGAGTTTAAAGACGGCGGTAAACTGTCTGATCTAGCGCCAACTATGCTTTCTCTTGCTGGCCTGGAAATTCCTGCAGAAATGTCTGGTGACATTCTAGTTAAGTAATTAACTGAAATGCTGAATGATAAAAGCCCGAGTTGATCTCGGGCTTTTTTGTGTCTCGAGATTGTGGGAATTCTACTGGACCAAAATCCCCGCCCCAATCACCGCCAGAGCGGCGCCCAGCCAGGCAAATCTATTTGGTCTGCGCTTGGTATACACCCAGAGCAGGGGCAGCAGCATGATTGGCGTCGTCGAGGACAAGAGTGCCACCATACCGACATTCCCTTCACGCAGCGCGTAAAGAATTAATGTCATTCCCACCGCCATGGCAAGAAAACCGTTCAAAGCGGTAATGCCAAAAACACGCCAGGTAATATGTTGTGTTGGCTTGGCGACTTTTACTCCGATAACCAGCAACAAGCAGTGTGCGACAAAAGCGCTGATCATACGAATCGCAGAGGCTGCAACAGGGTCTACGCTGGTTTGCATCACTGGCTTGGCAATAATGCCACCAAGCGCCTGACATAACGCCGCAGTGAGGCCTAACCCTAAGCCTAACCAAATGTTGCCTTTGACTTCTTCCAGGACATTGTTGGTTTGTCCGCGCCGACCAAAGAATATGGCCATCACAACACCACTGAATACCAATGCAGCGCCGAGCAATTCCATCGAGGTCATGCTTTCACTAAACAGGAAGTACCCAAGGATGGTTGAGAATACGGCATGACAGGAGAACAGCAAACCTGCTTGCCGTGGCCCCATGCGGTTCATACAGGCGAACAGGGCAGTATCGCCGATGAAGATACCAATTAAGCCAGAGGCCATCATTGGCGTGATGTGCTCCACCGACACACTTAACCAACCTCCGGTTACCCAAGCCATGGTCGAAAGGATCACCGCCGTACACCCCATACGCCAGCGGCTATAGGCGAATGCACCCATGTGCTGCGCTGGAATGACGGAAATCAGGCTAGAGATCGCCCATAAAAATGCAGCACAAAGTGCTAGCCATTCATAACCCATAATTGAGTAAAGTCCTGTTGGTTCGGGAGGGGGCATTAATATGCATTAAATTGTATCGATGTAAAAGAACAAGTTAGTGGTAAAGAAAAAGCAGCTTATTCCGCTGCTTTTTGTGAAGTGTCAGTCTGGTTCTGTAACGTAACCAACGTTTTTTGGGTTGATACCTAAAACAGGATAAGTACGGCACCATAAACGATAAACAAGCCGACTAATCCAAGGATAAGACCGACTTTTGCCATGTCTTTACTTTCGATTAAGCCTGTCGAGTAAGCCAGAGAGTTCGGTGGCGTAGAGACGGGTAAAATCATGCCCAGTGATGCAGAGAAGGCCACCACGACCAGCAAGCCCTGGAGCCCACCAATAGAAGCCAGGCTTGGCATGGATACACCGATAGCCGCCGCAATTGGCATTAACAAGTTCGCCGTCGCGGTATTGGACATAAAGTTTGCCATTAGCCAGCAGATAACCGATATCGCGATCACAACGGCAAACGGAGAGAGTGCTTCGTAGTTAATCGCATGGGCTAAGGCTTCAGCTAGGCCCGTTTTATCGAGTGCAATACCAATAGCAATACCACCGGCAACGAGCCACAGCACATCCCAGTTAATTAATTTCAGCTCTTCTTTGCCCATGATGCCCGTTAAGGTGAAGATCGCCAGTGGGATAATAGCGACCACATAGGTGTTCATGCCGTGGGCTTTGGTTGTCATCCACAACAGGATAGTAAGAGCAAACGTTACGTAAACCACATAGGCACGCCAGCTCCTTTTAAAGGTTCCATCTAGCTTCAGCTTCATCTCAGCTTCACTCGAGGGAAAAAGCTTTTGCAGTAAGAACCAGGCGATGGTGAGTTGTATTAAAACAAAAGGTAAACCCATCATCATCCAGCTGAGAAAGTCGATGCTGTTTTCACCAGTCAGGTACTGCAGAGCAATCGCATTGGGTGGCGTACCTATCGGTGTTGCGATACCACCAGTGTTTGCGGCGATAGGAATACATAACACCAGTGCTTTAATGCCTAAGTCACCCTTAGGCGCGGAAGCGACAATTGGACCCAATAGAGCCAGCATCATCACGGTTGTCGCAGTATTGGACATAAACATAGAGAATACAGCGGTGATCAGCATCAGGCCAAGCATGATGAATTTAGGTTGTGTACCAAAGGGTTTGAGCAGAACACGCGCCAGATTGTTGTCGAGATCGTACTTTGACGCTGCAATGGCGAGTGCAAAACCACCCATAAAAAGAATGATGATCGGGGACGAGAAAGCGGAAAAAATGTCGGTGTAGGCGATCAGATCACCGAGGTCGTGACCAGCTGGCGGTACTCGAAAGAGATGCAATCCTTTATCGGAGATCATGATAAGTTCAAGGGCGATGATCAGGATGGAGGTGGCAAAAACAGGAACGGGTTCCAGCACCCAAAGCAGGGCGGCAAGAAGGAAAATAGCCAGTAAACGATGTTGAATTAAAGTCAGATCATCAATAGGAATAGCGTCGATCGGCATCATTAAGACACCCAGTGGAATCAAAAAACACACCAGCAATTTGACCAGCGTACTCACACTCATCTTTGGCATTGGTCGCCCCTTTAAATAGTCACTCCATTGCACAGATTAATTTATTGCGCTTTTAAGTACTTAGAGGCAAGTATGAGTTTGAATATGTCAGGCTGAATTTCGAACAGAGTTTTGTTTTTTATCAATAAAAAAGCCTCCGAATGTGGAGGCTATTGAAATCATTGATTTATCGGGACGGTTACTGTTTGTGAGCGTAAGGAGTGCCCATTAGCGTTGTTTTGCCGTTATCCATGCTTTCATCGAATGTGATGGCATCTTTCGCGAACAAGTTGATAACGGTTGAGCCCAGCTTAAAGCGACCCATCTCTTCACCTTTCTTCAGGGTGACCGCTTTGGTACCTTCTGCAGGGTAGTCCCATTTGTAAATGGTATTGCCGCGAGGAGGTGTAATCGTACCAGCCCAAACCTGCTCAATACTGCCTACGATGGTTGCGCCAACTAGTACCTGAGCCATTGGGCCAAACTCGGTATCGAAAATACAAACGACGCGTTCGTTACGTGCAAAGAGGTTTGGTACGTTTTCTGCTGTCAGTGGGTTTACTGAGAACAGCTCGCCCGGAACGTAAATCATCTGACGCAGAGTGCCGTCACATGGCATGTGTACACGGTGGTAGTCACGAGGTGACAGGTATAGCGTTGCAAATGAGCCTTCTTGGAACTCTTCTGCCAGTTTTGCATCACCGCCAAGCAGTTCTTGTGCAGAAAAGTAGTGGCCTTTTGCCTGGATCAATTGACCATTTTCAATTGGGCCAAACTGACTGACACAAGCATCCGCAGGGTGAGTGATCACCGATTCGTCTTCTGTAATCGGACGCGCGCCTTCTTTAAGTTCACGAACAAAAAACTCGTTGAACGTTTTAAAGTGCTTAGGGTCGGAGTGCTTCGCCTCGTCCATGTTGACATTATAATGTTTGATAAACCAGCGAATGACTGCTGTTGTCAGACCGCCAGCTTTTGCTGAAGCCAGTTTGCCCATCAGGCGGGTTAAGCCATGTTGTGGGATCCAGTACTGCAGTCCAACTTTAATCTTGTCCATCTTTAATTCCGATACTTCTGTTAGATACACGCGTTAGGGCGCGTGATGTTACTGAAATTTAATTTACTTGTCAGTATCCGGTGAAGAATTATTACACAGTTGCGGCGACAATCTGGTTACAGATCCGCTTTCTTATTGCGTGAATATTGACGGTTTGCCTTATTCTCGACCATGCTTTCGAGGATTCGATGGTAGTTTTCAAATCGAACTTCACTGATTTCACCCTTCTCCACGGCTTCTCGCAGAATACAGCCAGGGTCATCATTGTGCTTACAGTCTCGGAATTTGCAGCCGCCAAGGTATGGGCGGAACTCAATGAATGCTTTGGTTACTTCGTCGGCTTCTAAATGCCATAGGCCAAACTCACGCACCCCAGGGGAGTCAATCAGATCGCCACCTGTAGGAATGTGGTACAGACGCGCAGCCGTCGTGGTGTGTTGGCCTAATCCTGAGTTTTCAGAAACTTCGCCCTCTTCCACTTCTTGCTCTAATTCTGGCATAAGTGCATTAACGAGGCTGGATTTACCCACACCAGATTGACCAACAAAGATATTGATGCGATCACGTAACTGAGCTTCTAGCTCCTCAATGCCTTCGCCGGATTTTTTACTGACAAACATCACCTTGTAGCCAATGCGCTGGTATTCTTTCAGCCACTCTTCGTACATTGCACGATCGTCAGCTTCAAGCAGGTCGACTTTGTTCAGAACCAATAAAGGCGCAATGCTGAGTGTCTCTGCCGCAACCAAGTAACGGTCGATGATGTTAAGTGAAAGCTCAGGCAATACGGAAGATACGATCACCATCTGGTCAATGTTCGCCGCGACGGGTTTGAGCCCATCGTAATAGTCCGGACGAGTCAGCATTGAAGTTCGAGGCTCTACGGCTTCTACCACACCAGAAATTCCGGCCATTGATTCAAGGCCTTCTCGCCACAATACTCGGTCTCCAGAAACCAGAGATTCGATACCGCGACGAAGGTTACAGCGTTGAACTTGCCCCGTATCTAAATCTTCAATATCAGCATGTTGGCCAAAACGGGTGATCACCAAGCCCTGTTTACTCGAGCCTAGCATGGCCTCATCCCATTGGATGGACTCATCTTGTTTCTTCAAACGTTTCTGTTGGTTGTTACGAACGCGTCGTACCTGACCTTTGGTTAACTTTTTCTTTTTCGCCACAATTTTGTACTTAATATGAGTTAACTCAAGCTATTGAGCGCGATCGCGACTCAAGTTAGTGAGTATCGTGTTGCAAGTATTTTGAGGTATAGTACCTTTTTTATCGATAAACAAATAGGCGGCGTAACCATGTCCTTTAGCGATCAAAACCTGATATGGGTTGATTTAGAGATGACAGGGCTCGATCCTGAAACACACAAAATCATAGAAATTGCTTCTATTGTCACCGATAGCGAATTAAATATTCTGGCTGAAGGGCCAGTACTTGCAGTCCATCAACCAGAAGATGAACTGGATAAAATGGATGACTGGTGCACCAATACTCATACTGCAAGTGGTTTGGTTGAGCGTGTCCGTAGCAGCAAAACTTCTGAACAAGATGCCGTTGCTCAAACCATTGCTTTCCTGGAGCAGTGGGTGCCTAAGGGGGCTTCACCAATTTGTGGTAACAGCATTGGTCAAGATCGTCGTTTCCTGTACAAGCACATGCCAGAACTAGAAGAATACTTCCACTACCGCTATTTGGATGTCAGCACACTTAAAGAGCTCACTCGTCGATGGAAACCAGAAGTATTAGATGGTTTTTCGAAACAGGGCACACATTTAGCGTTAGATGATATACGTGAGTCTATTGCTGAACTGAAGTACTATCGTGAGACGATCTTTAAGATTTAATTGTTAAGGCTGCGATCTAAATAGTGGTCATTTATGGTTGTTTTGCTTGCTTTTTCACCATTCAGTAAAAAATTAAAGTTTTTTTGAAGGAAGGACTTGCATCACAAAAAAATGCTCTTATAATTCGCAGCCCTGAACAACGGAAACGTTGTGAATGCGACACTAGCTCAGTTGGTAGAGCGCAACCTTGCCAAGGTTGAGGTCACGAGTTCGAACCTCGTGTGTCGCTCCAGTTTGATAGCTCTCATTGTGCTTAACAATGAAATACGGACGCGGGGTGGAGCAGCTTGGTAGCTCGTCGGGCTCATAACCCGAAGGTCGTCGGTTCAAATCCGGCCCCCGCAACCAAATTAAGATTAAACGCACTAGCGGTTAATCATGCGACACTAGCTCAGTTGGTAGAGCGCAACCTTGCCAAGGTTGAGGTCACGAGTTCGAACCTCGTGTGTCGCTCC